>NZ_JAPPSO010000001.1:0-684879 GCF_036571585.1 Rhizobium sp. 268 | reverse complement strand
AGTCATCCGTCAGCTTCTGCATCCGGATCATGTCGCCGTTGTTCACGGTCGCGATTGTCAGCGTTTCAGCCAGAACGGTGGAGCTGAGTGCTACGGAAATAAAGGCGCCGAGTGCGCCTGCCAAATAATGTCTCATGGATCCTCCCAAGACAACTCACCCCGAAACGTCAGCCATTCCTCCAAAGGTGAGCGTGGGATGCAATTTAAATGGCCAGTGGGAGCAAACTAGCGCTTGAGGAGCTAAAAACCGATACTCTTATGCAAATCTCCGACCGTAAACGATTCTGATCTCTTGCAATTGTATCAGCGCGGCCCCGCCTGACTCAAGGCCGCGACGGCCTGCATGGCTGATGAGGCGAATTCAGCGCGCCAAATGGACAATTAAAGCGAATGTGGAAACGTTACCACATTTTCTTGACTCGCAATTCTCCTGCGTTTATTCGAATGTGGAAACGTTGCCATATTGGGAGGAAGCTGATGAAATCCGCGCGGTTGAACCGACTTTTCGGCGTGTCTGGAAATTGTTTTGACGTTGCTATCGATCACGGCATGTTCAATGAACGGACTTTCCTCGCCGGCATCGAGAACATGAAGACTGCCATCGAGGTGATCGCGCAAGCGGCACCGGATGCCATTCAGCTGCCGCCGGGGACGGCGCCCATGCTGCAGGCTATTCCCGGCAAGCATCGCCCGGCGCTGGTGCTGCGCACCGACATCGCCAACATCTATGGCAATCCCCTGCCGTCTCAGCTGTTTTCCGAAATGATCGACAGGGCGGTGGAGCAAGGCGTTGCATTGGATGCTGCCTGTGTCGTCGTCAATCTCTTGATGCTGCCGGACCAGCCGGAAGTCTACCGCGCCTGCGTGCGCAATGTGAACAGCCTGAAGCGCGAATGCGAGATCTACAGCATGCCGCTGATGGTCGAGCCGCTCGTCATGCAGGACAATTCCAAGGGCGCCTACATGGTCGATGGCGCGATCGACAAGATCCTGCCGCTTGTGCGCCAAGCCGCCGAACTCGGTGCGGATATCATCAAGGCCGATCCCTGCGACAATGTCGAAGAATATCACCGCGTGGTCGAAATCGCTCAGGGCCTGCCGGTGCTCGTGCGCGGCGGCGGCCGCGTTTCGGATCAGGAAATCCTGATCCGCACCAAGCAGTTGATGGAGCAAGGCGCCCGTGGCATCGTCTATGGCCGCAACGTCATCCAGCATCACAATCCCGGCGGCATGACGCGGGCCTTGATGGCAATCGTCCATGACAAGGCTTCCGTCGAGCAAGCCTCGCTGCATATTGGCTGACGCGCGTCTGGGAGGACATGTCATGACGAAAATATTCCGCTTCGGCGTCATCGGCTGCGGTCTGATGGGGCGCGAGTTCGCGAGTGCCGCGGCGCGCTGGCTGCATCTGGCCGATGTGAAGGCGCGACCGGAAATCGTCGCCGTCTGTGATACCAACGCGACGCTGCTCGACTGGTTCAGGGATCATGTGCCGACTGTTCGCCAGTTCACCGCCGACTATAAGGAGCTTCTGGCCAATCCTGAGGTCGATGCGGTCTATTGCGCCGTCCCGCATGTGCTGCACCAGCAATTCTACATCGACGTCCTGAAGGCCGGAAAGCATCTTCTCGGCGAAAAGCCCTTCGGCATGGACGCCGCGCAGAACCGGGAAATCATGGCGGTTCTGGCCGAGCATCCCGAACTCCTGGTCCGCTGCTCGTCGGAAATGCCTTTCTTCCCCGGCGCACAGAAGGTCATCGCGCTCGCAAAAAGCGGCGAGATGGGGGATATAATCGAAGTCGAGGCGGGTTTCCTGCACTCTTCGGATATCGACCGGCAGAAGCCGATCAACTGGAAGCGTATGGCCGAGATCAATGGCGACTATGGCTGCATGGGTGATCTCGGCATGCATGTGCTGCATGTGCCGCTGCGTCTCGGCTGGCGCCCGACGACCCTGCATGCGCAACTGGTCAAGAAGGTTACCGAACGTCCCGACGGCAAGGGCGGCATGCTGCCCTGCACCACCTGGGACAATGCCACGATCAGCAGCCGCGTACGCACCGGGGATCAGGATTTCCCGATGGTGCTGAAAACCTGGCGCATCGCGCCCGGCGAATCCAACACCTGGTACATCAGGGTTCTTGGCATGAAGAAAAGCGCATTCTTCAGCACGAAGTCGCCGCGCCAGTGGCAGTGGATGGATTATAATGGCGGAGCCCAGGCCTGGAGCACCGAGGATCTCGGCTATGGCTCGCTGTTTCCGGCCATCACAGGCAAGATCTTTGAATTCGGTTTTGCCGACGCCATACAGCAGATGTGGGCGGCCTTCGTCGATGAGCTTGCCGGCGGGGATGCCAACGGTTTCGGCTGCGCGACGCCGGCGGAGGCGCAGGCGCATCATGCGGTCCTGACGGCAGCCCTCAAATCCGGTCGCGAGGACGTCGTGGTACCGGTCGCGTATGACGGGGTGTCCGTTTGATGCAGCGCTCCGCGATCAACGCCGCGTTGCTGCGGGCAACCGAGACCCTCGAGCGCTGGCATTGGTCCCTGCCGGCATGGGGATATTGGACGGCGGCGGATTTTGCCGCTCATCCGGAGGCATCGGCCTATCTGCGCGCCCATCAGCTGGGTTGGGATGTCACCGATTTCGGCTCGAACCGGTTTGCCGAACGCGGCCTCGTGTTGTTCTGCCTGCGCAATGGCATCGTTGATGTCGAGGGGGAGCGGACCTATGCCGAAAAGCTGCTCTTCGTCGAAGAAGGCCAGGTCACGCCGACGCACCGCCATGCGGCGAAGATGGAAGACATCATCAATCGCGCCGGCGGCGATCTCGTCATCGAATTCGCCGCAACCGACGCCGATGGCAATGTGCTGACGGAGGATGTGACGGTTCCGGTCGACGGGCTGCCGCACCGGCTCGCGGCATGGGAGCCGCTGATTCTTGAGCCTGGCCAAAGCGTGACGATCCGCACCGGGCTTTACCACCGCTTTTACGGCAGGAAAGGGGGCGGACCTGTCCTTGTCGGCGAGGTCAGTCAGGTCAACGACGACAACAGCGACAATTTCTTTCTGGAACCGATCGGGCGCTTTGCCGCGATCGAGGAAGATGAGCCGCCGCTGAGACCCTTGTGGAATGAAGGAGTCGGCTGATGCGAGCCGGGGAGGAGGTTTGCGATCGCGATAGCCAGAAGCACGGCGGCATCGTCTGCGCGGGAAACTTCATTGTCGATCGCGTCCACACCCTGTCCTATTGGCCAGAACAGGGCAATCTCGCGCATATCCTGCACCAGGATCTGGGCGTGGGCGGCGGGGCGGCCAATGTCGTTACCGATCTGGCCTCGCTCGGATTTCCCGGAAAGCTGGCGGCGGCGGGATGCATCGGCGCTGATCAGGACGGGGAGATCGTCAAGGCCCGCCTTACACTTGCCGGCGTCGATGTCGGTGGGCTGACCGCGCTTGCCGACCGGGTGACGGCGCATACGCATGTCATGAATGTGCCCGGCCAGAACCGGACCTTCTTCTATCATGGCGGCGCCAACGATGCCGTGACGGATGAGCTCGTCTCACCAGCCACCTTCGCTGAGGCCGGCTATCGGCTGTTCTATCTCGGTTATCTCATGCTGTTGCCGGGTCTCGACCGCATCGGCCCTGATGGTCGTTCGGGAGCGTCGCGCCTGCTGGAGGCTGCGCGCCGCGCCGGGCTCACGACCTGCGTGGATTTCGTATCGAGCGAAGACCCGGAATTTGCGTCCAAGGTCGGCGTCGCTCTGCCCTTCTGCGATTATCTGATCATCAACGAGATGGAGGCGGGTCGGGCAACCGATGTTGTCGTTCGCGACGCGAAGGGAGATTTGATCGAGGCGGGGCTTTTGGAAGCGGGCGAGCGCCTGCTTGCCGCAGGCGTCACCAAAGGCGCGATTATCCATGCACCGGAAATCTGCTTCTGGTTTGCATCAGGCGCTTCCCCGATCATGACGCGTTCACGACCCGTCGATCCTGATGACATCGTCAGTACGGTCGGCGCAGGAGACGCCTTCTGTGCCGCCGTGCTCTACGGCCTGCATGAGAACTGGCCTGTCGAGCATATTTGCGCCGTCGCCCATGCGGCGGCTGCGCATTGCCTCGCGGGTGCGACGGCCACCGACGGCATCCCCGACATGTCTGTGCTCCTTCGGGAGGCGCAGGAGGCGAGCCCGCAATCCGCATAGCCCATTGGCGTCGTCTCAGGAGAGGGCGGCGCCGATCACCATCCAGTCAGAATGGAGGAGCAGACATGAAGCTATTCACGATGGCAGCCGCGCACGGCACCCTTGCCGGCGCAGGTCCGAGCGGGGAGGCAGTGCGATGACCTATACGGAAACGGCGCGGCTCTCGGGCAAGGTGGCATTGGTCACAGGGGGAGCAAGCGGTATCGGCAAAGCAGTATGCGAACGCTTCGCCGCCGAAGGCGCCAGGGTTGTCGTGGCAGATCTCGACGGTGAACGATGCGCACGGGTGGCGGAAGCGATCGGTCCGCATGCCTGGGGTGTGGCGCTTGACGTGACCAGCCAGGACAGCATCGAAGAAGCTGCACGCTTCGCCATCGCCACTGCCGGTCAGATCGATATCCTGGTCAATGCCGCAGGCATTTACGAGGTCGAGTCCATTCTGGAAATATCCCGGGAGCGCACCGCTAGGGTATTTCAGGTCAATATCGAAGGCGTGATTTTCATGACACAGGCCGTTGCCCGGCACATGGTGGAGAGAGGGGAAGGTGGACGCATCATCAACTTCTCGTCTCAGGCGGGGCGTCGGGGCGAAGGACCTGCTGTGGCTTACTGCGCATCCAAGGCGGCGGTCATCAGCATCACGCAAAGCTGCGCTCTGGAGCTGATCCGTTACGGCATCAACGTCAATGCCATCGCTCCCGGCGTCGTCGATACGCCGATGTGGGACGTCGTCGATGCAAAACTCGGCAGCCGGGAAGGTTTGAAACCTGGTGACGTCAAGCGCCGCGTGGCTGCCGCCGTTCCCGCCGGACGATTTGGCGCTCCCCAAGAACAAGCTGCCATGGCGGCCTTCCTGGCCGGGCCTGATGCAGCATACATCGTGGCGCAGTGCTACAATGTCGATGGCGGCAATGTCATGAGCTGAGCGCTTGAGCCGCGTCGCGGCTGCATCATCCTGCAAGGCGGCTTCATCAGCACGATCGGCAATCGAACTTTAGGTCTGGAGGAGCGGAATGAAGGCTGTACGCTTGGAGTCGATCGGGTCTTTGACCATGCGCAACGTTGAGAAACCGGTTGCCGGGCCAGGCGAACTGCTTGTCAGGGTGGCAGCAGCCGGCATCTGCGGTTCCGATCGCCACATGTATAAGGGCGAATATCCGACAGCGATCCCCGTCACGCTGGGCCACGAATTCTGCGGCATCGTGGAAGAGATCGGCGATGGTGTGACACGGTTTAGCGGTGGGGAACTCGTGACGGTCGACCCCAATATCGCCTGCGGCATCTGTCCGGCTTGCACGCAGGCGCAGCCGAACCTGTGCGAGAGCCTGACTGCCATCGGCGTGACACGGGATGGCGGCTTTGCGGAATATGTGGCGGTGCCGCACGCGCAGGCCTTCAGGCTGCCGGCCGACCTCGATCCCGTTCACGGCGCCTTCAGTGAACCGCTGGCCTGCTGCATCCACGCCATCGATAAGGCAAGGATCCGTCCGGGCGACAGCGTCGCGATCCTCGGCGGGGGCGTGATCGGTCTGCTGATGGTGCAATTGGCCCGCCTGGCGGGGGCGAGCGAGATCATTTTGATCACGCGCCAGCAGTCGCGACGCCAAACCGCTCTGCGCCTGGGGGCGACACATGCCTTCGACCCGGCCTCCTCCGACACGATCGCTTCCGTGCGAGAGGTTACCAAAGGCGGCACAGACGTGGTCATCGAGTGCGCCGGCGTGCCCGATACGCTTCAAAGCGGTCTGAGGATGGCGCGGCGCGGTGGCACATTCGTGCTTTTCGGGGTCACGCCGGCAGGTGTCGAGGTGCCGGTTCTGCCCTTCGATCTGCTGGTGAACGAAGTCGATATCAGGCCGGCCTACCTCAATCCTTTCACCCATTCGCGCGCTGCTGCAATGGTAGCAAACGGGGCATTGGAGCTGGACGCGCTGGTCACCAAAACCATCGGTCTCGAGGAGGTCGCCGACGTGGTGGGCAACGTGCCATTACCGGGCGAAATCAAGGTCATCGTCCGACCCTAGCTTTGCCGCGCCACTCTGATCCGCACCGCCTGCTCAGCTGCGGATGGGGCCGGTGGAATCGCGCTCGATCAGCGTGACCGGCACCTTTACGATCGCACCCTGCCGAGATGCGTCTCCTGTCTGGTGCTCTTCGATCAGCGCTTCCAGTAACCGTGCTGCTTGCTGCCCGACATCGCGGATCGGCTGCGCGACCGTTGTCAGCCGCGGAAAGACATAGGCTGCCTCCGGCAGGTCGTCGAAGCCGACGACCGAATAGTCGTTCGGAACGGAAAATCCGCGATCCTGGACGGCATGGATTGCGGCAATCGCCGAAACGTCGGTTGTGCCGATGATCGCGGTGACCTCAGGTCGAGACGCCAGCAATTCTCGCGCCAGTCGGTAGGTTTCCGCAAAGCTGTGCTCTTCCGCCATCGCCACGATGGCAGGTGCGATGCCATCCTTGGCCATTTCCGCCGTGATGCCCTGAAGGCGAAGCTGGATAGGTTGGCTGTGTGCCGGCGCGCCGACGATGGCGATAGCCCGGTGGCCGAGGTCGATCAGATGGCGCGCCATCAGCCGTCCGCCTTCCGCATGATCGGCCATGACAGCGTCGTCGGCGATGCCGCTCAGCTCACGGTCGATGGCGATGATCGGTATACCGGCATCCCGCAGCACCCCGAAATGCTCGATGCTGCCGAAGGCGCTTGCGACGATGACACCGTCGACGCGCTGGGCAAGCAGCATGGAAATATAGCGCGCCTCGTGATCCATATTTTCCGCCGTGCTGCAGATCAGCGTCTGATAGCCGTGCTGAAACAGTTCCTGTTCGATGGCATGGGCGAGGATACCGAAGAACGGCACGTCAATCGACGGCAGCATCAGCCCGATCATCCGGCTTGGTGCACCGCGCAGCATACGGGCACCCTTGCTGGGTGTGTAGTTCAGTGTCCGGATCGCCGACTCTACGCGATGCCGGAGCTCAGGCGAGGCGTAGCCGCTGTTGTTGAGCACACGCGAGACCGAAGAGACCGACGTTCCTGCAAGTTTGGCGATATGTCTGATGCTGGTCGTCACGGCCCGCATTTCTCTCTTCGTGCAGCACTGAGCGTCTTTGCAGCTGCGCAAAGGACGCTGCAGCAGTTTGAATGCTGCACAACTTATCCTTAAATCGATTCCGATCTAAGCAATTCGTACGCCACAACCAAGCCATTTCGAATGAATGGCTATTCGGCATGGACACCTGATGAACGACACAGTCATCCTTTTTCACGGCATTGCCCGGACGAAGAAAAGCATGGAGAAGCTCGCAGCCTTCCTGTCCGGGAAGGGGTATCGGGTTGCGAATGTCGGTTACCCCTCCACCAGGTTTTCGATCGGCGACCTTGTCGACATCGTTCGGCCGCAGATCGACGCGGCTGTGAAGGAGGCAGGCGACGGCCGTGTGCATTTCATCGGTTATTCGATGGGTGGGCTGCTTATCCGTGCTTTTCTCCGGAACCATCGCCCGCCGAAGCTGGGAAGAGTGGTCATGGTCGGAACGCCGAACAACGGCAGCCAGATCGCCGATTTCCTCAAGACCTGGCCGCTCTACAGGAGGTTCTATGGACCGGCAGGGCAGCAGCTGATTACCGATCAAACCGCAATGACCAAGCTGTTCGGCACGGTCGATTACGAACTTGGCATCATCGCGGGGAACCGGACCATCGACCCGGTCTCTTCCCTGATCATCGGCCTTAGAATTCCGAATGATGGAAAGGTGTCGGTGGAGAGCACACGCCTCGACGGCGCCGCGGCGCATATCGTCATTCCCGCCAACCACACTTTCTTGCCGGTCAACAAGATCATGTGGAGGCAAGCCCTGTCGTTTCTGCAGGATGGACGGTTCGCAAGCTGAACACCGACAGTTGCCTCATCGACAGTTTCAAAACGCACAGCGTGGGCTGACCTCACCGTTGAACGATGAGGTCCTGCTTGACCTTTGAAATCAGCAGGCGGGAGCCGTCAGCGGTGAAGTGCCCGTAGTCGAATTGCACCGGGTCCCCGCTTTTTGTCCACACGATGCAGTCGGGATTGCACATGGTCTTATAGGTGGAGATGTACATTGCTCCGCTTCCGGCCAATGCGTCGTGAATATCTACACCGATGCGCTGCCGAGGCGCCAAATGATCGGCGGCATGAAATGGCTGCTTCTCATAGAGACTATGAGCGAGCAGCCGCGGCAGGGAAGATTTATATTCTGCCACTGGTCCGAAGACGACGATCTTTTTGGCAAAGGGTGAGAGGTAGTCCACCGTCTTTCTGATGAGTTTGACGTCATCTTCAGTCCAGCGTCCGGCCAACACGAGAACATCGACCTTGTGGCTCGGCAAAAACTCTTTGAAGACGTAGTTCATGAGGTCTAGGCAGCGCTCTTCGCCTTCGGCTTCAAGAGTAGGACGGCATCCTGATGCGTTAGCTTGAAGGACGTTGGTCCCCGGCAGCGTTTTCAAGCCCGGATATAGGTGCGCAGCGTGACTATCACCGACGAGCGCTATGTTTTGCTGACTATTTGAGAGAGCCAAGCAGGTATCGCGATCGTATTTTTCGATACCGTCGTTTGACGTAAGGAAGCATTTTCCACTGCGGAAGGCTTTCGAGGGGTCGTAATCGGCAAATTCCGCCACCCGCTCAACGAGCTTGTTGTCGTCCTTCATTTGATCGGCGGCGAGTTGCCCGACGAATGCCAGCATTGCTACGGAAGCAATTGAGGCAGCCCCGGCGGCTACGGACACCAGAGGCCGGTATCGCATCGTTCGGAAGGGCGTTTCGATAAATCGCCACGAGAAATATGCGACGACAAAACTCAAAGCGACGGGCACCAATTGCCAGCCATGCTCCCACGCCCCGTACTGGTTCGAAAACACCCAGATCGGCCAATGCCACAAATAGAGGGAATACGAGATCAAACCTATCGAGGTGGCGACCCTCAATGATAGAAGCCTGCTGACCAGCGTGCCTGGACCCGCCCAGATGATAAGAGCCGTGCCTGCCGTCGCGGGTAAGGCCATTAGCCCTGGAAACTCAGAGGTTTTCGACAACAGCAGCGCGCTGAGGCCGATCGCCAAGGCGCCGAATGCCGAAAGCGCATTATTGATCCGCATATCGGAAAATTTCGTCAATGCCGGTGCTGCGATGAGGGAGCCTACCAGCAGCTCCCACGCGCGATATTGCACAAGATAGAAAGCTGCAGAGCGGTTGATTGGAACAGCGATGATGGAAGCAATGATGCTGACTGCGAAAAGTCCCGCAATGGCTATCCCGGTTGCCCTGCGGCCATAACGGCTCGCTGCCATGACGATCAGCGGAAAAATGACGTAGAACTGCTCTTCGACCGACAACGACCATGTGTGCAGGACCGGATTGAATTCCGCGGAATCATCGAAATATCCAGTCGTCAAATAGAAATAGGCATTGGAAGCAAAGAGCGCGGAGGACGTCACTGACTTGAAGACCCGCAGGCTTTCGTCAGGCAGCATCGTAAAATACGAAACCGCCATCACGACAGCATACATGGCCACGACAGCGGGAAGAATTCGTTTGGCCCGACGGCTGTAGAAGTTGCCGATCGAAAATCGGCCATCGCTTACTTCGGCGAGGATTATTTTTGTTATCAGGAAGCCCGATATCACGAAAAAAATGTCCACCCCGATAAATCCGCCGGGGAGAATGCGATCAAATCCGCAGTGATAAAGAATCACAAAAATGACGGCTACGGCTCGCAGGCCGTCGATATCTTGACGATGCGTAATCATTGCGGCCTCGGTGTTTGGCCTCCCGGGATTTCGTAACGTGAGACCGATCAATATGCAACCAGAGTCATGGTAGAATGAAAACAACTCGCCTTAGAGGCGCTTTCGGCCCAGAGATAGAGGCCCAGCGAGCGAGCGCAAGGTCATCTAGGTTTTCGAGATAGTGTTTTTTTACCACTGGTCCGATGGCGCCGACGAGGAGAAGAATGGCGTCCATCAACTCAACAGTGATTGACTAAACAGCTGCCTTTCAACGGTCCCCAACTCAGGCCACAGAAGAAGACTGACGGGCGATTAAAATGAGCTGCTGAAACGCAGCGGCGGCGTTGCCAGAACGCCATGCAGGAAAAATCGGGCGAACATGTGACGAGCCCGGTACCGGCCGATCCTCGACCCGAGATGCAATGCGACTTCAACTCGCTGCAAGGGCGTCGGCTGGTTGAACGCGACAATCGGGGCGGACTGTCTCTATTGGTCTATGTGCAGAGATTTCTCAGCGGCCGTTCAGGTGAAGATAATTTTCAGATATTCAAACATCCGCCACACCGTCGCTCACTATTGTCAGCGACAAGCGTATCGAAGGAAGATCTGATGCCCGCCATCTTGCGAAAGAAAATTCATGGAGCATCCACACGGGGGCAGGTCATCGACGGTGCTGAGGATATCGGCGTCGCTTATCAGGTGTTTTCCGACACGGTGGTCGAAGACGTGGTGGTCAAGAACTCTCCGCGCGGCTTCAAATTTCACAACGGCAAGAATCTTGTCGTAAGGCGCTGCGAAACAGAAAATGTGAACGGCGACGGCATTTACCTTACGATGACGTCGAATGTTTTGCTGGAAAACAACCGCGTCGGCTCAGCGCCCGGCCAGGGAGCGGATTGTTGCCAATTCGCCTACGAAAACAAAGATAGCTATATAAGTTCCAATGTGGTGGTCCGGGGCAACCTTCTTTTACAAAGACCGACCAGCACCTCGAACAAGGGGGCGCTGGTTTGCGGCAGGACCCGAAACTACCTCGTTGAATATAATTTCATCGGCGGGAAGAATTTTTCTTTTTCATCGATCGGCGACGACGCCGTCGTGCGCAGTAACATCATGCGTGACGGCAGGATGAACGATTATTCCTTCGGTTATGGAGTTGGCGATCAAGTCAGCCATGCCGGCCACCATGTTTATGATAACAGGATCGAGAACAGCAATCGCGGCGTGAGTTTGAGCGGTTATTCCGATCAGAATCTGGCATTTCGCAAAGATATGAATATCCACGATAACGTCATCAGCGAATGTGACATCGCTTTTTTCGCCAATCGACCATGGTCCGGAAGCTTTCGGCGCAACATATTCCTGCGGTGCAAGCAGGGCATTCTGCTGAAGGGAAACGGGGAGGCGACTGCGGGGGACATTGACGGAAACTATTTCAATGACGGCAGCTTTCTGAACGTCACTCCGCCGCCGCTTCGCGTCAAACCCGACGGAAAGGCTTCCGTTTCTTCAGGTGAATGGACATCCGAGCCCGACGAAATCCGCATCCAGTGGCGTAACAAGGGGATCGATATATCGGGCGCCAACCGGCCATCTATAACGGTCGAAGCCGGCATGGAATTGTCATGCGTCTTGCTGGCCCGCAAGGAGCAGAATTGGATGTTGGCGATCGCTGAGACTGCTTATGACGATTTCACGCCGCGTGCGTGGCAGGAAAACATGCTGCCCTGGCAGAAGCGGTATTTCTCGATTTGAACGGCTGCTCGCATGCCCATCCGGCGGCCGACGATATTGACCGATGCGACAAGAAGGACGGAATGAGGCGCTCTATCGCCAGATGTCGAACACACCCTCCCTCAAGGCTGGCGTTGATTCCGGTTTGTTCGCAACCTGGGACGCAGTTCCGAGAGTGCGATGACCATATGTGGCCAGCAAATGAAAGGTGCCAGCATCATGCCTGCCTCGGTCATGGCTCCAAGCATGATGAGGATGATGATAACAATCTCCTTTCGCCTGGCGCCGGATTCTGCCGGATCGGGGTCGACGATTGTCATCTTCCGGAACACGCGGGTCAGCGCAAACAACGTCCATGCGGTAACGCCTGGAATGCCGATATTGAGCGCTAGCTCAAGATAGGTGTTATGGGTCGATCGTGCATCGAAGGTAACCTTGACGTACTCTTCCATGACATCGGGCTGACGAAACATCGCAAACCCATAACCTGTTAGGGGCCTATCCCAGATCAATGGCAATAGCTGTTCCCAGATATTGGTGCGACCGGAGAAAGTAATATCTTTGCCGAATGCTTCTGCAACCGCTGAAGCCACGCCGAGGTAAACGAAGCTGGCGCCGAACCCGATGATCACGAACAACAGGAAAACGACGAAGGAACGAAAAAGGCGGTTCGGGTAAATGTGAATAACGCGAATGCCATACAGCATCATGCTGCCGAACATCGTCAAGACGACAGCCGTCGAGGACTTCGTTGCCACAATCAAGGCGAGAAGGCAGAGCATTGCAGCCCAGCGTATCAGGGTACTGTAACGAAGCCGGCCGAATTTCTCCGTCGATAGCAGGCAGACAAAACTGACCGAGCAAAACTGCCCCAACGTGTTCTTATGATAAAATGCGCCTTTGACCATGCCCGCATAGCTGCCACGCATGATGGCGAATTGTGGGAAAGCTGCTGTGTAGAGAACGTTGATGAATGCGGCGGCAATCGCAAAACGCCCGAGGACTCGGAAGGCTTCGACATTGCCGTAGCGCGCGCGGTACAGAAGAGGCGGGATGGCGAGAACGATGACCGCAGCCAATCCCTTTAAGGATGCGGTCTTGTCGATGGAGAAGACGATCGATGTCAGGCAGGAAATGCCGACAACCACGATGAACGGCGAAAACCTTGAAAAGACCCGTAGGAACTGTTTCTGTTCCAACAGAAAATATAATCCTGACAAAGGGATAAGGCCGTAGAGCAATATTTTCATCGGCAGCGGGTCGACCGCGGCGCCGTCGTCGAAGTTTGCAGGCAAGCCGTACCACATGCCTGTCGCCCGCCATAGAGACGCGTAAAATGCTATCGTAAGGACCAGCTTTGCCAGCACATCGCGCCGGACGCGCCACCGAGGCACAGACTGCCGGTGGTAGCCCGCCGGATAGTGGTGTCTTGCCAAAGCTGCATTTTCTATCGTCATCAAAGGCTCATATAAATCAATCTGCAGAACCCCGGCTGTTCGCCACGATCAAGGCGATGCCGGTATTCGATTGAACGGAGGCGGGAACTGATCTGCGCATCCTCGGCTTCCGCTCGCGAAGAACGAATTCGTTTTTGGCGGTTTCGATAACGTCGTCCTAGTTTCCCAAACTGCCCGTTTCGGTGGGCGATCTGGCCAGGGCAATTTGACCAGTGGCCCCAAGCTTCTCAAGGCGGCACGTCTCACTTCGCCATGCGGCGCGACTTTAAGCGAACTCATTCCGCGAATCCAGCCGATATAATCATGTCATCATGTCGCGCCGTTAACCGTCCGATCGACTCTGGACTATTGGCACTACCCAGGCGATTTTACGGCGCACCCAATTTTCGGAACCAAACATCGGCTCCGCCGTTGAATGCGATGTCCAACCGTGTCCGGGAGACAGACATGGCACGTCAGACATTCTGGAAGGGCTACCTCAAGCTCTCGCTGGTGACGGCAGCCGTCTCGCTGACGCCGGCGACGACCGAAAGCAATAAGGTGCGCTTCCACGTTCTCAATCGCCAGACGAAGAACCGCGTCGAAAGCCGCTATGTCGACAGCGTCACCCACAAGCCGGTCGCCGACCGGGATCAGGTGAAAGGTTATCCCCGCGGCGAGGACGACTATGTTCTGCTGGAAGACGAGGAGATCGAGGAGGTCGGGCTCGAAAGCACCCGCACCATCGATATCGACAGCTTCGTGCCGCGCGGCTCGATCGACTGGATCTGGTACGACAAACCGCATTTTCTGGCGCCCGAGGATAAGGTTGGGGTGGAAGCCTTCTGCGTCATTCGTGAGGCAATGAAGGCAAACGATGTGGTCGGCATCGCCCGACTGGTGCTTTATCGTCGCGAGCGTGCCGTGCTCCTGGAGCCGCAGGGCAAGGGCATCATTCTCTGGACGCTGCGTTATGGCGACGAGGTGCGTGAACCGGTGGCCGAACTCGACAGCAAGGCCGAGATCGACAGCAAGCTTCTAACGTTGATGAAACGGCTGGTGAAGGAAGAGACCAAGGATTGGAGCCCGGCCATGGTGCAGGATCCGATCCAGAAGCGCCTGAAATCGATGATCCGGGGCAAGCAGAAGAGCCTGAAGAAGGCCGCGCCCGCGAAAAAGCCCGCGCCGGTGAAATCGACCGGCAACGTCATCAACATCATGGATGCGCTGAAGAAGAGCCTTGCCGCGGATGACGGGCGCAAACCGCATTAGCGAAAAGGTGAGGGCATTTCACTCGATAGATCTCAAAAGCCAGCTCAACTCACCTTCTTACTGCGGCTGTCGCTACGCGCCGGCGCCTTCTTCGCCGGCGCCTTCTTTGCAGTGGCCTTGCCGCTCACCCCGGCGCTTTGTCGCAGCGCCTCCATCAGGTCGACAACCTTGCGTTCTGGCGGCTGCTTTTTCTTTGGCAGTGCCCGGCCCTCGATTTTTGCCCTCACCAGCTCGACGAGGGCAGCCTCGTAACGATCCTCATATTCGCTCGGCTCGAAGGTGCCTTGCTTGGTCTTGAGGATATGGCCTGCGAGCTCGAGCATCTCCTTGTCGAATTTAAAGTCGGGAATCTCGTCAAAGACGCTGTCGGCCGAGCGCACCTCGTAGTCGAAGTTCAGCATGGTCGCGACGATGTGGTCGTCATGCGGGCGGATCAGCAGCGTCCGGTTGCGTCGGAAAAGCACGGCTTCGGCAAGTGCTGCGACTTTGCCGTCAAGCATGCTCCTGACAATCAGCGACAGCGCCTCTTCATCATGTTCGTCTACGGGCGCGAGATAGTACGGACGGTCGAAATAGAGCTTGTCGATGCCGTCATAGGCGATGAAAGCCTTGATATTCAGCACCTTGTCGCTTTCCGGCATGAGTGCGGCGATCTCGTCGCCCTCGATGACGATGTAATCGCCATTCTCCAACTGGTAGCCCTTGACCTGGTCGTCCCGCTCGACCGGTTTGCCGGTCTCGCTGTCGATGAATTGCCGCTCCACCCGGTGGCCGGTCCTGCGATTGATGATGTTGAAGGAGACGCGGTCGGAGGAGGAAATGGCGGTGTAAAGCCCGACGGCGCAGGCAAGGTCGCCCACTTTCAGATGACCTTTCCAGCTTGCCCGCGCGGCCATTCCATCCTCCGTCGCAAATCAGAGCCGACTGTTGCTCTTGTCGGTTTCGAGTTCCTGAAAGGCCCAGCCGCGGCCGTCAGGCGCGGGATAGGCGAGCAGCGCGTCGCCATCGCCGATCTTCTGGCGCGACGCGGCGTCCCTGGCGTGAACGATCGCTTCATCGGCCGTGGCATAGGTTTCAGAAAGCGTGTCCCCGAGCTTGTAAGCCCAGCCATTGTCATGCGGCACGACCTGATAGGTGATATCGGCCATTTCGGATCTCCTCTTTAGTTCCGATTTGGTTTGCGCCGCTCGTCGAGGGCGATGATCTTCTCCACGGAGGCGATATCCTCGCTGGTGACGACAGGCACCGGATCGGCCGCGATCGCCTCCAGCACCTCTTGTGAGACGGCGCCGTTGCGAATCGCCCATTCCAGCGTCTCGCGTGTTTCGCGCTCGGCCTTCAGCTGCGCATAAAGCGCGACGATCAGCCGATCGCGGGCGTCCATGCGCCGGCCTTGGCGACCCATACTGCGGACATCAGGCATCGCAATCCACCTTTGGCACCGATTTCGTTCAGGTGTAATCAACTGATGACGGATGGAAAGGTTCCGAAACCGATGGGTGGCACTTGCCTCTTGCGGCGCCGGGCGGCGATTGCCATCTGCAGAATGTTCGTCAAAGGATTTCACCATGGTCGATCTCAAGGCCCGCCCCCGCCCGACCGGCGCCACCGCCGCTCTCGGCCGCACCGGTTTTCCGCATGTCACCTCCGCCACCAAAGGCGAGATCGATATCGTCACCGCGCCGTCGCAGCCGGGTTTCAATCCGCTCGACCTGCTCTATGCCTCGCTCTCGGCCTGCCTCGTGCTCAGCGCCCGCATGGCCGCCAGCCAGATGGGCGTTCTCGACAGGATCAGCGGCATCACCGCCGAGGTCACCGGCGAGAAGGCGACGGAAGGCCTTTCGCGCGTTGCGAGGTTCAATATCGCCTTCTCGATCAGAGGCGATATCGATGAGGAGACCCGGCAGAGAATCGTCCATGCGGCCGAAGACGAGATCTGCACGGTGAGCAATACGATCCGCGGCAACCCCGATTTTTCGACGACGATATCGGCATAGGTTCGATCTATATAATATTTATAGACAATTGCCGGCAGAGGATTGCGCGGCCCATGCCCGGCTCCTATGCTTGGGCATCTAAAGCGATGATACGGCCACCATGCAGTCCAAGCCTTTCCCGAAATCCGAACGGCCTGTCGTTGCCATTATCGGCGGCGGCGTCTCCGGCGCCGGCGTCGCCTATCATCTCGCCCGGGTGAATTGCGGCGAAGCTCCCGTCATCCTGGTCTTCGAGCCGCGCGCCGAACTCGGCCGCGGCCTTGCCTATGACACGGATGATCCGGCGCACCGCATCAATGTCCCGGCTGCCAAGATGAGCCTGCAGCCGGACGATCTGGGCGAATTCCAGGCCTGGATCGAAGCTCGCGATGCCGTTGCCGGCGACAGCAAGGCCAAACAGCCCGATGGCTCGCTTTTCCCGCGGCGCCAGCTGTTCGGCGAATATGTCGCCTCGCTGCTGAAACCACTGCTGGAAGACGGTCGCGTGCGTCATTGTCACGCCGCGGTCACCGGCGTCGAGCGTCGTGCCGGCCGCTGGACGATCCGCGACGATGGAGGCGGCGTGACCGAGGCCGATATCATCGCGATCGCCACCAGCCATCCGCCGCCCGCAGCCCCCGGCCGGCTGGCGAGCCGGCTCGCCGACCATCCGCGTTTCGTCGCCGATACCACCAAACCCGGCGCGCTCCAGGTCATCCGCCCGCATGACCGGGTGTTGGTCATCGGCAACGGCCTGACGGCGGCCGACGTCATCGCCTCGCTTGCCGAGCACGGACATGAGGGGCCGGTGACCGCGATCTCGCGCCGTGGCCTGCGTTCGCGCGGGCATGCGCCGGTGCCGCAGCCGCTCTTCGGCGATTTCCTCGCCGATGCGGCCCATTCCGCCGGCTCGCTGCTGGCAAGGATCCGCGCCGCCATCGATGCGGCAAAAGCGGAAGGGATCAGCTGGCACGGCGTGATCGATCAGGTGCGGGCGCAGGGATATGATCTCTGGCAGGCGCTGCCGGTTGCCGAACGCCGCCGCCTCGTCCGCCATGTTCGTCCCTATTGGGACGTGCACCGGTTCCGCATCGCTCCGCAAGTCGAGGCCGTGCTCGACGCGGCGATTGCTACCGGCCGGCTCGAGATCCTTGCCGGCTCCGTCGCCGATGCGCGCATCGAGGGCGAGTTCATCCTGTGCACCTTGCAGCCGCGGCAGCACCGCCAGCCGCTGGAGCGGAGTTATGACGCCGTCATCGTCACCACCGGCCCGGCCCATGGCGGCATTCTCGAAACTCAGCCCTGGCTTGCAGCCCTTGCGGCAAACGGCCACCTGTCGCTCGATCCCACTGGCCTCGGCCTTGCCTGCACCGGGCATTCGGAGGCGATCGGCCGGTCAGGAGAGGCGGATCCGTCGCTGCTGATCTCCGGCCCGCTCGCGCGCGGCACCTTCGGCGAGCTGATGGGCCTGCCGCAGGTGACCGAGCATGCCTTCTTCGTCGCAAACGAGATTGCCGGAAAGCTGCGGGTGAACACGACACACACGCATCCGGCCTGATTTTACATTCCCCTGATTTTACATTCCCCCTGATTTTACATTCCTATGTCGCTAGGTGGCTGTCGTTCATGATCGACATCTGATACTCACGGCAGCCAACATCCTATCGCCCTGCTTTCGGGCGACCAGAAATATCGAGATCATGTTGCAGGCTGCCTCCACCCTTTCCGAAGCCTCGCCTTCCAATCGCCTCGCCCTTGCAGCCCTCATTCTCGGCGGGGCGGCAATCGGCGGCTCGCCGATCTTCGTCCGGCTCTCCGAGGTCGGGCCGATGGCGACGGCCTTCTGGCGCGTGGCGCTGGCACTGATCCCGATCTTCATCGTCTCGCTCATGAAGAAGGATGCGGGGGCGAGGCCGCAAAGCCTTTCCGATTACGGCATGCTGATCCTGCCGGGCGTCATGCTGTCGCTCGATCTCGCCGCCTGGCACCTTTCGCTCACAATGACTTCGGTTGCCAATGCGACGCTGCTGGCCAACCTCGCACCGGTCTTCGTCACGATGATCGCCTTCGTCTTTTTCGGAGCGAGGATCAGCGGCGTTTTCCTGTTCGGGCTTGCCTTGGCCTTGGCAGGCGTCGTCGTTCTGAAGGGCGGGCCGGCAGCCATCGGCAATGGCGATCTCAGCGGCGATGGCATCGCGATGATCGCGGCCTTCTTCTACGCTTGTTATATCCTGGCGATCGGCAGGCTGCGCAGCCGGTTCGATACGATCAGAATCATGATGTGGAGCACGGCGTCCGCTGCCATTTTCATCTTCCCGATCGGCTTCTTTTACGAAGGTCAGATGCTGCCCGCGAGCCTCTATGGCTGGTCGATCCTTTTCGGTCTCGCCTTTATCAGCCATGCCGGCGGGCAGGTGGCGATCACCTATGCGCTGGCCTATCTGCCGCCGGCCTTTTCCTCTTTGACGCTGCTGCTGCAGCCGGTCATCGCGGCTATCCTTGCCTGGGGGCTGCTGAACGAAGCGATCGGCACGATGCAGGCGCTCGGCGCTGCCGTCGTGCTCGCCGGCATCATGGTTGCCCGCGCTTCCCGCGTTCAGGTTTAAGCATTTCGGAACCGGCGCCTAAAGCGCGTCGCGATCTTTCAGATTCGCTCCCCGCGCCTTAGCTCTTTGTTTTTGCGCATGTCGTTGCCGCAAAACCGCTGCACAGTTTTGCGCGACATGCTTTAGCGGTTTTCCTGCAGCAGCCATTTCTGGATGATCGGCACATCGGCATCGCCGAGATCATGGCCGCCGGGAATGACGTCGGAATCGACCGTGGCGCCCGAACTCTTCAGCCGATCTTCCAACTCGCTCGCATATTTGCCGTAGGCATCCGTCTTGCCGCTGATGACGAGCAGGTCGGTGCCCTTCAGGTCGGCATGCGGATAGTCGCTGAGCACCGGCATGGAGCGCAGCAGCACCGCCTTGTGAACCAGGTTCGGATGCAGGTAGAGCAGCGAGTTCAACAGGTTGGCGCCGTTGGAGTAGCCGACATAGACGACCTTCTGGGGATCGAGCCCGTAGGATTTGACGGCGCCCTCGATGAAGGCGGCGAAGGCTTCCGCCTCGGTCTTGATGTCGTTCTGGTCGAAGGAGAAGGGAGTAATGCGCTTGTACCAGCGCGGAAACCCTTCCTCGGTCGCCCTGCCGCGCACGCCGAGCAGAGTCGCCCGCGGTGCCGCCTTGTTCAGCAGCGGCATCAGCGTCGTCTCGTTGCCGCCGGAGCCGTGCAGCAGCACGAAGACGCTGCCGTCGGGATCCGGCGGCGTATAGAAACGGTGGACGAAAGGCAGCTCGCGGTAATTGATGCGCGGTTGGCCGGGCATTGCAAACTGCGGCAGCACGACCTTCAGGTCATGGAGATTGGTGATCGCTTCGGGCGGCGCAAACAGCTTCGTCCCGAGAGCGGCCTGCTCTTCATCCACGATCATGCCCGGCTTGTCGGTCGCAAGCTCTATCAACGTGCCGCCGGGCTCACGGGCATAGAGTGAGCGGAAATATTTGCGGTCGTGCATGTTGGTCGGCGATGCGTCGGTGGCTTCCAGGGCCTCGCGGACGGAATGCAGCGTCTCCTCGTCGGCAGCGCGGAAGGCGACGTGATCGACGGTCCCGGTGCCCGGCGCGCCGGACCAGAAGCCGCGGGCATCGCGCACGTCGATGACGTCGCCGGACTGCGAAACCAGTCTGTCGATCGTGCCGCGATTGGCATGGAAGCGGTAGCCAAAATGGCTCTCGAGGAAGCTGCGGCTTTCAGTCGGCTTTTCCGTCAGCATGGTCGCGCCGCGCACGCGCTGGATGGCGTGCTCCGCGGGGATCGAGGCGCCGTGCCAGGCCGCCGGCGATGTGACGTGCTTTGCACCGGCGAGCTTGAGGATGATGTTGTCGGGGTCCTTCAGCCTCAGCACAGGTTCGCTGAATTCGTCCGCCGGTCCTTCCGAGCGCAGGCCGAAGCTCATGGCGCGCGTCAGCCAGTAACCGATGCTGGCGGGATCGATCGACAGCGATATTTCGCTGATCTGGCCGTAGCCGGCCCGGCCGGGCGCACCGTCTTCCCATGCGAGGAAGGTAAGCAGCGAACCCGGCGTCCCTGCCGCATCGCCGTAAAACAGATGGAGTTGCGTCGCGTCCTCGTAGCCGGCCGTCTGCTTGACCAGCCGCAGGCCGAGAAAACCTGCGTAAAAGTCCACGTTCGCCTGCACCTTTCGGGTGACGGCCGTGACGTGATGTATGCCTGATACCATCGGAAGCAGTCCTGATTGAATCGGAGTCGTCAGGAGCGCGAGTATGAGAGCTGCGAAGGTCATACCGTTGCCAATGACCACCGCTTAGTTTTGTTCCGCACAAAGCGCAAGCGAATCGCCGCGCTGCAGCAATTCCAGATGATCGACATATTCGAGTGCCTCTTCGAGTTGCTGCAGGGTCGGCGGCTTGACCATATAGGCGCGCGCACCGAGATTTCTGGCCCGTTGCCGGTCGGTCTCATCGCTTGACGTGCTGAGAATGCAGACGGGAATCTGGTTGAGGCGGACATCGGTGGAAAGCGCACGCAGCACCTCGAAGCCGTCCATGATCGGCATGTTGATATCGAGCAGCATCAGGTCGATCTGCGGCACCTCGGCAATACAGGCGCGTTCTTCGAGCAGCCGCATCGCCTCGCGCCCGTTGGTGGCGACATGCAGATTGAAATTCACCTTCTCCCGCCGCATCAGCTTGATCTTCAGAAGCTGGATATCGGCCGGGCTGTCCTCCACCAACAGCACTTCGGCAAGCCTGCCTTCGCCTTCACCCGGCTGCTCCGCAGGCTTGCCGCTGTGCGGGATGGCCGCTGCCGGCAGCGGCTCGGGCCTCGTCTCGGCGAGCGGCACGTCGAGAACGAAAGTGGCACCCGGGCCATCCTCCGCCTCGCACCAGATCGAGCCGCCATGCAGTTGTGCGATGCGGCGGCAGATGGCAAGGCCAAGCCCGGTGCCCTCGATGCCGCGGCCGACGAGGCGTTTGAACGGCTGGAAGATCAATTCGCGATGCTGAGGATCGATGCCGGGCCCGTTGTCGCGTACGGTGAGGCGGCAGAAATCGCCATGGGCTTCGCCTGAGATCGTGACCTCCGGAACCTTCTGCTCGCAATAGCGGATGGCATTCGACACGAGGTTCTGCAACAGCTGGGTCAGCAGCGTCGCATCGCCCATGACCTCCGGCAGCGCGCCGCGGATGATGATCGCGCCGCGGCTTTCGGTCTGCTGGCGCAGATTGTCCTCCACCTGGTCGAGTACGGCAGAGAGCGAAACCGGCGTGAGCTCCGGCCCGCCGGAGGCTTCGAGCCTGGTGAAGCCCGAGACCTTGACGATCAGGTCTTCCATATGGTCGGCGGCACTCAACACGTAATCGAGCAGTTCCCGGTCGTCGGCCGGAAGCGCAGCAGAACCGTGCAGGATGCGGCTGAAGGATTTGATCGTCCTGAGCGGCTCCTTCAGATCATGGGCCATGGCGCGTGTGAAAATCTCGAGCGATTGCCGCTTCTGTTCCAACTGCGCTTCCAGCATGCCGTGCATGATGGCGTTCTGGATGCAGCGATGCAGCGTTTCCGGCGACAGCGAATCCTTGGTGAGATAGTCGCGTGCGCCGGCCTTCATCACCTCGACGGCGACGGTTTCACTGCCTTGGCCGGTCAACATGATGACGTTGGCGGCGGGATCGTTCTCCAGAATATCGGCAAGAACGCCGAGCCCGTTGCGGCCCGGCAGCGAATAGTCGAGCAGGATGCAGTTCGGCCGTTTGCGGCCGTTCAGCGCGAGGCCCTCTTCGCCCGTCTCCGCCTCCAGCACGCTATAGGCGGTGCTGGAGACGCGGCCCAATATGCGGCGATAGACCTCGCGATCGTCAATATTGTCGTCGATGATGAGAATGCTGCACTCTTCGGCCAATCTGTCAGTCCTCGAGCGGCAGAATGGCGATTTCGAACCAGTATTCCTTCAGTCGCTGGATCGCCGCGAAGAGCCCGTCGAGATCGACCGGCTTCTGGACATAGGTATTGGCGCCGAGCGCATAGCAGCCTTCGATATCCCGTTCGTCGTCGGACGTGGTGAGGATCACCACCGGGATCTTGCGCCAGCCGGCGTTCGATTTAATCGCCTCCAGCGTCTTGCGGCCGTCAAGGCCCGGCATGTTGAGATCGAGCAGGATCAGCCCCGGTTTCGGCACCATCACGGCCAGCATGTCGAGCGCTTCCTGCCCCGAGGCTGCCCAACGGATCGAGTTGCGCAGATTGGTGCGTTTGAACGCGCGCATCGTCGCTTCGAAATCGTCTTCGCTGTCCTCGACGATCAGGATCGGTTGCGTGTCACGCTGCTGCATTCTGCCCCTCGCGCTTTTTTCCCAGAGTGAAGTAGAATGTGGTGCCGGCGCCGACCTCGGATTCCAGCCAGATATCGCCATTGTGCCGCGCGATGATCTTGCGGACGAAGGTGAGGCCTGCTCCGGTGCCGTCGTCGGAATCCTGCGATTTTTCCAGCCGTTTGAAAATGCGGAAAATATCCTCATGGAATTCCTGGGGTATGCCCTTGCCGTTATCCCTGACGAAAAACACGTTGCGGGCAATCGTGCCGTCCTGGCCGACGAACCGATCGAGATAGCCGATCGACACCAGCGGCGCCGGTTTGTCGTTGTATTTGATCGCATTGGTGATGAGATTGCGGAACACTTCGGTCAGCCGCGGCGCGTCGCAGACCACATCCGGCAACTGGCCATCGATGATGACCTTGGCATGGCGTTCCTCCAGCAGCAGCTCCATGGTCGCGACGACATCCTTGACGATCAGGCCGATATCGCTGCGCTTGACCGCCAGCTGCTGCCGCCCGAGCCGGGAGAAATACAGCAGGTCGTTGACGAGTTTTTCCATGCGCTGGCTGAGGCGCACCAGCCGGTTCAGTCGGCGCACGCCGTCGTCGTCGAGTTTGTCTTCGTAGTCCTCTAGCAGGAATCGGGAGTGGTTATGCAGGCCGCGCAGCGGTTCCTTGAGATCATGCGAGGCGATATAGGCGAATTCGTCGAGGTCGTGATTGCTGCGCTCGAGTTCGGCCGTGTAGGCCTCGAGCTGGGCAAGCGTCGTTTTCATCCGCTCTTCCTGCCGGGCCCGCTCGCTGATATCGCGCACGATGCCGACGAAGATCTTCGCATCGCCGGTGGAAACGGCGCTGATGGAAACGTCGATCGGAAAGACGATGCCGTTCCTGCGTCGTCCGGAAACCATCCGCGTCGTGCCGATGATGCGCTCCTCACCGGTCTTCCGGTAATGGGCGAGATAGCCGTCGTGCTCGGAGTGGTAGGGTTCGGGCATCAGCATCTTGATATTCCGGCCGATCGTCTCCTGCGGGGTGTAACCGAACATGCTTTCAGCCGCCGGGTTGAAGCTCCTGATCGTTCCGCTCTCGTCGATGACGATGACGGCATCGGGCGTGCCGCGCACCAGCGCGCCGAAACGGACGCGCTCGGTTTCGAGGTTATGATTGTTGCGCATGAAATAAAAGACGAGGATCGCGATCAGCCAGAGCGTCGCAGCCGTAATCGTGCGGTTGGCGATCTCCTGCCAGAATGCCGCCTCGTTGTGCCTGACGGCGAAGAAGCCGAGCATCAACAGCACGGTGCAGGCAAACGCGAAGAAAAGCGGCGCATTCCTGTTGCCGAACCAGAGCGCCGTCAGCACCAGCGGCACATAGAGAATGCCGTTGGCAACGCCGAGCGGCGTGTAGAGATCGACGAGGAGGCCGGTGAAGCAGACCGCAGCCGGGATCCAGAGCGGAATCTGTGCGCGGTTTGCCGGCTGCATCCACCAGGAGCGCGCCAGCAGGCCTGAGCCGAAGATCACCATGCCGACCGCCGTATGCAGCGCCATCGCCGCATAAGGCCCCCAGCGGTAACCCTGTTCGGCATCGGTGACATAGCTGGCGAGCGCGATCATGCCCAGGGTGATAACGATGTAGCTCGTCAGCTCCTGCACCACCTGGCTTCTCCTCTCGACGTAGAGAGAGAACAGCAGCGAAAGATTGGCGATCAGGAAGACCAGGGCCGTGTTTGGGCCCATGCCGCCGCCGATCTGCGCGATGAAATCCGGCGGAATGACGAAGCGCGTGATCAGCAGGTCGATATTGTGGAACGTCCGGCCGATGGTGACGATTTCCAAGAGCCGGGCCGCAGCGATCGCCGCCGCAATCCCTGTCATGACCGTTGCGGCAATCAGAAAGCGACGGGCAGCCAGCGTCGAGGCGGCAAGCCCAAGGCCGGACAGCACGAAGCAGAGCGCGGTGTTGAAGGCCATCGACGGAAAGCCGGGAACCAGCGAAATGATCACCTGGATCTGCAATAGCCAGCCGGCAAGGGCGCTCATTCCGAGAAGGAACATCAGGCAGCCGACCGCAATCGCAAAGCCACGGTAGCGCTGCCGCTGCCGCTGGTCCTGCAGGTCCACGTTGCCACTATCCTGCACCCGTCATGTCCTCCTCGGTTCGCGCGGCCATTTTTTCCGAAATCGAGGAATACTCAATAGGCAGGGGAGAACGACGCCGCGCTTTTTCCGAAACGATTTTTCGACAAGATGGATCGAATTTTCGCGAAATCGCGATATCGTGAGGTCGAAGGACAGCAAGGTTCATCGAACAATATCCAAATCATGGTGCTGAATGCCAACCATAATTTACGTCGACGACAGCAGGGATGATCTCTTCTATCTCGACTATATCCGCAGGAAGCAGCAGATAGATGTCGATCTATTCTGTTTTTCGACCGCCGAGACGGCACTGGCGGCGCTGGAGCAGCGCGCGGCGGAAGGCTGGGCGCTGCCGGAACTGCTGGTTGCCGATCTGTACATGCCGCTCGACAGCGGCATCGCCCTGGTAACAAGGCTGCGCCGGGACGACCGTTTCAAGGCGATGCGGCTTGCCATCTGCAGCGGCTCGGATGCTGCCGAGGACCGCGCGCGCTCGCTTGAGGCCGGCGCCGACGCCTATCTGGAAAAGCCGCTTGATCTTGCCGGGATTATTCTCAATCTTGAGCTGTAGGAAGCGGCGAAGGCCCGGTAACCTGTTCCCCGTCCCATGTCCCAACCATTTGACAAAGCGCAATTGACAAGGTCGAGGCCGCACCACAAGATGCAACCGAAGCGAAGCAAATGATTGGCAAAATAAGCGCTGAGAGAACCGATCGACCCGCGTTCGCCGCCACGAACATCAGCCAACCCCTTAGCCAAATGGGTCTGTCGGCTCTCTCGCGCTTACGTCTGGCACTGCCTTCCTGCATTCTTGGATGTTGAATGCAGGAAGAAAACGATACCCAGGTAAGAACTACTGCGCTCAGTAAAATCTGCCCGTGCATCACCTGTAGCTGAGATAATTGATGATTTCCGCCTTTGAATGCCGAAAGTCCCCGTTTCGATATTCGTCATCAACTGTCTCGCAATTTTTGTAGCTCTTCGCGTTTAAGACGTATATCCCAAGATTTCGGGATCGGAGGCATCGAGGTAGGAAGAGTGGGAATGAACAACGCCCCGGCAATTCCCTTTCATGCCGGACCGGAGCTGAGCCGGGCGATCAACCGCACCGATTTTTTCCGGCTGCTGAAGTCGGCGGCACAGCACTACAACTTCGACAATTTCGCGCTTGCCCGTATTTCCGAGGCGTCTGCCCCTTTCGGGGAACGCGATATCGTCATCACCAATGTCGCCGAACGGCGTGTCGGCCTTTTCATCACGACGTTGAAGGAAGCGCTCGGGACCGTCCGGGCAAAGTCCGCCCAGTTTCTGGCAACGCCGGTTCATGGCAGGAGCGTACGGCCGGAAGATTATCGCTCGGATCTCGTTTTCAATGAGTTCCTGAGCGGCGTCTTTCTGTTCATCCCGCTGTTCACCCCCGAAGGGCGGCGCTATTGCCTCGTCCTCAGCGGCGAGCGTCAGGAGCCGGATCAGAGCGAGATCGCCGATATGCTTCTCGACGCGATGCGCATTTTCGACAAGCTTTATGAGGAAATCCTGACACAGGAAATGTCCGGGCGGCTCACCCAGCGCGAGCAGGAAATCGTCAAATGGACGAGCGAAGGCAAGACGTCGGCTGAGATCGCCATCATTCTCGGTCTTTCCGAACATACGGTCAATTCGCACATCACCGCGGCTGCGCGCAAACTTGACGCCGTCAACCGCGTTCACATGGTGGCGATCGCCTTGCGGAACGGCTTGGTCACGTGAAGCCGGTTTCGGGATTGGGGAAATTAAGTCGATGATCACCGAAACTGTGCGAAAGAATGCCGTGAAGGTTCTCTTCGTCGACGACGAATTCATCGAATTCCGTGCGCTCAAGAAGAAGATCGCCGATCTCTCCGAGCCGGCCGTCGAGGTTGAATATTCGCCATCGATCGGTGACGCGCTGGAAAAGATCCGCTTGGCGCGTTTCGATCTCATCCTGCTCGACAACCGCCTGCTGCCGAACGCCGATTTCCGCGAAACGGTGCCGGAACTGCGCGGCATCGGCTTCACCGGCCCGATCGGCGTCGTCTCGACCGACATATCGGGCGGCTATTTCCAGGAATTCCCCGATTACGGCGTCGATTTCCGCATCGGCAAGGACGAAATCGACGCCCAGACGCTGCAGCACATCATCCGCGAATATGTGAATTATGACGTCCCGGATTTCTGGAAGGACGATTACAGCATCTGAAAAGACGCACGCTTTCAGATGCATGTCGCCTGGTAGTGTGCAGCGGTTCCGGGATAACGACATGCATCAAAACAAAGAACTAAAGCGCGTCGCATGAATCAAGTTTGACGCGGCGCGCTTTAAGCTCAGGCGACCGGAAGGCGGATGAGGAAGCGGCTGCCGCTTTGATCCGAATGTTCGAGGCTGAGATCGCCGCCAAGCGCTGCCAGAAACTCTCGCGCCGTCGTCAGTCCGAGGCCGGCGCCCGGCACCGTTCCCGCCTTCGGCAATTTCCAGAACGGCTCGAAGATCCGCTCCCGATAGGCCGGATCAATGCCCGCCCCATTGTCGGAAATCCGGATGAACCAATTCGCCACCTCCCGCTCCGCGCTGATGACCACATGAAGCGGCGCTTCGCTGCGATAGGTCAGCGCATTGATCAGCAGATGCCGCAGCACTAGGCCGAGCAGGGCGGGATCGCTCCGGAGCGAGGGCAGACCCTGGCTTTCCAGTGTCGCATCGGAAACCGCGGTTTCATCGGTCAGTTCGCCCCAGACATTTTCGGCCAGCGCCTGCAGATCGACCTCTTCGGGCGTCACCTGAGGTGCTCCACCGGCAAGGCTCATCAATGCCTTGGTCAGGCGCTGCGCGGCTTGCGCCTTTTCCATGATCATCCGGAGGCTCTGAAGCTGTTCGCCGTCGAGCGTTCCCTCGAGATCGTCGAGCAGCAGTTCGGCATACATGGCGATATGGCGCAGCGGCGATTGCAAATCGTGCGAGGCGGTTGCGAGAAAACGCTTGATGCGCTCCTCGCTGCTATCGTCCACTTCCGGTCGTCTCGTCGGGTTTGATGACATTTGGCGGTTTCCCCGATCTCTGCTGCTAGCGCCCCACATCCTATCAGACGCGCCACGGGCGCGGTAATCCTTTGAATCGCTGCAGGATTTTATCCTTGCAGTCATCGACAATAGAAAGAGGGCGCCGGCTCTGCAACCGGCGCCCTCTTCAAGGATGTGTTAACAGGCGGATTTTAGCTCGCCGACTTGCGCGGGCGGCCCTGTTCCGGCGGGATGATTTCGACGGCGCCATCGGTTGCCGCTGCCGCCTTGGCATGGCGGCGGCGCCAGTCGCCGAGGAAGAGCAGGATCGGTGCCGCGATGAAGATCGACGAGGCGCCGGCCACGAGAATGCCGAAGACCATCGGGATTGCGAAGCTCGAGACGGCGCTGCCGCCCCAGATCGCCATCGGCACCAGGGCGAGGAAGGCCGTCGCATTGGTGTAGAGGCTTCGTGCCAGGGTCTCGTTGATCGACTTGTCGATGATCTCGCGCAGCGGCATCGACTTGTAGAGCCGCATGTTTTCACGCATGCGGTCATAGACGACGACCTTGTCGTTCACCGAGTAACCGACGAGCGTCAGGATGGCGGCGATGGCCGTCAGGTTGAAGTCGAGGCCGGTGATCGCAAAGAAGCCGATCGCCTTGGTGACGTCGAGCACCAGCGTGACGATGGCGCCGACGGCAAACGGCCATTCGAACCGCACCCAGATATAGATGAGCATCGCGAGGCTGGCGATCACCACCGACAGGATGCCGGCCCAGGCAAGCTCGCCGCTGACCTTCGGCCCGATGACATCCGTGCCTTCGACGGTGGCGGTCGGATCGATCTTGGCGACTTCGGCCTTCAGCTTGGTCACCGCTGCCGTCTGCGCCTCTTCGCCGCCTTCCTGCCGCTGGGCGCGAACCAGAATGCTGCTTTTGTCGCCGAAGGACTGCAGCGTGATTTCGCCGAGGCCGAGACTATCAAGACCTTCGCGGAACTTTGCCAGATCGGCGACCCCTTGGGTCTTGACGGACATCTGGATGCCGCCGCGGAAATCGACGCCGTAGTTGAGGCCGGGGTGAATGAAGAGCACGACGGAGGCGATCGAAAGCAGCGCCGACACGGTGACGCCGAAGAAGCGTGCCTTCATGAACTCGATGTGCTTGTCATAAGGGCTGAACGGGATCAACGGCCGGATATTCAGCACCTTGAACTTCCGACGGCGGGTGATCTCGATCATCGCAACGCGAACGAAGGCGACCGAGGTGAACATCGAGATGATCAGGCCGAGCGCCATGGTCACGGCAAAGCCGCGAACCGGGCCGGAACCGAAAAAGAACAGGATGGCCGCGGCGATCAGGGCCGTCATATTGCCGTCGATGATCGTCGAATAGGCACGATTGAAGCCGGTATCGATGGCGGCGAAGGCGCCCTTGCCCTTGCGGGTCTCTTCACGAATACGCTCGTTGATGAGGACGTTCGCATCGACCGCAAGGCCGATGCCGAGAACGATACCGGCAATGCCCGGCAGCGTCAGCGTCGCACCGACCAGCGTCAGGGCCGAGAAGGTCAGGATCGTGTGGATCAGCAGCGCGATATTCGCCAGCACGCCCCAGGTGCCATAGAGAACGAAAATGAAGACTGCAACGAGGATAAAGCCGACGATGCCGGAATAAATACCCATCTTGATGGCATCGGCGCCGAGGTCGGCGCCGACGGTGCGTTCCTCGATGACCGTCAGCTTGGCGGGCAGGGCGCCGGCGCGCAGCATGGCGGCAAGCGTCGTTGCGCTGTCGGCCGAGAAGTTGCCGGAGATCTGGCCGGAACCGCCGGTGATCGGCTCGCGGATGACGGGCGCGCTCAGCACCTTGTCGTCGAGGACGATAGCGAAGGGATTGCCGACATTCTGACGGGTGATATCGGCAAAACGGCTGGCGCCGGCGCTGTCGAAGCGGAAGCTGACGATCGGCTCATGCGTGTTCGGGTCGAAGCTGACGCGGGCGTCGGAAAGCCGGTCGCCGGAGAGTTCGACGCGGTCAAGCACCGGATAGGTCCGGCCTTCATCGTCCTTCAGCATGGTCACGCCGGGGCCGGGCTGGTTGTTCGGCGACAGCATATGGAACGACATCTTCGCCGTGGAGCCGAGAAGCTGGCGCAGCCGCGTCGGATCCTGTGCGCCCGGCAGCTGCACGAGCACGCGATTGGCGCCGATGCGCTGAATGGTCGGCTCGGAAACGCCGACCTGGTCGACGCGCTGGCGGATGACTTCAAGGCTCTGCTGGACGGCGTTGTCGACATTGGCGGAGATGCCGGCCTTGGAGAAGCCGATGGTAATGGTCGCTCCGTTCGCTATGACATCAAGATCCGACTGGCCGGCGCTGAGGCCGGTGCTGATCGGGTTGGCGAGCGTCTTGAGGTCGGTGACGGCAGCATCGCTCTGCGTGGCATCGGTCAGCGTCACGACGATTTGGTTCTGGCTGCGGACGACGGCCTTCGGCTGGATGCCCTTTTCGCGCAGCACGCGACGCGCATCCTGAAGCAGCGATTGCAGCCGCTCCTTGGTCAGATCCGCCTCGTCGACTTCCAGAACGAGATGCGAGCCGCCGCGAAGGTCGAGACCGAGCGACACCTGTTCATGCGGCAGCCATGCCGGCACGCGCTGAAGGACAGATTGCGGCAGGACGTTAGGCAGGGCGATCAATAGGCCGATCAGGATGATCACCGTATAGGTGAACACCAGCCATGGTGAAGTACGCATGTTGTATTCCTTAGATAATCGAGGGCCGGCGCTCGGGCGCTGGCGGCATGTCGTCAGATGTCGGAAGCGCCTCGGCGCAAACGTCAGGCAGCGACCGGCGGTCCGCGCGGTTGATGGGTCCTGGAGATCGCGGCATGACGCGGAGCATCAAATGCCGGAAAGGCGGCTGCAATGGTCCAGCCGGCGAGATCGACATCCGGGGCAGCGGCAAGCATGGGCGATCCGCCGTCATGGGCCGCCTGCTTCGGCGCAAGCCGGCGCTCGGTGGCAAGCACGCCACGCACGGCATCGCGCGCGGTCAGCTGCGGCGGCTGTGTATCCCGGCCGGAAGAGGAAAGCGTATTGACGGCGGCAGCCGGCGAAATGACCAGATTGCCGCCGACGAGCAGGCCGATATAGGCAAGGATGGCGACAAGCAGGGAAGCGGCGACACGGCTGGTCAGATGGTGCTGATCCAGCTCCACCTTCTCCGTCCCGGCGATGTCACTCCCGTATCGGCTCAAAAGCGCGCCAATCTCTCATTCTTTTGGCGGCGGAGGCTCATCCGCCGCAATAATTGTATCAGGCCCATGCCCGTCTTCATAGGGCACACTGTCATGATGCACTTGAGCGAGCCGGTCAACCATGCCAAGCGCGATTTCACGCTCGCCCATGATGACGGTGTCGGCGCCATAGTGCTTCAATTCATCGACCTCGGCATCGGAATGGGCGCGGGCGACGATGAGGATCGACGGATTGACGCTCCGCGCCTGCTCGGCAATGCGGCAGGCCTCGAAGGCGTTCGGGATGGCGATGGCGATGCTGCGGGCGCCGGAAAGATTGGCGAGGTCGAGGGTTTCCCGCATCACCGCATTGCCCATCAGGGTTTCGACCCCTTGCGCCCTCAGCTCGCCGATGCGCTTGTCGGAATCCTCGATGACGAGAAAAGGTGTGGCTGACGATTTGAGATTCTGTCCGACGATGCTGCCGACCCGCCCGTAGCCGACGAGAATGGCGTGGCCGCGGAGAGCAGTCGGGTGCACCTCGTCGTCTTCGGGCTGCACCTCTTCATGAGCGACCGCCGCATCCGCGGAGGGGGCGGATTCCACCGCGGCTTCCTCTCTTTTTGCGCCTTCTAGCATCGGCCGCATGCGGTCGCAGAGGAAGAACAGCAGCGGATTGAGGATGATCGAGATGATGGCGCCGGCCAGGATCAGATCGCGGCCTTCCTCCGGCAGCAGCCCGAGTTCGACGCCGAGGGCGGCGAGAATGAAGGAGAATTCGCCGATCTGGCCAAGGCTGGCCGAAATCGTCAGCGCCGTGCCGAGCGGCTTCTTGAAGGTGAGCACGATCAGCAGGGCGGCGACGGATTTGCCGATGACGATGATGAAGATGGTGGCGAGGATCGGCAGCGGCCTGTCGATCAGGATGTTCGGATCGAACAACATGCCGACCGAGACGAAGAAGAGCACGGCGAAGGCGTCACGCAGCGGCAGGCTTTCCTGGGCGGCGCGATGGCTGAGTTCGCTTTCGGCAAGCACCATGCCGGCAAAGAAAGCGCCGAGCGCCAGCGACACGCCGAAAAGCTTGGCCGCGCCGAAAGCGACGCCGAGCGCGATCGCCAGCACGCCGAGCCGGAAGAGCTCGCGCGACCCGGTATGGGCGATGCGGTGCATCGTCCAGGGAATGAGCTTGCGGCCGAAGACCAGCATCAGCGCCACGAACAGCGCCACTTTCACCAGCGTCATGGCGATCATGCCGCCGATGCCGAGATCGAGCCCGAACAGCCGGTTCAGTCCGGCCGAGAGCGGCTCGACCGGCGCGTGACCCTCACCGCCGATGCTGGCTGCGGCCGGGATCAGCACCAGCGCCAGCACCATGGCGAGATCCTCGACAATCAGCCAACCGACGGCGATCCTGCCGCGCTCCGTCTCGACCAGGCGCCGCTCCTGCAGCGCTTTCAACAGCACCACTGTGGAAGCGACCGAAAGCGCCAGGCCGAAGACCAGGCTGCCGCCGGTCGGCCAGCCCAAGAAGGCACCGAGCCCCCAGCCGAGCAGTGTCGCAAAGGCGATCTGGGCGATCGCGCCGGGCACGGCGATGCCGCGCACCGACAGCAAGTCCTTGAGCGAGAAATGCAGCCCGACGCCGAACATCAGCAGGATGACGCCGATTTCGGCAAGCTCCGGAGCCAGGCTCTGATCCGCCACATAACCCGGCGTATGCGGGCCTACCAGAACGCCGGCAATCAGATAGCCCACCAGCGGCGGCATGCGCAGCCGATGGGCAAACGCGCCGAAGATGAAAGCCAGCACGAGGCCGCCGACGATTGTCGAAATCAAGGGCGTATCGTGCGGCATTGCTGTCTCCCGATCTGGAAATCCCGTTTATAATGTGACATATATGGTTTATATCGACCAATATGGGCAAGTTGTAATCATGGGTCAAGGCGCAAGGGAAACAATTCTGACCCCGGCTCTCTGCCGGGCGGCGCGCGGCCTGCTCGACTGGACCCAGACCGATCTTGCCGAAAGGGCGGCCGTCTCCCGCAGCACCATCCGCGATTATGAGGGGCGCCACCACGACATCCACCGCGCGACGGAGGCGCAGCTGCGCCTCGCCTTCGAGGAAGGCGGCGTCAGATTCGTCGAGATCGAAGGGGCGGGCACCGGCCTCTGCCTGCCCACGGCATAATTTCCTAAAGCGCGTCGCGATTTTCAGATTCGCTCCTTGCGCTTTAGCTGTTCGTTTTTACGCATGTCGTTGCGGCAAAGGCGCTTCGCGCTTTGCCTGGGAAAACCGCGGCACGGGTTTGCGCGACAGGCTTTAAATCGGAATCGATTGGCTCAGGGTGCCAGGCAGGCTGCGGCGACCTTGTAGACGGAGAGCGACTTGCCCTTGTAATAGCCCTCGGTCGGCTGCCAGTTCTTCAGCACCTCGGGCGTCTCGGAGGCGCAGCTGAAGGGCCCGATCGTCAGGTAAAGCACCTTTCCGGGGATGTCGGCCGGCAACGCGAATTCCTGTTCGTAATAGCTCTCCGGAAGGCCGGCGGGCGCCCGTGCATAGATTCTGTAGGGCGCATCGCGCAGCGTGTAGAAAAGATCGGCGACCATGTCGCGATCGTCGGTGACGATGATGTCGGTGCCGGCCTGAGCCGCGAGTGCGGCGGTCTCGCGGCTGACCTCGGCGCGGCCGAGATAGCGCTTCATCACTTCGTCGCCGTTCGGCAGCAGCAACTGCTGCGGAAAGATCGTCGCCAGCGGAAAGAGCAGGCTGGCGATGCCGTTGATGCCGAGCGACAGCCGCAGGCCCTTCGGCCACATCCGGTAAAGCAGCCAGACGGCGAGGATGGTGCCGGCGACATAGGCGGTCACGGCCCAGTTGGCATAGGCCTTGGCGACCGTTGCCTGCAGCGTGATCAGCACCACCACCGGCATCGACAGCCAGACCAGCATCTTTTCCCGGTCGTCGCTCCTGCCCCTGATCATCCGATAGACCGCCCAAAGCATCGCAAAGAAGATGATCGGCCCGACGACGCCGAACTGGGCGGAGAAGAATTCAAGCCCGCGACGGAGATTGATGCCGAGATCGCTCCAATGGGCGATATCCTGCGTATGCCGCACCGTCGTATTGTTGTGCTGCAGGTTCCACCAGAGGTTGGGCAGGGCGACGACCGCCGCGACCGCAACCGCGACGATGAAATCCCGGATGGCGATGCGCGCCGCCGGAATGAGGAGGAGGGCAAGCGCGCCGCCCGGAACAACGAACAGCACCGCATATTTCGTCAGGAAGGCGAGGCCGACGCCGAGGCCCATGACCAGCGCCAGCCCGACCGAGCGCCGCTGTGTCAGGCTGAAATAGGCAAGCAGGGTGATCGCGATGAAGAACAGCAGGATGACATCGGTCGAGAAAAACACCGAAGAAAGCGCCACACCCGGGAGGGTAATATAGGCGGCGCCCGTCCAGCCTTCGATCTCCGGGCCGACGAAACGCTTTGCAACCTTCATCAAAACAAGTGCCGCCGCCATGTGGATGAGCGGCCCGGAGAGCCTGATCCAGTAGATGGCGTCGGAGCCGGAAAGCGCGGTCATCGCCCGGATTACCCAGGCGATCATCGGCGGCTTGGAATAATAGCCGAGATCAAGATTCTGCGCCCAGAACCAGTACTGCGCCTCATCGACGAAAAGGTCCGTCCGGTCGAAAACTAGCGTGACGACGCGCCAGAGCGTGAAGCCGAGAACGATGAGAAGACCAGATCTGGGGGACATGAACCACGTGTTCCGCTGACATGAAAGGCGCCAGTGCGATACACCAAAGGTGCCGGACTGCCAACGGGCAGGGAGGGGTTTTAGAAAACCCGAAGCGCGCTGATATCGCGGTTTGCGGCGAGAGAATCGAGGCGGGCGACGGCGGCAAGCAGCGTCATTGCAATCAAGCAGGCACCCAATCCGAGAACAATCATTGCTCTGTCCTTGTCGACGTCATGTCTTGGTTATCGACCGGCCTATAACATGGAGCTTGCGTGTGCCTTGTAGCAGCCGTGCAACTCCGCCGCAGTATTTGCTGCAAGCGGCCTTGAATTGCTTCAAAAGCCGGCAATGCGAAGGGCTTATTAACCTTCAAGCAAGGAATTAACCATAAACATTGGTTTACACGTCGGAATGGGAAGATGCACTCGTTCCCACCAGGCATGACGCCGTCCCGCCGTACCGGGTTGATCCGGTATCCATCTCTTCAGACAGCTCCGAAACATAGCTGATCAGGGGGCTTCGACCCGCCGGTTGTAACCGGTGGTGAGAACCGTCTCGAGGCTTTGCGTTCTCTGGATGCTGCGAAAGTTTTTAACCAGGCATTCGCCTGGACAGTGGGTCGGGGACAGGCGTTGAGGCAGGACATGCCATCAGAACAGGCTCGTGGAGCACAGGCAGGCAGCTTGCGCGACCGCCTGCGCTTTGCCGGCCTCGATGCCGACCAGTGCGAGCTGGTGCGCCGCAACCGGCCGTCCCTCGAAGCGCATCTGAAGGCAGGCCTCAGAGATCTCTTCCACAGGTTCCAGTCTTTCCCCGACGCGGCGCGCAATTTCGACAGCGAGCGCCAGGTCGAGCGCCTGCATGATCTGCAGTCCTCGCATTGGGACGTGCTGACGGATGCACGGTTCGATAGCCTCTATGCCGAACGCGTCAAAGTTCTCTCCGATACCGAAAGCAAGATCGGCCTCGATCCGCGCTGGCACGTGGCCGGCCACGGCGTCATGCTGGAGCATGTCGTTTCCGGTCTCGCCGAGGAAATTGCCGGCCGTCCGCTGCTGCCGTCGGCCAAGCGCCGCACCCGCGAAATCTCCGATCTGATGACGGCGATCATCCGCCTCGTCATGGTCGATGTGGAAATTGCCGTCTCGCTGCGCTTCAATGCTCAACGCGCCGCCGAGAGCCGTGCGCTCGCCGATCAGCGCGCCGACAACGAAGCCGAGATCGTCAGGATCTTCGGCGATGTCATCGAAGGCCTTTCCGCCCGCGACCTGACGCGGCGCGCGCCGGTCGACGGCGCCCATGCGGCGACTGCCGCCGCGCTGAACGGCGCACTGGATGGTCTCCAGGCAGAGTTTACTGCCATCACCGAACGCACGTTGAAGGCCGAAGCGGCGACGGGTTCGCTTGCCGGCCTGTCCAGGCAGTTCGCCGGCACGGCGTCCGGCCAAGCCGACCGGCTGCAGCTTTCCGCCGCCGCGCTTGCCGGCATCGCCGCCAGCGTTCGCGACGGGGCCGCCGACAGCCGCGCCGCCGAGCAGGCCGCCGCCTCGACGCGCGCCGCCGTCGAGGAAAGCGGTGAGGTCGTCGGCCGCGCGATCAGCGCCATGGCCGATATCGAGCAGTCGGCCGAAAAGATCGGCCAGATCATCGGCGCGATCGACGAGATCGCTTTCCAGACCAATCTGCTGGCGCTGAATGCCGGCATCGAGGCCGCCCGCGCCGGCGATTCCGGCCGCGGTTTTGCCGTCGTCGCCCAGGAGGTCCGCGCGCTCGCCCAGCGTTCGGCCGAAGCCGCCCGCGAGATCAAGACGCTGGTGACGACGACCAAATCGCAGGTCGATGCCGGAGTGCAGATGGTCGGCCGCACACAGGATTCCATCGGCAGCATCGTGCGCCAGGTTACCGACATCAATGCCGCCATCGCCGGCATCGCCACCCGTACCGGCGAACATGCCGCGAGCCTGGATAGCGTGACTTCAGACGTCAAGGGTCTGGGCGGCGAAGTGGCAGGCAGCGCCGGCCTTGCGGAGCGCTCGGCCGAAGGCGCCGACCACCTCCATACCGTCATTGTCGAGCTCGGCCAGACGATTCGCGAATTCCGCATCGCCCGGGAAAACGCCAATGCCGGGCGCCCGGCGCCGGTTCGTGGGACGCCGCCGCGCGCCATCGAAGCCGCCGCCCGTCCGGCAGTGGCCGAGGACGACTACGAAAATGATGATTTTAGCCTTCCGCAGCCTTTCGCAGGCGTCGGAGGTGGGCGGAATGTTTACTAACCTATCGGATGATTGCCTCAGCTCGTCCGCTCGAGCCGGGGACAAGGGGACAAGGAAAAGCTGATGGTAGCAAAGAAGAGTGGCAAGACGCTGGATCTGACAGCGGTGCTCGACCTCAACGAGGCTTCCGCCTTGCGCGATAAACTCCTCTCCCTCAGGGGCAGCGGTCTGTCGATCGACGCTTCCGGCGTTGAACGGATCGGTGCTCTGTGCGCCCAGGTTCTGATGTCCGCCGAGAAGACCTGGGAGCAGGACAAGCAGCCATTCACCTTTTCCAAGGTGTCCGACGCATTTCAGAAAACCATGCAGCTGGTGGGCGTCAATATTGATCACCTGCTTGCCAAGGAGATTCGGCAATGAAGAAAAAAGTTCTTACCGTGGATGATTCCCGCACCATCCGAAACATGCTTCTCGTGACGCTTAACAATGCCGGCTTCGAGACGATTCAGGCGGAAGACGGCGTCGAGGGTCTTGAGGTTCTCGAAGAGTCCAATCCTGACGTCATCGTGACCGACATCAACATGCCGCGCCTCGACGGCTTCGGCTTCATCGAAGGTGTCCGCCGCAACGAGAAATATCGGGCGATCCCGATCCTGGTCCTGACCACCGAAAGCGACGCGGAAAAGAAGAACCGCGCCCGCCAGGCTGGCGCCACCGGCTGGATCGTCAAGCCTTTCGACCCGGCCAAGCTGATCGATGCCATTGAGCGTGTAACCGCTTAAACCCAGGATTTGCTCCTATGGATATGAACGAAATCAAAGAGATCTTTTTCCAGGAGTGCGAGGAACAGCTCGCCGAGCTGGAATCCGGTCTTCTGAAAATGAATGATGGCGATCGCGATCCGGAAACCGTCAATGCGGTGTTCCGCGCCGTGCATTCGATCAAGGGTGGCGCCGGCGCCTTCGGCCTTGATGATCTGGTCGCCTTCGCCCATGTTTTCGAGACCACTCTCGATTGCGTTCGATCCAATAAGCTTGAGCCGACCCAGGACGTCCTGAAGGTGATGCTGAAGTCGGCCGACGTGCTCGCCGACCTGACGAATGCTGCGCGCGACGGCGGCAGTGTCGATGAAAGCCGCAGCCGCGGTCTCGTCAAGGAGCTCGAGGCGCTGGCCAACGGTGAATTGCCGTCTCCCTCGGCATTGGCCGAGGCACCGGCGCCCAAGGCCGCCGCAAAGCCCGCCGCCGCTCCGGCGCCGGCTCCCAAGCCGACCGACGACAGCGGCTTCCAGCCGGTCCCCTTTTCCTTCGACGATTTTGGCGGCGAGGGCGATGCAGGCTCCGGCATGCCGGCCTATGAAGTCATCTTCAAGCCGCGCTACGAACTCTATTCCAAGGGCAATGACGCCACGCTGCTACTGCGCGACCTCTCGCGCCTCGGCGAGATGACCATCTATTGCAATAGCGATGAGTTGCCGGGCCTCGATGAACTCGATCCGGAAGGCGCTTATTTCTTCTGGAACGTCACGATCAAGACGGACAAGGGCGAAGACGCCATTCGCACCGTCTTCGAATTCGCCGAATGGGATTGCGAACTGACGGTGAAGCCGGTCGAGGAAGCAAGGGCTGAGGCGACCAGCAACGACGAACTGCCGATGGTGCCGGTTCCCTTCGATCTGTCGATCCTGGACGAAGCGGGTGCTGCGGAAGACGTTTCCGGCACTGCGGCAGCCGAGGCCGCCACTGCCGTTGCCGCCGCCGAGACCGCTTCCAACGTCACGCAGATGGCCGCCGCTGCCGCCCGCGTCGAAAAGAAGGAATCGGCAGCCGCCGCAGCAGCCGCCGCAAGTGCTGCTGCCGCCCAGAACAATGCCGCCGGCGCCGGCCAGACGATCCGCGTCGATCTCGACCGTGTCGACCGCCTGATCAACCTCGTCGGCGAGCTGGTCATCAACCAGGCGATGTTGTCACAGAGCGTCATCGAGAACGACACGACTGGCACCTCCTCGATCAACATGGGCCTGGAAGAGCTGCAGCAGCTCACCCGCGAGATCCAGGACTCGGTCATGGCGATCCGCGCCCAGCCGGTGAAGCCGGTCTTCCAGCGCATGTCGCGTATCGTCCGCGAAATCGCCGACATGACCGGCAAGTCGATCCGTCTGATCACCGAAGGTGAAAACACCGAAGTCGACAAGACGGTTATCGACAAGCTGGCCGAGCCGCTGACCCACATGATCCGCAATGCCGTCGACCACGGCATCGAAACGCCGGAAAAGCGCGCAGCCGCCGGCAAGAACACCGAAGGCACGGTTCGCCTGACAGCCAAGCACCGTTCGGGACGCATCCTGATCGAGCTTGCCGACGACGGCGCCGGCATCAACCGCGAGAAGGTCCGCCAGAAGGCGATCGACAACGACCTCATCCCGGCCGATTCCAACCTGTCGGACGAGGAAATCGACAACTTGATCTTCCTGCCGGGCTTCTCGACGGCCGACAAGATCTCCGACATCTCCGGCCGCGGCGTCGGCATGGACGTCGTCAAGCGTTCGATCCAGGCGCTCGGCGGCCGTATCAACATCACCTCGAAGCCCGGCCACGGCTCGGTCTTCACCATGAGCCTGCCGCTGACGCTCGCCGTCCTCGACGGCATGGTGGTCACCGTCGCCGGCCAGACGCTGGTCGTGCCGCTGACCGCGATCGTCGAAACCTTGCAGCCGGAAGCCTCCGCGATCCACTCCTTCGGTGCGAACCACCGGCTGATCTCGATCCGCAACAGCTTCTGCCCGCTGGTCGATGTCGGCCGCATCCTGAACTTCCGCGCGACCCAGGCCAACCCGGTCGAGGGCGTGGCGCTTCTGGTGGAATCCGAAGGCGGCGGCCAGCGCGCCCTGATGGTCGACGCCATCCAGGGCCAGCGCCAGGTGGTCATCAAGAGCCTGGAAGCCAACTACACCCATGTGCCGGGCATTGCCGCCGCCACCATTCTCGGTGACGGGCGCGTCGCTCTCATTCTCGATGTCGACGCGGTTGTCGGCGCCTCGCGCGGCCAGTCGCTCAAAGCAGAAATGTCGTTAGCAGCGGTAGGGTAAGGGAATGTCGTACGCCGTAAAAAATCTGAACGAAGGGGATCGCGAGCTGATCGCGTTCCGCATCGGGGATCAGGAATTTTGCGTGAACATCATGTCGGTTCGTGAGATCCGCGGCTGGACCCCGGCGACCGCGATGCCGCACTCGCCTGGCTATATGCTCGGTGTCATCAACCTGCGCGGTGCGGTGCTGCCGATCATCGACCTTGCCGCCCGCCTCGGCATGAAGCCGGCCGATCCGACGGCCCGTCATGTCATCATCGTCGCCCAGGTGCGGCGCAAGGTGGTCGGCCTCCTGGTCGACGCCGTGTCCGATATCCTGACGGTGACCGACGAAACCATCCAGCCGACGCCCGAGATTTCCTCCGAGCTCGAACGTCAATTTGCCCGCGGCATTCTTGCCATCGAAAAGCGCATGATCTGCCTGATCGAACTCGAATCCCTCTTTCCCGAGACCGAAAGCGAAGCCGCATGAACGCAATGGGCGCAAAAGATCAGAGACAGGGGTCCGACGAGGTCCTGGCGAGCGGAGAATATCCGCTGACGCGCCGCGACCTCACGGAGATCGCCGCGATGATCTATTCGGATGCCGGCATCTTCCTCAACGAGACGAAGGCGTCTCTGGTCTATTCGCGCCTGTCGAAGCATATCCGCAATCTCGGCCTGTCCGGTTTCCGGGAATATTGCGACCTCGTCGCTTCGCCGGCGGGTGCGGCGCCGCGCCGCGAGATGCTGTCGCATCTGACGACCAATTTTACCCGCTTCTTCCGCGAAAACCATCATTTCGACCACCTGCGCGACCATGTCCTGCCGGAGCTTCTGCAGCGGGCGAAATCGGGCGGCAGGGTGCGCATCTGGTCGGCCGCCTCTTCGGACGGGCAGGAGCCCTATTCGATCGCGTTGACCGTGCTGTCGCTGATGCCGAATGTCGCCGATTACGACTTCAAGATCCTGGCAACCGACATCGACCCGAAGATCCTGGCGATCGCCCGGGCTGGCGCCTATGACGAAAACGCGCTCGAAACCGTTTCGCCCGCCATGCGCAAGCAATGGTTCAGCGAAGTCGAGATCCAGGGCCGCAGAAAGTTCCAGGTCGATGACCGCGTCAAGCGGCTGATCACCTACAACGAACTGAACCTGATGGCGCAATGGCCGTTCAAGGGCAAGTTCGACGTCATCTTCTGCCGCAACGTCGTCATCTATTTCGATGAACCGACGCAGATGAAGATCTGGCAGCGTTTCGCCGGCCTGCTGCCGGAGGGCGGTCATCTTTATATCGGCCATTCCGAGCGTGTGTCCGGCGAAGCGAAACACGTCTTCGACAATATCGGCATCACAACCTATCGCTACACGGCCAAAGGTCTCGGGAGGAAGGCATGAGCGCTCCGGCAAGGGTTCTCGTCGTTGACGACTCCCCGACAATGCGGGGGCTGATCACCGCCGTCCTCAGTTCCGACCCCGAGGTCAATGTCATCGGCCAGGCCGGCGATGCGCTGGAAGCGCGCGAGGCCATCAAGCGGCTGAACCCCGACGTCGTGACGCTCGACATCGAGATGCCGAACATGAACGGTCTCGATTTCCTCGAAAAGATCATGACCCTGCGTCCGATGCCCGTCATCATGGTATCGACAATGACCCATCGCGGCGCCGAGGCGTCGCTTGCAGCGCTCGAGATAGGCGCCTTCGATTGCGTCGGCAAGCCGGCGCCGGGCGAACTCAGGCCCTTCGGCGATCTCGCCGAGAAGGTCAAGGCAGCCGCCCGCACGCAGCGCCAGTTTTCCCAGCCGGTGGCCGCCCCGGCACCTCCGCCCGCCGTCGCCGATTTCCGCGTCGGCCGCAAGATCGTCGCGATCGGCTCGTCCACAGGCGGCGTCGAGGCGCTCATCGCCGTGCTGCAGAAGTTTCCGGCCAATTGCCCGCCGACCGTCATCACCCAGCATATGCCGCCGACCTTCACCAAGAGCTTCGCCGAACGCCTGAACCGCCTCTGTGCGCCGGTGGTGCAGGAAGCGACCGATGGTGCCCGCCTCGAAATCGGCAAGATCTATCTGGCGCCGGGCGGCGAGCGTCATCTCCAGGTCAGCAACGCCTCGGCGCCGTGCTGCCGTCTCGTCGACCGGGCGCCGGTCAACGGTCACCGCCCATCGGTGGACGTGCTATTCGATTCGGTCGCCGAGCTGGCTGGCCGCAACGCCGTCGGCGTGATCTTGACCGGCATGGGCCGCGATGGCGCCGCCGGATTGTTGAAAATGCGCCACGCCGGCGCCAGAACACTCGGCCAGAACGAAAAAACCTGTGTCGTTTACGGAATGCCAAGGGTTGCTCATGAACTTGGCGCCGTGGAGCAGCAGTTGCCCCTGTCTGCCATCGGTGAAGAAATATTGAAAATGACAGCCGCCCGAAAGGAAGGGACCGAATAAAATGTCGATCGCGGAGAAAATCAAAGTTCTGATCGTCGACGATCAGGTGACGAGCCGGTTGCTGCTCAGCGACGCGCTGACCCAGCTCGGTTTCAAGCAGATCACGTCTGCAGGCGACGGCGAGCAGGGCATGAAGATCATGGCCGAGCAACCGCACCACCTGGTGATCTCGGACTTCAACATGCCGAAGATGGATGGCATCGGCTTCCTTCAGGCCGTGCGCACCAACCCGAACACCAAAAAGGCGGCCTTTATCATCCTCACCGCCCAAGGCGACCGCGCATTGGTACAGAAGGCAGCCCAGCTCGGCGCCAACAACGTGCTCGCCAAGCCGTTCACGATCGAGAAGATGAAAGCGGCTATCGAAGCCGTGTTTGGAGCCTTGAAATGATGACTGAGGGGGCAGCCCGCCGCGTGCACATCATTCAGGGCGAGTACAAGGTTCTGAGCGATCCGAATGCGGTCCTCTCGACCATTCTCGGCTCGTGCGTGGCTGCGTGTCTCAGAGACCCTGTCGCCGGTATCGGCGGCATGAACCACTTCTTGCTGCCGGGCTCGGCGACCTCGCCGACGTCAGGCGGCGATGCGACGCGCTACGGCGTGCATCTGATGGAGCTGCTGATCAACGGTCTCCTCAAGCAGGGCGCCCGGCGCGACCGGCTGGAGGCCAAGATCTTCGGCGGTGCGAAAACGATCTCGACATTCTCCAATGTCGGTGAGCAGAACGCGGCCTTCGCCATGCAGTTCCTGCGCGATGAAGGCATTCCGGTGGTCGGCTCCTCCACAGGCGGAGATCATGGACGCAAGCTTGAATTTTGGCCCGTCTCCGGCCGTGCCCGGCAATACCCGCTGACCGGCGCCGAAACGCAGAGAACCGTTGCTCTCGAGCAGCGCCCCGCCGCTCCGCCGAAGCCCGTCGAAACCAGTATCGAATTTTTTTGATGGCGAGGATTTTTATATGACGTTTAATTCGGTCATGGAGCCGCCTGCGCCAGTTGAAGCGTTGAGCGACATCCTGATGCGCATCGTTTCCGAACTGCACGACGTTGCCTATCTCATCGAGCGCATCGAGCCGCAGCTTCTCGATCTCGGCGGCGCCGAAATTCTGAATTCGCCGGATGCCATGAAGGTCATGCAGGGCATCGATCTCGCCGTGCAGAAATCGCGCGGCCTTGCCGAGTTCATCGACACCATCACCGGCGAAATCCCGCACGGCTGGGCCGTCGACGTTGCGACCGCGCTCAGCCTCGTCAAGCTGGCGGAGATGCAGAAGGCATTGGGCGGCGCCACGCGCCACGGCCATTCCCAGCCCCTGAGCAAGGCAGCCGGCGACTTCGATTTCTTCTAGCCCTTCAGGGGCTGCGCGCCCTTTACGAAACGCTCGCGCAAGTTTCGCCGATTATTCGTCAGATGAGGCAATAAGCCTGCTTTGTCTTTGACGAATCGTGCGAGAACAGAATGAATCTGTTAAATCAATTAGTTCAGATCTTTAAGAACTTCGGTTCCCTTGGCCGAACACGCCTGATGATTCTCGGAGGCGTCGGTGCCGTCTCCATCGCAATCGTCCTTGCGGCCGCTCTTTTCGTCAACAAGCCGGCACAGGAAACTTTGTATGTCGGTCTGGATTCGCCCGATCTCAACCAGATCAGCATGGCGCTTGCCGAAGCCAACGTCGATTTCCAGGTCGGCACGGACGGCACCAGCATCAGCGTCCCCGCGGGGATGACGGGCAAGGCCCGCCTGTTGCTTGCCGAGCGCGGCCTGCCGAACAGCGCCAATGCCGGTTACGAACTCTTCGACAATGTCGGCTCGCTGGGCCTGACCTCCTTCATGCAGGAGGTGACGCGGGTTCGCGCGCTGGAAGGCGAAATCGCCCGCACCATCCAGTCGATCTCGGGCATAACAGCCGCGCGTGTGCATATCGTCATGCCGGAGGTCGGAAACTTCCGGAAGGCGGAGCAGAAGCCGACCGCCTCCGTCATGATTCGCGCCAGCGCCACCACCGGGCGCAGTGCTGCGACCTCGATCCGCCACCTCGTCGCCTCGGCCGTGCCGGGGCTTGACGTCGATGACGTGACCATCCTCGATTCGGCCGGTCAGCTGCTCGCGTCCGGCGACGAAGCCAGCAACAGCTCGCTGAACCGCTCGCTCAACATCGTCCAGAACGTCCAACAGGAAGTCGAATCCAACATCGACAAGGCGCTCGCACCCTTCCTCGGCATGGACAACTTCCGCTCCAGCGTCACCGCCGATCTCAACACCGACGCCCAGCAGATCCAGGAAACCACCTACGATCCCGAATCCAAGGTCGAACGCTCGGTCCGCTCCACCAAGGAAGCCCAGCAGTCGCAGCAGAAGCAGTCCGACAGCGCGACGACGGTCGAGCAGAACATTCCGCAGGCAGCTCCCGAGGCCGGTGGTTCGGCCGGACCGGAATCGCAGGATAAGTCCGACAAGCGTGAAGAGCAGACCAACTACGAAATCAACAGCCGGACGACGGCGACCACCCGCAACAGCTACAAGGTCGAGAAGCTTTCGATCGCCGTCGTGGTCAATAAGGGCCGCATCGCCAAGATGGTCGGCGAGCCGGCCGACCAGGCCAAGATCGACGCCTATCTTGCGGAAATGCAGAAGATCGTTGCTTCGGCGTCCGGCATCGACGCCAAGCGCGGCGACGTCGTCACCGTTACGGCGATGGACTTCCTCGAGAACCAGCTGCTAGAAGACGCCACCGGTGGTGTTCGCGTCATGGATATGCTGAGCCGCAACCTGGCCGGCATCATCAACTCGCTAGCCTTTGTCGCGGTCGCCTTTGTGGTGGTCTGGATGGGCCTGCGGCCTCTGGTGCGCAGCGTCAGCGGCAACGGCAGCTCTTCGGTTCTCGGCGACGCCACGCCGGAGGCGGCCGGCCTCGAGCTTCCGGACTTCGCGCCGGCAGCCGGCGCTTCCGGAGGAGCCCTCATGGACGGTTTCGGATCCGACTTCGGCTTCGACAGCACCGAGGATCTTCTCAGCCTCGGCGACGACGACGGCAACTTCAACCGCCGCGTCAAGGAAGGCCCGGAACGCAAGCTGTCCCGCATGGTCGAGATCAACGAGGAACGCGCTGCGAAAATCCTCCGGAAATGGGCGATCGACGAAGCAGCGTAAGAAAAGGGCCGGGCAACCGGCCTTTTTTCATTCGATGCCCAGTGTCGTTTCTGTAAAGGGATAGTTGTCTGATCCTGGACTCGCGTAAAACGCGAATGAAGTTGCGATACAGCCAGAATCACCTTAGCCTCTCCTTGTCTTGAGGGCTGGAATTGATCATCGAATCAGTGCATGCGCGGCAGTGGAAGTAAATCCCTAGAAGTCGGAGATGGTGATTTGCATCGGCTGGCTTACCCTTGGGTGATTCGAAATGGGATTCGAGCGGGACTCGAATTGAATCCCTTATAGAAAAATTGCTGTTGCACCGAGTTTGATCGTTTCTCAGCCGCAGGACATTGCCAATGGATATGGATGTAATTCAGGCGAGCAAAGGCGAGAGGCAAATGTCGAATTTTGCGAGCGCTGTGGTGCCGGATCTGTTGCCGCGCGATCAACTGCTCCAGCGCCTGCACGGTGTCGCCAACACTGGCAGGTTGCAGTCCGGTCTGCGCGCGCTGACGGAGTATGTCGGTGCTTCGCACTACCTTCTGGCGCGCTGCGATCTCCTCCAGGAAAGCGGCCTCGATTTCATCGTCTCGTCGGATTGGCCTTTTGACCTGGTCAGGGATATCGCCAACGATCTGGTTCGCGGCTACGCCCGTTCGACGGAGCTGGAAAAATGCATGCAGGTTTTCCAGCCGAATTTTGCTCTTATGCCTGACAATGCCGACGTGCCGGACGGCGCCAGCCGCCAATATTGCTCCGTGACCTTCAATGTCGGCCGGTCGCGGCTCGCCCTGATGTTCCTGTTCGGCGAGGGGTTCATCCTGTCGCCGGAGCGCCTGCGGGATGTCGGCCTGCTTGCAGGTTACGTCGCGAGTTTCCTGCGCTGCGGCGGTACCAGGGTCGATCGCGATTTCGAATTGACCGACCGCGAGCTCGAATGCCTGTTCTGGATCGCCGAGGGCAAGACGAGCGACGAGATCGCGATGATCCTCGGCATCTCCCGCAATACCATCAACAACTACATTACCAGCGTGATGCGCAAGACGGCGACCAAGACCCGCTCCGAGGCCATTGCCTTCGCCGTCCGCAACAATCTCGTATAGGGGGAGCCATGGCGCATCCATCAGCCAGGACGATGAGCAGTGCCGAGCAGTCGCGCATGGTGCGTGTGAACAGGATTTCCAGCCGGTCCGATCTTTTTCCGCGGCTGATTGCCATGCAGAAACTCGCCGATGCTCACGGCTTCGCGATCTTCCGCGTCAGCGGCTCGGGTATTCCGGCAAAGCAGCGCCTTGTCTGCGAGCTCGAAAACTGGGGGTCTTCCAATGCCGGTTTCGGCAAGGCTTTCACGGATGCCTATGGCGATGTCCTTCTCGAGCATATCGAGAAGTCGTTGTTGCCGCTCTCATGGGCCGGCGGTTGCGACCGTGCCGCCCCCGGTCCTGCCGACTTCGCGCCGTTCATGACGCGGCTGCAGGATGGGATCGTGCCCTTTTCCGGCCTTGCCTTTCCGGTGCGGCTCGGCGCCGTCGGCAACGGTTTTATCGTTTTCACCGGCGATGAGATCGATCCCTCGAGTGATACCATCGTCGAGCTGCACGGTCGCTGCTGCCATATCATGATGGATCTGCTCTCGCTCGACGAACGCCGCACGGCGGCCGCCGAAGCCCTCAGCGAACGCGAGATCGCCTGTCTCCAGCTTGCCGGCGACGGCCGCATCAGCGAAGAGATTGCCAACAAGCTCGGCCTGTCGGTGCATACCGTCAACGCCTATCTCGGCTCGGCGACGATCAAGCTCGATTCCGTCAATCGCATCCAGGCGATCGCCAAGGCGATCCGGCTCGGCTATATCAGCTGAACCCCACTCAGCTCAGCTGAGCGGATGAAAGCTCTCATGTCTCGATGACAAATCAGCTGGCCAGCGCACGCGGCGCCTGGCTGACGCTGTAGCGCGATTCTCGAAGGCTCTTTTCGAGGAAGCGGGTGTTTTCATCGGGATCGGCCGAGGGATCCTGGAACGCGATATGGTTGATCTCGATGCCGGCGTGATCTTCGGCAAGCGTCAGCTGCGCATAGACGGTGACGCCGCGCGGCTTAATTTCCAGATCGAGAACGACTTCGGGCTTGCCGCCCCACTCCAGCGTATAGTTGCCGCCGAGGCCGAAATTCACAGTGCCCGGATGAAAGAAAAGCTCTGCCGCCGAAGCGACGAGATCGGAAAGATTGCCGTAATACTCGAAGCGCAGCAGCGAAATAAGGTCAGAAGCATCCAGAAGGCGCAGTTCCGTGGCGACCGGGCTGATCGCAACTGCGAGGATTTTTTCACGCTGGGTAGAGTGAGGGCATTTTTTCATTCGGCTTATCTTACCCGTTTGTTCTTGGCGTCTGCGGCGTAAACCCGGTGGATCAGCTCCGCAACGGCCTTATAGAAGACTGACGGGATGACAGTATCGACCGAGACTTGCGCAAACATGGAGCGCGCAAGTGGCGGATCCTCGAACACCGGGATGCCGTTTTTCTCGGCAATCTCCCTGATTTTGAGCGCGATGAGGTCCTGGCCCTTGGCCAGCACCACCGGCGCGTCGTTTTCTTCGCGCGCGTAGCGCAGCGCCACCGCATAGTGCGTCGGGTTGGCGATGACGAGCGTCGCCCGGTGCACATTGGAAATCATACGCCGGCGTGCGCGGTCGCGCATCAGCGAGCGCTGCCGGCCCTTGACGAAGGGGTCGCCCTGCGCCTGCTTATTTTCTTCCTTGATCTCGTGCCGCGTCATCTTCAGCTCGGTGAACCAGTGATGACGCGTCCAGAAGACATCGACGATCGCCACAATCGCGGTGGCGATCAGCACGACGATGATGATCTTGCGCATCGCCGTCGAGATCCGCACCAGGATCGTCTGCGGGTCGGAGAACATTGCGTCGATCGAGCTGAAATATTCGCTCCTCAGCACGAAAAACAGGATGACCCCGACGACGACGACCTTGAACAGCGATTTTCCGAACTCGATGAGGCCTGGCAGGCTGAAGAGCCGTTCCCAGCCTTTGACGGGAGAGATGCGCGAGGCCTGCGGCCGGATGCGTTCGAGCACCGGCGTCGGCAGGTTCTGGAAGATGGAGGAGGCGATGCCGAACACCATGAACAGGATGAAAGCGGGCGCCAGCAGCGCCGCAGTGGCCCAGCCGAGCTTGACGAACAGCGAAAGGACGTCAGGCCCCGTCTCGATCTTCCATTGGTCGGGCTGATCGAAGATGTCGCGCAGCGTTTCAGCCATGCGCCCGACGCTGTCGGGGAGGAAGAACACCAGGTAGATATAGGTGGCAAGGATGGTCGCGAAGATCGACAGTTCGCGCGAAAACGGCACGTTGCCTTTCTCGGCGGCGTCGGTTTGCTTTTTCGCGGTCGGGGCTTCTGTTTTGCTGTCCTTGTCATCATCTGCCAAGTCGCGGCCCTCCGTCAAAGATATAGAGCGCAGCTAATGCATGTCGCCCAAACACGTGCAGCGGTTTTGGATGACGACATGCATCAAAACAAAGAGCTAAAGCGCGTCGCGGAAACCGGGTTCCCTGCGACGCGCTTTAGAGCGCGGCCTATTGCTGGAAGGGTAGTCGCCTGTGGCATGGCGATCAACAGCCGCCTTGCGGGCGGCTGGATTTGTCAACAGTCTCGCAGGATTAGGCGGCTGCCGAAGCGTCGCCTTCCTTTTCCTTGAGTTCGATCTGGCCTGAATTGGCCAGGCGAATCGCTTCCTGCGCCACGGCGCGCCGGGCAATGGCGATCTCGCGCGGATTGACGCCCCCCATGCCGCTCTGCAGATCCGATTCGATCATGCGGCGCTGGCGCGGGCTGATGGCGGAGAGAACCGATTCGCGGATCTCGGGCGGCGAACCGCGCAGCGAGACGGTCAGCACATCCGTCGAAATGTCGTTGAGCAGCAAGACGCGGCTGCGCTGCGGCATGTACATGAGATCCTCGAACAGGAAGATCTTCGGGCGGACCTTGTTGACGGATTCGCGGCTGATCGATTCAAGCGAGGTGAGCAGCGTGTCGACCTGCGGCTTGTCGAGCTCGTTCATCAGATCGGCGACCTTCGTCGAGCCGGCGGCATTGCGCTCTGCCTCGACCTCGGCAAGCAGCGTCATCACCTGGTTCTCGATGATCTGCGCAGCCTTCGGGCTGACGGTCTTCATGTTGACGGTTCGGTTCATGATGTCGGCGCGGCGGTTGTCGGGGAGCTGCAGCAGCACCTTGGCGCCGAAGTTGGAAGGCATCATCGAAAGAATATAGGCAACGGTCTGCGGATGTTCGCGCAGTAGGAACTGGGCGACGAATGTCGGCTCCGCCTCGCTGAGGCGATCCCAGATCGAGGTTTCGTAGGCCTGGAACGCCGTGCGGCGGCCGAGCAGGCTGTCGACCTCGTCGGGCGTCAGGCCTTCTTCCAGAATGGCTTCGATCGCCTTGGCGTTGTCCATCAGTCCGGCGCCCTCGGTGAAGAGGTCTTCGAACTCGGAGACGAGCATCAAGAGTTCGTCCGGCGGAATGGCGCGCAGCGACTGGGCGGATGAGATAATGGTCTGCAATTCGGCCTGGGTGAAATATTTCAACAGCCGGCCGGCGACGCCCTTTCCCATAGCGAGAAGAACAGCCGCCGCCTTTTCAGCCTGGGTCAACGGTTTCCCGGCTAGCGCGCCGCCGAAATCGTCAAAGTCCATCATGGTCTAACCTCTCCGTCCCACACAGGGATCAGGCTTTTTTCGTACTCAAAACTTCTATCAGTTTCACACCGAATCGGGTGTCGTCGTTATCAAGCACCGTAATCTCGCCGCGGGCAATCCTGCGGCCGTTCACCATGATCTCGACCGGCTCGCCGATTTTCTTGTCGAGGGCGATCGTCGCCCCTTCATTGAGGTTCATCAGGCCGGAGACCTGCATGCGGCTGGTGCCGAGCATGATCTGGACATCGATCGGAATGTCCATGATCAGTTCGAAATTGGAATTCAAAGCGCTGCCGAGCGGAGCCGGCGAAGCCTCGAAGGAAGGGCTGCTGCCGAAATCCATGCCGGCAGCCGCGCCGGCATTGCCGGCACCGAAATCGCCGCCGAAATCGTCGCCGCCGAACGGGCTGTCCGAAATCTCGCCGCCGAAAGCCGCCAGATCGGTTCCTGCTGCGAAGGCGTCGTTCTGCAGGTCGTCGCCAAACTGCGGCAGGTCGCCATCGGCATCCTGCTTCAGCACGCCGCGCAGATCGTCGATCGCCTGATCGAGATCCGCTTCGCTGCCCGGCATATCCAGGGAGAGGTCGCTGTTCTGCTGTGTTTTCTTCGTAGCCATGAAATCACTATTCCAGTTGAAACTTGCCTCAAACTGCCTTTGCAGCCCGAAAGCCAGAGAACCGATTAATTCATTAAATGACGGATGAGTTCGTCATCCGAGTTCATCGTATCCTTGACGCGGACCATGTAGTTTTCGCCTGAACGCCCGAACTCGCACACATACAATTCCTTGCTGTTGGCGCTGACCTCGACGCGCACGTCGCCATGGTCACGGAACGGAATGACATCGCCGACCATCAGCTTCGAGATCGTGCGCAATGTCAGGTCCTGCAGCCTGATCTTGGCCTCGAGCGTGACCTGCGAGCGGCGGACCTGATCGCCGAGCTGTTCTGTCCATTCCGCTGAGCTGCCGCCTGACTGGCGCTTCGGCTTCGGCGGCGTCACTTTGGTTTTCAGCAGCGCCGTCTGCGGAACCATCAGCGAAATTTCCGACACGATGCCGGCAAGCGTGATCGACATATTGATGGCGGCGGCGAATTCGTCCGGGCGGTCCTCCGGCGGCCGGGCGCGCATCTCAAGGGCGTGCGGGACCGAGAGGCTCGGTTCGAAACCGCCGGGCGCGTTGACGGCTGAGCGCAGCACCTTGGCGATCTTGTCGAAGACCATCACCGCCAGGTCCATTTCGATGATCGACAGCAGCCGGTCGGCCGGCTCCTCGATCGTATCGGCCGTGGCGCCGAGCAGGTGCTCCATCAGGGTGATGACGAAACCGTTGCCGCAGGCAAGCGTGATGTTCTGCGACCAGTTTCGCAGAGTCACGTCGACGAGCGTGACGTTCGAGTTCAGGTCGTCGATCAGGTGGTTCTTGTAGCCGATCTCGCAGCCGAGATAATTGACCGTCACGTCGAGGCCGGTCTCGCTCTTGATGACGTCGGGAAAGAATTCGCTGTAGACTTCCCCGAAGGAACTGCAGATCTTGGCGACCCTGCCTTTGTCGCCGAGCCCGCCGGTCAGCTTGGCGAGAAGGGCAGGATCCATTGCCGGTTTGTCGTGCGAAGCATTGCTCATGGTCATTTAAGCCGCCTTGTTTTCGCCGCCTGGGTTCATCATTTCCTGTTCGACCGCATCGATGGATGGACGCTCGTAAGCCGAGATCGTCTTGCGGCCGTATTCGAGAGCGACCTGCGGAACTGAGCCGTTCATGTAGGCAAGCAGCGTCTGCTTGACGATGACGTAGAGGCGGTGCTGCTTGTTGCGCACGATCTTGATCTGGGAGACCAGCGGCGAGCAGACGCAGTAGGACAGGAGGATGCCGAGGAAGGTGCCGACCAGCGCCGAGCCGATCAGGTGACCGAGCACTTCGGGCGAATCGTTGATGTGAGCCATCGCCTTGATGACGCCGAGAACCGCCGCGACGATACCGATCGCCGGGAAGGAATCGCCCATGATCTGGATCGCGTGGTAGGGCTTCATCTTGTCGTGCATGATGGTGTTGAGCTCTTCGTCCATCAGCGCTTCGATTTCGTGGCTGCGGGCGTTGCCGATGATGATCAGGCGCACATAGTCGCAGATGAAGGCCGTCAATTCCTTGTTCTTCAGAACGGTGGGGGCCGACTGGAAGATCGTCGATTCTGCCGGATTGTCGATATGGGCTTCGATTTCGTTTCGCGACTTGGTGCGCAGGTCGCGCATCAAGGAATAGAGCACGCCGAGCGTATCGAGATAATTGCGTTCCTTCGGCACGGCGTGCTTGAAGGCTTCGCCGAGCGCTTTGCCGGAATCCTTCACCACCTTCATCGGGTTCGCCATGATGAAGCTGCCGAGACCGGCGCCGCCGATGATCACGAATTCGAAGGGCTGGAACAGCGCGTCCACGTGGCCGCCCATTGCCATGAAGCTGCCGATGACACAGCCGCAAGTCACTATAAATCCGATAATGATATTCATCGTCAGCCCAATCTGAACGTTACTTTTCTCTAAGACGGTTAGGGTTTCTGCCTTGCGTGAGGCTGATGAACGGGCCGCGCGCCAGGCATTTCCGCGTGCCAGCTTCGCGCAAGCATCTGGCGTCAGTCTTAAGGAGACGAATGGGTGCCCGCACCCGTTTCTGAGATGCCGCCTCAGCGAAATCCCGGCCGAACCTCATAAGACGACGCCCGGTTTTTCGTTCCGTTCATCGCCAATGCTTGGAGCCTACCGACATGCAATCCGGTCTTTATGTTTCTCTGTCGTCGCAGATGGCTCTCGAAAAGCGCCTGAACACCATCGCAGACAACATGGCGAACGTGAACACGACCGGTTTTCGCGCCACCGAGGTGAAGTTCGACGAGATGGTGGCGGCAACCAAGAACAAGCTGAACACCAAGGTCGCCTTCGTTTCCCAAGGCAATGACTATCTGAACGAGTCAAACGGCGAGCTGCAGCACACCGGCAACATGCTTGATTTCGCCATCAAGGGTGATGCCTGGTTCTCGCTCGATACGCCCGCTGGCCGCGTGCTGACGAGGGACGGCCGCTTCACCCTAAAGGATACCGGCGAACTGGTTTCGATCCGCGGATATCCCGTTCTCGACGCCGGCGGCGCGCCGATCCAGCTCAACTCCAAAGGCGGCGAGCCGGCCGTCGGCACCGACGGCATCATCTATCAGGGTGACCGCCAGGTCGGATCGCTCGGCCTGTTCGAGGCCGATATCAGCAAGGGTTATCTGCGCTACGAAAACAGCGGCATCATGACCACCGACCAGCCGCGCGCCGTCGTCGACCGCTTCAATGTCGGTGTCGAGCAGGGTTATCTCGAAAACTCTAACGTCAACGCCATGCGCGAGATTACCCAGCTGATCGAAGTCAACCGCGCCTTCGAAAGCGTCTCGTCGTTGATGCGCGACAGCGAGGATTCCTTCAAGGAAGCCGTCCAGACGCTTGGGGGTAGCCGCTAATGCATGTCGCCCAAAAGTGTGCAGCGGTTTTGGGAGGACGACATGCATAAGAACAGAGATCGAAAATGCGTCGTATTTTCGGGTGGGATTGAAGCATGAGCACCACGCTGCTGTCCGAGGACGGTCTTTCCCCGAAGCTGGCGCATCTGGCAGGCCTCGTCGAGCGATACGCATCGCCGGAGTTTTCGGTTGCCCATGGCGGTCGCGTGCAGACCATCGCTGCCGGTCACTACACGGTTCGCGGTCTTTCCCGCCATGTTCGCCTCGGCGAGTTCGTCGCCCATAAATCGGCAACCGGCATCCATTTGGGCGAGGTCGTTCGCGTCGAGCCTGATCTGATCTATGTCTGCCCGATCGAGCCAGGCGAGCCGATCGGCATCCACGATACCGTCATCCGCAAGGGCGCCTTCCGCATCTCCCCGTCGGACAGCTGGTGCGGGCGCACCGTCAACTCGCTCTGCGAGCCGATCGACGGACTGGGCCCGATCGCCGAGGGCCTCGACCGCCGCTCGATCTCCAATACCGCGCCGCCCTCGATGACCCGTAAGCGTGTCGAGGCCGGCTTCAAGACCGGCGTGCGCGCCATCGACATCTTTTCGCCGCTCTGCCTCGGGCAGCGCCTCGGCATCTTCGCCGGCTCCGGCGTCGGTAAGTCGACGCTTCTGTCCATGCTCGCCCGCGCCGATGCCTTCGACAAGGTCGTCATTGCGCTTGTCGGCGAGCGCGGCCGCGAGGTGCGCGAATTCATCGAGGATACGCTCGGCAGCAATATGAAGAAGGCGATCGCCGTCGTCGCCACCAGCGACGAGAGCCCGATGCTGCGCAAGATGGCGCCGCTGACGGCGGTCACCATCGCCGAGCATTTCCGCGACAAGGGTGAGAACGTCCTGTTCATCGTCGACAGCGTCACGCGTTTCGCCCATGCGATCCGCGAGGTGGCGACCGCCTCCGGCGAGCCGCCGATTGCCCGCGGCTACCCGGCTTCCGTCTTCACCGAGCTGCCGCGCCTGTTGGAGCGCGCCGGTCCCGGTCCCGAGGGCGCCGGCACAATCACCGCGATCATCTCGATCCTCGTCGACGGCGACAACCACAACGACCCGATCGCCGATTCGACGCGCGGCATTCTCGATGGTCATATCGTCCTGCAGCGCAGTCTCGCCGAAGAAGGGCGTTATCCGCCGATCGATCCGCTCGCCTCGATCTCGCGTCTTGCCCGCAAGGCCTGGACGCCGGACCAGGAAAAGCTGGTGTCGCGGCTGAAGGTGCTGATCCACCGCTTCGAGGAAACGCGCGACCTGCGCCTGATCGGCGGTTACCGCCAGGGCGCCGATCCCGATCTCGACATGGCGGTCAAGCAGGTCCCGATCATTTACGACGTCCTGAAACAGTCGCCGGGCGATCGCAACTCGCCCGATGCCTTTGCCGATCTCGCCAGCGCCCTCAAGGCTGCAGCCGGTGTCGGCAATCAGGGCGGAGCCATCCAGAGGAGATAGATGTGGCTGAATTCGACGACGAACGCATCGCTTCCCCGAAGCAGCGCGGGAAGGCCGCCCGCTTGGATCGGTTTCTGACCTTTGCCGGCCTGGCGCTTGCCGGCGCCTCTGCGTTCTTTCCCTGGTATGTTTTCTTCAATGAAGACAAATTCGGCATCAATGTCGCCGCCAGCGACAATTCGCGCGAACTGCCGGATTGGCCGGCGCGCAATGTCTTCAGCGTCTCGCCGCTGGCCATGGTCAACAAGAACGAGCCGGACAAGAAGGCGCCGCCGATCGATCCGCTGACGACGGCGACGGTCTCCGACCTCGGCAAGGAGCGCGAGGGCCGCCCCATCCTGGAGGATCAGCCCTTTCCCGGCAAGTCGTCCTTCCGCCTGCTGCACGTCTCCAATGGGCGGGCGCTGATCGAGGATACCTCCGGCATGTATGTGGTGCGCGTCGGCTCGATACTGCCGGATCAGAGCCGCCTTGCGACAATCGAACAGCGCGGGGGCAAGTGGATGATCGTCACCTCCAAGGGTGAGACCTACCAGAACAACTGAACCTGTCGGCCAACGCCGGAGGCAATGGAGGCTCCGCCGCGAACCGGCCGGGGCCTCGGTTTTTTTGGGGCCCCCCGCTCGCCGAAAAGCGCCTTGAAACCTGAACTCCCGTAAGTCCCACGCAAGATTACCGCAATAGGTTGGGGACAGTAAAAACGGAGAGTCTCATGCAACCGATCCAACTTTTCGACTTGGCTTCGCGACAGGCGGAATGGCTGACGATCCGTCAGCAGGTTGTTGCCGGCAACATCGCGAATGCCAATACTCCGAAGTTCCGCGCCAAGGACGTCACGCCCTTCGACGCCGTGCTCGACAAATCAGACATCACCATGGCGCGCACCAATCCGGCCCATCTCAGCGGCAATGATTTCAGCGCCAGCGGCGATATCGACGTCAAGGACGCCTCACTCGACCAGGAAATCGGCGTCCAGGAATCCGGCAACACGGTCGGTCTGGCCGAGGAGCTTTCCAAGTCCGGCGATATCAAGCGCCAATACGATCTGAATACCTCGCTGGTCAGTTCCTTCAACCGCATGATGCTGATGACCGTCAGGAAGTAAAAGTCATGGATCCGCTTTCAGCAGCAATGAAAATCGCCGGTTCCGGGCTCGAGGCGCAGTCGACGCGCCTGCGCATCGTTTCGGAAAACATCGCCAACGCCCGCTCGACCGGTGACACGCCCGGTGCCGACCCCTATCGCCGCAAGACCATCACCTTCGGCCAACAGATGGATCGTGTGAGCGGCGTCGAGACGGTCGACGTCAAGAAGGTCGGCGTCGACGAAGGCGACTTCAGCACCGAATTCGACCCCAGCAATCCGGCTGCGGACCAGAAGGGCGTCGTCAAGCTGCCGAACGTCAACATCCTGGTCGAGATGGCCGACATGCGCGAAGCCAACCGCTCGTATGACGCCAATCTGCAGACCATCAAGCAGACCCGCGATCTCATCTCCTCCACGATCGATCTCCTGAAGAGCCAATAATAATGATCAGCAGCGTCCAGAATGTCAGCAACCTTTCGATGACCCGTGCGCTCGGCGCCGTCGACACCGAAAATTCGGCCTCGTCGTCTGCCGCCACCATGCCAGGCACCGCAGGTGCGGCCAATAATATGAGCTTCGCCTCCGTCATGGGCAACATGGCAAGCGACGCGGTCAGCAGCCTGAAGGGTGCGGAAAGCATGTCCTTTGCCGGGATCAAAGGCACGGCGACGACGCGTGAAGTCGTCGATTCCATGCTCCAGGCCGAGCAGACGCTGCAGACGGCGATCGCCATCCGCGACAAGGTCGTCTCGGCCTTTCTCGAAGTCACCAAGATGCAGATGTAACTGATTTGAGGACGAACACATGAGAGCGCTCGCCATTGCAGCAACGGGCATGGATGCCCAGCAGACCAATCTGGAAGTCATCGCGAACAATATCGCCAACATCAATACGACGGGTTTCAAGCGCGCCCGCGCCGAATTCTCCGATCTTCTCTACCAGACCGAACGCGCCAAGGGCGTCGCCAACCGCGCCAACCAGGCCGTCGTTCCCGAAGGCGCCAATATCGGCCTCGGCGTCCAGACATCGGCGGTCCGCAACCTGCATCTCCAAGGCGAACTGACCCAGACCGGCAACGACCTCGACGTGGCGCTGATCGGCAAGGGCTTCTTCCAGATCCAGTCGACCGACGGGACGACGCTTTACACCCGCGCCGGCGCCTTCAACAAGAACGACCAGGGCCAGCTCGTCACCATCGACGGCTACGAGGTCCTGCCCGGTATCACCATCCCGACGGGCTCGACCGAGCTGACGATCAGCCGCTCCGGCCAGGTTTCGGCCAAATTGCCGGGTGCGGCGGATGCGACCGTGCTCGGCCAGTTGACGCTTGCCGACTTCGTCAACGAGGCTGGTCTCCAGCCGCTCGGCGACAATCTCTTCCAGGAAACGGCAGCCTCCGGCGAAGCCGTCGTGGGCAATCCTGACGAGGAAGGTTTCGCCTACATGAAGCAGGGCTATCTGGAATCGTCGAACGTCGATCCGGTGAAGGAAATCACCGAGCTGATCTCGGCCCAGCGCGCTTACGAGATGAATTCCAAGGTGATCACCACCGCTGATGAAATGGCCTCCATCGTCAGCAAGAACCTGAAGTAAAGGGAAGGGCCGAAACATGATGTTTTGCCGGGCAGGACACATCTCAGGATGGGTGGCGGCAGCCACGATCGCAGTCACGGGCATTTTCTTGCCCGCGGACGTGGATGCCGGCATGGGTTATGCCGTCGTCCCGACGACGATCATCTACCCCGGCGACACATTGTCGGCCAGCCAGCTTCAGGAGGTCGAGGTCACCAACCCCAACCTTTCCGGCGATTTCGCCAAATCCATCTCCCAGGTCGAAGGCCTGGTCTCCAAGCGCACGCTTTTGCCGGGCCGCACGATTTCGGTTTCGGGTCTGCGTGAGCCCTATACGGTGACCCGCGGTTCTTCGATCCGCCTGGTCTTCTCGCTCGGTGCGATGACCATCTCAGCCGCCGGCTCGCCGCTCGAAGACGGCGCCACAGGGCAGCTGATCCGCGCGCGCAATATGGATTCCGGCGTCATCGTCAGCGGCACGGTGCTTGCGGACGGCACGGTCCATGTGAGGGCAAAATGAAATTGTTCTTCCGGTTCTTGACCCTTGTCGCGGTGCTTGCCATGAACCTCGTCGACGTCGCGCCCGCCTGGGCGCTGACATCCCGCATCAAGGATATCGCCTCCCTTCAGGCCGGACGCGACAACCAGTTGATCGGCTACGGCCTGATCGTCGGCCTGCAGGGAACCGGCGACGGCTTCCGTGCTTCGCCTTTCACCGAGCAGTCGATGCGGGCTATGCTGCAGAATCTCGGCATCTCGACGCAGGGCGGCCAATCCAACGCCAAGAACACGGCGGCCGTCATGGTCACCGCCAACCTGCCGCCCTTCGCAAGCCCCGGCAGCCGCATCGACGTAACGGTAAGCTCGCTCGGCGACGCAACATCGCTGCGCGGCGGCACACTCGTCATGACCTCGCTTTCCGGCGCGGACGGCCAGATCTACGCTGTCGCCCAGGGCGCTGCCATCGTCACCGGCTTCCAGGCCCAGGGCCAGGCGGCGACCGTGACCGAAGGTGTGACCACCGCCGGCCGCGTGCCCGGCGGCGCGATCATCGAACGTGAACTGCCGTCCCGCTTCAAGGACTCGGTCAATCTCGTCCTGCAGCTGCGCAATCCCGACTTCTCGACGGCGATCCGCATCGCCGACATCGTCAATGGTTATGCCTCAGCACGTTTCGGCGGCCCGGTCGCCGAAGCCAAGGATTCTCAGGAAGTGGTGATTCAGAAGCCGCGCACGGCCGATCTCACCCGGCTGATGGCCGACATCGAAAATCTCATCGTCGAAACCGATACGCCGGCCAAGGTTGTCATCAACGAGCGTACCGGAACGATCGTCATCGGCTCCGACGTCCGCGTCTCGCCGGTCGCCGTCAGCTACGGCACCCTGACGGTTCAGGTCACCGAGACGCCGCAGATCATCCAGCCCGAACCTTTCTCGCGTGGCCGCACCGCGGTCCAGCCGCAGACCGATATCGCCGCTGAGCAGACCGGCGGGCGCGTCGCGATCATCGACGGTCCCGACCTCAGGACCCTCGTTGCCGGCCTCAACAATATCGGCGTGAAGCCGGATGGCATCATCGCCATTCTCCAGGGCATCAAGTCGGCGGGCGCCCTGCAGGCGGAGCTTGTGCTGCAATGATAAAGATCATCAAAGACATGACGGTCCTGCAATTGGCGCGCCGGCTGGCGCTGCCGGCAGCAGGCCTCGTCCTTCTGTCGATCCCGGGCGCCTTCGCGCAGGAGCATGCGCCGGCGGGCGACATCACCTCCCAGGACGAAGTCAAGCAGTTCTGCACCAACATTGCCGACCCCGCCCGCGACCAGCGTTACCTCCTGCAGAAGCAGGAGCTGGAAAAGCTTCGCGCCGACATCGACGCCCGCATGGCGGAGATGGATAAGCGCAAGGCCGAGTACCAGGACTGGCTGAAGCGGCGCGACGATTTCCTGAAGCAAGCGGAAGCCGGCCTCACTGAAATCTACAAGAAGATGAAGCCGGATTCGGCCGCACTGCAACTACAGGACATGAAGATCGAGGTGGCCTCCGCCGTGATCATGCGGCTCGGCCCGCGTCAGTCGAGCCTCATCCTCAACGAGATGGACCCGAAGAAGGCCGCGGCCATCGCCAGCGTCATCGCCAGTGCGTCCGATCCCAATACGTCGAAGGATCCTTCATGAATATGCGTTTCCCGGCCGCGATCGCCGCCCTCGCACTCCTTGCAGGTTGCCAGTCTCCGACGGCAGTCAGCGAGATCGGCCGCGCGCCCGCCATGAGCCCGATCGGCAGCGGCCTGGCCTATGGCCAGACGCCGCAGATGGCGCTTTATCCGAAGCAGCCGCGCGCCGTGGCGCAGGGTTATTCCCTGTGGAGCGATTCACAGGCGGCGCTCTTCAAGGATGCGCGTGCGCTCAATGTCGGCGACATCCTGACCGTCGACATCCAGATCAACGACAAGGCCTCCTTCGACAACGAGACCAACCGCAGCCGCACCAATTCGAGCGGCATGAACTGGGACGTCAACGCCCAGATCTTCGGCTGGACGCCCGAGTCCAAGACCGACCTCACCTATGGTTCCGACACCAGCACCGACGGCAAGGGCAAGATCGAGCGCACCGACAAGATCACCCTTCTGGTCGCCGCCGTCGTCACCGGCATTCTCGAAAACGGTAACCTCGTCATCTCGGGCTCGCAGGAAGTCCGTCTGAACCAGGAACTGCGCATCCTGAACGTCGCCGGTATCGTTCGCCCGCAGGACGTCAATGCCGACAACCAGATTTCCTACGACAAGATCGCCGAGGCCCGCATCTCCTACGGTGGCCGCGGCCGCCTGATGGAAGTACAGCAGCCTCCGCGCGGCCAGCAGGCCGTCGATCTTTTCTCGCCGCTTTGAGGCTGAACGACGATGGCAGAGCCAGACGCAAGCACAGGTCAACCAAAGAAGAAATCCGCCACGCTGATGACGATCATCGGTATCGCTGTCCTGACGCTGCTCGGCGCCGGCGGCGGCTGGGCGGTCGGCACGATCGTCGCGCCCAACATCAAGGGCGCCAAGGAGGCCGAGCAGGCCAAGGACGCCGAGGCCAAGAAAAAGGCCGAGGAAGGCCTGGCCCACATCTCGACCGAGGCGAACAACGTTGTCCAGCTCGAGCCGATCACCTCGAACCTCGCCTACCCCTCGGAAAACTGGGTCCGACTCGAGGTCGCGCTGCTGTTCAACGGACCACCGGATGTCAAGGTTTCCGAGGATATCCACCAGGATATCCTCGCCTATGTCAGGACCGTTTCCCTGCAGCAGATCGAGGGGCCGCGGGGCTTTCAATATCTCAAGGATGACATACAGGAACGTGTTGACCTTCGCTCGCAAGGGCGGGTATCGAAGGTCATGTTCAGGACATTTGTCATCGAATGATTCGTCTCATAGTTTTCCTTGCCGCCATGATGGCGGTACCGGAACTGGCGGTGGCACAGCAGCTGCCGACTGACTTGTTGAACGTACCCGTCGATGGCTCCGTCGCCGCCTGGATCATCCGCACGTTCGGCCTGCTGACCATCCTTTCGGTCGCGCCGGGCATCCTGATCATGGTGACGAGCTTCCCGCGCTTCATCATCGCCTTCTCGATCCTGCGCTCAGGCATGGGCCTCTCGTCGACCCCCTCCAACATGATCCTCCTGTCGCTGTCGCTGTTCATGACCTTCTACGTCATGTCGCCGACCTTCGATCAGGCCTGGCAGAACGGCGTGCAGCCGCTGCTTGCCAATCAGATCAACGAGACCGAGGCCGTCCAGCGGATTGCCGAACCCTTCCGCACCTTCATGGCGGCCAACACCCGCGACAAGGATCTGGCGCTATTCGTCGATCTGGCGCGTGAACGCGGCCAGACTATCCAGACGACGGATCCGATCGACTATCGCGTGCTGATCCCGGCCTTCATGATTTCGGAAATTCGCCGCGGCTTCGAGATCGGCTTCCTCGTCGTCCTGCCGTTCCTCGTTATCGACCTCATCGTCGCCACCATCACCATGGCGATGGGCATGATGATGCTGCCGCCGACGTCGATCTCGCTGCCGTTCAAGATTCTCTTCTTCGTGCTGATCGACGGCTGGAACCTGCTGGTCGGCAGTCTGGTGCGCTCGTTCAACTGACCGACCGCCGCTCCTATCTTTGCCCGTTCCTATCTTCGTCTAGGCTTTCGGCAACGAGAAAACCCGCCGGATCGCTCCGGCGGGTTTTCGTGACGATTGAAAGGCTCACTCGGCGCCGAACGGCACCGTGCGCGGCGGCAGCGCCGCAATGTCCATGTGCTCGGGGGCGAGACGCTGCTTGCCGCGCTCGGCCATGATTTCGTAGGCCTGCTCCAGATGATTGCAGAAACGTTCGGCGTCGAAGAGCGGTGCGATATAGCGCTTCTCTTTCAGATGCGCCTTGTATTCGGCGATCCTTCCGGGGTTCTGCGCCAGTTCGACGGCCATATCTTCATAGGCCTGCAGGTCGCTTGCGACGAGGTCGGGCAGGTCGATGGCCCGCAGCAGGCTCTCGCTGACGCGTGAGGCGAAGTTGGTGCCCTTGAAGGTCAGAACCGGCAGGCCGCCCCAGAGCTGCTCCGAGGTGGTCGTATGGCCGTTGACGGGGAAGGTATCGATGCCGAGGTCGGCCGCCTGCTGACGGTCGATATGTTGTTCGTAGGGCGCGCGCGGGCAGAAAATGATCCGCTTGGGCGAAATGCCTGCCGTCTGGAAGTGCTTCAACAGATTCGCCTGGTTGCGCGGCGTGTTCGCCATCAGCCAGAGCACGCTGTTCGGCGCCCGCTTGAGAATGCGGCACCAGCTGTCGATCGTCTCCGGCGTGATCTTGCGGTTGCCGTTGAATGAGGCGAAGATAAAGGCCTCTTTCGGCAGGCCGAGCTGCTCGCGGGTGACGGGGCGCGGCTTCGGGCGATGCATCGGGTCGTTCGGCTGATAGCTTTCCGGCAACCGGCAGAATTTCTCATGGTAGAAGGGCTTGGCCACCTCGGGCAGTACCGAATGGTCGCCGATGACGTAGTCGAGATCGATATTGACGGTGCTGCCGGGGAAACCAAGCCAGCCGACGTGTACTGGCGCCAGCGGCAGGTTGAAGGCTGTCGCGCGACTGCCGGAGGTATGGCCCTTCAGGTCGACCATGATGTCGATATTATGCTCGCGCACGACTGCCAGCACCGCCTGATCGGAGAAGCCGTGAACGTCGACGATCCGGCCCCAGCGGCTGCGGTCGGTAACGTTGTGCTTCAGGTATTCCGGACCCGTATGGCAGAACAGCGTCACCTCGAACCGGTCCCTGTCGTGCAGTTCCAGGATCCGCTGCAGGAGCTTCATCGTCGCATGGCGATCCCAGAAGTCCGATGACATGTAGCCGATCCGGATCTTGTCGGACCACGTGTGCGGCTGGTTGCGGCGGAAGGCCACCCGTTCGGGGTTGAGGGGGGTGGTGCCGATCGTGGCATAGCGGTTGAAATCCTCGTTGCCGCACCAGTGCAGATGATAGAACGGGTTGTCCTTGCGCAGGATCTCGATATCGCCCTTTGCGAGTGCAGAGTCGATCACCGCCTGATGTTTGCTGGCCTCTTCGAACTCGTTGAATTCGCGGGCGAAAACCAGATGCAGGAAGCGGAATGCGAGATTGCCCGGAAACCGCTTGAAGAGGTTGCGCGAGAGGCTCTGGTTGGTTGCGTCGTTCAGATCGTCGCTCAGCAGCAGGGCCGCCAGGCGCATATGATCGGGATTGGCACTCTGTGACAGCACCGTCTTGAACGGGCGAATGATATCCCGCTGCTGGCGCTTCAGATAGATCGCCGTGATGATGAAGGCGAGTTCTGCGTCGTCCTTGGCCTTGGCGAGGTTTCGCATGGCGATCAGCAGAGCATCATCCTCGTTGCCGATCTCATAATGCAGCTTGGCAGCCTGCTTCTGGTATTCGTAGGCATTCGGTCCTTCGCAGTTGCCGGCCAAGCCATAGGCTTTCGCGGCATCGGCCTTGAAGCCGAGCTGCAGGAGGTTCTTGGCCAGCAGCGCATAGGTCTTGGCGTCCTGCTGGATATCCATGAGCTGGTTGAGCGTCGCCAGGGACTGTGTGTAGCGGCCCGCCTGGTAATCTCTGGATGCCGCAGAGAACGAAACTTTGCTGTTCAAAACCCAACTCCGTGAAGGAAATGTTCTGGCATTTCTGTCGATCGCCGACGCACGCCCGAGCCGTCCTCCCCGAAAACGGGCGGATCGATCCGATGATGCTATCCCGGCGCCTGCCACACTGCCAGGTGAAGCTTGCTTGAAACCGGTGTGCCGCATGAAGGCGCTTCCTTCATGAGAGAAAACGGTTTCTTTCTCGGCATGTTAGCATGCGAAGGAATAGATTCAGCCGGCATTAACTATGCGATGTAAGGAGCCGGCACGGGGCCTCTGTTTTTAAGAAGTTGGCAAGCATTGGCTGCGAGATTGCCCTGGACATGACGGGTTTGGGCCAAACAAAAAAAGGCGCCGAGTAGCATGAAGCTGGTCCGTCATCGCCGGTACTATAGTCCGGTATGTCCTCCTTTTTGTATCTAGTTTCCAGGGGACAGATTTATGACAAGCATTAACACCAATTCTTCCGCACAGGCCGCTCTCCAGACGCTACGCAGCGTCAACCAGAACCTGAACAGCACGCAGAACCACGTTTCGTCGGGCTACCGCGTCGAAAAGGCTTCCGACAACGCTGCTTACTGGTCGATCGCAACGACCATGCGTTCGGACAACAAGGCGCTTTCTGCCGTTTCCGACGCTCTCGGCATGGGCGCTGCCAAGGTCGACACCGCTTACACCGCCATGGACAGCGCCATTGACGTCGTCGGCGACATCAAGGCCAAGCTGGTTGCCGCCACTGAAAACGGCGTTGACAAGGCCAAGGTCCAGGAAGAAATCAGCCAGCTGCAGGAACAGCTGAAGAGCATCGCTCAGTCGGCTTCGTTCAACGGTGAAAACTGGGTTGCCGGCGCCGATGGCACCAAGAGCGTCGTTTCCTCGTTCGTCCGCGACGGCTCCAACGCCGTGTCGGTCACCACCACCGACTACGTTCTCGACGACGGCTCTGCAGGCAACGTTCTGTTCGGCATGAGCGGCGGCTCGGTCGAAACCTCCACGGGTATCCTCGGCACGTCGAACGGCGCCACCGGTTCAATCTACGGGATGGACATCACCAACTTCACCGCCGGCCAGATCCAGACGGCTCTGACCAACGTCGAAGCGGCTCTGAAGTCCATGACCAGCGCCGGTGCTGCTCTCGGCTCGCTCTCCAAGCGTATCGACAACCAGGACGATTTCGTCAACGCTCTCAGCGACTCGATCGACTCCGGTGTCGGCCGTCTCGTCGACGCCAACATGGAAGAAGAATCCTCCAAGCTCAGCGCCCTGCAGACCCAGCAGCAGCTGGCGATCCAGTCGCTGTCGATTGCGAATTCCTCTTCGCAGAACATCTTGTCGCTCTTCCGCTAAGAGCGGTCGGCAAAGGTTTTCAAGTTTCGCGGCCGGGTCATTCCCGGCCGCGAAATGTTTTAACATAAGGTTAATGAAAAACCTTCTAAGTGTCAGATATTTTTACGCTATTTCCATTTTGAATTTAGCTTTCCTTAACCATCTTGCTGTTTTCTAGGCCCATCGAAACGGCGAGTTAACCTTAACGAGACTGGTTAACAGGCATGATGCTGATCGCTGTGGGCCGGCCGAAAATCCGGAATGTCCCTTTTTAAAATCTGCCAACAAGGGGCAAACAAACTATGACGAGCATCAACACCAATAACGCTGCGATGGCAGCCCTCCAGACTCTCCGTGGCATCAACCAGGGTCTCCAGACAACCCAGGCTCACGTTTCGTCCGGCTATCGCGTTGGCCAGGCTTCCGACAATGCTGCTTACTGGTCGATCGCAACGACCATGCGTTCGGACAACAAGGCGCTTTCCGCCGTCTCCGACGCTCTCGGCCTCGGCGCCGCCAAGGTTGATACCGCTTATTCCGCCATGGACAGCGCCATCGATGTCGTCGGGAACATCAAGGCCAAGCTGGTTGCCGCGACTGAAAACGGCGTCGACAAGGCCAAGGTCCAGGAAGAAATCAGCCAGCTGCAGCAGCAGCTCCTGAGCGTCGCTCAGTCGGCTTCCTTCTCCGGTGAAAACTGGGTTGCCGGCGCCGACGGCACCAAGAACGTCGTTGCCTCCTTCGTTCGTGACGGCTCCAACGCTGTCTCGGTCGTGATGACCGACTACGTTCTCGACGACGGCTCCGCAGGCAACGTTCTGTTCGGCATGAGCGGCGGCGCTGTTGAAACCTCCACGGGTATCCTCGGCACGTCGAACGGCGCCACCGGTTCTGTCTACGCGATGGACATCACCAACTTCACCCTCGGCGAGATCCAGACGGCTCTGACCAATGTCGAAGCGGCTCTGAAGTCCATGACCAGCGCCGGCGCTGCTCTCGGCTCGATCTCCAAGCGCATCGAACTGCAGGAAAACTTCGTATCCGCTCTCAGCGACTCGATCGACTCCGGTGTCGGCCGTCTCGTCGACGCCGACATGGAAGAAGAATCCTCCAAGCTCAGCGCTCTGCAGACCCAGCAGCAGCTGGCCGTCCAGTCACTGTCGATCGCGAACTCCTCTTCGCAGACCATCCTCACGCTGTTCCGCGGCTAATAACCCTCGGAAATATCGGCCCGCCGGTCTCCGGCGGGACTTCGGAAACGAGCCGCGCTTCAATGGAGCGCGGCTTTTTTTAGTGTCTGTTAACGGTTGATTAACCATAATGCTGTTTTCTCAGGTCAACGAGACGGCGGGTTAACCAAATTTAAGAACCGGTTAACAGGCATGAGGCTGGTCCCCGTTCCCGGTAGCTTCCGGAATGTCCCTTTTTATCAACTGCCGACAAGGGGCAATCATTTCATGACCAGCATTTTGACGAACGTTGCGGCGATGGCCGCCCTTCAGACACTCCGCGGAATCAATGACGGCCTCGAGGCTACGCAGAACCGCGTATCGTCGGGTTATCGCGTCGAAAAAGCGTCCGACAACGCCGCCTACTGGTCGATCGCAACGACCATGCGTTCGGACAACAAGGCACTTTCCGCCGTCTCCGACGCTCTCGGCCTCGGTGCCGCCAAGGTCGATACCGCTTATTCCGCCATGGACAGCGCTATCGACGTCATCAGCGAAATCAAGGCGAAGATCGTCGCCGCGACCGAAAAGGGCGTCGACAAGACCAAGGTCCAGGAAGAAATCGGCCAGTTGCAGCAGCAGTTGCTCAGCATTGCCCAATCGGCTTCCTTTTCCGGTGAAAACTGGGTTGCCGGCGCTGACGGCACTAAGAGCGTGGTTTCCACCTTCGTGCGCGATGGCAACGGCAATGTCTCCGTCAAGACGACGGACTACATCCTGGACTCAAGCTCCACGGGCAACGTCCTCTTCGGCATGGACTCGGTCGGCTCGATCGAGACGAGCTCCGGCATTATTGGCACATCATACGGTACGATCGGCTCGATCTACTCGATGGACATCAGCACCTTCGGCTCGGTTGAGATCTCCATGGCCCTGACCTCGATCGAGGCCGGCTTGGACGCGATGACCAAGGCCGCATCGCAGCTCGGCTCGATTTCCACGCGAATCGAACTGCAGGAAAATTTCGTCGGCGCGCTCAGCGACTCGATCGACTCGGGCGTGGGCCGCCTTGTCGATGCCGATATGGAGGAGGAATCGAGTAAGCTGACGGCGTTGCAAACGCAGCAGCAGCTGGCGATCCAGTCGCTGTCGATCGCCAACTCCAGCGCTCAGAACATTCTCACGCTGTTCCGCAGCTAAATCGGGCGCTGAAGCTGGACCGAATCTTGCGCCCTCGTCCGGCAACAAGCGAAAAGCCTACGAACCGCGTCCGAAACGGCGCGGTTTTTTCTTTTATATCAATGGCTTGAATTGCGTCGCGATCGACGCGGCGCGTTCGGCGCTGCGCTCTTGCCCAACGGGTTGATATCGAGTTACCTTCGCTTTCAGTTGATTTGCTTTTGCGACACGCCGGTAGAAACTCTACCGGAGGCATGATGCCACTTCAGTCGCCGCCGGCATTCCGGCCTGCCCCTTGACCTTATTCCGAGACCTGTCGATGACCGTTAAGATTACCAGCGCGGCCGCGGTGAATGCGCTTGCGGTGCTACGCAGCATCAACAAAGAAGCCAGCCAGACACAGCAGCAAGTTTCCTCGGGTTACCGTATCGAGACGGCCTCCGACGATGCGTCCTACTGGTCGATCGCAACCGTCATGCGCTCAGACAGCACCAATCTGGGCACGATCGGAGATGCGCTTGGACTCGGCGCTGCCAAGGTGGATGCGACCTACACGGCGATGACCTCGGCGATTGATCTTATGGGCCAGATTCGCGCCAAGCTGGTTGCGGCAAAAGAGCCCGGCACCGACAAGGACAAGATCAATGCTGAGATCAGCGAATATAAGGAGCAGCTGAAGACCGTCGTTGAATCGACGTCGTTTGCCGGCGAAAACTGGCTGCTGAACGGCGACACCGCCGCGCCGCCGACATGGTCGGTGATTTCGAGTTTCGTGCGCGCGCCGACTGGCGAATATCAAGCTCAGACCATCGATTTCCCCTCGTCGCAAACCATCCTCATCGATAAGAACGATGCGAGCGGCGGACTGTTTACCAAGGCGGTCGATGCCAACGCGATCAACAACAGCGGCGCGACGGCGCGCAACTATTACCTTTTGGACGCCAGCTCGACCACGCCGGCGACGGGCACGGAAATTGCGATCGACAAGAATACGACCGATGCGCAACTCACCGATATGCTCGATGTGACCGACTCGCTGCTTTCCTCGCTGACGACGACGGCCGCTTCCATCGGTGTGATGAAGACGCGTATCGACGATCAGATGGACTATACGGCCGATCTCTCCGATTCGATCGACAAGAGCGTCGGCGCGCTCGTCGATACCGACATGGACGAGGCTTCGATCCGGCAAAAGGCGATCGAAACCCAGAAGCAGATGGCCGTCGAAGCGATCTCGATCCTCAACACGGCTTCGAGCAAGATTTTGATCCTGCTGGAATAAAGGTGGGCGCGATCGCGGATGGCGGTGCCATTCATCCTCGCGCAAGTTTGACTTCCTAGTTTCCGGCATGAAGGCATCGTCCGAATCCGTGCCGGTGCAAGGTGAAGCCCTTGCCCGTTCGAAGCGACGTGCCGGCGCGCAAGTTCGTTTTGAGCGGGGGTGGATATGCTGCATGCCTCCCGAATGCTGGATGGTTTTTTATGAGCATTACGCTTTCCCGGTATTTGAAGGATTTCGGTGAACCGGAACCGTCAGCGCCGATCATCGAGATGGACGATTTCGGCGGCGACGGTTTTCCCGAAATGCCGAGCGAACCGGTAATCGACGTCGAGGCGGAGCGCCGCAATGCCTATGCGCAAGGTCATGCCGCAGCGACCGCTGATTTGACCGAAAAATACGAACGCGAGACGCGGACGCTGGCCGAGGCTCACGCGCGTGAGCTTGCCGAGCTGAGGCTTCGCTACGAAGTCGAGGCGGCAGCGGTCATTGCATCCCGCGTCCGCGATATTGCCGAAGAGGTCGCGCAGCTGGTCAGTGCCGGTGCCTCTATCGCCATCGCGCCCGTGATGACCGAAGCGCTTGCCGCCAGGGCAGCCGAAAGCCTCGCCGTGCTGCTGCGCGACTCGATCCTCGAGGGCGCTGCCGGACCGATCGTCGTCCGCGGGCCCAGCCGGCTTTTCGAACTCTTAGCCGCCGAGCTCGGTGAACATGCCGAGGCGGTTCGACACATTGAGACTGACGATATCGATCTTGCCGTCGAAATCGGCGATTCCGTCATCGTCACCCGTATGTCCGCCTGGGCAGCCAGCTTGAAGAAAGTTCTCGAATGAGCGAAGGCGAAAACCACCACCACGGCAAGAACGAGATCATCATCGTCAAGAGACATGGCGGCGGTGATCACGATGGCTCCCATGGCGGTGCGTGGAAAATTGCCTATGCCGACTTCATGACGGCGATGATGGCGTTCTTCCTGGTCATGTGGCTGGTCAATGCCGCCAACGAGGAGACCAAGGCCTCGGTCGCGACCTATTTCAATCCGATCAAGCTTTCCGACGAAAAGCCGACCGAGAAGGGATTGAAGAAGCCCGTCGACAACGCCGAAGGCGAGGAGAAGCAGGAGAAGTCGAAACAGAAGGAAGAAAATCCGAACGACGGCAAGGCTTCGGCGGATGGTGACGACCAGACATCGACATCAGGCGACCAGACCAATTATTCCGAGGCCGATTTCTTCGAAAATCCGTATTCGGTTCTGGCCGAGATCGCGCAGGAAGTCGGCCAGCAGGCCAATGTCAGCGCCAAGGGCGATGGCGGTGCCGCCGATTCCGGCCCGGCCACCGGCGCCGATGGCGGCGAAGCCTATCGTGATCCCTTCGATCCGGATTTCTGGACGAAGCAGGTTGAGGTCACGACAGCCGGCAAGTCCGCGCCTCCCGGCAAGAGCGACGAGCAGGCGGCTGAAAGCGCGACAACCGAGATGGCCAAGGTCGAGGATATGAAGCCGATACCGCTGACCACCGATCAGAAGGCCGCTCAGGAAGCCAAGGGCGCGGCCGAGGCCAAGGACGGCAAGGCGCCGGATGACAAGAAGTCTGGCGATAAGAAGGCTGAGGACAAGAAGGCCCCAGCGCAAAAGGATGCAGCGCAGAAGGACGCCGATCATCAGAAGGATGCGGACAAGAGCGCGGCCGAGACCGAACAGCAGCAGCAGAAACAAGCCGAGCAACTGCAGGAGCAGATCGCTCAGCAGATCGGCGGCATTGCCGGCAAGCTTGCCGAAGGCCTGACCGTAACGGCATCCGAAGGCGGATTGCTCGTCAGCATCTCCGACCAGAGCGACGACTCGATGTTCAATATCGGTTCCGCGGTTCCCCGCCAGGAAATGGTGCTCGCCATGGAAAAGATCGGCGCGATCCTGAAGGAAAGGGGCGGCGCGGTCGCCATCCGCGGCCATACGGACGGGCGCCAGTATAAGGGCGCGCAGAATGAAAACTGGCGGCTTTCGATGGACCGCGCCCAGAGCGCTTATTATATGCTTGTGCGCGGCGGGCTCGACGAAAAACGCATCTCCCAGGTTTCGGGCTTTGCCGACCGCCGGCTGAAGCTGCCGTCCGACCCGTTCAACGCGACCAACCGCCGGATCGAGATCCTGGTGCAGGCGGATCGAGGATAACAGGATGGCGCGTCGGCAGCATCGCTATGTCGGATTTGTGGCTCTCGGTCTGGCGATGCTTTCGCCGGCCGCAGCCAAGGCGCAGGATCCGGACGATCTTGCACCGTACAAGATGCTGCGGTCGCTGCAGTTTGTGCAGGATTCCGTCGTCTCCGGGGATCATTCGGCCGGAGAGATGCAGCGCTTCATGCTGGGAACGATCGACGAGCGGCTGCGCAGCGTCGATACTTCGGTCTTCGATGACGACCGCAACGTCGATGCAGCGCTGATCTACGCGATGAGCGGCGGCAATCCGCAGACGCTCGAATATCTGATCGCCCACGACGTCAACGGCTATTTCGACAACCGTGTCACCGATGTGCTCAGAAAATATCTGAGCGGTAAGGGGCTGCTCGTCGCCAAGACCCTGGAGGAGACGGCCAGGGAATACCGCGACAAGAAGATCGGCCCATACCTTGCGTTGATCGGCGGCAACGTGCTGATCGCGACGAAGCCGACAGACGCACTGGATCTCTACGACCAGGCGCGCCTTGCGGCACCCGGCACGATCGTCGAGGAAGCGGCGTTGCGCCGCTCCGTCGCCATCTGCGTCGACAAGGGGATGCTCGACAGGGGCATGGCCTATTCGCAGCGCTATATCAGGCGCTTCCTACATTCGCCTTATGCCAGCCAGTTCGCCGACCTTTTCGTGACACTCGTCGTCGGCCATGATCACGACGTGAAGCCGCAGGATGTCATCGACATCCTGTCCTTCATGGACGCGCCGCGCCAGCGCGAGGTCTATCTGCGCATCGCCCGCGCTGCGGCGATCGCGGGAAAGCCGCAGCTGGCCCATATGGCGGTCGACCGTGTGCAGTCGCTTGGCGCCGGCACTGACAATGCCTTCGGTCCTCTTGCGGATTTCTATGGCGGCATGGCCGGCCTTACCACAGAGGATATCGACCGGGCAGCGAAGAATGTCAGCGGCATCGCCGGTGACACGCTTTCGCCGCGGGATCAGGCGTTGCAGGAGGCGGCACGATCGGTTGCCGAGCAGATCCTGCGCGCTCCCGACCCGGCAAGCCTGACGCAAGCCTCGGGCCCTAACACTTCTGATCAAGAAATCACTTCTGAAAAGGCTGCGGCTATAGCTCCGCAACCGGGAGCGCCAGGCGCGCTTTCCGAGCCTGTTCCGGGAGGTGTGGCATCGACTGGCCAGAGCCAGGGTACCGACCCCTCATTCAACGCATTTGTGACGACCAATCGGTCTAAGCTCGACGAGATCGACGGTCTTCTGGCGCAGGAAGGCAACGAACAATGATGGATATGAGCGTCTTGGGCGGAGCCGCCGGTCCTGATTCTGCCGCGGCTGTGAAATCTGCACGGCCGATGGGCAAAGACGATGCTGGCGGCCAAAAGAACGGCTTTTCCGACGCGCTTGCCAAGGCAAGCAACGGCGCCGTCAATGACGACGCCGACGATGCGCAGCCGGATCAGGGTGCAGTTGCCGATGCCGGCGCCGAGAAAGTGGCGCGGACCATCCGCAGCCGCAATGGCGCAAAGCCGTTGATCGATCTCGGCGATGCCGCTTTGAAGGCGCAGGCTGAAGGGCCGCCGGAGACCATCGCAAATGTCGTCGCGGCAAAGCCCGCAAAGGCTGCAGTCAAGGTGCAGGCGGATATCGCCTTCGGCAAGGTCGACCCGAAAGACCGCTCGACCGAGGCGGCCAAAGGCGGCAAGCATGCCAAAGCCGACGCGTTGGATACCGATACGGACAAGGACAGTGAGGATAATGACGGCGGCATTTCCGATGTCCTCGGCCTGCTGAAGCAGGGACCTGCCGACGGCGCCGTTGGTTTGCCGGTGACCGCAGGCGTCCATCATGCGTCCGCCAAAGCCGATGAAGCCGACAAGAAGATCGAGGATATCGAAGCCAAGGCAGGCGGCCATGCGTCCGACGCCTTGGCGGCCGTCAGCGGCAACGTCGACAGTGGCATGGTAGGTGACGTCAAGGTGCCGGGATCGGAGAATGCCGAAGCCGCCGACGGCAGGACGTTCAGGATCAGCCGCGCCGATGGCCGTGGCGTGTCGATGGATGTTCACCTCGGCACCGATCAGGCCGGGCCTAAGGACAGCGCCAAGAAAGCCGATGTCGAAAACGTTTCGGTTCTCGAGTCGCGCCGCTATATCGGCCTGATGCAGAATTCGAATTCCGCCGCCCTCACTGCCGCTCTCTCCGGCGATTCAGAATGGGCGCGCGCCATGGAACCGAGCTCGGCGCTCTCCAATGCGGCGGAATGGACAAGCACCGGCAAGGTGGTCAATACGCTGAAGATCCAGATGAATCCGCTCGATCTCGGCATGGTGACGGCGACCATGCGCCTGTCCGGCGACGCCCTGAATGTCGACCTCAAGGTCGAAACCGGCGCGGCCTACCGTCAGATGAAGGAAGATCACGGCAAGATTCTCGAAGCACTGCGCAGCCAGGGCTACGCCGTCGACAACGTTACCATCAGCATGGCGCCGGTCGAGCGTAGCGACGCCGGCAACCAGGCAGGCAGTCAAGGCCAGGCCTCCCAGCAGCAGTCGCTCGCCCAGCAGGGGCAGGGCGGCGAGGCGCGCGAGCGTCACAATCAGACGGCACAGCGGGCGGACGGAGGCTTCAATGGTGCAGGCGAGACCGGTATTGAAGACGCTAATGCTGGCCGCAGCGGCGGCACTGGCGGCGTTTACCTCTGAGGTCAAAGCCTCCACCGGCGCCTGCGAGCGTGAGATCCAGTCGGCAGCTGCCAAATACGGTATCCCGGAAGGCATCCTCTATTCGGTCGGCCTGACGGAGACCGGCCGCAAGGGCTCGCTCTATCCCTATGCAATGAACGTCGAAGGCAAGGCGATCTTTCCGCCCTCCGAACAGGACGCGATGCGGCAGTTCGATGTCGCCCGCAGCAGCGGCGCCAAGCTCATCGACATCGGCTGCATGCAGATCAACCATTACTATCATGGCGAAAATTTTGGCTCGGCCGAGGATATGTTCGACCCGCATCGCAACGTCGAGTATGCAGCAAAATTCCTCCGCGACCTGCATGACCGTCACGAGACATGGACGATGGCGGTAGCCAGATACCATGCAGGCCCCAACAATGACCCCGCGCAGAAGCAATATGTCTGCCGCGTCATCGCCAATCTGGTCGCCACGGGCTACGGCAAGTGGACTCCCAATGCGAGTAACTTTTGCCGAAATTAATTCAACCAAAGATGGAATGGGCCCATTGTGACGAAACTGTGTCACAATATGGCAGGAATCCGGCATGAATCCCCTGCGCAAGTCATAATTAAGGGGCCGTTAACTTTTCCACGAAATTTTGGTGTGCATAAACAGCTAGACCCACTAGATATAGATCAAATCGCTACCCAGATCTTAATCAATTATTAGTTTCTGCCATTAACTTTAACGAGTTGTCGCCGATTCGTGCGATTCGTACCCATAGATCATCGAAGTGCCACACTGATTCGGAGGCGGACGAATGATCGTCGTGGTTGATGAGCGTGAGCTCGTGAAAGATGGATACACATCTCTGTTTGGTCGTGAGGGCATTCCCTCCACCGGCTTTGATCCAGCGGAATTTGGCGAGTGGGTACAGACCGCCGCCGATTCCGATATTGCGGCAGTCGAGGCCTTCCTGATCGGTCAGGGCCAGCGCAGCCTCGAACTCCCCCGGGCGATCCGGGACCGGTCGATGGCGCCGGTAATTGCGGTCAGCGACCAGCCCTCGCTCGAAAACACCCTTGCGCTATTCGATTGTGGCGTCGACGATGTGGTGCGCAAACCGGTGCATCCGCGCGAAATCCTGGCAAGGGCGGCTGCGATCCGGCGCCGGCTGAAGGCGATTGCCAACTACACCGAAATCGGCGGGATCCGCGTCTTCTCGGACGGCCGCGACCCTGAGATCAACGGCGAAGTCTTCGCGCTTCCCCGGCGCGAGCGCCGCATCCTCGAATATCTAATCGCCAATCGCGGTCGCCGGGTCACCAAGACCCAGATCTTCAACGCCATCTACGGCATCTTCGATGAGGAGGTCGAGGAGAATGTCGTCGAAAGCCATATCTCGAAGCTGCGCAAGAAGCTGCGCAAGAAGCTCGGCGTCGATCCGGTCGATTCCAAGCGCTTCCTTGGCTACTGCATCGATTGGGCCTGATTTTTCCGGCCGGGCGGCGACGCCCGGCTGAACCTCGATATTGGCCTCGCAGCGCGCCATCACAGACAGCTTCACGCAAGGCCCGACAAATACTCTCGAGCTTAACAGGTAAAACGAGGTTTTCAGATGAGCATTTTCGGCAGCATGAAGACGGCGGTATCGGGCATGAATGCGCAGGCGAACCGCCTCAGCACGGTCTCCGACAATATCGCCAACGTTAACACGACCGGTTACAAGGCCGTGTCGACGAGCTTCTCGTCGCTGGTTCTGCCATCCTCGGGCGGCAACTACAATTCCGGCGGCGTTCAGACCTCCGTCCGCCAGGCCGTCTCCGACCAGGGCGATATTTCCTACACCACCTCCACCACCGACCTTGCGATCTCGGGCGACGGCTTCTTCATCGTCCAGGGCGCCGACGGCACGCCTGTCCTGACCCGCGCCGGCGACTTCACGAAGGACGACGAAGGCAATCTCGTCAACGCCGCCGGCTTCGGCCTGATGGGTTATTCCTACGACTCCGGCGCTCCCGCCGTCGTCGTCAACGGCTTCGACGGCCTCGTTCCCGTCAATGTCAACCAGGAAGGATTAACTGCCATCGCCTCGACGTCAGGCGTCTTCAAGGGCAACCTTAATTCCAACGCTAACGTTGCTCCGGTCGCTCCTGCGACGCTTCCGAGCGACAACGGCGCAACCGGCACCCCGACAACCGACACCAAGAAGTTCTCGATGGTCGCCTACGACACGCTCGGCAACAAGGTGATGTACGACTTCTACTTCACCAAGACCTCGGTTACTACACCACCGCCGGCAACCGGCACCGCCAGCACTTGGGAGGTTGCGATCTTCCGCAACGCCGATGCGGCAACCGGCGGAACGACCTCCTTCCCCTACAGTACCACCACCCCCACCGGCGGCACCGTGGCAGAGACCACGCTCGAGTTCGACTCAACCGGCAAGATCACCAACTCAACGGGCACCGTCACGATCTCCGATCCGGTAACTGGTTTGGATATCGACATGGATCTCACGGGCTTTACGCAGCTCGGCGCCGAGTTTGCCGGCACCGGCACGCCGAACGGTCAAGCCGCAAGCCCGGTCAAGGACGTAACGATCGACGGCGACGGCATAGTCTACGCCAAATACGAGGACGGCAGCACCAAGCCGCTCTACCGCATTCCGCTCGCGAATGTCGCAAGTCCGGACAAGTTGACGCTGATGAGCGGAAACGTCTACAGCGCCAACGGCCAGTCGGGCGTCACTGTCACCGGTTTCCCGCAGACCAACGGCCTCGGCACGATCAAGTCGGGTGCTCTCGAAGGTTCGAACGTCGACCTTGCCGGCGAGCTCACCGAGATGATCGAATCCCAACGCAGCTATACCGCCAATTCCAAGGTGTTCCAGACGGGGTCCGACATCATGGACGTCCTCGTCAACCTCAAGAGATAATCAGGGTAACGGGTAAGCCATGTCGCTCACGTCCGCACTTAATACCGCGCAGGGAATATTCAACAATACCGGCACGCAGAGCAGTGTCGTATCGAACAATATTTCGAATGCCGGCAACAAGGATTACGTGCGCCGGCAGGCGATGCTCACCACGTCCCTGAACGGCGCGCAGGTCGTCAAGATCGACCGGGCGCAGGAAGATGCGCTGCTGCGCCAATATCTGAAGTCGTCCTCCCAGGACAGCGCCCAGCAAACCCTGCTCAGCGGTCTCGAGGACCTCAAGTCGATCATGGGTGGCAACGACTACGAGACGTCGCCATCCACCTATCTCGGTGTTTTCCAGCAGAAACTTCAGGCCTTCCGCACGACGCCCGGCAGCACCGTCGCCGCCCAGGGCGCGATCACCGCCGCCCAGGACGTCGCCAACTCGCTGAACAATGCGTCGAGTTCCGTACAGGATGTCCGCGCCAGCGCCGACAAGCAGATCGCTACCGCGGTCGATACGCTGAATACGCTGCTCAGCCAGTTCGAGACCGCCAACAATGCGGTGAAGACCGCCACGGCCACGGGCGCGGATCCCTCCAGCGCTCTCGACGAACGCGAGAAGGCCCTCAAGCAGATTTCGCAGATCGTCGGCGTCAGCGCCACGACGCGCGACAACAACGACATGGTGCTGAGCACGTCTGACGGGACGATTCTCTTCGAGACGATCCCGCGCACGGTGACGTTCCAGGCGAAGGATGCCTACAATGCCACCATCGCCGGCAATTCGGTCTATATCGACGGTGTCGCGCTTCCGCGTGGCAGCGGATCGACGGCGACGGGGCAGGGAAGCCTTCAGTCGCTCCTGCAGGTCCGTGACGAGATCGCTCCCAACTTCCAGAAGCAGCTCGATGAAATCGCCCGCGGCCTGGTATCGCTCTTCAAGGAGCAGAGCACGTCGGGGACCCCGGCCTATGTGACAGGTCTCTTCACCTGGAGCGGCGACACGGTCGAGGCCGGCAGCACCGCGGTTGCCGGTATGGCGTCGACCATCACCGTCAGCAGCACCGTCATCACCTCGCAGGGCGGCGACCCGATGCGCCTGCGCGATGGCGGCGTCAACGCCGACGGCGTCGTCAACAATCCTACCCACCTCAGTGGTTATACGACGGACCTCGATAGTCTTTATAATGCCTTGGGCTCCGATATCGATTTCGATCCGGCAACGGGGACGACGGCCGGATTCGACACCTCGACGGGCATCGATTCGAACGTCAGCATCATGGAATACGCCACGAATTCCCTCGGTTGGCTCGAGCAGTATCGCAGCAATGCCACGACCGCGGCGGAAAACACCTCGGCGGCGCTGTCGCGCTCGGACGAAGCCTATTCCAACGAGACGGGTGTCAACCTCGACGAGGAACTGACGCTGCTCCTTGACATAGAGCAATCTTACAAGGCGGCGACCAAAATCCTGAACGCTGTCGACGAAATGTTGAAGTCATTGCTGGATATTGCGAGTTAAGCCATGAAGAGCTCATTTATTTCAAGTTCAGCCATTCAGAATGCGATGCGCTTGACCATTCGTCAGGGGCAGAACCAGATGACGAAGGCGACGATGGAGGCAACGACGGGTGTCTATGCCGACATCGGTGTCTCGCTCGGCGGCAACGCCGCCAGAAGCGTCGACTTCAGCCGCGAGGTCGACAGGATCGACACGATCAAATCGAGCAATTCGCTCGTCACCGCGCGCATGGAATCCTCGCAACTCGGCCTGTCCAAGATGAAGGACGTCGGCGACGGTCTCGTTTCGAAGCTGACGGCGCTCCAGGGCAGCCACGATCCCGGCAGCATTACCGTCGCCATCCAGTCGGCGACCAGCGCGCTGTCCACTATGATGGACACGGCCAATACCATGGTGAACGGCGAATACTTGTTCTCCGGCATCAACACCGATGTGCAGCCGCTGACTGACCAGACGACGGCGACGAGCGCGGATATCGTCACCGCGCTGAATACATATGCGACGGGCCTCGGCAAGGGCGTCAGCGATCTCACCGGCGACGAAATGGAGACCTTCATTACGACGATGGTCGAGCCGATGTTCAGCGAGGCAAACTGGACCAATGCGACGACCGGCTGGTCGCAGGCATCGAGCCAGAACATGACGAGCCGCATCAGCAATTCGGAAGTCATCGAATCCTCGACCAACGCCAATTCCGAAGGCATGCGCTACATGGCGCTCGCCTCGGTGATGACCTCGGCGCTGCTTGGCCAGGACCTGAGCAGCGACGCGATGAGCACGGTGTCGAAGCAGGCAATCAGCTACACGACGAAGGCGACCAGCGGCCTCGTGACGCAGGCAAGCCAGCTCGGTCTTTCCCAGGAGCGCGTCAAGAAGTCCAACGACGCCCTCGACGCCCAGTCGAACATCATCAAGAACAAGCTCGTCGACCTTCAGGGCGTCGATCCCTACGAGGCTTCGACCCTCGTCAAGACCTTGGAAACGCAGCTTGAAACGGCTTACACGATCGTCTCGAAGATCCAGCAGTTGAGTCTCGTAAACTACCTTTGATGAGCAAAGGCGCGCAAGACTAAGAAGGATGCATGAATGTATCAGTTCTCTTATGCCGAAGTCATGCAGGACTCGGTGGCCGACGCGAAAGAGCGGGAATGGCAGGTTCTTGACCGGTCCATAGATCTGCTGTCGCTGGCGCGCGAAAAGGAAAAATACGGCCGGGAAGCCATCGAAGCCCTGTTTTATACGCGCAGGGTATGGATCAGCTTCATCGAGGATCTGAAGCATCCCGACAACCAGCTGGAGATCGAGCTCAGGGCCAACCTCATCTCGATCGCAATCTGGATTTTGAAGGAATGCGACAGGATCCGAAAACGTCTGTCGAATAACTACCAGGGCATCATCGACGTTACCACCATCATCAGGGATGGACTTAAATGAAAAGTACACTTCGCATTTCTCTGAAAGCCGGAGAAAGAATCTTCATCAACGGCGCCGTCCTGCGTGTCGACCGCAAGGTCGCGCTGGAATTCCTGAATGATGTGACGTTCCTTCTCGAAAACCACGTCCTCCAGCCCGAAGGCGCCACCACGCCCCTGCGTCAGCTGTATTTCATCGCACAGATGATCCTCATCAATCCCGAGGGCAAGGACCACTCGACGGCGATGTTCCGCAAGTCGATCACCATGCTGCTCAGCTGCTTCAAAAACGAGGAAATCCTCGCCGAACTGAAGCGCATCGATGCACTCGTCTCGACCGGCCGCGCTTTCGATGCGCTGAAGGCGATCCGTGGCCTCTACGCGATCGAAGACAATATCCTCAACAACCACGAGATGCCGCCGACAATGGTCGAGCAGATTCGCAGGGAGATTGCACCATGGCGGTAGATGCGACATCAAGCGTCAGCACGACGAGTACGACGAGCTCGACCAGTTCAGCCCAGAGCAAGGCGACGCTGAACTACGACAATTTCCTTCAGCTGCTCATTGCGCAGATGAAGAACCAGGATCCGACCGATCCGGTCGATGCCAGCGAGCAGATGTCGCAGCTGGCAAGCTTCTCGCAGGTCGAGCAGACGATCCAGACCAACACCAAGCTGGATACGCTGCTGGCAAGCTCGAGCCTCACCCAGGCCAGCAGCTACGTCGGCAAATACATGGAAAGCGCAGACGGCACCGTCAAAGGCACCATCGAATCCGTCAAGGTTTATTCCGACGGCATCATTGCGACGACCACCGATGGCGGTAATATACTCGTCCAGGCGGGAATCACTGTTGCCGACAAGGCGCCGACCAGCGACAGCGATACCTGATACCACGGCGCCGACGCGCCGAGGGACACCAATCAATAGCGGCCCGGCCACGGCGGGCTGCTTCGAGGCGATATGAGGTTGCCTTCAGATGAATGAAGCTGATGCATTGGATCTGTTCCAGGCTGCGATCTGGACCGTCCTGATTGCCGCCGGTCCGGCCGTCATTGCTGCGATGGTCGTGGGTCTCGTCATCGCCCTGATCCAGGCCTTGACCCAGGTGCAGGAAGCGACGCTGACCTTCGTGCCGAAGATCGTCGCCGTGCTGATCACCGTCGGCGTCACAGCACCCTTCGTCGGCTCGCAGATCTCGATTTTCACCAATCTCGTCTTTTCGCGCATCCAGTCCGGTTTCTGAGCCACCTTCGCGCAAGCTTCGCCATTTAACTCTCGATCTGAATTGGGCGGACCGAGTCCGCCTCCTCTCATGAAGAGACGGAACTGTTATGGCGCAACCACCTGCACTCCCCCTTCCGAAAGTCGCCCCGAGCCTGCGCGATGTCGGTTTTGCCCTCGGCATCATCGGCATCATCTGCATTCTCTTCCTGCCGATCCCGCCATTCCTGATCGACATGGGGCTGGCCTTCTCGATCGCCTTCTCGGTGCTGATCCTGATGGTTGCGCTGTGGATCCAGAAACCGCTCGATTTTTCGTCTTTCCCGACCATTCTGCTGATCGCGACGATGACCCGGCTGGCGCTGAACATCGCGACGACGCGCGTCATCCTGTCCCACGGCAATGAAGGCCATGACGCGGCCGGCGGCGTCATCGCCGGTTTCGCAAGCCTGGTGATGTCCGGCGACTTCGTCATCGGTCTGATCGTCTTCCTGATCCTCATCACCATCAACTTCATCGTCATCACCAAGGGCGCCACGCGTATCGCCGAAGTCGGCGCGCGCTTCACGCTGGATGCCATCCCCGGCAAGCAGATGTCGATCGACGCCGATCTTTCGGCCGGCATCATCGATGAAAGGGAAGCCCAGCGCCGGCGCCGGGAACTCGAAGAGGAAAGCTCGTTCTTCGGTGCGATGGACGGTGCCTCGAAATTCGTGCGCGGCGATGCCGTCGCCGGCCTGATCATCACCGCCATCAACGTCTTCGGCGGCATCATCATCGGCTATTTCCGCCACGGCATGCCGATCGGCGAAGCAGCCGACGTCTTCGTCAAGCTCTCCGTCGGCGACGGCCTCGTCTCGCAGATGCCGGCCCTCATCGTCTCGCTCGCCGCCGGCCTTCTCGTCTCGCGCGGCGGCACGACCGGCTCCACCGACCAGGCGGTCGTCAACCAGTTGAGCGGTTACCCCCGCGCACTCTCGGTCTCGGCCGTGCTGATGTTCGTCCTGGCGCTGATGCCGGGACTGCCCTTCGTCCCCTTCGTGATCCTCGGCAGTCTTCTTGCCTTCGGCGCCTGGTTTATCCCGCGTCAGGTCGAGGCTGAAAACAAGCTTCGCCGCGAGCAGGAGGAAAAGAAGGTCGTCCAGAGCAAGGAGCTGGAAAAGGATTCGGTCAAGTCGGTGCTGCGGACCTCCGAGATCGAGCTTGCGCTCGGCAAGATGGTCTCGACCCGCCTGCTCGGCGCCCACCAGGAACTCGCCTTCCGCGTCGGCAAGATGCGCAAGAAGTTCGCCACCCAATACGGTTTCGTCGTGCCCGAGATCAAGGTCACCGACGACATTGCCATCGCCGAGAAGTCCTACCAGATCCGCATCCACGGCACGACGGTGGCCTCCAACCTGCTGCGCGTCGGCGAAGTCCTGGTCGTCACCGGCGCCGGCCGCCGGCCGAGCATCCCCGGCGATGAAATCCGCGAACCCGCTTTCGGCATGCCGGCCGTCTCGATCCTCGAAAACTTTGCCGACGATCTGAAACGCGAGGGCTTCCAGCCGATCGACAACGTTTCCGTTGTGCTCACCCATATGAGCGAGGTCATCCGCAACAACCTGCCGCAGCTTCTGTCTTACAAGGACGTCAAGGTGCTGATCGACCGGCTCGACCCCGAATACAAGAAGCTCGCCGACGAGATCTGCTCGTCGCATATGTCCTATTCGGGCCTGCAGGCGGTGCTCAAGCTCCTGCTTGCCGAACGCGTCTCGATCCGCAACCTGCACCTCATTCTCGAAGCGGTGGCCGAACTCGCCCCGCATGTCAGGAAGACCGAGCAGATCGTCGAGCATGTCCGCATCCGCATGGCCCAGCAGCTCTGCGGCGACCTTGCCGACAACGGCGTGCTGCGCGTCCTTAGGCTGGGCAGCAAATGGGATCTCGCTTTCCACCAGGCGCTGAAGCGCGACGCCAAGGGCGAGGTGATCGAATTCGACATCGATCCGCGTAACCTGGAAGAATTCAGCGAACAGGCCACCAAAGTTATCCGTGAGTTCATGGATCGCGGTCTGCCATTCGCACTTGTCACCTCGCCGGAAACACGCTCCTATGTGCGCATGATCATCGAACGCCTGTTCGCCACGCTGCCGGTCCTGTCGCATGTCGAACTGGCCAAGGGCATCGAGATAAAGATTTTGGGCTCTATTTCATGATAACAGACCCGCAAGGGACCGTTCTCGCACTGTTTCTGGTTTTCTGCCGGATCGGTGGCTGTGTGCTGGCTCTTCCGGGTTTTTCCTCGGCGCGCGTGCCCGAACAGCTGCGCGTCTTCATCGCCGTCGCGCTGTCGATCGCCGTCATGCCGCTGCTGTGGGACACGGTCTATCCGGCCGTCCACACCGGTTCCGGAACCTATATCGGCCTGATCGTCAGCGAATCGCTGATCGGCGTGATGTACGGCATGCTGGCGCGGATCTACACGCTCGGCATGCAGTTCGCCGCGACGATCATTGCCACCATGGTTGGTTATACCCAGCCGGGCTCGGCCGATATCATCGAAGACACGCCGGAGAGCAGCCTTTCCGGCTTCATCACCTTTGCCGGCATCATGATCCTGTTCATCATGGACTTCCATCACATCGTCTTTCGGGCGCTGATCGATTCCTACACGACCATGCCTTTCGGCGGCCTGATGCAGATGCGGGCGACGCTGATCTCCTTTAGCGACACGCTGGAGCAGACCACCTACATCATGCTGCGGCTGTCGAGCCCCTTTCTGATCTACGGCCTGATCTTCAACGTCTCGATCGGCTTCATCAACAAGTTGGCGCCGCAGATCCCGGTCTACTTCATCTCGACGCCCTATCTGCTGATGGGCGGGCTCTTCCTGATCTACTTCTCGATTGCGGCCTTGGTCAGCCAGTTCGGCCAGTCCTTCGGCTCGATCTATATCGGGCGATGAGGCGATGATCGATAAGAACCGCTCCCAGAAGCTTAAGCGACTGCTCTCGGTGCAAAGGCATATCGAAAGGATGGCCGAGAACGATCTGGCCGAAACCAGCCGCCAGCGCGTCGAGGTCAATGCGGCGATGGATGACGTGATCCTCGCACTCGGCTCGATGGACCCCGTCCACCATGCCTTTTCGCAGAATTACGCCGACCGATTCGGCAGGCTTTCGATCAAGGACCTGCAGCTGACCGGCATGCAGGAGGTTCACGAAATGCGGCTGGCGCGTGAGCGCGCCAAGGGCGACCGTTTCGAAGAAGGCATGAAAGAAGCCCTCGAGGCCGAGCGCCGCGAGGCCGACGACAATGCCGTCTACGATGTCATCGATCAGCAATTCGCAACGCCAGCCTCCAGCAAGCTTCGAAACCCATAGTCGTTACGATCTTAAATTAGAGGATTGTAACGTGGCTATTTCGCCTCCCAGTGATCTGGTCCTGGACGTTGTCAAAGCTGCCGACCCCATGGAGGTTCAGGCGGCCCAGGAAAAATTGAAGGCAAATCGTGCGGCCTTTGCCGCAACGAGCCTCGCCGAAAATGGCAAGGGCTTCTCCAATACGGTCGACGTCCTCGACCATATCAGCCAGAAAAGCGGCCTTAACAACATCCAGAACCGCACGAAGGCCGAGGAAGTGCCGGAAAGCTACCGGAAATTCGAGGCCATGGTGCTGCAGAATTTCGTCAAGTCCATGCTGCCGAGCGAAAGCGAAGACGTCTACGGCAAGGGCGCGACCGGCGATATCTGGAAGGGCATGATGGCCGAACAGCTCGGCAACACCATGGCCAAGGGCGACGGCATCGGCATCGCCAAGCAGATGTACGCCGAGCAGCTGCGCCGACAGGAAGGCAAGATCGTCAATGCCTCGACCGATAACGATGACCGCAACACTGCGCTCAGCATGATCGACGACTTCCAGCGCAAGACATTCGGCACGCCCACCGCTGAAGCCAAGACCGACAGAACAGGATGATTTGGGGCCCGTTGGCCTAAAACCTGAATCTTGTTCTCAATGAAATAGTTAGAGCGTGATGTCGCGCGAAATCCGCGCACAGTTTTCGGCATGGCGCTCCAAGCGACGCATAATCGAGGGTACAATGGAAATAGTTTCGAACGAATACAGAATCAAATCCGTTCTCGGACGCCTCGAAATGATCATCGACAATGAGAACACCCGGATCGGCAGCGATCCGCAGTTCGATCTCAAGGTCTCCAATGCGCATAAAAGCCGCTGCCTCTATGAGCTGTCGATGCTTTTCCGCGACACCGATCCGGCCGAGCTTGCCGCTGCCCATCTCGATCAGTTGCACGGGCTGAAGAAGAAGCTGGTTCTCAACGCCCGTCGGGTCGAGGCGCATCTCGAAGCGGTTCGCGCTGTCGCCGATCTGCTGAAGAACGCCGTTCAGGACGCCGATGCCGACGGGACCTATTCCCAGGAACAATTTGCCGCGCGTGGAAACTGATGATCAAGCTCGTCCTCACCGGTGTCTGGGTTTGCGCCATCACCTTGGCATCGGTCTATTTCTCCGTGTACCTGGCGACCGCGCCGGCGCCCGCGGCAACGGATTCCAAACAGAGCGCGCTTGAACTGGTGAAGGGTGAAACCATCACGGTCCCCATCATCGGCAATGGTGCGATCACCGGCTACTTCCTCGGCCGCGTTTCCTTCATGATGAACAAGGAGATGCTGAAAGACGTGACGCTGCCGCTGGCCGAAATGACCACCGACCAGCTTTTCAGCCTGCTCGTCGGCAACAAGATGGTCGATATCGCCCACATCAAATCCTTCGATCCGAAGGCCTTCCGCGAAGAGATCAAGAAGGGCATGAACGAGCGCCTCGGCGGCGAATATGTCGCCGAGGTCATGCTGGAGCAGCTCGACTATCTCTCCAAGGAAGATGTCAAGGAAAGCTCGGCCGGGGCGCCGAAGAAGGTGGGCACACCCGTCAAGATCGTCGAGACCGCACCGGCCGGTGAAGCGCCGGCGCCAGCCGCTCACTAAGCACGACAATGATATCGACGAACAACGGCGCCGGAAGGCGCCGTTTTCCGTTGGCGCGCGTGGTTAACAAACCACTTATGCGAGCATGGAAATTCAAGGAATTTTCCTAAGGGTTGTTTGAAACCGTCCTGTTATACCAGCTGTCACAGCTTGACATGCGCCGCTTCTGAAATCGGGGCGACGCCGTCACGGCGGGACGCGACCGGGGCTTTCGAGGCCCGGTGCGGAAGTGTGGGCTTGTTTTCCGGGATGTCGGGCGCATGAAGCATCCTAGGCAGGAGGTAGGAATGAATCTGATTGCGAACTTCGCGGTGCTCGCATCGCGGCGGACGATCTTCGATCTGCCGGTCTGCGATCTCGGCTGGGACGATGCCCTCGTTTTCATCAACGAGCTGGCCTCCATTCCCGTCGGCCAGACCGTGGTTTGCTTCGTCAACGCCCACAACATGCTGACCGCGCTTCACGATGACGAATACTACCGGATCATGTCGCACAATTTGGTGCTGCCGGATGGCATCGGTCTCAACATCGCATCGCAGATCGCCCATGGTTCGCCCTTTCCCGCCAATTTGAACGGCACCGATTTTGTGCCGGCCTTCCTCACCTTCATGGAGGCTCCGCGCCGCATCGGTCTGATCGGCGGCACGCGTTCGGTCGTCGAGGCGGCGGCTGAAAATTTCCGCAGGCATACGCCCTGGCATGAATTCGTCGTGGTTTCCGACGGTTATTTCGACAAGGTCGATTCCACTGAGGTCACCGAGGAGATCGAGCGCCAGAAGCTCGACATTCTGATCGTCGGCATGGGAACGCCGCTGCAGGAAAAATGGGTCCACGACAATATCCGTGCCGATCATGCGCGCCTGGTGCTGACGGTGGGCGCTCTCTTCGACTTCGTCTCCGGCGCCGTCCCGCGTGCGCCGAGGACGGTGCGGATGATGCGGCTGGAATGGGCCTATCGCCTGCTGCAGGAGCCGACGCGCCTCTGGCGCCGCTACGTCGTCGGCATCCCGGTCTTCCTTTTCCATGTCCTGCGCTACCGCTTCCGCCGGCGCGAGCGAATCCTCAGCCATCCGGAAGAACCCAACACCGCGCTGCAGCCACGGTCGGAACACAAGAAGGCAAGCTGACCCTCGCGTCTTTCCAAGACATTATAGGATTTTGGAATGTATCCTTGGATCGATTCCGATTTGAGGAGCTATGCATAGTTCTGACACGCTGCGGTTAACCATTTCTTTGCCATGAATATTTAGACTGGCTTAATCATCTGCATCCGTGCGGATGAGCGAATTCGGCCATCATGTGCATGAGATGTGGCGCAAATGTACGATATCAGGGCCAGAAGCAGCTTTCACGATCGCGCAGCCACCCGGCCGGCGGCGGCCGGACCGGCGCGCGCCCATGGTGATGATTATGGACTGCCTGGCGGCGTGCCCCGGTCGAACCGGGCCGATATCGCACCGCCCGAGGCCGAACTGCTGCGCGCCATCGGTCGCGCGCTGGAAGAGCAACGCGCCAAAGCCGCGCGCACGCCACCGTTGGTCGATCGCATCGAAACCATCCTCGGCAATCACCTGCGGGCCGCCAACGACGTCGGCCATCCGCTTCCGCAGGAACATCCGCGCCGTGAGGAACCGGCTGCTCCGGCCATCGAGCCGATGATCTCGCCCGAACCGCTGGCAGCGATCCATGAGGAACCGGCGGAGCCTCGCACAGCAGCGCCGCGGCGGCGCGTCGGCGGCAGCGCACTTGTGATGACGGCCGCCGCAGCGACGATGATCGGCGCCGGTCTGCCGATGCTGATGCCGGCTTCGCCGGCCCTCTACCGTGCCGAAGCAACGCTTGCGGTGAAGACCGATGCCGCAAGCCGGGCCGCCTTCACCGAAGCTGCGGCGAAAGGACTGATGTCGGCACGGGTGGTTGCTTCGACGGTCGCCTCTCTGAAACTCGATCACGATCCGGAATTTGCCGGTCAGAAGGCCAATGCGCTCGGGGTTGCGCTCGATCTGCTGTCGGCGACCGGGGCTGCTGCCGACCCGGCCTCGCGCGCCGAGGCAAGCTTGAAGCGTTCGGTCGAGATCCTGCCCGATGCCGCTGCCGGCACGATCCTCGTGCGGGTGACGACCGGCGACAGCGGCAAATCCATGCGTATCGCCGCAAGGCTTGCCGAAGCGGTTTCCCCGGCGAACGGTACCGGCGGCAACACCGAAAGCGACGCCGCCTTGCGCAAGGCCTATGACGAGGCGAAAGCGGAACTTGCAGCCTTCACGGCAAAGAGCGGCGAGGGCAACGTCAAGGTGGCGGTCGATCTTCGCCGCCAGATCGACAGGCTCGATGCCGATCTAAAACAGGCCGACCAGACTATTCTGGAGGCCAAGGCGCCGGCCGACCGGTTGAAAGCCGCAAAACTCGCCAGCGTGCTCGATGGTTCTCTCCCCTCCGATATGCTCTCGCCGGCGCTGCAGGACTGGCGCGACAAATATGCGGTCGCCAGGACGGCGCTGGCGCAGCTTTCAGCCGAACTCGGCCCGCGCCATCCGCGGCTGTTGCAGCAGCAGGCCGAAATCGATGGTTTGAAGGAGAACATGGGCAAGGAGCTTACCCGCCTTGCCCAAGCCGCCAACGTCGCCGCCAAGACCGCCGTCGATACGCGCAAGGGCCTGAACGACCGGCGCAACACTCTGATTGCGCAAAGCCGGGATACCGGCGTCGATCTTGCCCGGCTGACCGAGCTCAGCGAGAAGGCGGCCGCCGCGCGTTCGCGTCTGGACGATGCGGCCTCCGCCTCGGTGGGAACGGCCGCCGACGGCCATATCACTCTGATGAAGCCGGCGCTGGCAACGGCGGTATCGGCGCCCGACGGCCTGACCAGCCGCTCGCTGGCCGGTGCTGCCGCGGGTCTCGCCGCCGGTCTTGCTGCGGCCTTCCTGTTGCGCCTGCGTAAACCCGTGGCCGCAGCCGAAGAGGAAATGCCGCTGTCCCAACCGCTATCTTTACCGCAGCCGGTCCCGGCCGAGGTCGACGAGGTGGAGGCGCTGCGCTCCGAAATCTCCGGCCTGCGCGACCGGCTTCTTGTTCATGGCCTCGACGCGCGGCAGCCGCTGCGCTGAACGGTCATTTCCTTGCATTTTTGATATTGCCTTGCTGCTTTCCGACAGGATAGGGCGTTAGCGGGCATTTGATGCTCGCCGACTATCCATAGATTGGCGCGAAACAGGGCGGAGAGACGTGTGACGACAGTAATCGACGGCAAGAACGTAGCTGCATCGGTCATTCAGACGGTCAAGAGTGCGACGGCAGCGCTGGAAAAGAGCAGCGGCGTCACCACCGGTCTTGCGGTCGTCATCGTCGGCGACGATCCGGCAAGTCACGCCTATGTGGGCTCCAAGGGCCGCATGGCCAAGGAATGCGGCTTCAAATCGGTCCAGCACACGCTGCCGGCCGAGACCAGCCAGGAGGAGCTGGCAGCCCTCGTCGCCACCCTCAACGCCGATCCGTCGATCCACGGCATCCTGGTGCAACTACCTTTACCGAAGCCGCTCGACAGCGAGCCGATCATCCAGGCGATCCTGCCGGAAAAGGATGTCGACGGCTTGAGCATTGCCAATGCCGGCAAGCTTGCCATCGGCGACCTGAAGACCGGACTGGTCTCCTGCACGCCGGCAGGCGCCATGGTCTTCGTCCGCCGCACCCATGGCGAGGATCTCTCCGGCCTCAACGCCGTCGTCATCGGCCGCTCCAACCTGTTCGGCAAGCCGATGGCGCAATTGCTGCTCAATGCCAATGCGACGGTGACGATCGCGCATTCCAGAACCAAGAACCTCGCCGAGGTCTGCCGCAACGCCGATATTCTGGTCGCCGCCGTCGGCCGGCCGGAAATGGTCAAAGCGGACTGGGTCAAGCCGGGCGCAACGGTCATCGATGTCGGCATCAACCGCGTGCCAGCCCCCGAAAGGGGCGAGGGCAAGACCCGGCTCGTCGGCGACGTCGCCTTCGCTGAGGTCTCCGAAGTCGCCAGCACCATCACCCCGGTTCCCGGCGGCGTCGGGCCGATGACCATCGCCATGCTGATGGCCAACACGGTCATCGCCGCCCATCGCGCCGCAGGGCAGACCCCGCCGCAGTTTTGATTAATGCATGTCGCCCGGAAGTGTGCAGCCGTTCCGGATAAGGACATGCATAAAATAAAGAGCTAAAGCGCGTCGCACCAAAGTGTGGGGCGGTTTTGCCCAGGCAAAGCGCTAAGCGCTTTTGCCGCAAACGACATGCTCAAAAAAGGCTAAAGCGCGAGGAGCGAATCTGAAAGATCGCGACGCGCTTTAGAGCTGCTGCGGGGCAGGGCCGGTCGAGGCTCTGACGATCAGTTCGGTTTTCCAGAGTTCCTGTTCGGGAAAGGGGCCTGCCTGCTTCACCGTGCCGATCAGCCGCTGTGCGATGCGAACGCCGGCGGCTCTCAGCGAAGAGCGCGTCGTCGTCAGCGGCACGGAGAAGTTTTCCGGCTTCAACAGCGGCAGCACGTCGTCATGGGCGATCAGCGAGATGTCCTCGCCGAGCCGCAATCCCGCCTGGTTGACCGCGCGGATCGCGCCGAGCGCCAGCACCGTGCTGGCGCAGAGGATCGCCGTCGGCCTCGCCGGCAGCTGCAGGAAATGTTCCATTGCCAGCAACCCTTGCTCATCCGTCATCAGCGCATGGCTGATGCAATCCTCGTGGAGCGCCAGCCCGCGCTCGGCCAGCGCCGATATGACGCCGTTCTTCCTCCGGATGGCGAAATCGAGATGCATCGGCCCGTTCATCAGCGCAAAGCGCGTATGGCCGAGCTGCAGCAGCAGCCGCGTCGCATCGTAGAAGGCGCCTTCATTGTCGATGTCGAGATAGGGATAGTCCGGCTCGGAACCGAAGGATCGCCCGTGTACGACATAGGGCATGGAGAGCGATTTCAACATGGGAAGCCGCGGGTCGTGGCCGCGCATATAGGCGACGAACAGCGCATCGACATTGCCGCTGATCGCCAGGCGTCTGAGCGCTGCAACTTCGTCATCCGGGTCGGCCGGCATGATGACGAAGTGGAAGTCGTGGCGCACGGCCTCTTCGCCGAGCCCGGCCAGGAATTCGCCGAAATGCACGTCGGACTGGTGGCCGGGCGCCGTCGGCATGACAAGGCCGATCGAGCCGGCCTTGCCGGTCGCAAGCCGCTGCGCCGCCTTGTTCGGGCGATACCCGGTTTCCTTGACGGCTTGAAGCACGCGCTCCCGGGTGGCCTCATTGACCTCGGGATAACCGTTGAGCGCTCGGCTCACCGTCGTCTGCGACAGCCCCAGCATTTCCGATAGCTGTTTGAGATTCACCTGCTATGCTTCCTCCCGGCCCGCCCGTCGGCCGTTTCTTAAAGGCCTGCCGCCTCCCAGTGGCATCCAAAGCGCTTTCAATTATGTAGCATCTGGCGCGCTTGACTCAAGAAAAATCGCTCCATATTTCCCGATAGCCGCTGCTGCACCGTGATAATGGCCAGGTTCACGGCGGGTTTTCGTGAAATGACTTGACTCCATTCCACCGAAAGTGGAATGAGTTGGGTGTCAAAGCGCTTTGAAATTTCTTTTAAAGGGAATTCGGCGCGGTTGGGATTGTGATGGGAGGTTGATCACATGAAAAAGTCATTTTTGATGGGCGTTGCCGTGGCAGCGCTTTTTGCCGGTGCTGCATCCGCGGCCGATCTGAAATTTGCCCCGGGACAGGATTCCAAGTTCAACTGGAAGAGCTATGACGAATTCAAGGCCGCTCATTCCGATCTGAAGGGTCAGCCGCTGACGATCTTCGGGCCGTGGCGCGGCGAGGACGAGGCGTTCTTCCAGAGCGTTCTGGCCTATTTCACCGAAGCCACCGGCATCGATGTCAAATACTCCTCTTCCGAAAACTACGAACAGCAGATCGTCATCGACACGCAGGCGGGCTCGCCGCCGAACATCGCCGTTCTGCCGCAGCCGGGCCTCCTTGCCGATCTCGCCAGCAAGGGCTTCCTGACGCCGCTCGGCGACGAAAACTCCAAGTGGATCAAGGACAATTACGGCGCCGGCGACAGCTGGGTCGGGTACGGCACCTATAAGGGCAAGGACGGCAAGGAAGCCTTCTACGCCTTCCCCTATAAGGCCGACGTCAAGTCGCTCGTCTGGTATGTTCCTGAGAACTTCGAGGAAGCCGGCTACAAGATCCCGACGACCATGGAAGAGCTGCATGCCCTGACCGATCAGATCGTCAAGGATGGCGGCGTTCCCTGGTGCATCGGTCTCGGTTCCGGCGGTGCCACCGGCTGGCCGGCGACCGACTGGGTCGAGGACCTCATGCTGCGCATGCAGCCGCCTGAGGCCTATGATAAGTGGACGACCAACGAGCTGAAGTTCACCGATCCGGCCGTAGTTGCCGCGATCGACGAATTCGGCAAGTTCGCCAAGAACGAGAAATACGTCAATGGCGGTGTCGCGGCCGTGGCCTCGACCGACTTCCGCGACAGCCCGAAGGGTCTCTTCTCCGTTCCACCGAAGTGCTACATGCACCATCAGGCCTCGTTCATTCCGTCCTTCTTCCCTGAGGGCACGAAGCTCGGCCAGGATGCCGACTTCTTCTATATGCCGACCTATGCGTCGCATCCCGAACTCGGCAAGCCGGTTCTCGGCGCCGGCACGCTCGTCTCGATCGCCAAGGACTCGAAGACGGCTCGCGCCTTCATCGACTTCCTGAAGACCCCAATCGCGCATGAGGTCTGGATGGCACAGTCGAGCTTCCTGACGCCGTATAAGGGCGTCAGCACCGAGGCCTATGCCAACCCGCAGATGAAGAAGGAAGGCGAGATCCTGACCTCCGCCACCACTTTCCGCTTCGACGGTTCCGACCTGATGCCGGGCAAGATCGGCGCCGGCGCCTTCTGGACGGGCATGGTTGATTTCGTCGGCGGCAAGTCGGCTCAAGAGGCTGCTGGCGAAATCCAGAGCGCCTGGGACGGCATCAAGTAATTTCCAAAATGATGCCGCCGGCTTGCCGGCGGCATGGCCTGCATGGCTGGCCGGGTTCGCAAAGAGCCCGGCCATCGCAGGATATATTGTGATTGGGCAATACAACAGATTGACGATGACCGGCGCTGACCCGTCAGAATAACAACCGGTCGCAATAAGATCAGGGGAAGCAGGGGAGGGACGAAATGCTGTCGCAGATAGTGTCCGCTTTGGGCGTCGTGGTCGTCGCCGTTTTCGCGTGCTCGGCCTATTTCTATTTTTCGAACAAGATCCTGGATCTCGCTTTGCCGGTCAAGGATGGCGACATCCGCGCCGCCTCGCGCAATCTCAACCGCCGTGCCCTCGTGCGGCCGTGGTTGTTCGTCGGTCCGGCGCTCTTCCTGCTCGTCGTCTATCTCGTCTATCCGGTCGTTGCGACCTTCATCCTCTCCTTCTACGACCGCGCCGGCCAGCAGTTCGTCGGCGTCGCCAACTATCAATGGGCACTCGGCGACCGCGAATTCCGCCAGTCGATCTTCAACAACATCCTCTGGCTCGCCGTCGTGCCGGCCGCCTGCACCTTTTTCGGCCTCGTGATCGCCGTGATGACCGACCGCATCTGGTGGGGCAATATCGCCAAAAGCATCGTCTTCATGCCGATGGCGATTTCCTTCGTCGGCGCATCGGTCATCTGGAAATTCATCTATGAGTATCGCGGCGGCAACGACGTCCAGATCGGCCTGCTGAACGCCATCGTCCAGACGTTTGGCGGCACGCCCGAGGTGTGGATCTCCGTTCCCTTCTGGAACAATTTCTTCCTGATGGTCATCCTGATCTGGATCCAAACCGGTTTTGCCATGGTCATCCTGTCGGCCGCCCTGCGCGGCATTCCCGAGGAGACCATCGAGGCCGCCGTCATCGACGGCGCCAACGGCTGGCAGATCTTCTGGCGCATCATGGTGCCGCAAGTCTGGGGCTCGATCGCGGTCGTCTGGACGACGATCACCATCCTCGTCCTTAAGGTCTTCGATATCGTGCTGACCATGACGAACGGCCAGTGGCAGTCGATGGTGCTGGCGAACCTGATGTTCAACTGGCTGTTCCGCGGCGGCGGCGATTCCGGCCGAAGTGCTGTCATCGCCATCATCATCATGCTCGCCGTCACGCCGATCATGGTCTGGAACGTCCGCCGCGCCAACCGCGAACTGAAGGGCCACTGATATGACCGCTGTCGGAAGCTACTTCAAGATCGGCCCCGCCCGTCTCTTCGTTCACGCCGCTGTTCTGTTGATTGTCATCGTCTGGCTGATCCCGACGCTCGGCATCTTCGTCAGCGCGCTCCGCGACAAGGACCAGATCGTCGTCTCCGGCTGGTGGACAGCCTTTGTCGGCTCGACGCAGACCGTCGCCGTCCGCCTGGGCACGCCGGACCAACAGCAGCAGGAAGGCGCAACCTATGTCATCACAGGCAACGTGCTTGAGGGACAGACCGGCCGTTCGGTGAAGGCCTTCGGCAACCGCGTCCAGCAGCCAGCCGCCTTCAAGGCAGGCGAGACCGCCGATCTCGGCGACGGCGAAAGCCTGCTGATCAACAGCGACGGCAGCTATCGCTACATGAAGAACGCCGCCTTTTCGCCCGACGAAAGGCCGCGGCGTATCTATGCGTCGGTTTCCGCGCCGCCAGAGTTCACGCTGCAGAACTACAACACGGTTCTGCGGGGCGAAGGCATCGGCCAGTCCTTCATCAACTCGCTGACCGTGACGATCCCGGCAACGATTATCCCGATCCTGATCGCCGCCTTTGCCGCCTATGCGCTGAGCTGGATGGAATTTCCTGGCCGCGCGCTGCTGATTGCGCTCGTCGTCGGCCTCATTGTCGTGCCGCTGCAGATGTCGCTGATCCCGCTGCTGCGCCTCTATAACGAAATCGGCAACCTGCTCGGCCAGCCGTCCAAGACCTATCCCGGCATTTGGCTCGCCCACACCGCCTTCGGCATGCCGCTCGCCATCTATCTCCTGCGGGCTTATATCGCCGGCCTGCCGAAGGAGATCATCGAATCCGCCCGCGTCGACGGCGCCAGCGACTTCGAGATCTTCACCCGCATCGTATTGCCTTTGTCCTTCCCGGCACTCGCCTCCTTCGCCATCTTCCAGTTCCTGTGGGTGTGGAACGACCTGCTCGTCGCCATGGTCTTCCTCGGCACCGACAAGGACCACCTCGTTCTCACAGGCAGCCTGAACGCGCTGCTCGGCTCGCGCGGCGGCAATTGGGAGATTTTGACGGCCTCGGCCTTCGTCACCATCATCGTGCCGCTGCTCGTCTTCTTCGGGCTGCAGCGTTATCTGGTGCGTGGCCTGCTGGCGGGTTCGGTCAAGGGAGGCTGACAATTTCCAAACGTGACTTCAGACAGGATATTCCATGACCGTGGCTCCCCAATCGATCTCGACCCCCGATAAAGACTGGTGGCGCGGCGCGGTGATCTATCAGATCTACCCGCGCTCCTACCAGGATTCGAACGGCGACGGCATCGGCGACCTGAAGGGCATCACCGCCCGCCTGCCGCATGTGGCAAGCCTCGGCGTCGATGCGATCTGGATTTCGCCCTTCTTCACCTCGCCGATGCGCGATTTCGGTTACGACGTTTCCGACTACGAGAATGTCGATTCGATCTTCGGCACGCTGGTGGATTTCGACACGATGATCGCTGAGGCCCATCGCCTCGGCATCCGGGTGATGATCGATCTGGTCATCTCCCACAGCTCGGATCAGCATCCCTGGTTCGTGCAGAGCCGTTCCAGCAAGACCAATGCCAAGGCCGATTGGTATGTCTGGGCCGATGCCAAGCCGGATGGCACGCCGCCGAACAACTGGCTGTCGATCTTCGGCGGCTCGGCATGGGCGTGGGATCCGACGCGCATGCAATATTACCTGCACAACTTCCTGACCTCGCAGCCGGATATGAACCTGCATAATCCTGAGGTGCAGGACCGTCTGCTCGACGTCGTGCGCTTCTGGCTCAATCGCGGCGTCGACGGCTTCCGCCTCGACACCATCAATTTCTATTTCCACGACCCGCTGTTGCGCGACAATCCGGCACTTGCGCCTGAGCGCCGCAACGCCTCGACGGCGCCGGCGGTCAATCCCTATAATTTCCAGGAGCATGTCTACGACAAGAACCGGCCGGAAAACCTTGCCTTCCTGAAGCGCTTCCGCGCCGTTCTGGAAGAATTTCCGGCGATTGCCGCCGTCGGCGAAGTCGGCGACAGCCAGCGCGGCCTCGAAATCGTCGGCGAATACACCTCCGGCAATGACAAGATGCATATGTGTTATGCCTTCGAATTCCTCGCCCCCGATCCGCTCACCGCCGAGCGCGTCGAGGAGGTGATGGAGGATTTCGAAGCCGCAGCACCCGATGGCTGGGCCTGCTGGGCTTTCTCCAATCACGACGTCATGCGCCATGTCAGCCGCTGGGGCGGGCTGGTCGCCGATCACGACGCCTTCGCCAAGCTCTATGCCTCGCTGCTGATGACGCTGCGCGGTTCCGTCTGCCTCTATCAGGGTGAGGAACTGGCGCTAACTGAAGCTGATCTCGCCTACCAGGATCTGCAGGATCCCTACGGCATCCAGTTCTGGCCGGAGTTCAAGGGCCGCGACGGCTGCCGCACGCCGATGGTCTGGGACAGCCAGGTCGCCCAGGGCGGCTTTTCGACGGTGAAACCCTGGCTGCCAGTGCCGGTCGAGCATATCCTGCGCGCCGTCAGCGTCCAGCTGGGCGACGAGGCTTCGGTGCTGGAGCACTATCGCCGCTTCATCGCTTTCCGCAAGCTGCACCCGGCCTTTGCCAAGGGCGAGATCGAATTCGAGGAGCCGCAGGGCGACGCGCTGGTCTTCACCCGCGAATACGGCAATGAGAAGCTGCTCTGCATCTTCAACATGAGCCCGGCCGAAACCGGGGTCACTTTGCCTGCGGGAGAATGGCAGGCGTTGACGGGGCATGGCTTTATCAGCAACAACTATGGCGACAAGATCGATATTCCGGCCTGGGGGGCGTATTTCGCCCGTCTCGCTTAAGGATCAGCAGGGGAGAGAGACATGACTGGACTGACGCTGAAGGATATCCGCAAATCCTACGGTTCCGTGGACGTTCTCCACGGCATCGACCTCGATATCAAGCAAGGCGAATTCATCGTCTTCGTCGGCCCGTCCGGCTGCGGCAAGTCCACGCTACTGCGCATGATCGCCGGTCTCGAGGCGATCACCGGCGGCGAGATGTATATCGACGGCCATCTCGTCAATGACGTGCCGCCCTCCAAGCGCGGCATCGCCATGGTCTTCCAGTCCTATGCGCTTTATCCCCACATGACCGTCTTCGACAACATGGCTTTCGGCATGAAGATCGCCGGCGAAAGCAAGCAGGAGATCGACCGCCGCGTCAAGGCGGCGGCCGAGAGCCTGCAGCTGACCAAATATCTCGACCGCCTGCCGAAGGCGCTTTCCGGTGGCCAGCGTCAGCGCGTGGCGATCGGCCGCGCCATCTGCCGGGATCCGAAGGTCTTCCTGTTCGACGAGCCGCTCTCCAACCTCGACGCCGCGCTGCGCGTCGCCACCCGCATCGAGATCGCCCGCCTGAACGAACAGATGGCCGATACGACGATGATCTACGTCACCCACGACCAGGTCGAGGCGATGACGCTTGCCGACCGCATCGTCGTTCTCTCCGCCGGCAATATCGAGCAGGTCGGCGCGCCGCTGGAACTCTACGAGCGCCCGGCCAACCTCTTCGTCGCGAAATTCATCGGCTCGCCGGCGATGAACATCATCCCGGCGACGGTCGCTGCGACCGGAAACCAGACGACAGTGACGCTGACCGGCGGCATGTCGGTGACCCTCGATTTAGCGACCGGCGCTTCCGAAGCCGGCAAGCAGGCAAGCTTCGGCGTTCGTCCGGAGGATCTGAGGATCGCCGACGGCGCCGACTATCTTTTCGAGGGCGAGGTGTCGATCGTCGAAGCGCTCGGCGAAGTCACGCTGCTTTATATCGAAGGCCTGGTTCCGGGCGAGCCGATCGTCGTCAAGCTGCCCGGCATCTACGATGTGAAGAAGGGCCAGAGGATGCGTTTTGCCGCCGACAGGCAGAAGTTGCATCTGTTTGATGCGACCGGCCATAGCTACCGGAGATGAGAGAGCCATTTTTGGGGTAATAATCCCGAGAATTATACTTGACGGACCGGATTCTTACTTTCTGTTAAAGATCGGCTGCTACCTTTTCCCGGTCAATTTATGAGGGGGATAAGCACGTGGCCGCTTCCAATCCGTCACAGCCAAAATCTCATTTCCTGAGTAAGGAAGAATCCTTCATGTATGACCGCGAGCAGCGGTTCAAGATGGAGGACACGATGAATGCCGCGCGCATCGAATATACGGAAAAGGGTGTCATGCACGCGGCTTCGCGCCGCTGCGATATCGTCCGGATCTCGATGAGCAGCGCCACACTCGCGATCCTCACCCAGTTCAACCTGCCGAAGCAGTTCTATCTGGATATTCCGGATGCCCGCATCACCAAGGTCGGTTGCATACTGATGAAGGTCAACGCCAACAATACGATCGAAGTCCGCTTCCTGCGTCTGCTGACGCAAAAGGAGCTGAACAAGATCTTCGTCTACAGCACCCATCCGGCGCATCGCGACTACGTGCTCGATATCCGCGCCTGACGGATAAAGACTGGATAGCAAAACCCGCGGGTGCTTCGCGCGCCCGCGGGTTTTGTTTGTCTCCAGCGACCACGCTCAGTGGTGGAAGAGCACGCTTGCACCCTGATCCGAAGCGCCGACGGCGCGGCGGAACGGCGCGAAGAGTTCGCGGCCCATGCCGAATTCATTGTCGGAGAGATCGACGGTCACCGGCTCGCGCTCGGCCAGATCGGCCGCATCAACGAGCAGCTCGAGCGTGCCCTTGATCGCGTCCAGGCGGATGATGTCGCCGTCGCGGATGCGGGCGATCGGGCCGCCGTCAACCGCCTCAGGCGTCACATGGATCGCCGCCGGCACCTTGCCCGAGGCCCCCGACATGCGCCCGTCGGTCAACAGCGCCACGCGGAAACCGCGGTCCTGCAGCACGCCGAGCGGCGGCGTCAGCTTGTGCAACTCCGGCATGCCGTTCGCCTTCGGTCCCTGGAAGCGCACGACGGCGATGAAATCGCGGTTGAGCTTGCCTTCCTTGAAGGCGTCCTGCAGCTCCTGCTGGCTGTGGAAGATGATTGCCGGCGCCTCGATGATGTGGCGCTCCGGCTTGACGGCTGAAATCTTGATGACCGCCTTGCCGAGATTGCCACGCAGCATCTTCAGCCCGCCATTGGCCTGGAACGGCGTTTCGATGCTGGAGAGAACCTTCGGATCATGGCTCTTCTCCGGCGACGGCTCACGCAGGACGGTGCCGTTTTCGCCGAGCCGGGCATCGACCGTATAGGCTTCGAGACCCTGGCCGAAGACGGTGCGCACGTCGTCATGCACCAGGCCGTGCTTCAGCAGTTGCTTGATCAGGAAGCCCATGCCGCCGGCCGCCTGGAAATGGTTCACGTCGGCAAGCCCGTTTGGATAGACGCGGGCAAGCAGCGGCACCACTTCCGAAAGCTCGGCGATGTCCTGCCAGGTGAGCTGAATGCCGGCCGCGCGCGCCATGGCGACGAGGTGCAGCGTATGATTGGTCGAGCCGCCGGTCGCATGCAGGCCGACGACGCCGTTGACGACCGAGCGCTCGTCGATCATCTCGCCGGCCGGGGTGAATTCATTGCCGAGCGCGGTGATAGCCAACGCCCGCTTGGCGGCTTCGCGCGTCAGCGCTTCGCGCAGCGGCGTGCCGGGATTGATGAAGGAGGAGCCCGGCAGGTGGAATCCCATGATCTCCATCAGCATCTGGTTAGAATTGGCGGTGCCGTAGAAGGTGCAAGTGCCGGGGCCGTGGTACGACTTCGATTCAGCCTCCAGCAGCTCGGCGCGACCGACTTTGCCCTCGGCGAAGAGCTGGCGTACGCGCGACTTTTCGTCGTTCGGCAGGCCTGTCGTCATCGGACCGGCCGGAACGAAGATCGACGGCAGGTGCCCGAAGGACAAGGCTGCGATGACGAGGCCCGGCACGATCTTGTCGCAGACGCCGAGGAAGAGGGCGGCATCGAACATGTTGTGCGACAGGCCGACGCCCGCCGACATGGCGATCAGATCGCGCGAGAAGAGCGAAAGCTCCATGCCCGGCTGCCCCTGAGTGACGCCGTCGCACATCGCCGGCACGCCGCCCGCCACCTGCGCCACGCCGCCTGCCTCTGCGGCCGCCTCGCGGATGATCGCCGGATAGGTCTCGAACGGCTGGTGGGCCGAGAGCATGTCGTTATAGGCGGTGATGATGCCGAGATTGGGGATGTGGTCGCCGGCGAGCGCATCCTTATCGGCGGGGGAACAGACCGCAAAGCCGTGAGCCAGGTTGGCGCAGCCGAGCACCGAGCGCTGGACGCCCTTGGAAGCGGCGGCGCGCAGGCGCTCCAGATACCGCTCGCGGGTTGGTTTCGAGCGTTCGACAATGCGATCGGTGATCGCAGAAATGCGTGCGTGAGAGGACATGGAAGATCCCTGCCTTGTTCTGGTTCGTCTCAATGTGTTCGCCGGCTCCGGCGGCTGTGAGGCCGTATCAGGGAGCCCAGTAGATCTCGACCGGGGAAGTGGCCCGGCGCAGAATGGCGCGGATCGGCATGTCTGCCTCCTCACCGCTGCCTTCTGCCTTGGCGAGAACGTCTTTTTTGCCTTCGCCCTCAATATGGAGAACCAGGAGTGCGGCATCCTGAAGACTGGAGAAGGTAAAGGTCAGCCGCGGCTCGCCGGCCCCCTCCGCTTCCATGGTGATGACGCCGCGCGGCGTCGATGCGTCGAGCGCCGTGGCAAGATTGCTGCCGCCGGGAAAGAACGAGGCGGTGTGGCCGTCGCCGCCCATGCCGAGGATGACGACATCGAAGGGAATGCCGATTTCGGCGCTCTTTTCCGTTGCAAGCCGCGCGGCTTCCTCGACGGCGGCGGCCGGCTGGTAAAGTGGCACGAAACGCGCCGACTTCGCCTTGTTCTGCAAGAGATTGGCATCGACCAGCATATGGTTCGAGCGCGCATTGTCGGCCGGCACGAAACGTTCGTCGACAAGCGTGATCGTCACCTTGTCCCAGGCGATGTCGCGCGTCGACAGCACCTGGAAGAAGGCCTTCGGGGTCGAGCCGCCGGAAACGGCGATGGACGCCGTTCCGCGGGCTGAGATCGCCGCCGAAAGCGTATCGGCAACCTTGTCGGCGAGGCTGCCGGCGAGATCTGCGGGGCTGGCGAAGGAATGCAGGGTCGATGCCATCGGTTTCCCCTTAGATATCGTCATGCCAGGTGCGGCCGTCGCGCTCGATCAGCGCAATGGCCTGGCTCGGGCCCCAGGTGCCGGCGGTATAGCCCTGCACCTGCTGGCCGGTGGTTTCCCAACCTTTCAGGATCGGATCCACCCATTTCCATGCGGCTTCGACTTCGTCGCGGCGCATGAACAGGGTCTGGTTAGAGCGGATCACGTCCATCAGCAGGCGCTCGTAGGCGTCGGGGTTGCGGACGTTGAAGGCCTGGGCGAAGCTCATGTCGAGCGAGACGTTGCGCAGGCGCATGCCGCCAGGCCCCGGATCCTTAATCATCAGCGACTGCTTGACGCCCTCATCCGGCTGCAGCCGGATGATCAGCTGGTTGGCGACGATACGCCCGGCTGCCTGGTCGAAGATCGCATGCGGGATCGGCTTGAAGGTGATGACGATCTCGGACATGCGTCCGGTCAGGCGCTTGCCGGTGCGGATATAAAAGGGAACGCCGGCCCAGCGCCAGTTGTTGATCTCCGCCTTGATGGCGACGAAGGTCTCGGTGTTGGAGACGCCGCCTTCGAGCTCCTCGAGATAGCCCTTGACCGGGCCGCTGCCCGAGGCGCCGGCGCGATACTGGCCGCGGACCGTCGCCTGCTCGACATTGGAGGCATTGAGCGGCTTCAGCGCGCGCAGCACCTTCAGCTTCTCGTCGCGGACGGCTTCCGAATCCATCGAAGAGGGCACTTCCATCGCCGTCAGGCAGAGCAGCTGCAGAATGTGGTTCTGCACCATGTCGCGGAGCGCGCCGGCCGTATCGTAATAGCCGGCGCGGCCTTCGAGGCCGACCGCTTCAGCCACGGTGATCTGCACGTGATCGATATAGTTGGCGTTCCACAGCGGCTCATAGAGCGCGTTGGCGAAGCGCAGCGCCATCAGGTTCTGCACCGTCTCCTTGCCGAGATAGTGATCGATGCGGAAGATCTGTTCTTCCTTGAAGGCGCGGCCGATCGTGTCGTTGAGCTGCAGTGCCGAGGCGAGGTCGCGGCCGATCGGCTTCTCGACGACGATGCGGGTCGACTTGGTGATCAGCTTGTGGTCGTGGATCTTCTGTGAAATGTCGCCGAAGATGCCGGGCGCGACCGCGAGGTAGAAGGCGCGCACGCGCTCCTTGCCTTCGTCGAGCAGCTTCTTCAGCTGGTCCCAGCCAGTGTCCGTGCGGGCGTCGACCGAGACGTAGTAGAGGCGGGCGCAGAACTTCTCCACCTCGGCTTCGTCATATTCGCCCTTCTTCAGGTGCTCGTTCAACGCATCCTTGGCGAATTTGCGGTATTCCTCATGGGAAAGCGGGCTGCGCGAAGCGCCGATCACCCGGGTCGGTTCGGAGAACTGGCCCTCGATCTGGCGATGGTAGAGCGCCGGCAGAAGCTTGCGTTCGGCAAGGTCGCCGCTGCCGCCGAAGACGACGTAATCAAAAGGCTCAACGGGAATAATCTGGCTGCTCATGAGCTTGTCTCTCAATCAGGCTGGTTGGCGGCCCTTTTAATCTAATCGATTTAAAAAAGCCAGTGTGCAGTGCAATGAATCTGTTAGGCACCGGTTTTAGTGCGAATTTCCGGAAGAGGAAATCCGCAATCAGACTAAAACTTGTCGCGAAGCGCAAACCACGACAAGGCGAGGAAAAGGAGCGGCGCCCGCATTCTGGGCCCGCCGGGAAAGGCGGGAATATCGAGCGACGCGAAGAGGTCGAGATCGCCGGATTTTCCAAGCACTGTTTCCGCGTAGAGCTTGCCACAGTAGTTTGACAGCATGACGCCATGGCCGGAATAACCGCCGATCGAGGTGACGCCGGGCATCACCTCGCGCACGAACAGCTGGCGCGGCATGGTGATGCCGACACTGCCGCCCCAGGCATGGGTGATCTCGATGTCTTTCAGCTCAGGATAGATCTCGGCGATCTGCCGGCGGATATGCTGCGAAATGTCCCGCGGATTGTCTGCCGTATAGGCCTCGCGCCCGCCAAACAGCAGCCGGCCTTCGAATCGGCGGAAGTAACGCACGACGAAGCGCGAATCGGCCACAGCCTCGCCCCCCGGCAGCACATCGGGATGCCGGTCGAGCGGAGCGGTGGCGCCGATGAAGGAGCGGATCGGCATGACATGGCTTGCCGTCACCGGCTCCAGATTGCCGATATGGCCGTTGCAGGCGATCAGGGCGCGGCTGGCGGTGATCGTTCCCCTGTCCGTTTCGATCGTCACCTTGCCGCCGCCCTGGTGGATCGTCTTTGCTTTTGTCATCTCGAAGATCGCAGCACCGGCGTTGGCTGCGACGCGCGCCAGGCCGATCAATAGCTTCAGCGGATGGATATGGCCGGTGCCGACATCGCGCACGCCGCAATAAAAACGCTTGGAGCCGAGCCGCTCCTGCGTTTCCGTCTCGTCCATGAAGCTGATATGCGGATAGCCGTAGCGCTGCGCGGCGATTTCGGCGTTCTCACGAAAGTCGCGTTCATAGCTCGCCTTGTGCGCGACGTTGAGCTGGCCGGGCACATAATCGATCTCGATCTGGTGCTCCCTGGCGAAATCGAGGAGATGGCGCTTGGCCGCCTCGGCAAGATCGAACAGCGCCTTCGAGCGCTCGTAGCCGATCTTCTCCTCGAGCTCTTCCGGCCACCATCGCTGGCCGGTGCCGAGCTGGCCGCCATTGCGCCCGGACGCCCCGTCGCCGAAGCGGCAGGCCTCGATCAGCACCACGGAGACGCCCGATTTGGCCAGATTGTAGGCGGCCTGCAGGCCGGTATAGCCGCCGCCGATGATGGCGACATCACATGTTCTCGAGCCGTCGAGAGCGGCATAGCTCGGCCGCTCCCCGACGGTTGCCTGATACCAGGATAGGCCCGGCGAGATCGGGCTCTGCCACGTCTCCTGCGATGCCATGGCGCTGCCTCACACGTTGAGCAGAAGGAATTCCCGCTCCCAGGGGCTGATCACCTGCATGAAGGTCTCGAACTCGCCGCGCTTGACGCCGGCGTAGAGACCGATGAACTGTTTGCCGAAAATCTCCTCGAAAGCCGGCTCGTCCTCGAGCAGCGCCACGGCTTCCAACAGGCCCCGCGGCAGGTCGATCGAGCCTTCATTGGCCGAATCCTCGGTCGGCGCCGTCGGCTCGATCTGCTTCATGATGCCGAGCAGGCCGGCGGCAAGCGAGGCTGCAAGCGCCAGATAAGGATTGGCGTCCGAGCTCGGCAGCCGGTTTTCGACGCGCCTGGCCTGCGGATCGGATACCGGAACGCGGAAGGCCGTCGTCCGGTTGTCGTAACCCCAGGCATTGTTGACCGGGCAGGACATATCAGGCTGCAGGCGCCGGTAGGAATTCACATAGGGCGCCAGCATCGCCATCGCGCTCGGCACGAATTTCTGCATGCCGCCGATGAAATGGAAGAATTCCTTCGAGGCCGATCCGTCCGCATTAGAGAAGACGTTCTTGCCCGTCTCGATATTGACCACCGACTGATGGATATGCATCGCCGAACCCGGCTGGGCCTGCATCGGCTTGGCCATGAAGGTCGCATAGATGTCGTGCTTCAGCGCCGCCTCGCGGATCGTGCGTTTGAACAGGAACACCTGGTCGGCAAGTTCGATCGGATTGCCGTGGCGCAGGTTGATCTCGAGCTGCGCCGGTCCCTCTTCGTGGATCAGCGTATCTATCTCGAGGCCCTGTTTCTCCGAGAAATGGTAGATGTCGTCGATCAGTTCGTCGAATTCGTTGATCCCGGCAATCGAATAGCCTTGGCCGCCGAGGATCGAGCGGCCGGACCGGCCCTTGGGCGGGTGCAGCGGATAGTCGGGGTCGTCATTCTTGGCGACCAGGTAGAATTCGATCTCCGGCGCCACGATCGGCTTCCAGCCGCGGTCGTGATAGAGGCTCAGGATGCGTTTCAGCACGTTGCGCGGCGTATAGGGCACTTCGCCGCCGTCGGAATCGACGATGTCGCAGATCACCTGTGCCGTCGGGTCGGTCTCCCAGGGCACGACCGAAAGCGTGGAAAGATCGGGCATCAGCTTCAGATCGCTGTCGCGCGGCTCGTAGCGGAAGCTTTCGGTCTCCTCCGGATACTCGCCCGAAATCGTGTGCCGGTAGATCGCCGACGGCAACGCCAGCGAGGTGTTCGAGGTGAATTTCGAGCTCGGCATCATCTTGCCGCGCGGAACGCCGGCAAGGTCCGGCGTGATGCATTCGATGTCTTCGATGCCCCTGTCCCTCAGCCACCGCGCTGCTTCCTTCCAGTTCGCAACGCCGCGCAGAGACCCGGGGTCCGGGGGAGTTTTCTTCGAGGCGGGCACGTTTCTGGCAGGCTTCAGCGTCGTCTTTTTTGGGGACATGACACACCGGTTTGGTTGATCGTGGCGCCATCATAACCGGACTTTGCCAATTGGCGAGAGGTTGAGAACGTTGACTTTCGCCCTTTGATGGAAAAAGAAGGCGCTGTCTTGATCGGGGAAACGGGTTTGCAGCGCAAAAGCGACGTCATCGTCATCGGCGCCGGGGCGGCGGGCATGATGGCGGCCATCCGGGCGGGGAATCGCGGCCGCTCCGTCGTGGTCCTCGACCATGCAAGGGCGCCCGGCGAGAAGATCCGCATCTCGGGCGGCGGCCGCTGCAATTTTACCAATATCCATGCCGGGCCGAAGAACTTCCTTTCCGCCAATCCGCATTTCTGCAAGTCGGCGCTTGCCCGTTTCACGCCGGCCGATTTCATCGCCATGGTCGACCGGCACGGCATCGCCTGGCATGAAAAGACGCTCGGCCAGCTTTTCTGCGACGATAGCGCCAAAGACGTCATCCGCATGCTGCTGACGGAGATGCGCAGCGCCGGCGCGCAACTGCATCTCGGCACCGAGATAACAGGTGTCGAAAAGGTGGAGGCGGGTTTTCGCGTCTCGACCGGTGAAGATGCTTTTGAAGCCTCTGCGCTGATCGTCGCCACCGGCGGCAAGTCGATCCCGAAGATGGGCGCCACCGGCTTTGCCTATCGCCTGGCCGAGCAGTTCGGTCTTCCCGTGCTCGAAACCCGCCCCGGCCTCGTGCCGCTGACGCTCGATCCCGGCCTGCTCGAGGCCATCGCGCCGCTTGCCGGCATTTCCGCCCCGGCCGAAATCCGTCATGGCAAGACCGCCTTTCGCGAAGCGCTGCTGTTCACCCATCGCGGCGTCAGCGGCCCCGCCATCCTGCAGATCTCCTCCTATTGGCGCGAAGGCGACGAGATCGTCGTTTCGATCGAACCGGATATCGACATCGGAGCACATCTGAAGACGGCAAAGCAGCTGAATGGCCGCCAGTCGCCGCAGACGGCACTCGGCGACATCCTGCCGAAGCGGCTGGCCCAATTTCTCGTCGAGCGCGAAAAGATCGCCGGCAACATGGCCGACCTGCCCGACAAGGCCCTGCTGCGCCTTGCCGCGGCGGCGCAGAACTTTACGGTCAAGCCGTCCGGCTCGGAAGGCTACCGCACCGCTGAAGTGACGCTCGGCGGTATCGATACGGCAGCGCTCGATTCCCGCAGCATGGAGGCCAAGGCCGTGCCCGGGCTTTATTTCATCGGCGAATGCGTCGACGTCACCGGCTGGCTCGGCGGCTATAATTTCCAATGGGCCTGGGCCTCCGGATTTGCCGCCGGCGAATATGCGTAAATCCAATGCATGTCGCCCGGAAGTGTGCAGCGGTTCCGGGACAACGACATGCATAAAACAAGGTCTGTAGCGCATCGCTTGAATCAAATTCGATGCGAGGCTCTTTAGGTAATACCGATTCAAGACTTCTTAAGAGAGGTGCGCCATCCTGTCTCAATTGGCGATCTGCAAAGCTCTTCCTAAATAAGCTTTACCAGCAAGCCGTTTTGTTGGATTGTTGTGTCAGACAGAAGTGAGGTTTCGAGCATGACCGGAAACACACGACGCGCCCGCGCCATCGCAATTGCCGAGGCGAAGCCGAACGCCCGCATGGTCGCCCTGCGTTATCTGATGCTCGCAGCCGGCGCTACCGCCGCCAGCCTCGCGCTGCTTCTTTCGCACGTCCTCTGATCCTGTCTTCAGGCCCGCAACGAAGGTCGCGGTGCAATTGCGCCGCCCCGCTGCACCACGGCCTACAAAATTGCAACTATTTCACTGCCTTGGCTTCATTCGCCGCAACCGCTTATCCGAAAATTAATATCTAATCTGACACAATTGCCCGCGATTATTTGGGCATCTCCAAAGTTGTTTGGACATGAACTGGCAATGACTGCCGCCTGGCTTCCGGGTTCCCCAATGTAAATTACGAACAGCTCGATGTGTACCCGGCTGGCGCCAGATGGCCGCCTGCGGGAGGAGTGGTGTATGAAAGGCCCGGAACGCCATGTTGATTGACAAGATTCTTTCCCGCTTCAGGATCAAGACGAAGGTCCTGATCTTCGTTCTGCCTTTCGTCGTCACCATTTCGGCGGTCGGCCTGACGGGCCTTTACGCTTCGGGACTGCTGCAGGGGCGTATGGAAATATCCAACAGCGTCTTGCAGTCGTTGAGCGGGTTCAAGGATCTCTACGGTTCGATGGACGATTTCCTGCGCATCACCAGCCAGCAGGCGCGCGACAAGCTGCTTGCGGATCTGAAGACCCAGCAGGGCGTACTCGATGCGACGTTGAACCAGGTCGGTGAAGAGGCTGCCGGCCGCGATAGCCTGGCGGAAGCATCGCGCCGCACCAAGGATATATCCGGCGTCGTCGACAAGCTCTGGGGCCTGCATGAGCAGGAGCAGGCACTGCATGAGCAGATCGACGCAGCGCAAAAGAGCCTGATCAGCACTCGCTTCACGGTCTCCTATCAGGCCGAGGAATTGCAGACCGCGCTTCAGCAGGACGAGGGCGCCGCCACCATCACGCTTCGCACGGCCGACCGCCTGTTGAAGGGCGGCGACTTCCTCGGCACCGTTGCCAGCGGCTACAGCAAGCCGCAGACGCCGCAGGAAAAGATCGCCTACATCAACGAACAGATGCCTGCGATCATCAAATCCCAGCGCCTGATCGCCATTTCGGTTCCGACCAACCAGAAGAACGTCATCGACGCACTGGCCGCGACCATCGACAGCATCAAGGCGATCGCGGCGATGCCCGCTCCGACCGATGAGAACATTGCCGAACTCGGCCGGCTCGTGTCGCGCTTCCGCCAGACCTCGACCTATACGCAGCTGACCGCAACCCAGAAGATGCGCGAGGCGACACAGCGTTTCGCCGACCTCGAGGGCCGCATCGGCCAGACCAACTCCGTCCTTCAGGATACCAGGCGTCTGGAAAATTCCGTCTATGCACTGCAGATCGTGCTTTCCGATTTCCTCGCCAATTCCAGCAAGGACAACCTCGTGCGCCTGCAGCAGCAGGCCGGCACGCTTGGCAAGGACATGCAGGTGCTGATCACCAGCGCCAAGGGCATGGGCTTTGCCGAAGGCATATCGGGCGCGATCCAGCCCGCGCTCGACGCCATCTCCGGCGGCGGCTCGAAGATCGTCGACACGATCGCCGAGCGCGTCACGGCCTATGCCGCAGCCCGCCAGGAGCTTGACCAGATCTGGACGAAGCTGACCGATTTCGCCGAGCTGCAGAAGCAGACGGCTGGCACCGAGCGCACCCAGGCAAACAGCATCTCCGTCATGACCACCGGTCTCGGCATTCTCCTGTCGATCCTCGGCGGCATTGCCCTGGTGCTGACGCTGCAGCGCCCGATCAGCCAGATCACCGCGGCTATGCGCCGTATCGCCGAAGGCGCGCTGGAGACCAATATCTCCGGCGAGCAGCGCCACGATGAAATCGGCGACATGGCCCGCGCGCTCGGCATCTTCAAGGAAAATGCCATCTCGAAGATCCGCATCGAGGAGCAGAGCGACGAGGAGCGCGCCGCCGCCGAACACGAGCGCCAGCGCAACGACGCCGAAAAGCGCGAGATGGATCGCCAGATCGAATTCGCCGTCAATGCGCTCGCCGCCGGCCTCGAACGCATGTCGCAGGGCGATATCTCGACAACTATCGAAACGCCCTTCATTGGCCGCCTCGAACAGCTGCGCCAGGATTTCAACGGGTCGATGGTGCGCCTGCAGGCGACGATGAGCCAGATCCGCGACAATGTCGAACTGATTCAGGGCAACGGCAACCAGATGGCCCAGTCGGCAGAGGATCTGTCCAAGCGCACCGAACAGCAGGCTGCCTCGCTCGAAGAGACCGCGGCCGCCGTCGATGAGATCACCGTCACCGTCCGCTCTTCGGCAGAACGCGCCAAGGATGCCGACCAGATCGTCCGCCAGGCCAAGCGCAGCGCCGACGATTCTGCCGTCGTCGTCAGCAATGCGATCGATGCGATGGGTCGCATCGAGGATGCCTCGCGCCAGATTGAGCAGATCATCGGCGTCATCGACGAGATCGCCTTCCAGACCAACCTGCTGGCGCTGAACGCCGGCATCGAGGCGGCGCGCGCCGGTGAAGCCGGCAAGGGCTTTGCGGTGGTGGCGATGGAAGTCCGCGAACTCGCTCAGCGCTCCGCAGCCGCGGCGCAGGAAATCAAGGGCCTGATCAACAAGTCGACCCACGAGGTCAGCTCCGGCTCGCAATTTGTGCAGGAGACCGGCACGGTGCTTGCCAAGATCAGCGCCCAGATCGTCACGATCAGCCAGCATGTCGAGATGATCGCCCGCGCCAGCCACGACCAGTCCAACGCGCTGCAGAGCGTCAACGCGACGGTCAATCAGATGGACCAGATGACGCAGCAGAACGCCGCCATGGTCGAGGAAACGACTGCCGCCAGCCGCGAACTGGCCGACGAGGCCGATTCCCTGCGCAGACTGATCCAGCAGTTCAAGATCGACGGCGAGGCGGCAGCCAGCCCGGTCTACCGCGCCGCCTGATCGCCGCCCGATTTGCCCTCAATCGAACGGCCCCGGTTTTATTCCGGGGCCGTTTTGCGTTCAAATCGCGCTGCCTGCGGCCCTGATATACGGAAAATTTTCCTTAACGCTTTTCGTCTAATTTAACCCTTGTTTTCTGCCGGGGGTTTTTGATGCTGCGCCTTTTTTCTACGTCAATCGTCCGCCAGATCGTTGCGATCACACTTTGTCTGCTGGCCGTCAGCACGGCCGCCATCGTCGGCGCGACCTACTACAATCTGAGCCGCTATGTCATGGACGGGGCAGTCTCCGATGCCAGGGATGCCACCCGCGCCATGGCTGTCCTTTACGGTGCAGCCGATCAAGGCGCCAGGGTCGAGCTTAAGGGCAACCAACTCGCGACCGTAACGGAAGACGCCATCCCCGCCCTTGCCGATCATTCGCTGGTCGACCGCACGGCGCAGTCGATCGCCGGTGTCGCGACCATCTTCCAGAAGCAGGGCGGCGACTACGTCCGCATCTCCACCAACGTGAAGAAGGAAAACGGCGACCGCGCCGTCGGCACCAAGCTGGTCGCCGAGCACCCCGCCCAGCCGGTTCTCGCCAGGGGCGAAGCCTATTATGGCCAGGCCGAGCTTTTCGGCCGCAAGTTCATGACCGGTTATTTTCCGGTCAAGAATGCATCGAATGCCAATGTCGGCATTCTCTTCATAGGCATTCCGATGGAGGTCTATTACCAGCGCATGTATGAGCTGCAGATGCTGGTCCTCGGCGTCGGCGCCATCGTCATGCTCATCGTCGGCGTTCTCGCCTTCTATGCAATCCGCCTGTCGGTGAAGCCGTTGCAGGCGCTGACCGCGAGCGTTCACGCGATTTCCTCGGGCGATCTCGACGGCGCGATCCCCTGCGTCGCGAAGAAGAATGAGTTCGGCGATATCGGCCGGGCCTTGGCGCTGTTCCGCGACAGCGCCCGTGCCAGGCGCGATCTGGAAACCCAGGCCGCCGAACAGCGCGCCTTGAGCGATGCCGAACGCGCCAGGAACGATGCCGACAAGCGCTCGCTCGACAGCCAGATCGACTTTGCCGTCAACCAGCTTGCCGCCGGCCTCGGACGCCTGTCGCGGGGCGATGTCTCGGAAACGATCGGCACGCCCTTCGTCGGCCGGCTGGAGCAGCTGCGCGTCGATTTCAACGCTTCGCTGCTGCGGCTCCAGGATACGCTCTCCGGTATCCGTGACAGCGCCTCGACCATCCAGCGCAACAGCGGCGCCGTCTCGGTTTCAGCAAGTGAGCTTTCGAAACGCACGGAGGCGCAGGCGGCAAGCCTCGAAGAGACCGCCGCGGCGGTGGAGGAGATCACCGTCACGGTTCGCTCTTCCGCCGAGCGCGCCCGCGAAGCCAACAGCGTCGTCGCCGCGACCAAGAAGACCGCCGACAATTCCGGCGCCGTCGTCGGCGATGCCATCGCCGCGATGGAGCGCATCGAAGAGGCCTCGCAGCGCATCGAGCAGATCATCGAGGTGATCGACGACATCGCCTTCCAGACCAATCTGCTGGCACTCAACGCCGGCATCGAGGCGGCGCGCGCCGGCGAGGCGGGCAAGGGTTTTGCCGTCGTCGCCCAGGAAGTCCGCGAACTCGCCCAGCGTTCGGCCGATGCAGCGCGCGAGATCAAATCGCTGATCGAGACATCCAGCCGCGAGGTGACGGTGGGCTCCGAATTGGTTCAGAAGACCGGCAGCGTCCTCGCAGCGATCAGCCATGAGATCATCGCGATCAGCGGCCATGTCGAGACCATCGCCACCGCAAGCCGCGATCAGTCGGCAGCACTTCAGGAGGTCAACGGTTCGGTAAACGCCATGGACCAGATGACCCAGAAAAACGCCTCGATGGTGGCCGAGACCACGCAGGCAAGCCGCCTGCTTGCCGGCGAGGCCGATACGCTGATGGCGCTGATCGAGCGGTTCCGGATCATTGCCGAGCCCGCCGCCGCTCATCTTGGGGCCAGGAAGGTCGCTTGAGGCGCGCAGCCGCCGCTGGATTGCGCTGCAGCTTTGCGGCGTCGTCTGAGACTGAGATCGAGCGAGGTCAGCCAGGCGGCGAAATTGACGAGACCGCTGTCGCCGAACTCGGCATAGAACCGATCCTCGTCGGTCTTGCCTCTGCCCAGCCTGCAAGTGTGTCGATATCCCTGGGTCGCTGCGATGGTGATCAGATCGATCATGGCGATGTCCTTTCTGTAGAAGACATCTCCTGATTTAGGCATCGAATATCTCTTCATAAACAGGGAAAACCCCGCTATGTTTTTCATTGATGAAAAACGCGAATTGGGATTCCTACCGGTTGTTCCTGCAGGTCGCCCGTCTCGGTGGCCTGACGGGGGCAAGCACCGCAAGCGGGCTCAGCCCCGCGACGGTTGGCCGGCGCATGCTCGATCTCGAACAGGAGGTCGGTCGCGCCCTGTTTTCACGCAGCCAGACCGGCTATCGCCTGACCCAGGACGGCCAGGCACTGCTCGATCACCTTCAGGAGATGGAGGCCGCCGCCCGCAAGGTGGAGGCATGGCGGCAATCGGGCGAGGGCGGCACGACCGTCAGGATTGCCGCCGGCACCTGGGTCGCCTGGCTGCTGACGGAGAATTTCGCCGCCATCCGCATGCCGGGCGATGGTTTCGCCATTTCGCTGACGATCGGCGAGGCGCGCGCAAGCCTTGCCTATCGCGAGAGCGATATCGGCATTCGCGCCTTCGAGCCGGAAGAGGCCAATCTTGCCGCCCGCCGGCTCGGCGAGGTCGCCTATGCCGTCTATATCAGACGCAACGCCGCCGAGACCGATGAGCGCTGGATTGCCGTTGCCGAGGAGGAGGCGATCTCCGCCTATCTGCGCTGGCCGCACGCCAATGCCGCAGCCGCGATCGTCGCCAGCGTCAACCGGCCGCGGTCGCTGCCCGATCTGGTGCGCGCCGGCGCGGGCAAGGCGGTGCTTCCCTGTTTTGTCGGCGATCTCCATCCCGATTTGCAGCGCCTTGGCGGCGAGCTGCCGGAATTGCGCCATGCGCAATGGATCGTGATGAACGCCGAGGACCGCCATCGCCCGGAGATCCGCACCGTCGCCGACCGCATGACCAAGCTGATCAGAAGTTATGCCGATCTCTTTGCCGGAAAACGGCCGAGCCGCGGCTGAAATTACGATGAAGCGCCCGCGCATTTCTTAAGATGCGCGGGCGTTCTCTTCAATGCCGGTTGGTGACGACGACGGGGATCAGCAGGTCGCCCCAGTTGCCGTCGCCGCCGTGATGGCGGGCCGAGCGCACCAGCTCGACCGAGACGCCGGCCTCGACGGCCTTCATGACCGATTGGTTCAGCCGATGCAGGTCATTGGCGAGCATGCGGATCGTCGTCTGCTGATCCTCGCTCATGCTGGTCGATTGTTCCTCGGCCCGTTCCCTGACGCGTGAAATGGATGCCATGACTTTCTCCTCTTCTTCGCTCTATTCCGCAGCCGGTTTGAACTGCGCATGTTCGGTTGAATCGTGCATTGCCGTGGTCGATGACCGGCCGCCGGTGATGGCGAGCGACACGGCGTCGAAATAGCCGGTGCCGACCTCGCGCTGATGCTTGGTGGCGGTATAGCCGTTGACCTCGGCGTCGAATTCCGCCTGCTGCAGCTCTGAATAGGCCGACATCTGCCGCTGCCGGTAGCCGCGCGCCAGTTCGTACATGCCGTAATTCAGCTGGTGGAAGCCGGCGAGCGTGATGAACTGGAACTTGTAGCCCATCGCGCCGAGTTCGCGCTGGAACTTTGCAATCGTCGCCTCGTCGAGGTTCTTCTTCCAATTGAAGGACGGCGAGCAATTATAGGCGAGCAGCTTGCCGGGATGGACCTTGTGCACGCCCTCGGCAAAACGCCGCGCCTGATCGAGGTCCGGCTTCGAGGTCTCGCACCAGATGAGGTCGCAATAGGGCGCATAGGCGACGGCCCGGGCGATGCAGGGTTCGATGCCGTTTCTGACCTGATAGAAGCCTTCGACGGTGCGCCCGGCATCATAATCGACGAAGGGCTGGTCGCGTTCGTCGATATCGGAGGTCAGCAGCTTTGCTGCTTCCGCATCGGTGCGGGCAATCACCAGCGTCGCGACCCCCATGACGTCGGCGGCAAGCCGGGCGGCGTTGAGATTGCGGATATGGGCGGCGGTCGGGATCAATACCTTGCCGCCGAGATGGCCGCATTTCTTCTCCGAGGCAAGCTGGTCCTCGAAGTGGACGCCGGCCGCCCCCGCCTCGATATAGGCCTTCATGATCTCGAAGGCGTTGAGCGGCCCGCCGAAGCCGGCTTCGGCATCGGCGACGATCGGCGCGAACCAGGTGTCGACGGAAAGCCCCTGGCCCTCCGAGGTCTCGATCTGATCGGCGCGCTGCAGCGTGCGGTTGATGCGCTTGGCAAGCTCCGGCCCGGCATTGGCGGGGTAGAGCGACTGATCGGGATACATTGCCGATGCCGTATTGGCGTCGGCCGCCACCTGCCAGCCGGAGAGATAGATCGCCTTCAGCCCGGCGCGCACCATCTGCATCGCCTGGTTGCCGGAAAGCGCACCGAGCGCATTGACGAAATCCTCCTGGCGCAGCAGCCGCCACAACCGGTCCGCCCCCATTTCGGCCAGCGTATGGGTCAGCGCCACCGAGCCCCTGAGCCGCCGCACGTCATCGGCCGAATAGGGCCTGTCGATGCCGTCGAAGCGGCCTGCCGGCGCATTGGGAACAAGTTTGTAAAAATCGGTCATGCTGATCTCCTCACGAAAAAACGATATTGCGGGTGTTGATGACAAGATTGACAATATCTCCCGGCATGACCAGGAAAACCTTTGATTTCCAGGTGGGAAAGAGGTTAAGATGACGAGGATTGACAGAGCGGCGCTGTGAATTTGTAAAATTTTGTAAATGTTGACGCCGCGGGCCTGTCAAAGGGTGTGACAATGGCGGAACGCAAGATATTCGCAGGCCCGAAATTGCGGCGCATTCGCAATGCGCTGGCGCTGACCCAGACCGCCATGGCCGAGGCGCTGGAGATCTCGCCCTCCTACCTGAACCTCATCGAGCGCAACCAGCGGCCGCTGACGGTGCAGCTCCTCTTGAAGCTCGCCGCCGTCTACCGGGTTGATCTGGAGGAGTTGCGCGGGCAGACCGGCGGCAGTCTCGGCCAGCTCAAGGAGGTCTTCGCCGATCCGCTGCTTGCGGGCGAATTGCCCGGCGACCAGGAATTGGTCGAGGTGGCCGAAGCCGCGCCCAATGCGGCAAGCGGCATGATCAAGCTCTACCGCGCCTATCGCGAGCAGGCGGCAAGACTGTCCGATCTGACGGCGCTGATGGCCGCCGAAGGCCATGCGCCCGTCGCCGCCGGCCGGTTGCCGCTCGACGAGGTGCGCGAGACGCTAGAACGCCGCTCCGCCTATTTCGGGCGGATCGAGACGGCGGCGGAAGCCTTTGCCGCAACGCTTCCCGGCGGCCTCGATCTTGCTGTCGGCCTGAAGGATTGGCTGCGCGCCGAGCGCGGCATCGCGGTACGGGTCCTGCCGGTGCACGTCATGCCGGATCTGCGCCGCCGTTTCGATCGCCATTCGATGCGGCTTTTCATCTCGGAGCGCCTGTCGCCGGCCGACCGCGCCCACGAGATATCAGTTGAGGCAGCGACGCTTGCCTTGCTGCCTGCCATCGACGCCGAACTCGACGATCTCTCGCTCTCCTCCGCCGAGGCGCGCCGCATCGCCCGCTTCGAGCTTGCCCGCATCGCCGCCCTGGCGCTGGCCATGCCCTACGAAGCCTTTCTGTCCGCGGCGAAGTCGACGCGCTACGATATCGACATTCTGCGCGCCCGCTTCGGCGTCTCCTTCGGCCATGCCGCCGCACGCCTGACGATGCTGCAGCGCCCAGGTGCCGCCGCCATTCCCTTCTTCCTGATCGAGATCGATGCGGCGGGCCATCGGCTGCGCCGGGCAGGCGCCCAGGGTTTTCCACAGGCGCGCTTCGGCGGCGGCTGTCCGAAGCTCAATCTCCACGCCGCCTTCCTGCAGCCGGGCCAGGTCCTGGCAGAGACGGTGGTCATGCCGGATGGCGCCTCGTTCCTGACGGTCGCCCGCACATTGGAGGGGCCTAGCGTCGAATTCGGTGAAAGGCTGCGGCGCACGGCGATGCTGATCGGCTGCGACGCCGCGCTTGGCGAGGCGCTGATCTATGGCCAGGCGACAGCGCTCGAGCCGGTGGCGATCGGCCCTGCCTGTCGCCTCTGCGAGCGGCGCGGCTGCCTTTCCCGGGCCGAGCCGCCGGTGACGCGGCCGCTCGGGCTCGACGAGATGGTGGCCGGGCTCAGCGCCTTCGATTTCCAGTGATTGTGAAATCATTGAAGGCGCAGGATTTTGCGCTTGTGGGCTGTGAAATTCCTTCTTAGTCTGCTGGCAAAACCAGAGGGAAAAGATGTCCGGGGATGCGGGCTCTTTGAACAAACAGGAGAAGTCATGAGGTCAATCATTGCAAGTGTGACGGCCGCCGCCGTTGCCGCGCTGCTCGCCGCCGCGCCGGCCTTTGCGCAGGAGCGCGTGGTCAACGTCTACAACTGGTCGGATTATATCGACGACAGCATCCTTGCCGACTTCACCAAGGAAACCGGCATCAAGGTCGTCTACGACACCTTCGATTCCAACGAGACCGTGGAAACCAAGCTGCTGGCCGGCGGCACCGGTTATGACGTCGTCGTTCCCACAGCCGACTTCCTGCAGCGCCAGATCCAGGCCGGCGTCTTCCAGAAGCTCGACAAGTCGAAACTGCCGAACCTGTCCAACATGTGGGATCTGATCCAGCAGCGGACCGCCGAATACGACCCGGGCAACGAACACGCGGTCGATTACATGTGGGGCACCGACGGCATCGGCTATAACGTCAAGAAGGTCGCCGAAATCCTCGGTCCCGATGCCAAGCCCGGCCTCGAAGTGATCTTCGATCCGAAGGTCGCCGCAAAATTCAAGGATTGCGGCATCTACGTGCTCGACACGCCGAAGGACGTCATCACCACGGCGTTTCGTTATCTCGGCCTCGACCCGAACTCCACGAAGGCTGAGGATTTCAAGAAGGCCGAAGAACTGCTGACGGCTATGCGCCCCTATGTCCGCAAGTTCCATTCCTCCGAATACATCAATGCGCTTGCCAACGGCGACATCTGCATCGCCTTCGGCTATTCCGGCGACATGCTGCAGGCGCGCGACCGCGCGGCCGAAGCCAAGAATGGTGTCGAGGTCAATTACTCGGTTCCCCCGCAGGGCGCCCAGATGTGGTTCGACATGATGGCCATCCCCGCCGATGCGCCCCACGTCGCCGAAGCCCACGAATTCCTCAACTACATGATGAAGCCTGAGGTCATCGCCAAGGCGAGCGACCACACCTTCTATGCTAACGGCAACAAGGCCTCGCAGCAGTTCGTCAGCAAGGACATTCTGGAAGATCCGGCCGTCTATCCCACAGAGGCGGTGATGAAGAACCTCTTCACGGTCAAGCCGTGGGATCCGAAAACGCAGCGCCTGGGGACGCGCCTCTGGACGAAGGTCGTCACCGGCCAGTAATGCAGCCTTAGGCCCGGACGGAAACGTCCGGGCCTTTCAATTACCGGCCCGGGTGGAGGCCGGAAAAAACCTGTATTCGGGGAATAATATGAAGTCTCTCGGCAATATCCGCCGCGCTTTCGCGCCCTGGACCGATCCCTCTGCAAAACCCTTCATCGCTTTCAAGAATGTCACCAAGCGCTTCGGCGATTTTACCGCCGTCGACAATCTGTCGCTGAATATCTATCACCGCGAGTTTTTCGCGCTGCTCGGCGCTTCGGGCTGCGGCAAGTCCACGCTGCTGCGCATGCTCGCCGGCTTCGAGCAGCCGACCGCGGGCGAGATCGTGCTGGATGGCACCGACATGGCCGGCACGCCGCCCTATAAGCGACCGGTCAACATGATGTTCCAGTCCTATGCGCTTTTCCCGCACATGACGGTCGAGAAGAATATTGCCTTCGGCCTGAAACAGGACGGCATGGCGAAGGATGAGATGACCGACCGCGTCGCGCAGATGCTGAAGCTCGTCAAGCTCGAGCAGTTCGCCTCACGCAAGCCGAACCAGCTTTCCGGCGGCCAGCGCCAGCGCGTGGCGCTGGCCCGCTCGCTCGCCAAGCGCCCGAAGGTGCTGCTGCTCGACGAACCGCTCGGCGCGCTTGACAAGAAGCTGCGCGAGGAAACCCAGTTCGAACTGATGGATCTGCAGCAGAGCCTCGGCCTCACCTTCGTCGTCGTCACCCACGACCAGGAAGAGGCGATGACCATGGCAGACCGCATCGCCGTCATGAGCCACGGCAAGGTCGTGCAGGTGGCCACACCGGCCGAGATCTACGAGGCGCCGAATTCCCGTTTCGTTGCGGATTTCATCGGCGACGTCAACATCTTCGACGGCAAGGTCGCCTCATCCGGCAACGGCACCGTCGAGATATCGGTCGACAGCGGCTTCAGCGTGCGCGTCGCCGCGCCGGAGGCACCGCCGTCAGGCAGCGCCGTCGGCTTCGCCATCCGGCCGGAAAAGATGCGGGTCTTGCGTCAAGCGCCCGCCAACGCTTCGGTCAACGCCGCCAGCGGGGAACTCTGGGATATCGCCTATCTCGGCGATATGACCGTCTTCCACGTGAAATTGCAGAGCGGCAAGATCGTCAAAGCATCGTCCCTCAATGCGCAGCGCTCCGTCGACGACCCCTTCACCTACGACCAGGAAGTCTGGATCTCGTTCGACGAGAACGCCGGCGTTCTCTTGAAGGATTGAGATCATGGGCAAGCTCACCTCCGGCCTCTACAACCGGCTCGTCATCACCATCCCTTATGCCTGGCTGCTGCTCTTCTTCCTGGCGCCGTTCTTCATCGTCTTCCGCATTTCGCTGTCGACGACGGCAATCGCCATGCCGCCTTACGAGCCGGTCTTCTCGCTTGCCGACGGCTGGGCGGGGCTCTGGAGCAAGATCGGAGAACTGTCCTTCGACAATTACGCCTACCTCACCGACGACGCGCTCTATTTCAATGCCTATATCTCAAGCGTGGTGATTGCCGGGATCGCCACTTTCCTCACATTGCTGATCGCCTATCCGATCGCCTATGGCATGGCGCAGGCGCCGCGCACGATCCGCCCGACGCTGGTGATGCTGGTCATCCTGCCGTTCTGGACGAGCTTCCTGATCCGGGTTTATTCCTGGATCGCGATCCTGAAGCCGGAAGGGCTTCTCAACCAGCTTCTCCAGTCGCTGCAAATCATCGACAGCCCGCTGATCATCCTCAACACCACGACCGCCGTCTATATCGGCATCGTCTATTCCTATCTGCCGTTCATGGTGCTGCCGCTCTATTCGGCGCTGGAAAAGATGGATGGTACGCTGATCGAGGCCGCACAGGATCTCGGTTGCACGCCGATCCGGGCTTTCTGGCGCGTCACCTTTCCACTGTCGATCCCCGGTGTGGTGGCCGGCTGCATGCTGGTCTTCATTCCCGCTGTCGGTGAGTTCGTCATTCCCGACCTGCTCGGCGGTTCGCAGACGCTGATGATCGGCAAGACGCTCTGGAACGAGTTCAACGCCAACCGCGACTGGCCGGTCTCCTCGGCGGTGGCGACGATCCTGCTGATGATCCTGGTGATCCCGATCGTCTTCTTTCAGAACGCCCAGGCCAAGGCCGAAGAGCGGGGGAAATAAGCCATGCTGAAATGGACCCGTTTCAACATTGTCTCCGTCACGCTCGGCTTTGCCTTCCTCTACCTGCCGATCGTGCTTCTGGTGATCTTCTCCTTCAACGAATCGAAGCTCGTCACCGTCTGGGGCGGCTTCTCAACCAAATGGTATGTCTCGCTGCTCTCGAACCAGGGCCTGCTCGACGCCGCCTGGGTGACGATCCGTGTCGGCCTGCTGTCGGCGACGCTCGCCACCATCCTCGGCACGATGGCGGCGCTGACGCTGGTGCGCTACACCCGCTTTCGCGGCCGCATGCTGTTTTCGGGCATGATCTACGCGCCGCTCGTCATGCCCGACGTCATCACCGGCCTGTCGCTGCTGCTGCTCTTCGTCGCGATCGGCTTCGATCGCGGTTTCTGGACGATCACGCTGGCGCATACGACGCTGACCATGTGCTTCGTCGCCGTCGTCGTGCAGTCGCGCCTCTTAAGCTTCGATCGCTCGATCGAGGAAGCGGCGCAGGATCTGGGCGCGCCGCCGGTGCGCACCTTTTTCGAGATCACTCTGCCGATCATCGCGCCGGCCGTGGTCTCAGGCTGGATCCTGGCCTTCACCCTGTCGCTCGACGATCTGGTGATCGCCAGCTTCACCTCGGGACCGGGCGCCACCACGCTGCCGATGCGGATCTACAGCCAGGTGCGCCTCGGCGTGACGCCCGAGATCAACGCGGTATGCACCATCCTGATCGGCATCGTCGCGGTCGGCGTCATCTGCGCCTCGATCGTCACCAAGCGCCGCGAAATCCAGCGCCAGCGGGACGAACGTGCGGCGGCCGCCGGCGCTTGATCCTACTGCGCGTGGGGTGTCGTGCCGAAGAGCGGCACCGGCGAGATCACCGGGTTCGGCCAAGAGCCGCCGATGAAGAACGGCAGAAGCGGCAGATCCGCCGCCTTGGCCGGATTGGTCGCTTCGAGCGATCCGGACAGCGCCAGCCCGTTGGACTGATAGGTAATAACGCCGGATAGCGTCAGCGTCTCGGCCGTGCCGGCGATCCGGGCATCGTGCATCTCGGCGGAACCGTTGGCAAAATCGGCCTGCAGGTTCAACTGGTTGAAAGCGAAGGCGCCGCCTGCCGCAGCACTCAGCGGAAAGAACGGCTTTTGGGCTGCCTGGGTCCTCAGCGCCGCGGCATCGATGCCGGGGATCGTGCCTTCCCTTGTCCAAAAGTGCAGCCTGCCGGTGACGTCGGCAAGACCGGTCGTCCAGATCGCCTTCGGCGACTGCAGGTCGAGGTCGAGCGATCCGGTCGCCAGCGGCAGCGGTCCTTTCAGCTGCAGGCGCTCGGCAAGGGCTGCGAAATCGGCATCGCGGATCGACAGCTGCAGCTTGCCGCCGCCGTCGAAGTCGCGCTGGGTCGCTTCCAGATGCGCGGTCATCTCGCCGCCTTCGAACCGGCTGTCGCCGATGTCGAATTTCGCTTCCCCGCCGGCAACGATCATGCTGGCGCCGACATCGGAAAGCTCGAAGAGACCCATCTGGGCGCGCCGCGCCGAAAGCCTGACATCGACATCGAGCAGCCGCAGCGGCCCGTTTATCCCGGCGGAGATTTCCTCCGCCTCGCCGGCGGCGAGTCTCAGCGCGAAAGCGTCGAGGAACGGCTTGAGGTTCATCTGGTCGAAGGCGAGCGTGCCGCCGATCTTCGGCCGTTTGCCGGGTTGGGTGAGAAGGTCCATCACCCCGGTGGCGCTCGCTTCGTTCAGCGACAGGCTGAGATTGTTGAAGCGCAGACCGTTGCCCGACGACATGATGTCGGATTCCAGCGAGGCGCTCTTCAGCGTGGCGATGCCGGGGATGGATTTGCCCGACCATGCGAGAAGCGCCGGCATATCGGGAATGCTGGCGGTGATATTGCCGGAAAGCGCCAAAAGGCTGGCGATGTTGGCAATTCCCTGGAAGTGCGCCGTCAAGAGGTTCGATGTCAGCGACGTCCGCGTCTCGGCATTCCGGCCGGCAAAGACGAGCAGCGGCTGGCGCGAGGCGAAATCGACCTTCAGGTCCTCGCCGTTGATGCGGGCGATGACAACAGCCGAGATCGCGCCGGACAGTCTCGGCCAGGCGATATCCGCGGTGACGCTGTCGAAACGATAGGTTTTGGCGGTCTTGATGTCGGTCACCGCAAGCGTGCCGTCCTCGACCGTCACCGCGCCGATCTCGGCGTCGAGATCGGGATCGAGCACCTCGGCGCCGTTTTCGGTGCGCACGCCGCTGATCGCGCGGGCAAGCAGGCCGGCATAACTCCAGTCGATCAGGCCATTCTCGTCGCGCGTCAGCGCCAGGTTGGGGCGCACCAGGTGGAATTCGTGGAAGCTGGTGCGGCCTCTCAGCGCGTCGATGAGGCTGAAATCGGCCGACAGGCTGTCAATGCTGCCGAGCAGCTTGTCGCCGCTTTCGCGCGGCTGGCGGATGGTGATCTGGTTCAGCGTGATGCGCGGCGTCGGCCAGAATTCGAGAACCGGACTGCCCTTGATCTCGGCATGGTAGCCTGTCCATTTTGACAGCGCATCCTCGATACCCGAGCGCACGAAGCCGGTGGTGATGAGATAGGGTGCGGCGACCCTTAGCGCTACGAACAGCCCCAGCGCGATCAGCAGAAACACCGTCGACAGACGGGCGAAGGCCGGAAGCCAGCGCGAAACGGGTCCGATCTTCCTGCGCCACCTGCGATGTCTTGACGTGCTCATGATCTCCGCCGGCAATTCCGCCGGTTATCCCGTTAAGCGCTGATTTCGCCGGATATAGGAAATATCGGGCATATGCAAATCCCCTGCAGCACCGCGCCCCTATTCAGACGCGCCGAGGCATGCTGCAGACCTTCGAAGCGACGCATCGACCTTCTGAATGCATAGGCTGGGATCGCGTCGGTTCCGCACTTTATAATGCAATGCAGCATGATATAAAGGCGGGATTGGGAGGAGGATTGAATGCAGGATAACAGACCACTTTGGGTGCCCTCGGCGGAAGCCGTCGCAAAAAGCCCGATCCACGCCTTCATGGCGCGCTGCAATGCCGATTTCGGGCTTTCGCTTTCCGGCTTTGAAGATCTGCATGCCTGGTCGGTGGCCGAGCGCGAGAATTTTTGGTCGGCCGTCTGGGATTTCTGCGGCGTGAAGGGAGAGCGCGGCGCAGAGGTGCTCATCGATGGCGACCGGATGCTGGAGGCTCGCTTCTTTCCGAGTGCCACGCTGAACTTTGCCGAGAACTTGTTGTCGGGGCGCGGTGAGGGGGATGCCATCATCTTCCGTGGCGAGGACAAAGCCGACGACCGCTGGTCGTGGGACCGGCTGCGGGCGCTGGTCTCGAAGCTGCAGCAGGCTTTCAAGGCGCAGGGCATCGGTGAGGGCGACCGCATTGCCGCGATGATGCCGAACATGCCGGAGACCGTCGCCGCCATGCTGGCGGCCGCCTCGATCGGCGCCATCTGGTCGTCCTGCTCCCCAGATTTCGGCGAACAGGGCGTGCTCGACCGTTTCGGCCAGATCGGCCCGAAACTGTTCATCTCCTGCGATGCCTATTGGTATTCCGGCAAGCTGCAGGATGTCGGCCCCAAGGTCGCCGCGGTGGCGAAAAGCTTAGGCGTGCCGGCGATCGTCGTCCACTATGCCGGCGATGCCGAGGCGGTCGCGCGGCAAACGCCTGATGCTTCGACGCTGGAGGCCTTCGTCGCGCCCTATCAGGTAAAAGAGGTCGAGTTTAAGCCGCTCGCCTTTGCCCATCCGCTCTACATCCTGTTTTCCTCCGGCACCACGGGCGTGCCGAAATGTATCGTCCATTCGGCCGGCGGCACGCTCTTGCAGCACCTCAAGGAGCAGCGGCTGCATTGCGGCCTGGAGGCCGGCGAGAAGCTGTTCTACTTCACCACCTGCGGCTGGATGATGTGGAACTGGCTGGTCAGCGGCCTTGCCAGCGGCGCCACGCTCTGCCTGTTCGACGGTTCGCCCTTTGCGCCCGACGGCAACGTGCTGTTCGATTATGCCGCGGCCGAGAACTTCGCGATCTTCGGCACCTCGGCAAAATATATCGATGCGGTGCGCAAAAGCGGGCTGACGCCGCGCAACAGCCACGATCTTTCCAGCCTGCGGCTGATGACCTCGACCGGCTCGCCGCTGTCGCCTGAGGGCTTCACCTTCGTCTACGAGGGCATCAAGCAAGATGTGCAGCTTGCCTCGATCTCCGGCGGCACCGATATCGTCTCCTGCTTCGTGCTCGGCAATCCGCTGCAGCCGGTCTGGCGCGGCGAGATCCAGGGGGCCGGCCTCGGCCTTGCGGTCGATGTCTGGAACGACGACGGCAAGCCGGTGCGCGGCGAGAAGGGTGAACTCGTCTGCACCAAGGCCTTCCCGTCGATGCCGGTGATGTTCTGGAACGATCCCGACGGCGCCAAATATCGTGCCGCCTATTTCGACCGGTTCGACAATGTCTGGTGCCATGGCGATTTTGCCGAATGGACCGAGCATGGCGGCCTTGTCATCCACGGCCGTTCGGATGCAACGCTCAATCCCGGCGGCGTGCGCATCGGCACGGCCGAGATTTATAATCAGGTAGAGCAGATGGAGGAGGTGGCCGAGGCACTGTGCATCGGCCAGGAGTGGGACGACGACGTCCGTGTCATCCTCTTCGTCCGCCTTGCATCAGGCGTGACGCTGACGGACGATCTCGTCAAGGCGATCAAGACGCGGATACGCACCGGCGCCTCGCCGCGGCACGTGCCGGCAAAGATCATCGCGGTCGCCGATATCCCCCGCACCAAGTCCGGCAAGATCGTCGAGCTTGCGGTGCGCGAGGTCGTTCACAACAGGCCGGTGAAAAACCAGGAAGCGCTCGCCAATCCCGAGGCGCTGCGGCTCTTTGCCGGGCTGGTGGAGCTCAAGGATTGATAGCGGATCGGAAGCTACAAGCTTTTATCACTCATCGATGCACTGTCATGGAAACCTTTCGTTAAGAAAGGTTTGTCAAATCTAAAAGCCAACTTGGGGGCCGTGTATGAACGAGGCGGCCTGGAGCCCTACAGCGCGGCGCGTCTTAGACGCGCAATCATGCAGCAGGGCTTTCGATACATGATGGTGATCGACTGAGCTCTTGTTGAACAGCACCAAATTCAAGGCAGCCTCGGCTGCCTTTTCTTTATGGCTCAGCCGGCCAACACCCGCTGCGATGGAAAGGTGATCTCGACGAGCGTGCCCTCGTTCGGCGCCGAATTGATCGAGAACACCGCGCGGTTGGCATCGACCATCGCCTTGGTCAGCGGCAGGCCGAGCCCAGTGCCGTCGCCGCGATGACGCGATTGGGTCGAGGAAACCTGCCGGAACGGTTTCATCGCCTGATCGAGTTCGCTGCGCGTCATGCCGATGCCGGTATCGCGGACCCTCAGCACGACACTGCCATTCGCCTCATAGGAAGTGGAAACGACGATCTGCCCGCCTGACGGAGTGAAGCGGATGGCATTCGACAGGATGTTGAGCGCGATCTGCTTGATCGAGCGCAGATCCGCCACGACCTCAGGCACCGCATGCGACAGCGCCGTGCGGATGATGACGCGCTGGCCGTTCGCCTGCGGCTGGACCAGGGCGACCGCCTCGGAGACCGCCTCGTTGAGGCCGACGGCGGCAAAATCGAGATCCATCTCGCCCGCCTCGATCTTCGAAATGTCGAGCAGGTCGTTGACGATATCCAGCACATGCCGGCCGGAACGGCCGATGTCGTTGGCATATTCGATATAACGCGGATGGCCGATCGGCCCGAAGCGCTCGCCGGCCATCATGTCGGAAAAGCCGATGATGGCGTTGAGCGGCGTCCGGATTTCGTGGCTGACGCGGGCGAGGAAATCGGTCTTGTGGGCATTGGCGGTTTCGGCCGCGCCCTTGGCGTTGCGCAGTTCGTCCTCGGTGCGCTTCCACTGGGTGATATCGCGGATCACGGCGCAATAGCCGTTGGAGGAGGTGAGCTGGCCCATCGTCATGAACAGCGGCACGAAGCCGCCGGCGGCCTCGCGGCCGATCACTTCGCGCCCGTCGTTCAACACGCTGGCGACGCCATGGCCGGAGAGGCCGTTCAGATAGTCGAGCACCGCCTTCTGGCTCTCATGGGCAAACAGCATGACGAAGGGTTTGCCGCGCGTCTCCTGCTCGTCGTAATTGAAAAGCGCGCTCGCCGACCGGTTCATCGAGCGGATGTCGCCCTCGGTGCCGATGACGACGACGCCGTCGGTCGCCGTTTCCAGGATGGAGCGCAATTCCTCCACTTCGACCTGAAGCTTGGCGACCTTCTCGACCATCCGCTCGGGCCGCGCTTCTGTCCGGCCCTCGGAGCGGCTTGCGTCGCCGCGGCCGTCTTCCTTGCCTTCCACCGGCATGAGCGCCAGCATCAGCGCGTTGGCGTCTTCCCAGCGCACCGATTGCAGCCGCGCCGTCACCGGAACTAGGCTATCGTCTGCCTTGACGAGCATCATGGTGCCGGAGCCGGCGGCTTTTTCCTCAAGTTCGCGGCGTTGCAGCAGGGCTTCGATGCCGCCGACCTCGCGCAAAGCATCGAGCGACGCGTAGCCGGTCAGCCGCATGAATTCCGGATTGGCATGGATCAGCGCATCGCCGACATGGATAAGCACGGCGACCGGCAGCTGGTCGACCGTTCCCAGCGAAAGCCCGTCCGTCATCTTGACGCGCGGCGGGATGAAGCTTGTCAGAACCTCGATCTGGCTGACCGTCTCCCCCAGCCCTTCCGTCACCTCGTCCTCATCGATGACATCGGGCTCCTCGGCACCATCGTCGTCGCGCTGGGCGTCGGCGGCATTCTCGAAAATCGCCTCCTGTGGCACGATCTCCTCGAGCGATGGCGCTTCCGTGTCGTCGTCAATGGGTGTTTCGGCCTTGAACTCTTCGGCCCCGGAAGCCTCTTCGAAGCTGGCCGTTTCCGTGGCGGCGGGTTCGCTCCGCGCCGGCGCAGCAGCTTCGTCCTTGCTGGCGCCGAAGGCCTCGAGACGCTTGGCGATCTCGCGGAAATTGGCCTGTTCGGCGGCCGTCAGTGCGGCGCCGCTGTTATGGAGCTGAACGATCTTGTCGGAGAAGCGGCGGTTGGGCGTTTCCGAAATGCGAAGCGCCGGCGGCTCGTTCGACGTTTTCGTTGCCGGTTCGGCGGCGGAGATATCGCCGGCATCGGCGCTATCGTCTGCTTTTTCCGAAGCGTTTTGCTGGAAAGGCGGTTCGTCGGACGCCTGCTCGGCTGCAATCTCCTCAGACGCCAGCTCCGTCTCCGGCTGCGGCTCGCTTGCCGCAGGCGCCTGCTCCTCGACCTCTTGCGTCAGGGCGGGTTCGCTCGCGACCTCTTCCTGCACTGCCGGCATCTCGTGTACCGCCTCGGCGACGGTCTCGGTCACCGGACCGAGGCTTGCCGCATCATGGCCGACGCCATCCGGGCCGAGCGTCAGGCCGAGCGCCAGCGGATCTTCCTGCGCATCGGAAAGCCGGACGACGCCGAAACCGCGGAAGCCATCGAAGTCGCGGTTGCGGGTATAGGTCGGCAGGGCCGCCAGATCGACGGGAACGACGAGGCTTGTGCCTTCGACCGGCCAGAGGATGGTTTTGCCCGACCAAGTGTCGCGGCGGGCGAGCGCTTCGGCAAGCTTGCCGTCGGGATCGAGATTGAAGAGGGCGGCGACATCGCCGAAGGCAGAGCCGATAATCTCGGAGGCATGCGGACCGACGGCCTCGGCAAATTCATGGCTGACCTCGTTGAACCGGCCCTCGGCGTCGATCTTCCAGACGAAGCGCGTGGCGCGGCTGTTCGGCCTGAAGACGAAGCCTGGCGCAGCCGCAAGCTCAGGAGCAGGGGAGGCGTCGGCGACCATAGGCGGTGCAACGACGGGCTCTTCGTGAACGGCTTCCGGCGCCTCTTCGACCGGCGTTTCGCCGGCTTCAACAGGCGGTTCCGCCGTCGTCGCCGTTTCCACCGTCTGCGTGACGGAGGCAAGGTCGTCCTCGATGATCGCAGCAGGCTCGTGGGACTCATCCGCGCTGCCGTCGATCGCGCCGCCGTCGCTTTCCGGCTCCGCATCCTCGGCGAGACCGGCGTCCTCGGCCATCTCGTCTGCGGTTGCCGCTGCGCTTTCCACCGGCTGGTCGTTTTCGCCGGTGATGTCCTCGAGCGTTTCCTCGACTTCCTCGATCCCCGAGACCGCCTCAATGATCTCGGTAAAGCCTGTGTGGGCAACGGGCTCGTCGCGGAAATCTTCGGCCGGCGGCACGCTTTCTTCCTGCACGGGCGCATCAATCAAGTCGAGGGCGGGGGTATCGATCGGATTTGACGCGGCTGCGTCGATCGCGTCGAGATGGCCGATCGCCGTCTCCACGGCAAAGAGCAGGTTGAGCGCCGGCTCGTCGCTGAGCTTGCCGACCGCAGCCGGAAGATTGCCTCTGCTAGTGGCAACGGGTCGCTTCACCAGCCGGTCGGGATGCGCGCCGGCAAGATTGATCAAGGTCTTTGCCGTCTGCGCCGAAATCCCGAGCGAGGCAAAGCCGGGTGAAGCGGCGATGACGTCGCCGTCGGCGCCGATCACGGCCATATGGGTGTCCGGGTCATCGAGCCCCTGCAGCATCTGCGCCGCCGATGCGCCTGACGTCAGCGGCTTTGTCGAGACCGGGACCGAAAACAGCATGGCCTTTTCGCCTGAAGAAAGCCGGATCAGTTCGGCTGCCGCCTGCACCTGCACACGCTGAAAGCCCTTGGCGACGCGGATCATCAGGCTTCTGTGGTCACCGATATCGGCAAGCTGGCGCGCGGCCGTTTCCAGCTGGCGGAAGGTGATATCCGTGCGGTCGACGCCCTGATCGAGCAGATCATAGACGGCCGAATGGCCGAAAAGTTCGGCGCCCGCACCGTTTGCCCAGAGCAGGCGGGCAAGGTCGGCCGAAAACAGCACCATCGCCTCGCCGCGTGAAAAACGTTCCCGCACCCGTGCATGCACGGCGATATCGATGAACGGATATTGGACTGCGGGCATGATCGAACCTTGTCGCTGTCGGCCTTCTTAAATTAACGGCTTATTAATAACTGCGGGGCGCATGCGGGTCCAGAAGAGCAGGGGGTTTTCGGCCGGCAAGGTTAACGTCTTGTGCATTGCACAATAATTGTTGCAATGCACAATGAAATGTCTTATATAAGCATCATCCCAACTATTGCAGGCAGCGACTGCCTCAGCCCAAAGGATGCGACCCATGGCTACCATAAAGACCGACGACGTTTTTTCAATCGCTTCTTTCGACCCGTCCAAGTTCGCGGAATCCTTCCGTGATTTCGCCGAAAAAGGCGCTCAGCAGTCCAAAGACGCCTATGCCAAGCTGAAGACCGCTGGCGAAGAAGCCGGCAAGACCCTCGAAGCCACCGTCCAGACGGCACAGGCCGGCGGCGTCGAACTCGGCCTGAAGGCTATCGACATCCTGCGCGTCAATTCCGAGAACTCGCTCTCGCATTTCGAAGCACTGCTCGGCGTCAAGTCCGCCGCCGAATTCTTCGAGCTGCAGACCGCCTTCATCCGCAAGCAGGCCGAGCTGACCGTCGAACAGGCGAAGTCGATCCAGGAAACCACCAAGCAGGTTGCCGAAAAGCTCGCAAAGCCCTCCAAGGACGCCGCCGAAAAGGCCATGGCTTCCTTCAAGGTTGCCTGATCGATCTTAACCGGTCGGAGACAAAAGGCTGGACCACGCGTCCAGCCTTTTTGTATATTGACGAGGAATGGGGCTTGAATTCATCGCCAAGTCCTCGTATGTGACCCCCGTCGCGCCAAGCGTGATTTATGCGGTTGTAGCTCAGTTGGTTAGAGCGCAGGTTTGTGGCACCTGAGGTCGGAGGTTCGAGACCCCCCAACCGTACCATTTTCTCCACGATAAGAATGAAACCCCGCTTCCAGCCATTTCGATGGAACCCATGCCGTCCCGACCCGTTCTCCAAGTTAACGGGAGAATATGCATGTCGAAAACCCTTCTCTACGGCGCGACCAAAATCGACGAGACGAACAGTGCTTATGCACCGGTCGAAAGCCTCGCGGCGTTCCAGTGGAAGAACCGCGTCTTCGTCGTTTTTGCCGACAAGGATAATGCCCGCGCCGCCCGGCAGGAAAATCAGCTTTTGGCCGACCGCTCAGCCCTAGACGAGCGTGATCTGGTGGTGCTCAAGATCTCGGGCGCAACTGTCCGGCCGCTCTTCGGTGCGGCGGACGGGCTTGACGGCGAGGCGATCCGCCTTGATCTCGAGGCGGCCGAGATTGGGGAATTTGCCGCCTTCCTTGTCGGCAAGGACGGTACGGTGAAACTCAAGGTCAGCGAACCGATCACCGATGGCGAGCTTTTCGCCATCATCGACAGCATGCCGATGCGTGCTGCCGATGTGCTGAAGCCGGACAAATAGCCCGGCCCGACGTCAGTTTAATCCATTATCATCAAAAGGGAGGCGGCCATGTCCGTGCCCAACGAACCCATTCCCGATCAGCCGCCGATGCCGGCACCCGGCTGGAAGCCGGTGCCGCCGATCATCGAACCGGAGCCGGACAGGCTGCCGGACGAGGCGCCGGTTCCAAATCCCGATGAAAACGACGAACCGGCCAAGCACGTCTCTGAGAACTAAAGAAAGATCTGCCGTTCGGCGCCGACGAGTTCCTGCAGGAAATCGACAACGCTCCTGACGCGCACCAGATCGCGGGCTGTTTCGTGATAGGTCGTCCAGTAAGCGCGTCTGATGGACACATCCGGCAAGATGCGCTGGAGCTCCGGATATTGCCGGGCGATATAATCGTGCAGAATGCCGATGCCGGCGCCTGATCGCACCGCCTCGGTCTGCCCGATTGACGTCGAAATCTCGAAGCTGGCATCCCAGCTTCGCATCACCTCGCCGGAGAAATTCAGCGACGCGGTGAAGATCAGGTCTTCGACATAGCCGATACGCGGATGCGCCTTCAGCGCTTCGATATCACAAGGCGTGCCGCGAGAGGCGAGATAGTCCCGCGAGGCATAAAGGCCGAGCGTGTAATCTGTGAGCTTGGAGGAGACGAGCCGGCCCTGTTCGGGCCGCTCCAGCGTGATGGCGATATCGGCTTCGCGCTGCGACAGCGAAAAGGAGCGCGGCACCGGGACGAGCTGGATCTTCAGCGCCGGATGACGCTCGATCAGCCGGCCCATGCGTGGCGCCAGAAAAGAAACGCCGAAACCATCCGGCGCGCCGACGCGTACCGTCCCGGCGATCGCCGTATCGGTGTGGCCGAGGCTGGCCTGTGCTGCGAGCATTTCCGTTTCCATCCGCTCGGCGGACGCCAGGAACACTTCGCCTTCCGCCGTCAACTCGCAGCCATTGGTCCGGCGGATGAAAAGCCGCGTCTTCAGCGCCTCTTCCAGCGAGGTCAGCCGGCGCGAGAGCGTAGCATGATTCAGCCCCAGCCGCTTCGAGGCGGCAAGGATCTGCCCGGTACGGGCGACGGCAAGGAAAATCCGCACGTCGTCCCAGTTCATGGCTTGGCCCGCATTACGATCGGATCGACGTCGAGAAGCGTCAGCGATGTCACCATGCCGGCCGTTTCGGCCTTGTATTCAAGGAAATGCGGTGTCCGCAGATGGGCCTCGTATGCCTCCTTGTCGGCATAGACCTCGAGAATGCGAATCCGGTTGGGGACGTCCCTGATGCAAACGGCACTGAGAGAAAGGACGCCGGCTTCCAGCGCTACGGATGCCTCGATTTCTCTGGTGAGCAAGGCGCGATAGGCGTCAAGCATGTCCGGATCGATCTCCAGCTCCGCCATTCTGACGACGGGTTTGCGGCTCATCGTTTTGATCTCCCCTTGGGATTTGACTTGTCCGACTGCCGTTCCAAGTTTGAGAGCAGCAGCAGCGCCTGATGCAAATGGTGGCACTATAATTTACGCACAACGGTTACTTATATCAGCGCATTGATTTGTGCAAATTGAAGTGCGATTGTGGGCCATCCCAAAAACAGGAGGAGCATCCATGCGTGAGATCGGTCATTTCATCGGCGGCAAGCAGGTCGCCGGCACCAGCGGCCGCGTGAGCAATGTCTATAATCCGGCAACCGGCGAAGTGCAGGCGACGGTCGCGCTCGCAAGCGTCGAGGAACTGCGCGCCGCCGTCGAAAATGCCAAGGCTGCGCAGCCGAAATGGGCTGCCACCAATCCGCAGCGTCGCGCCCGCGTCTTCTTCAAATTCGTCGAACTCCTGAACAAGCACATGGATGAACTCGCCGAGATGCTCTCCAAGGAGCACGGCAAGACGATCGAGGATGCCAAGGGCGACGTCATCCGCGGCCTGGAAGTCTGCGAATTCGTCTGCGGCATCCCGCATCTCGCCAAGGGCGAGTTCACCGAGGGCGCTGGTCCGGCGATCGACATGTATTCGATCCGCCAGCCGGTCGGCATCGGCGCCGGCATCACCCCCTTCAATTTCCCCGGTATGATCCCGATGTGGATGTTCGCGCCGGCGATCGCCTGCGGCAACGCCTTCATCCTGAAGCCCTCAGAGCGTGACCCCTCCCTGCCGATTCGTCTTGCCGAACTGATGATCGAAGCCGGTCTGCCCGCCGGCATCCTCAACGTCGTCAACGGCGACAAGGGTGCCGTCGACGCGATCCTCACCGATCCCGATATCGGCGCCGTCTCCTTCGTCGGCTCGACGCCGATCGCCCGCTACGTCTACGGCACGGCGGCGATGAACGGCAAACGCGCCCAGTGCTTCGGCGGCGCCAAGAACCACATGATCATCATGCCGGATGCCGATATGGATCAGGCCGTCAACGCGCTGATGGGCGCAGGCTACGGTTCGGCCGGCGAGCGCTGCATGGCGATCTCGGTTGCCGTACCGGTCGGCGAGGACACCGCCAACCGCCTCGTCGAAAAGCTGATCCCGAAGATCGAATCGCTGCGCATCGGCCCCTACACCGACGACCAGGCCGACATGGGCCCGCTGGTCACGAAGGATGCCTATACCCGTGTTCGCGGCCTGATCGACCGCGGCGTCGAAGAAGGCGCCAAGCTCGTCGTCGACGGCCGCGACTTCAAGCTCCAGGGCTATGAGGACGGTTATTTCGTCGGCGGCTGCCTGTTTGATCACGTCACACCCGAGATGGACATCTACAAGACCGAGATCTTCGGACCTGTCCTCTCCGTCGTTCGTGCCCAGAATTACGAAGAGGCCCTGTCGCTGCCCATGAAGCACGAATATGGCAACGGTGTTGCGATCTACACCCGTGACGGCGATGCCGCCCGCGATTTCGCCTCGCGCATCAATATCGGCATGATCGGCATCAACGTTCCGATCCCGGTTCCGCTCGCCTATCACTCCTTTGGCGGCTGGAAAGCCTCGAGCTTCGGCGACCTCAACCAGCACGGCACGGACTCGATCAAGTTCTGGACGAAGACCAAGACCGTCACCGCCCGCTGGCCCTCCGGCATCAAGAGCGGCGCTGAGTTCGTCATGCCAACAATGAAGTGATCTGACGATAAATCGATTTGCAATTCGGGGGCCTTATGGCCCCCGTTTTATTTACTGTCTTGGAAACCATCACACCGCACCGGTATCTCCGACCGTCCCGGCGCGCGCCGGGCGCGGGCATGACATTATGGATTGCAACCAGAAGATTTCGGCGCAGGATTGACGTCGCGTCATTTGGCCTCATAAGCTGAATGCGAATTTCATATTTTGGAATTGTTCAAAACTACCAAACCGCCTATATAGGTCTGAACAGGCACGAGTCAGGAGAATGGCATGCGGTTGACGAAGCAGACCAACTATGCGGTTCGCATGTTGATGTATTGTGCTGCCAACGACGGGCACTTGAGCCGGATTCCGGAAATTGCCAGGGCTTACGGCGTGTCCGAACTGTTTCTTTTCAAGATCCTCCAGCCGCTGAACAAGGCCGGCCTCGTCGAAACCGTGCGCGGTCGCAATGGCGGCGTGCGCCTGGGCAAGCCGGCGGCCGACATTACGCTCTTCGACGTCGTCAGGGTGACGGAAGACAGTTTCGCCATGGCCGAATGCTTCGAAGATGATGGCGTGGTCGAATGCCCGCTGGTTGACAGCTGCGGCCTGAATTCGGCGCTGCGCAAGGCGCTCAACGCCTTCTTCGCCGTGCTGTCGGAATATTCCATCGACGACCTCGTCAAGGCGCGTCCGCAGATCAATTTCCTTCTCGGAATCACCGGCGAGCAGCCATATCGCAAACCCGCGATCGTTGCGCCCGCCGCCTGAATTTAAAAGAGCAGGACAGAGTTCTGAAACCGCGATGGCCCCGGCCATCGCGGTTTTTATTTTGCCGCGTCTACCGGTTCGGCGAGAATAAACGTCTCAAGCCTGGCAGGCGATTCTGACCGATCACGACACGCATAAAGGGCGCAATTATCCAAAATACGACGAAATCCCGGACGTTTTTATCCGAATCTGTCCAAATGAGGCCGATTTTTGATTGAAAATTTCTAAAATTGTCCAACTGGAAAAATTTTCTCCGTAGCCCGTTGCTTTCAGTAGATAAATGTCGTTCCATCGACCGTCGATCGGGATGCATATCTGCGGTCTCCAGACATTAAAAAAGAACAACCGGGAAACAATATTATGAAAAAGATCTCTGTCATGCTGGCAGCGACGGCCCTGATTTCGGTCATGGCGACGTCGGCCTGGTCCAAGACCCTTGTTTATTGCTCCGAGGGTTCGCCGGAAGGCTTCGACCCGAGCCTCTATACGGCTGGCACGACCTTCGACGCCTCGTCGCGCACGGTCTATAGCCGCCTGGTCGAATTCAAGCATGGCGGTACCGAGATCGAACCGGGCCTCGCCGACAGCTGGAGCGTTTCGGCCGATGGCACGGAATACACCTTCAAGCTTCATCCCGGCGTCAAGTATCAGACCACCGACTTCTTCACGCCGACGCGCGATTTCAACGCCGACGACGTCGTGTTCTCCTTCGAGCGTCAGCTGAAGGCGGACAATCCGTGGAACAAGTATGTCGAGGGCGGTTCTTACGAATACGCCGCCGGCATGGGCTTCCCGGATCTGATCAAGTCGATCGAGAAGGTCGACGACCTCACCGTCAAGTTCACGCTCAACCATCCCGAGGCGCCGTTCCTTGCCGACCTGGCCATGGACTTCGCCTCGATCGTTTCCAAGGAATATGCCGACAAGCTTGCCGCCGACGGCAAGATGGCGCAGCTCAACCAGCAGCCGCTCGGCACCGGCCCCTTCACCTTCGTCGCCTATCAGCCGGATGCCGTCATCCGCTACAAGGCCAACGAAACCTATTTCAAGGGCAAGGAAAAGATCGACGATCTGGTTTTCGCCATCACCTCTGACGCCGCCGTCCGCGCGCAGAAGCTGAAGGCCGGCGAATGCCACCTGATCCCTTATCCGAATGCGGCTGACGTTCCCGAGCTGAAGAAGGACGGCAATCTAACGGTGATGGAACAGGCCGGCCTCAATGTCGGCTTCCTCGCCTACAACACGCAGATGGCCCCCTTCGACAAGCCGGAAGTTCGCCGTGCGTTGAACATGGCGATCAACAAGCAGGCGATCATCGACGCCGTCTTCCAGGGTGCAGCGGCCGTTGCCAAGAACCCCATTCCGCCGACGATGTGGTCCTATAACGACGCCGTTCAGGACGACAAGTACGATCCGGATGCCGCCAAGAAGGCTCTCGCCGATGCCGGCGTCAAGGATCTCAGCATGAAGGTCTGGGCGATGCCGGTTTCGCGTCCCTACATGCTGAACGCGCGCCGCGCTGCCGAACTGATCCAGGCCGATTTTGCCAAGGCCGGCGTCAAGGTCGAGATCGTCACCCATGAATGGGCCGAATATCTGAAGCTCTCCTCCGACGTGAAGCGCGACGGCGCCGTCATCCTCGGCTGGACCGGCGACAATGGCGACCCGGACAACTTCATGGATACGCTGCTTGGCTGCGATGCCGTCGGCGGCAACAACCGTGCTCAGTGGTGCAACAAGGAATATGACGACCTGATGACCAAGGCCAAGCTGACCGCCGATGTCGGCGAGCGCACCAAGGCCTATGAGCAGGCACAGCTGATCTTCAAGAAGGAAGCCCCCTGGGCGACGCTTGATCACTCGCTCGTCTTCGTTCCGATGAGCAAGAAGGTCTCCGGCTTCTTCATGGATCCGCTCGGCATTCACCGCTTCGACGGCGTCGACGTATCCGAATAACAAGAAAAATGTAAGAATGCCCGGCAGAGCTGGGCGCAGCCGGCGGTCAGGCACCCCCTGACCGCCGGAAACTATTGGACATCTGCCATGTTGCGTTTTTTCATCGGCCGCCTTGCGGTGCTGATCCCGACATTCCTCGGCGTTTCCCTCATTGCCTTCTCGTTCATCCGCATGCTGCCCGGCGATCCCGTCATGCTTTTATCGGGCGAGCGTGTCATGGCGCCGGAACGGCACGCCCAGATCATGCACGATCTCGGTTTCGACCGGCCCATGTATGTGCAGTATTTCGATTATCTCGGAAAAGTGCTGCACGGCGATCTCGGCACCTCGATCGTCACCAAGCGGCCGGTTCTCGGCGAATTCCTGACGCTGTTTCCGGCAACGCTCGAACTTTCCTTTTGTGCCATCATGCTCGCCGTCTGTCTTGGCGTGCCCGCCGGCATCTTTGCTGCCGTCAAGCGAGGCACATGGTTCGATCAAAGCGTGATGGGTGTCGCCCTCATCGGTTATTCCATGCCGATTTTCTGGTGGGGCCTGCTGCTGATCATCTTCTTCTCGGGCTATCTCGGCTGGACGCCGGTTTCCGGCCGCATCTCGCTGATGTATTTCTTCAAGCCGGTCACCGGCTTCATGCTGATCGACAGTCTGCTGTCCGGCCAGAAGGGCGCCTTCGCCTCGGCCGTCAGTTATCTCATTCTGCCGACCATCGTGCTGGCCACCATTCCGCTCGCCGTGATTGCGCGCCAGACGCGTTCGGCGATGCTCGAGGTTCTCGGCGAGGACTATGTCCGCACGGCCCGCTCGAAAGGCCTGAAGCCGCTGCGCGTCGTCGGCGTGCACGCGCTGCGCAATGCGATGATCCCGGTCATCACCACCATCGGTCTGCAGATCGGCGTTCTCCTGGCCGGCGCCATTCTCACCGAGACGATCTTCTCCTGGCCGGGCATCGGCAAATGGATGGTCGATTCGGTCTTCAAGCGTGACTACGCCGTGGTCCAGGGCGGCCTCCTGCTGATCGCTGGCGTCATCATGCTGGTCAATCTGATTGTTGATGTCCTCTACGGCTTCATCAATCCGCGCATTCGTCATTAGGAGCGGTTCATGAGCACCGTCACCGTCAAAACCGGCCAGCCATCCGCTCTTGCGGAGTTCTGGCATTATTTCTCCCGCAACAAGGGCGCCGTCATCGGCCTCGTGGTCTTCGTCATTATCCTTGTGGTCGCTGTCTTCGCGCCGGTCTTTGCGCCGCATACGCCGAACGAGCAGAACCGCCAGGTATTGCTCGCCGTGCCGGCCTGGATGGAAGGCGGCAGCATCTCCTTCCCGCTCGGAACCGATGCCGTCGGCCGCGATATCCTTTCGCGCCTGATCTACGGCGCGCGCTTCTCGCTCTTCATCGGCGTCGTCGTCGTCACCCTTTCGGTCGTAAGCGGTGTTCTGATCGGCCTCGTCGCCGGCTATTTCCGCGGCAAGGTCGATACGGCGATCATGCGGCTGATGGATATCATCCTGGCCTTCCCGTCGCTGCTGCTCGCCCTCGTGCTGGTGGCTGTGCTCGGCCCGGGCCTGACCAATGCGATGATCGCGATTTCGCTGGTCAACCAGCCGCATTTCGTGCGGCTGACGCGCGCCTCCGTCATCACGGAACGCGAGAAGGAATATGTGATCGCATCGCGTGTTGCCGGCGCCGGGACGTTCCGTCTGATGTTCAAGACCATCCTGCCAAACTGTCTTGGGCCGCTGATCGTCCAGGCGACGCTCGCCTTCTCGGCAGCGATCCTCGACGCCGCCGCCCTCGGCTTCCTCGGTATGGGTGCCCAGCCGCCGACACCCGAATGGGGCACGATGCTCGCCGAATCCCGCGAGTTCATCTCGCGCGCCTGGTGGGTCGTAACATTCCCCGGTCTTGCCATTCTCATCACCGTTCTCGCCATCAACCTGATGGGCGACGGCCTGCGCGATGCGCTTGACCCCAAGCTGAAGAGGTCGTGATGCCACTTCTCGAAATTGAAAATCTAACCGTCGAATTCCAGACCTCTTCAGGTCTCTTCCGCGCCGTCGACCGCGTATCGCTTGCCTGCGACAAGGGCGAGATCCTGTCGGTCGTCGGAGAATCCGGCTCGGGCAAATCCGTTGCCATGCTCGCTCTGATGGGGCTTCTGCCCTGGACGGCGAAGATCACTGCCGACCGCATGCAATTCGACGGCCAGGATCTGCGCGGCATCTCCGGCCGCCAGCGCCGCAGGATCGTCGGCAAGGACATGGCGATGATCTTCCAGGAGCCGATGTCGAGCCTCAATCCGTGCTTCACCGTCGGTTTCCAGCTCGGCGAGACCCTGCGCGTCCATATGGGCCTCAACCGCAAGGAGCGCCGCGAACGTTCGATCGAGCTTCTGAACCTCGTCGGCATTCCGGCGCCGGAAGACCGCCTGTCGAACTTCCCGCATCAGATGTCCGGCGGTATGAGCCAGCGCGTCATGATCGCCATGGCACTCGCCTGCAATCCGAAGCTCTTGATCGCCGATGAGCCGACGACCGCGCTCGACGTGACGATCCAGGCGCAGATCCTCGATCTGCTCGTGCGCCTACAGAAAGAGCAGGGCATGGCGCTGGTGCTGATCACTCACGACATGGGTGTCGTCGCCGAAACTGCCGAGCGCGTGCAGGTGCAATATGCCGGCCAGAAGGTCGAGGAGCAGCCGGTGAAGGCGCTGTTCCGCGATCCGCACCACCCTTATACCGCAGCGCTTCTCGCCGCCCTGCCGGAACGCGCTGAGGTCGGCCAGCGTCTTCCCTCGATCGCCGGTGTCGTTCCCGGCCAGCACGGCCGCCCTACGGGCTGTCTTTTCGCGCCGCGCTGTGGCTACGCCACGGTCGAATGCGATCGCGGCGTCGTACGCCAGGGACCGGAGCTCGGGCTGGCTTTGTGCAATTATCCTTTGAAGAACGGCAAGCCGCTCGGCCATCCCGGCGTCATGGCCACTGAAACCGCAGGAGACCTGGTATGACAGGCGCTGTTCTTGAGGGCAGGGATCTCGCCCGCTTCTACACCGTTAACCGTGGTCTCTTCAAAGCCGATGCCACGGTCAAAGCGCTGAACGGCGTCAGCTTCAGCCTTCATTCCGGCAAGACGCTTGCCGTCGTCGGCGAATCCGGCTGCGGCAAGTCGACGCTCGCCCGCCTCGTCACCATGATCGAGAACCCGACAGCGGGAGAATTGCTGATCGACGGCAAGCCCGCCCAGGTTGGCGACCGCAGCCTGCGCAGCCAGGTGCAGATCGTCTTCCAGAATCCTTACGGCTCGCTCAACCCGCGCCACAAGGTCGGCTCGATCCTGGAAGAGCCGCTGAAGATCAATACCGATCTCAACGCCGCCGCCCGCCGCCGCAAGGTGGAGGAGATGATGGCCCGCGTCGGCCTGCGTCCGGAGCATCATGGCCGCTACCCGCACATGTTCTCCGGCGGCCAGCGTCAGCGCATCGCCATTGCCCGCGCCTTGATGCTGCGGCCGAAGGTGCTGGTGCTCGACGAGCCGGTTTCGGCGCTCGACCTGTCGATCCAGGCGCAGGTGCTGAACCTGTTGATGGACCTGCAGAAGGAGATGGGCCTTGCCTATCTCTTCATCTCGCACGGCCTCTCCGTCGTCCATCATATCGCCGACGAGGTGATGGTGATGTATCTCGGCCGCCCGGTGGAGACCGGTCCCGCCGCCGAGGTCTTCGCCCGGCCGCGCCATCCCTATACGGCAGCCTTGCTGTCGGCGACGCCGATCGCCGATCCCGAGCGCGAGAAGAACCGCATCCGCCTGCAGGGCGAACTGCCATCGCCGCTGAAGCCGCCGTCCGGCTGCCATTTCAACCCGCGCTGCTGGAAGGCGCAGGACTATTGCCGCCAGGTTTCTCCCGAATTAAGGGGAGAGGATGCTCAACAATATGCCTGTCATTTCCCGCTCGATTGAGCGGGAAAATGGAGTAATTCCAGGAAAAGTGTGAAGCGGTTTTCCGTCCGGAATGACCGACAGGTTGGAAGGTTCAGGAGGAAACATGCCGGAACGGCGGACGAACAAACCTCATGCGATCATCGTCATGGGGGTCAGCGGTTGCGGCAAATCCTCCGTCGGCGAAAAGCTCGCGGAAGCCCTGCACCTGGCTTTCGTCGAAGGCGATGCACTGCACCCCGCGGCCAATGTCGAGAAGATGTCGAGGGGCATTGCGCTGACCGACGCGGACCGGATGCCCTGGCTCGACCGCATCGGCGAAGACATCAAGTCCTCGCTTGAGAAAGGCGAGGGCATCATCGTCTCCTGCTCGGCGCTGAGGCGCATCTATCGCGACAGGCTGCGGGCTGCGGCCGGCGGCAATCTGTTCTTCGTCTATCTCGAAGGCTCCAAAGCCTTGCTGACCAAACGGATGGGCGAGCGCAAAGGCCATTTCATGCCGGTGTCGTTGCTCGAAAGCCAGTTGGCAACGCTTGAGGTGCCCACCGGCGAGCAAGGTGTCGTCACCGTCAATATCGACGATACTGTGGAAGGCATCGCGGTAGCGGCTCTCGAAGGGCTTGCCACGCTCGGCGTCACGGGTTGAAACGCTGCGGCGAATAAGCCGCAATATCGATGAACGGCGTCTCGCCGGTAATGAGTTCGGCAAGCACGCGGCCGGTCACCGGCCCGAGCGTCAGCCCGTGGTGGGCATGTCCGAAGGCGAACCACAGGCCCTGATGGCGCGGCGCCTTGCCGATGATAGGCATCATGTCCGGCGTACAGGGGCGGGCGCCCATCCAGGGTTCGGGATCGAGCCTGTCGCCGAGCGGAAAGATTGCGCGGGCAACCACCTCGGCCCGGTCGAGCTGGACCGGTGTCTTCGGCGCATCAAGCGTTGTGAACTCCGCGCCGGTCGTCAGGCGGATGCCGCGGCGCATCGGCGCCAGCAGATAGCCGCGTTCGGCATCCAGCATCCAGTTGTTGAGCACTGCATTTCCCTTGGCGGCATAATGCATATGATAGCCGCGTTTGACGCCAAGGGACAAGGAATAGCCGAGGCGGCGCGTCGCAAGCGCCGCCCAGGGGCCGAGCGCAATCACCGCATCGTCGGCTTCGAGCGGGCCTTCCCCGGTCATGATCTTCCAGCCGGAGCCGAACTGGCCAAGCGAGGCGGCGTCGCCTGTGACGAACCTGCCGCCGAGGCTTTCGAAATAGCCGCGATAGGCCGATGTCAGCGCATGCGGATCGAGCACCGACCAGGGATCACGCCAGCGGATGCCGCCGGCAAAATCGCCTGTCATGTCAGGCTCCATGCGGGCGATGTCGGCCGAAGTCAGGCCGTCATATTCCACCCCGAATTCACTCTGCCAGAGTGCTGCCTCCGCTAAGGCCTGATCGCGCTTGGCCTCAGTCCGGAAGATCTTCATCCAGCCGTCCCTACGGATCAGCGCTTCGGCATGCGCCGCCTCGATGAGATCCTTGTGTTCGGCAATCGAATTTTCGATCAGCGGCGCATAGGCTCGGGTGATGAGAGCGTGGCGCCGGGCGTTCGAATTCCACCAGTAGCGGGCGAGAAAGGCAAGCTGGCTCGGCAGCGTGCGCAGATGGTAATGCGCATCGATGCGGTTGTTCAGCGCATAACGCAGCAACAGGCCAAGCTGCTGCGGAAAGCCGTAGGGCGCAACACCTTCGCGCTGGATCAGGCCGGCATTGCCGAAGGAGGTTTCGTTGCCCGGATCCTTGCGGTCGACCAGCGTCACCTGCCGGCCGCGCCGTTGAAGATGGATAGCCGTCGACACGCCGACGATGCCGGCGCCGAGCACGATTGCGTTTTTCGTCATTTCCCTGCATTCCGCTTTGTTATCGCAGTGAAAATGCCCCTGCCGATACCGCCGGGCAAACGAAAAATCGCCTTCATTTCAAAATCATTGCGCTTTTCAGTGCGGCATTTTCGGCCTTCATGCGGACATAGAGGATGCAGGCGTTGAGAAGCGAAAAGCCGATTGCGTAAAAGGGCAGACCGAACGCCAGAGGAAGGGCGGCGATCTCGCCGACGACGATCGCGTAGTTCGGATGCCGGAGGAAGCGATAGGGGCCGGATGTGACGAGCGGCGCGCCGGGCAGGATGATGATGCGCGTCGTCCAGCGGTCTTTCAGCGTCGCCAGAACCCAAAGCCGCAGCGCCTGCAGCCCGATGAAGACGGCAAACCAGAAGAGCTCGACCGGCCTGCCGGGTGCCAGCAGCCAGAGGCCGATGATCCAGCCGGCGTGCAGCGCCACTATGGCCGGATAGTGTTCCGGCGCCAGTTCCCTGGCGCCTCTGGCGAGAAGGGCGGCGGTGTTGCGCCGGGCTAGCACGAGTTCGCCAAACCGCTGCAGCGTCACGAAGGCAAGGAGCGCGATCGACGGCCAGATCATGCCACCCTCCGAAGCGTCACGCAGCTCGCCGAAAAGCCCGGCCCCATGGCGATCATCGCGGAGCGCTCCGGCAATCCGGCGCGGATCGCCCGCTCCAGCACGAATAGAATGGTCGGCGAGGACATATTGCCGTAGTCGGCAAGCACGCCGCGCTCGTGATCGAGCGTGCCCGGCGTCAGCGAAAGCGCGCTCTCCATCGCCGCCAGGACTTTGGTGCCGCCGGGATGGCAGATGAAGCGATCGATATCTGCAGGTGTCAGTCCGCTTCGCGCCAGAATGGCGGTCACCGCCGGGCCCAGCTCCTTTTCGGCAAAAGGCGGCAGGGATTGCGCCAGCACGATGCCGAAACCGCCGTCGTCGATCTTCCAGCCCATGATGTCGAGTGTGTCGGGAAAGAGATGGTCGCCAGTCGATTCCACCTCCGCCAGCCCGCCTTCGCCGGATCGCAGCACGCAGGCGGCGGCACCGTCGCCGAAAAGCGCCGTCGCAATGATGTTCGGCCGCGTCAGCTCGTCAAGCCGGAAGGCAAGCGTGCAGAGCTCGATCGAGACGAAGAGCACGACGGCGCCCGGCCGGCTGCGCGCCAGCCGCGCGGCGATCGCAAAGCCCGACACACCGGCCGCACAGCCGAGCCCGAACACCGGCACGCGCTCGATATCGGCCCTGAAGCCCATCCGGCGCGCCATCTGCGCATCGAGGCTCGGCGTCGTAAAACCGGTCGACGAGACCGTCACGACACAGTCGACATCGCCGGCTTCAAGCCCCGCCCGGGAAAGCGCTGAGCTGGCGGCTTCGACAAAGAGCTCAGCTGCCACCTCCGCATAGGCCTGCATCCGGTCTTGCCAGCCATGCTGCTCGTCGAACCAGGCAAGCGGTCGCGCCGCATGGCGCTTTTGAATGCCAGCGCTGTCGAAGACGCGGGCAAGATGGCGGAAATCCTCAAAACGGTCGGCAAACAGCCGGCCGGAGGCTTCGACCGCTTCTTTCTGGAAAATGACATGTTCGGGTGCGGCGACGGCGAGGCTGACGAGTTTTACGGTATCGGTCACTAAGTTCTCCTTGTCGTTCCCGGCGTAACGTTGAGAACACCCGGTTTCGACGATCTATTCGGCCTCGGTGGCTTCACGAAGCCGTGATGAAGAAAATAGAGAGGCTGCCGAATAAAGCTCGGGGCAGCGGTGTTTTCTCCTCGCAACGTCACTTTCGAGGAGTTTTCCGATGACGATCATGACAATCCGTATTGCTTCCCTCATTCTCGGCGGCTGCCTTGCCGCTTCCGTTTTCTCGGGCCCGGTCTTCGCAGCCGGCAATGACAACAGCACGATGCCGACCTGCAAGAAGGGTGAGATCTACGACCAGAAGAGCAAGAAATGCGTCAAGCAGCAGAGCGCCAACGTCTCTGACGAGAACCGCACCGACTACGCCTATTCACTGGCCAAGAGCGGTCGCTATGAGGAGGCGCTTGCCATGCTCGACACGGTCAAGGACCAGAACACCGCCGAGGTGCTGAATTATCGCGGTTACGCCACCCGCAAGCTCGGCCGCACCGACGAAGGCATTTCCTATTATCTCAAGTCTGTGAAGATGGATCCGCAATACGCCAAGGTCCGTGAATATCTCGGCGAAGCCTATGTCATCAAGGGCAGGCTCGATCTGGCAAAGGACCAGTTGAAGTCAATCAAGTCGATCTGCGGCACCGACTGCGAGGAATATCAGGACTTGAGCGCAGCCATCATCGATCCGTCGAAGATCTGATTGCCGGCACCGGGCGGGAACGGGAAACCACGGGGGAGGGATGTAAGAATGTCGGTCGCGCGCACTTCGTTTCCTGCCTATAGTCGCGCGAGAACGGAATCGCCGGTTCGTCCGGCGGTTCCGAGGCAGGCAGGATCGTCGGAGGCGGCTATCGCGAGCGCAGCGGATATCAAGAGCGGCCTGACGGAAAATCTGGCAAGGCTCTGGCGTTATGGTCTCGTTCTCTCGCATCAGCGTGATGTCGCCGACGATCTGGTGCAGGCGACCTGCCTGCGCGCGCTGGAACGCGCCGATCAGTTCGTCGCCGGCACCCGGCTCGACCGCTGGCTGTTTTCGATCCTGCATTCGATCTGGCTGAACGAGGTCCGCTCCCGCCGGGTGCGTGAGGGCCAGGGTTTCGTCGATGCCGGGGAGGCTCTGACCTTCGACGGCGCCCACGACACCGAAACCCATGTGATGGCGGGTCAGGTGCTGAAACGGGTGAATGCGCTGCCCGAGGCGCAGAGAACAGTGGTGTTCCTCGCCTATGTCGAAGGGCTTTCCTATCGCGAGGTTGCAAGCATACTGGATATTCCGATCGGAACCGTGATGAGCCGGCTGGCGGCAGCCCGCGCCAAGCTCGCCAGTGACGAGCGGGAAGGGGGACGGCAATGAATACGAAACGCACCATTCCCTCCGACGAGGACCTGACCGCCTTCATCGACGGTGAACTGACGGCTGACGAAGCTGCGCGCATCGAAAGTCTGGTGAACGAAGACAAGGCTGTCGCCGAGCGGCTGGAATTCCTGGCCCGCGCCAGCCTGCCCTTCGCGCAGGCCTTTGCGCCGCTGCTGTCGCAGGCTCCACGCGAGAAACTGGAAACGATGCTCGCCGCCATCCCAGTGCCTGAGAGCGCCAAACCCGGCGCCACGCCTGTATCCGCCAGCCGCCGCCGCTTCCTCGGCGCGCTTGCCGCCTCACTTGTCGCCGGCGTCGCTATCGACCGCGCCGTCCTCGCCATCGGCAGAGGCGTTTCAGCGAAGGACGAAAACAGCGAATGGCGCGCCGTGGTCGCCGACTATATCTCGCTCTATACACCGGAGACTCTTGCCGGTCCCGTGCCCGCAAGAGACGACCAGGCCACCCAGCTCGCAGGCCTCGACGAAAAGCTCGGCCTATCGCTCTCCCCCGAATCCGTTTCGCTGCCGGGCATCGATTTCAAACGTGCTCTGCTGCTGCAATATGATGGCAAACCGCTCGCCCAGATCGCCTATCTCGACCCCGAAACCGGCCCGATGGCGCTCTGCATCGTCCGCTCCGATGCCGGTCCCAAAGCGCCGGATCTCGAAAGCCGCAAGGGCATGAACGTCGTCTACTGGTCGAACGGAACGCACGCCTTCATGCTGATCGGCCATGCAGCGGCGGACAGGATGGCGGCGATTGCCGATGGAGTGCGGGGGAGGGTGGCTGCCTGACCTGCCATTGGCCCGGCCTGAAATCGGGCGTGATAAATCCTGCTATCGATCTCGTTTCACGAACTGACCGAGACGGTTCACAAGCTTCGATGCCCAGAACGTGAGGATCGAGACCCCCAGGCCGTGGTCGGCAAGGGCACGCAGCACTTCCTTGTTCTGACGCGATATGTTTTGAATGTTCTTGTTTGTGGCGCCCCCCAAGCGCATCCTCACCAATACGCGGGGAATATAAACGGTCCTGATGCGCGCAACTTCCAGAAAACGCATCATAAGCTCGACATCGGCTGCCAGCCGATAACGCAGATCGAACGTCCCGAACCGGTCATAGATGCGACGCCGAACATAGAATGTCGGATGCGGCGGACACCAGCCCCGTCTAAAGAAACCGGGTTCAAACGCACAGGATTTCCAATAACGGACTGTGCGATCGGGATGCTGGTTGGAAACATAAATGAGATCGCCATAGCAGCCGTCATAGGCTTCATCGTCCAGCGCGGCCGCCACGGTTTCGAGGGAGCCGCTGCTCTCGAAAGTGTCATCCGCGTTCAGGAAGCCGATGATCTCGCCGCTCGCAAGGCCAATCCCCTTGTTCATGGCCTCATAGATACCTCCGTCCCGTCCCGAAAATACGCGGCGGTTCTCCGCCGGCGCCGAAGCAATGATGGCGAGTGTGGAATCGCTTGAGCCACCGTCAATGATGATGTGCTCGAAATCGCGGTAGGTTTGTTGGTCGATGGACCGCAACGTATCGGCAATGGTCCGCTCTGCGTTCCAGCAAACGGTGATGAGACTTATCCGGGGAGGGCGTGGATCGGCAGTGTCTGCAGCCATTTTGAAGGGTGTCTTGCTCACATTCTAAGGGGCGAAATCTGGCCAAGCCGTAGCAGACGGAAAGGCGGCGTCGCAATCCGGTACTGCAGATTATCCTGGATCAATGCTCGATTGATGAGAGATTGGGCTACTTCCCGTCTCGGTAAGTGCATTGCATGCCGATCGATCTATCTGTAGTGAGCAATGTCGAACAGCGACGTCATCACGAAGCCTCGTGAATGCGCGCGGATTTACCAGTTGCAGGAGGTCTCTTGTCTTCGAAGAAAAAGCTGCGCAAGGGCATCTTGCTCGCCGGGGGCTCGGGTACCCGGCTCCATCCCGCGACCCTCGCCATTTCGAAGCAACTTCTTCCGGTTTTTGACAAACCGATGATCTATTATCCCCTGTCAACGCTGATGCTCGCAGGTATCCGGGATATCCTGATTATCTCGACGCCACAGGACACGCCGCGCTTTGAACAGCTGCTAGGTGACGGCGCCCAATGGGGGTTGAACCTTCAATATGCCGTGCAGGCCGCGCCCGAAGGCATTCCTCAGGCATTCTCGATCGGCAGGGAATTCATCGGGCAAGAGGCAACCGCCCTCGTGCTCGGAGACAATATCTTTTACGGCAACCTCCTGACGCATGATTTATCCGCGGCTTCGGCGAGATCGGACGAAGCGACGATCTTCGCGTACAAAGTCCACGATCCCGAACGGTATGGGGTGGTAGAATTTGACGGTGAGGGGAAAGTCCTCACCTTGGAGGAAAAGCCATCCAGGCCCCGCTCTTCTTACGCGGTGACGGGTTTGTATTTCTACGACAATGACGTGATTGACATTGCTGCCGGTTTGAAACCCTCGCCGCGCGGTGAAACCGAAATTACCGACATCAATCGGCATTATTTGTCGACCGGCAGGCTGAATGTTGCCGTCCTGGGAAGAGGGCATGCCTGGCTTGATACGGGCACGCACGATTCACTCCTTGAAGCCAGTCAATTCATTGCCACCATCGAGCGGCGCCAGGGGCTGAAGATTGCCTGCCCCGAAGAAATCGCCTTTCATTTGGAATACATAGATGCCGAGCAATTGCTAAGGCTGGCGGCTCCACTTGAAAAGAGCTCTTACGGTCGATACCTCATCAGCCTGGTGAGGGAGCCAGCTCCGCATTTCCCAACCGGCTGAACCGACAAAACTGGAAAACCAATCTTGTCTGCTTTTACCCTGCTTACGTTAAAGACGATGTCCGACGGACGAGGCGCGCTGACCGTCATGGACGGAATACTGCCATTTCCGGTCGTCCGGAGCTTTTGGATCTATGGAGCCGACGGATACACGCGCGGTGGCCATCGTCATCACCAGACTCGACAGGCGTTGGTGGCGCTTTCGGGAAGCGTGATGATTTTGATGGACGATGGAAAGGCCCGGGAAGAGATCACCTTGTCGTCACCGGACCAGTGCCTGCTGGTAGAGCCAAGGGACTGGCACGAAATGACCTTCGGTCCCGGTTCGATCCTGCTCGTTTTTGCCTCACGCGGATATGATAAGGACGACTACATCGACACCCCCTATGAGCGGCTCTGAGATGATTGAGTATGAAAGTCTTGCGCAGGCCAACCGCGCGCTAATGGAAGAGTTGGAGGCGGCTGCTTCCCGTGTCATTCGTTCCGGGTGGTACATACTTGGCAATGAGGTCTCCTCATTCGAAGCTGAATTCGCCGCCTTTGCGGAAAGCAAACATTGCATCAGCGTGGCCAATGGTCTGGATGCGTTGATCCTCTCAATCGAAGCGCTCGATCTGCCGAAAGGCAGCGAGATCATGGTTGCCTCCAATACCTATATAGCCACTATTCTGGCAATTCTTCGCGCCGGCCACAAACCTGTTCTGGTGGAGCCCGAACGCGAAACCTTCAATATCGATCCGGAGCGCCTTCCTGCGGCGCTCACTCGCCACACGCAGGCAATCTGTGTCACGCATCTTTTCGGCAAAGCGTGCCGGATGACCGAGATCGCCGCGTTTGCAAGCGAGCATGGTCTGAGGGTGATCGAGGATTGCGCGCAGTCTCATGGCGCGCGCTATGACGGCAAACTGACCGGCACCTTCGGAATTGCCGGCTGCTTCAGCTTCTATCCGACCAAGAATCTGGGAGCTCTCGGAGATGCGGGCGCGATCGTCACGGATGATGACGAATTTGCAGATCGCTTGAGACACATGCGCAACTACGGTTCGAAGAAGAAATATGAGAACGTCTATATCGGTGTAAATTCCAGGCTTGATGAGATGCAGGCGGCATTCCTGCGGGTCAAACTGCGTTCCCTCGGTCAGGTCACTGAACATAAGCGGGCGCTGGCCGATATCTATTTTGCCAATCTGCCCAAATGGCTCGCACAGCCGCTTCGTCGACCTGCCGAGTATGACGTGTTTCATATTTTCGGGATACGTCACCCGGCCCGCGACGAATTGCGTCAGTGGCTGCTCGATAACGGAGTCAAGACCGAGATACATTATCCGATCGCGCCGCATAGGCAGAAGGCAATGCAAGGCATTCTTTCCGGCGATTATCCCATCGCCGATGAGCTGCATGCCACTGAGCTCAGCCTGCCTATTTCCGCCGGGCATAGCGGCGATGAGATAGAGCGTGTCTGCAGCCTTCTTGCGGCGCTGCCAGAAAAGCTGAAGTTGGCGGCATGACAGAGCACCTGAAAGGACCAGCCTCGGCACGTGCCGATGACGATTGGGATATCGTTATCAAGCCTTCCAAGGGAAATACGCCGGATCTCGGCCTTGTCTGGCAATATCGCGATCTCGTCTGGATGTTTTTCAAGCGGGATTTCACCACATTTTACAAACAGACCATTCTCGGGCCGGTCTGGTATATCATCCAACCGTCGCTGACGGCGATGACCTATTATGTCGTGTTCGGCAAAATCGCCAATCTTTCCACCGATGGCCTTCCGCCCTTCCTGTTTTACATGTCGGGCACGATTATCTGGAGCTACTTTGCTGCCTGTTTGACTAATAACTCCGAGGTCTTCTCGAAGAACGCCAATCTGTTCGGAAAGGTTTACTTTCCGAGACTTGTGGTGCCGCTATCCGTTGCGATGAGCGGCCTTGTCGCTTTTGCGATCCAGTTCCTGCTGTTGTTGACGGTTTCCATTGGCCTCAAAATTGCCAATCCAGATCTGGCCCTGAACTATTGGTTCCTGTTGCTGACGCCGCTGGTGCTACTCTATATCGCCGTGCTGGGCATTGGTGCCGGGCTTGTCGTTTCGGCGCTAACGGTCCGTTTCCGCGATCTTGTTTACGCAGTCGGGTTCATGACGCAACTCTGGATGTATGGCACGCCGATCGTGTACCCCTTCAGCCAGATCCCTGAACGGTATCATTGGTTCTATTACCTCAATCCAATGACGACGCCGGTTCAAACCTTCCGCTGGGCGCTATTCGACGCTCCCGCCTTGCCCATTGGTCTTTGCCTCGCCAATTTTGCAGTGACGATCGCAATCACCCTGTTCGGGCTGGCACTTTTTTCGCGGGCGGAAGCCAATGCGATGGATACCGTCTGATGAACGACATCGTTATTCGAGCGGAGCACGTCAGCAAACTCTATCGTCTTGGCGTGATCAATCACGGCACCCTCTATCGCGACCTTCAGAGCTGGTGGGCGAAGTGGCGCAACCTTCCGGATCCGAACGTTTCGGTATCCGACCATACGTCCGACCGCGGCGCACAGTCGCGGCTGAAGGGAGACATCTTCCATGCGCTGGATGATGTCTCTTTCGAAGTCGGACAGGGCGAGATCGTCGGGATTATCGGCAGGAACGGGGCGGGAAAGTCCACACTGTTGAAGGTGATGTCGCGTATCACCATGCCCAATTCGGGCTTCATTGGAATACGGGGCAGAATTGCGAGCCTGCTTGAGGTCGGCACCGGGTTTCATCCGGAACTCACCGGTCGGGAGAATGTCTATCTCAATGGCGCCATCCTCGGGATGAGCCGTGCCGAGGTCAGGTCGAAATTCGATGAAATCGTCGAGTTTGCGGAGATCGGCGAATTTATCGACACGCCGGTGAAGCGATATTCGTCCGGCATGTATGTGCGTCTGGCCTTCGCCGTCGCGGCGCATCTCGAGCCGGAAATACTCCTGGTCGACGAGGTATTGGCCGTCGGCGACGTCAACTTCCAGAACAAATGCATGGGGCGCATGCAGGAGGTCACGAAGGCCGGTCGAACGATTATCTTCGTCAGCCACAATATGACGGCGATCAGCAGCATCTGCCCGAAATCGATTCTGATGGCCGATGGCAAAGTCGCTGCGATGGGCGATACGGCAGATGTGATAAAGGCCTATCTCGATCGCCCGGAATTCGGCGGCACCGCAAGTTACTCGGTCAATCCCGAGGACGTCGAAGGCAAGGCGGTTATATGCCGTGTCGCAGTGTTGAATGAGAAGGACGAGGCTTCGGGAACACTGGAACTGTCGAAGGGATTTTCCGTCGAGGTCGAGTACGAGCTGAGGGAGCCTCTTTCCGGTCTCTCGGTCGGGATGCAGATCATGATGGAGGACGGCTATACCACGCTTGTCAGCCTTTCCGATCCTGAGCTCGACGTCGGGCGCTTGGATACCCGGCCAGCCGGTTATTATCGCGCTCGGGTAAAATTTCCGGGATATCTTCTCAATACCGGCACCTTCTACCTCCGACTGGGCATATCGAGCCGGTTCTCGATATATTCCGTCGCCGAAGGTATTCGGTTTGACGTGGAGGATAATGTCGGAATTATCCAGATGCTTGGTCAACAGCGGAAGCCGTCGATTTCGGCGATACAGTTGCCTTGGGAGGTTGAAAAGGTCTTCCACCGCGATTCTGAAGGTGTTTTGAAATGAAGAAGGCGCTTGTCACCGGAGCAGATGGGTTCATCGGCTCTCATCTTGTCGAGACGCTGGTGAGATCGGGTGTGGAAGTCCGCGCCCTCTGCCAGTACAACTCATTTTCCAGCTGGGGCTGGCTCGATCAGTCCGAATACCGCGGCAAGTTCGAGGTGATCCTCGGAGACGTCCGTGATCCCGCTCAGATGCGCTCTGTCGCCAAAGGTGTCGACACGATCTTTCATCTCGCCGCTCTGATTGCGATTCCCTATTCCTATCAGGCTCCCTCAAGCTACATCGATACCAATGTGCATGGGACGCTGAACGTCCTTCAAGGCGCTCTCGACGCCGGTGTCGGAAGAGTGATCCAGACCTCGACGAGCGAAGTTTATGGGACCGCACGTTTTGTGCCCATCAGCGAAAGCCATCCCCTGCAGGCGCAGTCGCCCTATTCGGCGTCCAAAATCGGCGCCGATGCGATCGCCTACAGCTATCATTCGAGCTTCGATCTGCCGGTGACGATCGCACGGCCGTTCAACACCTACGGCCCGAGACAATCTGCAAGGGCGGTTATTCCAACCGTGATTTCGCAGCTTCTGAGTGGACGAACGACGCTGAAACTTGGTGCGCTCTCGCCCACCCGGGATTTCAATTTCGTGCAGGATACATGCGACGGCTTTCTGGCGCTCGCGGCCTGCGACGAAGCCATCGGACAGACGGTAAATATCGGCTCGGGCGGCGAGATATCGATCGGCGATACCGTTCGGCTGATCGCCGATATCATCGGCGTCAACATCGAGATTGAATGCGATGAACAGCGTTTGCGTCCCGCAAACAGCGAAGTGGAACGCCTGTGCTGTGATAACAGCCTGATCAAGTCTCTGACGGGATTTTCGCCGCGCTACAGCTTGAAAGACGGGCTCCAGGCGACGATTGAATGGCTGCGTCAGCCTGACAATCTGGCACGATATAAGGCGGATATCTTCAATGTCTAGGCGTGCAGTCATTCTGGCGGGAGGGATGGGAACGCGGCTGCGGCCCTATACCGTCGTGCTCCCAAAGCCGCTGATGCCGATCGGCGATTATCCCATTCTAGAGGTCATCATTCGCCAGCTGATATCAGGCGGGTTTCAGCATATAACGCTTGCCGTCAACCATCAGGCTGAACTGATCAAAGCCTTTTTCCAGGATGGCGACAAATGGGGTGTGCGCATCGATTATTCGCTCGAAGATCAGCCGCTCGGCACCATGGGTCCGCTACGATTGATCAAGGATCTGCCTGAGAATTTTTTGGTGATGAACGGAGACATCCTGACGGACCTGAACTATGCCGATTTTCATGACGCTCACGTCCGGGAGGGGAATATATTCACCATCTCGTCAAAGACACGGGAGCATCGGATAGACTACGGCGTTCTGGACACCAGCGAGGCGGGGCTGCTGACGGGGTTCCGGGAAAAGCCGACGGCTGAGTACAAAGTCAGCATGGGCGTCTACATGGTGTCTTCGGGGGCGGTCGAGCACATACCACAACGGGGCGCCTACGGTTTTGACCAACTGATGCTTGATCTTCTTGCGGCCGGAAAACCGGCAACGGTTCGAGATTTTCCAGGCTATTGGCTCGATATCGGACGGCCCGACGATTATGCACTGGCGATCGAGCAGTTCGAAACCATGCAATCCAGGTTCTTGAATGGTTGATGCAATCGTCACCGGTGCTGGCGGCTTTCTCGGGAAGCGTCTGGTTGAGAGGCTTAAAAAGGCCGGTGTCGACGTGCTTGCGGTTGACCGAACGCATGGTGATATAAGCGAAGAGGGAATCTGGCAGGAACTTCCCGCAGCCGGCACGCTGTTTCATCTTGCCGGCCGGACGTTTGTCCCGGATAGCTGGTCGCAAGGCCCGAGTTTCATGGCCGCCAATGTTCTCGGTACGCAGCATGCTCTGAACTGGTGCAAGCGGCACAAGGCCAAGCTCGTATTCGCAAGCGCCTATGTCTACGGAGTGCCGGAGCGACTGCCGATCCAGGAAAGCGATCCGGTCAGGCCGAATAACCCCTACGCGTTGTCCAAGCATCTTGCCGAACAACTTTGTGAGTTTGCTGCCACACACGAGCAAATACCGGTCGTGGTATTGCGGCTTTTCAATATATATGGGGCTGGGCAGCGCCCGGAGTTCCTGATACCGACACTTCTGAACCGGATACGGGCGAAGCAGGACATACAGGTCATGGACCTCAGTCCGCGGCGTGATTATGTCTTCGTTGACGATGTCCTGAGCGCCTTTGCCAAGGCCATGGGCGTGCCGGAAGGTTACCACTGCATCAATATCGGCTCCGGCAGGTCGTATTCGGTGCAGGAAATCATCGATATCTTGCAAGAAGCCGCCGGCACTGCTCTACCTGTAGTGTCATCTTGCGCCGTTCGGCGGAATGAAATACCTGACGTGCGGGCCGATATTACAAGGGCTCGCGCTGTTCTTGGATGGCGGCCAGAATGGGATCTGCCCGCCGGCATCCGCGAACTGATGAAGGAGTCTTAAATTGAACGAGCGTTACGTTCCGATCAACAAAGGCAACTACTCGATGGACACGGACGAGCGCGAAGCCGCGTTCGACAGATACCGTGGCGAGGGTTGGGAAGCCGAATACGCAGATTACCGTCGCAAGTGGTCGGAATATGCCCTGAACCAGCAGGTTTCGGATTATCCGCTGCTGGTCGATCTCGAGCTGGCGTCGATCTGCAACCTGCGCTGCCCGATGTGCTATACGATCAGCGATGAGTTCAAGAAGAGCGTCAACACCACTCGGATGGACTGGGACCTCTACTGCCGCATCATCGATGAGATCGGCGGCAAGGTTCCTGCGATCCGTCTGTCGCTGCGCGGCGAAGCCACGCTGCACAAGCGCTTCGCCGATTGCGTACGCTATGCCAAGGATCACGGCATCAAAGAAGTCTCGACCCTCACGCACGGCTTCAAGCTCAACAGAGACTATTTCGCCCAGCTCGTCGATGCCGGCATCGACTGGATTACCGTTTCGATCGATGGCACCGGTGAGACCTATGAGAAGATACGCAAGCCGATCAAGTTCCAAGCCCTGCTCGACAAGATCAAAGACATAAAGAAATACAAGGACGAGCGCGGTCTCCACCGTCCTGTCATCAAGGTGCAGGGCATCTGGCCGGCGATCCGGGAAAACCCCGATCTCTATTACGACACTTTCGCGCCGCACGTGGATCTCGTCGCCTTCAATCCGCTGATCGACTACCTCGGCAACGATTCAGACATCGCCTATCTCGACAACTTCACCTGCCCGCAGCAATACCAGCGTTTGGTGATCGGTGCCGACGGCTTGGTGATGAAGTGCTCGAACGATGAGGAGAACCGCGAGGTTATCGGCAATGCGAACACCGAAACCGTGCACCAGATATGGCACGGGGAAAAAATGAACGCCGTCCGGGCTCTGCACAAGGAACCGCAGGGCTTCCTGAAGAGCGAGGTCTGCCGCAGGTGCTACCTGCCGAGAGAGACCAACGACGAAACCGCACAGATTTGCGGCAGGCAGGTCATTGTCCGGAATTACGTCGACCGGAACCAGGAAATCGGGCGATAATCGACCGCAATGTGCGCATACTCCTAGGGCATGCCATCAGCGCGCAAGGCAGCTTGCCGGTCGTGAATTACAGGGAGTGACGAATGTTCCGCAACTACCGGCCCGATCGCTGCTATATCATAGCCGAGATCGGCGGCAACTTTACGACGTTCGATCAGGCAAAGCGCCTGATCGACGAGGCAAAGGCGTCAGGCGTGGATGCCGTCAAGCTTCAGACCTATCGGGCCGAAACATTGTCGAGCCGGAATGCCATGTTCGACATGGAAAACACCGGCGTTACCTCGCAATTCGAGCTTTTCCGTAAATATGAAATCGGTCACGAGCTTCACGAAGCGGTTTTCCGCTATGCCGAGGAGCAAGCCCTGGACTGGTTTTCGTCTCCCTCGCATGAGACGGATGTCGACCTGCTGGAGAGATGCGGTGTTGGGGCCCACAAGGTGGGTTCGGACGATGCGGTCAACATCCCCTTTCTCCGCTATCTTGCAAGAACGGGCAAGCCGATCATCCTGTCGACGGGCATGTCGACGCTCGAAGAAGTTCGGGAATCCGTCGCAGCCATCAAGGAAGCCGGCAACGACAAGCTCATCCTGCTGCACGCCATCACAAGCTATCCGACGCATCCGGAAAATGTGAACCTGGGTGCGATGCAAACGATGATGAAGGCGTTTCCGGATCTCGATGTTGGCTATTCCGACCATACATTGAACCCTGTCGCGAGCCTTTGCGCGGTCGCGATGGGCGCCCGGGTCATCGAGCGGCATTTCACCTACGACAAAGCCGCCGATGGTCCCGATCACATGCTTTCGGCTGATCCAGCGGAAATGAAATGGCTTGTGGATGCGATACGCGCATTCGAGATCATGAAAGGCAGCGGTCGCAAAGAGCCGGCTGCAAGTGAGGCGACGACCAGATTGAACAACCGCAAGAGCGTCGTTCTCAATAGACGGCTCAAAGCCGGTGACGTCATTTCCGCCGGCGACATTTCGGTTAAGCGACCGGGGACGGGAATCGAGCCTAAGCATTTGGAAACTCTCACTGGGCGACGACTGCTAAGAGATCTCGAAGGCGACGCCGTCCTCCAGTGGAGCGATCTGGCGTGACGCTTGGAATCATCATCCAGGCGCGGATGGGATCGACGCGGCTACCGGGAAAAGTCCTTCGCGACATTGCCGGCAAGCCCCTTCTCGCACATGTCCTTGGCAGGCTTCAGATGTTGAAGCGGCCGGCCAAGATCGTCGTCGCGACATCATCGGCCGGCGAGAACGACATTGTCGAAGCTTGGTGCCTCGAGCACGGCGTAAGCTGCTTTCGCGGCGACGAAGCCGATGTTCTCGATCGTTATTTCCAATGTGCAAGATCGCTTGGGATGTCGGATATCGTGCGATTGACCGCCGATAATCCGTTCACTGATATCGAGGAGCTGGAGAGGCTGATCGCCCTGCACCAAAAGCACGGGTTTGACTACACGCACGCGTTCGGACAACTGCCCATCGGTGTCGGCGCCGAGATATTTACATTCGAAGCCTTGTCGCGCAGTCATCGCGACGGGAAACTGCCGCACCATCGCGAACATGTGAACGAATACTTCACCGATCGGCCCGAGCTCTTCAAGCTCGGTCAGCTCGATATTCCGCCGGCCAAAGTCGCTCCGAACCTGCGTCTGACGGTGGATACCGAGGAAGACTGGCGACGTGCCTGTGCGCTCGCCGCCCAGGCGGGTGGGACCTGGCTTGGGACAGAGGAAGCGATCAGACTATGTTCGTCCTCTGCATAGAGAGTTCGCATGCCCGCGGCATGGGGCATTTGTTTCGGTCGTTGACGCTCGCCACCGAACTGCGTTCGCGCGGGTATTCGGTCCGTTTCCTGGCGAATAATCATCCGAATTCGCTGAGAATCATTCGGGAGCGCGGCTTTGATGTCGCGCTCTACGATCTCGCCGCCGTCACGGGATGGGAAGAGGCTTTCGTCGACCCCGCCGTTCCTTCCCCGATCTGGATCAACGACCGCCTCAATACGAGAAGACCTCACAGCGAAACGATCAAGCGTTTGGGCGCCAAGCTCGTGACTTTTGATGATCGCGGCAATGGCGCAGAACTTGCCGACATGAATATCTGCGCGCTCCTTTTCGAAAAGACGGAGGATCTGAAGGGCGAGGATGTTCGGCTGGGGGTGGAGTACATGATACTCAATCCTGAAATCGCCAGGTATCGCAGAGTTCGGCAAAGCCTTGCATCGATACTCGTCACGCTCGGAGGCGCCGATACCTACGGAGTGACGGTGCGCGTCGCCAAATGGCTGAGCGGCAAGCCTTTTCCAGTCACCATCGTCACGGGCCCGAGCTTCCAGCATATGGCGGAGCTTGAAGAAGTCGTCTCGACCGCAGAGCCGGATCGGTTCAAGCTGTTGAACCAGGTGCCGTCGCTTGCGGCAGAGATGTATGGGCACGATCTGGCGATTACCGGCGGTGGCGTTACGCCCTTCGAAGCCTGTGCGGCCGGCCTGCCGTGCGTGGTGATCGCCAACGAGGCTTTCGAAATCCCGGTCGGCCGTGCTCTGGAAGGATTGGGGGCCGCGTTCTTTGCCGGACATCACTCGGCATTCGATCTGGGCATCCTGGAAGAGGCGCTTCCCATCAGGAGCATGAGCGAGACTGCCATGACCAGGGTCGACCTCGGCGGCGTAGGGCGTGTTGCCGATTTGCTGGAAAGATTGGCTGCATGACCATCACGGCGGTTATTCATCAGCCGGACTTCGCTTCATATCTCGGCTTTTTTCAGCGTTTCCTGAACGCTGACCTCTATATCGTTCTGGATCACGTCCAGTTCGTCCATGGCACAAGCAAAAGCTGGACGCACCGCGATAAGATCAAGACCGCGCAAGGTGACCGGTGGCTCACCGTCGGAATCAAAAAGCCGAGTCTCGGCACTCCGATTAACGAGGTGGAACTGGCGCCGGGCACCGGATGGATCGATCAGAACCTTTCCCTGCTTCGCGAAAATTATCGCAAGTCCGGGGGCTGGAGCGAAGTCTTTCCCTGTATCGAGGCCCTCTACGGCCAGCGGTTCGAGCTGTTGGCCGATTTCAACATGCATTTCCTCGAAGGCATTCTGGAGATGCTTGAGATCACCATGCCGACGGTGCGGTCGAGCACTTTAAGCCCCAAGGGGCATAAGAATGAGTTGCTCGTCGAACTGCTGCGCAAAGTCGGAGCAACGCGTTACCTCTCAGGCCTGGGCGCGCGCGACTACATGCGGCCTGAGGTGTTCGAGGCAGCGGGGGTCGAGATCGAATGGCAACATTTCGTCCATCCCGTATACCCGCAGCCTTTCGGCGAGTTCATGCCCTATCTCAGCATCCTCGACACACTGCTGAATTGTGGTATTGCAGGCACGCGTGACCTGCTCTGGAGTTGCAAATGAATATTCTCGCGATCGGTGCCCATTTTGACGACGTGGAGCTCGGCTGTGGCGGTGCACTGGCACGCCATGCGGCAAACGGCGACACGGTTTATGTCTATGTTGCAACCGTATCCGGCTTTTCCAACCAATATGATCAGTCCGTGCGCAGCAGCCAGGTCGCCAGGGCGGAAGCGGATGCTGCGATGGAAATTCTCGGCGTCCACAAGATGTTTTGCGGCGAGTTCAAAACGCTCCAGATCGAATTCGTCGATCCGCTGAATATCGAGATCCTCAAGCTGGTGCAGGATCTGAAGATCGACATGGTCTACACCCACTGGGTCGGAGATATCCACCATGACCATCTGGCCTTGTCGCGCGCCTCGCTGCATAGCTGCCGCCATGTGCCGCGCCTACTGATGTACCGCAGCAACTGGTATCACTCGACGGTCGATTTCCGGGGGAATTTCTACGTCGATATTACCTCCCACTGGGACCAGAAGGAAAAGGCGATCCTTGCCCATGAATCCGAGATGGAGCGTACAGGGCGGAAATGGGTGAGCTTCTTCCGCAATGAAGCGGAAAACGCCGGCCAGCGCATCGGTGTAAAATATGCCGAAGTGTTTGAGGTGGTGAAGTGGCTGCAGCCCTGAGAAAGGTTTTGACCTTTGGCTCCATGCTGCTTCCCTATGGTGTGCATGAGTTAAGGCGCAGGCTAAGTAGTCGTCACAAAATCTCTGCTGATGTTGCGAGATCCCTGGCAGGAAATCGACAGCTTGCCGGTCTGCACGCCGGCCAACGCTGTTTCATCTTAGGAAATGGCCCGAGCGTCAAGGGCTTGGATCTGTCGCGGCTTCAAGGCCAAAACGTTATCACCGTTTCCAACGGCTACCTGCATTCCGATTTTGACAAGTTCCAATCTCGTTATCATTGTGTTCCGCAGATTACCTATGGATTAATGACATCCGAGGACGTGATCCGCTGGTTTGAGGAGATGCACTCACATCTGGGAGCTGCGGAACTGTTCCTCAGCTCCACGGAAGCGGAACTCGTGCGGAAACACAATCTGTTTGCAGGGCGAACGGTTCGCTATCTGCTGCTGGGCGAAAGCTTCGACGATAAGCGATCGGACGAAATCGTCGATATTTCTCGACCGGTGCCGCGTGTCGAGTCGGTGCCGGTGATGGCCCTGATGATAGCGATGTACCTGGGTTTCAAGGAGATCATTCTGCTCGGCGTCGACCATGATCATTTCCTGTCATCGAGCTACCAATATGCGTTCGACCTCAAGGTCCAAAAGGGCATGGATAGCACCGCGAATGCGGACGGCACCTTGAGAACGAACCGTCACGATGACTTTCAAACGCTGGCGCGGCTGTGGCGACAATATCGAGCCATCGCAAACATAGCGAAAGCGAATGGCATCTGTATCGTCAATTCTACACCCGGTGGGGCGCTGGACGAATTTGACCGACGGCCTTTCGAAGCTTGGTTTGAAGAATGAGGCAGATTAATTTTTCGCTCCCGGGAATTCATTGTTTGCTTGAGGTCACGCGGGAATCGCCGCAAGCCCGCGAACAGGACGTTTTGAGCGAATTTCGGCGTCACAACGTCGTTTTCGACGGGCCTCACAACGATTGGCGCTCGGCACTGGCTGCTGCAGATGGATATGACGCGCCGGCTATTCTTGCCAAAGTTGTTGAAGCGACACGTGCAGTTGTTCAGGGTCGTGCCGAATATGAGCGAGACACGGTCGTTTTCACGGAAAGAAGCTATTCGCACCCCCTGCTTGCCTGGCTTCTTTATGTTGCATCCCGGTCTGATCTTCATTTGAGGGTGGTCGATTTTGGGGGCGCGTTGGGAAGTTCTTATTTTCAGCACCGCTCGGCATTGGCGCATCTTGCGGAACTGAAATGGTGCGTCGTCGAGCAGCCGCATTTTGTGATCGCGGGCCGAACGGAATTTGAAGATGCGCGGTTGAGCTTTTCCGACAGTCTGGATGAGGCGATTGATCGGGTGAAGCCCAATGTCGTTCTGCTGTCCGGCGTTCTCCAATATCTTGAATACCCTCTTGAATATCTTGAAAATCTTCTGTCGAAGGGCGTCAAGTTCATACTGATTGACAGGACAGCAGCGCAGTTCGATATCGCAGCCACACCTTTCGTGCAGCATGTGCCCGCGTGGATCTACAGCGCGAGCTACCCGGTATGGTTCTTGAACGCGGATGAAATGCAGGACGGCTTTGCCAGGCATGGATATGAGGTGCTGGATCGTTTCCAGCCGGCCGGGACATTTGGCTCAGTGACGCCGCCGCCCTTGCAAGAACTGAAGCGTTGGGGCATTGGCGTTACACCAGCGCCTCAGCAGCACGAATGGCCGTATGTTGGCTGGTTTCTCGAGAAGCTGGAAAGCTAGCGAATGCGCGTGAACGTCATTATCCCGGTTTTCAACCGCCTTGAACATACCCGTAAGGTTTTGGAAGCTCTTCGGAAGCAGACCGTCTTTGACGCCATGACGATCGTCATCGTCAACGACGGTTCGACCGATGGAACCGCAAAATACCTGCAATCGCAGAGCGATCTGACCGAAATCCGAGGCGACGGTAATCTCTGGTGGGGCGGCGCCATCGAGGAAGGACTGAAACATGTGCTTCCCGGCTGCCGACCGGACGACTATGTCCTGTTTCTCAACAATGATACCTGGTTTGGCGACAATTTTGTTGAAGCGCTGGTGCAGGCATCCAAAGAAAACGGCGGAGCCGCGGTCGGAAGCGTCATCCATGAAGAGGGGCGGGATCCACCGCTTGTCAGTATTGGGGCAAGGGTCAACATCAATCGGCTTGCTGTCTGGGATCTGCTTTCGGAATTGAGCGAAACGGAAAAACAGTCGCCCGCCCGCCAGTATCGTGTTGATGCACTGAGTGGCCGGGGAACGCTTTACCCGGCGATCCTGTTTCGCAGACATGGTGGTATGCGACCGAACCTGTTGCCGCACTACATGGCCGACTACGAAATCGCCATGCGCTTTGCGCGTGCGGGAGTGCCTCTGGTTGTCAGCAGCAAGGCAATCGTCTATTCGCCTCCGGTATATGGAAACGACGCGTCCAGCCTTTCGTGGCGAAAGCGGTTGTTTGGCAGGCGTTCGGCGCACAACGTGTTTCAGCGTCTTATTTTTTACTCGCTTGTCGGGTCACCGGTGCAACGCATAACTGCGCCGATCCGTATGGCGTATTTCTCCTGCAGCCGCGCGTTTTCAACGTGGAGGTCATTGGCGAAACGGAAGGAAGGAACGATATGAGCGGCGGCCAGCACCAGCAGTGCATCGCGTGCGGATCGAAGATGCGAACCTTTATCGAGCGCATCAGTGATGATCGATACGGCTGCCCCGGCGTCTACTCGATAGACCGCTGCGTTTCTTGCGGCCACATGTCGACTGCGCCACGGCTGACGGAAGAGGATCTGCCGGCGCTCTACAGCAATTATTATCCCCGCCGGGAGATCGATTTTGATGCGCTTGAAAAAGAGGCCGCTCTTGTCGAGAAACCTCTTGCCGGATTCCGCCGGTGGGCTGCCGGCACCGACAACCAGGGGCATTATCTCGCCAAGCCGGGGCAGAAAGTCCTGGATATCGGCTGTGGCTCCTGCCTCTCTCTGTTGGAGATGCAAAAGCTCGGCGTGGAATGCTGGGGTGTGGAGGCTGATCCGAACGTTCGGACAATTGCCGAAAAATATGGCTTACGCGTTCATATCGGCAACATCTATGACGTGCCGTTCGCAGATCAGAAATTTGATCTGATCGTGCTGAACCAGGTCATCGAACATGTGCCCGATCCGCTTGCGATGCTGGCGGCCCTCAAGGGCCGTCTCAATGAAGACGGACGCGTCATATTGGCTTTCCCGAATACCGGTTCCTTTCATCGCAAGCTCTGGAAGTTGCGTTGGATAAACTGGCACATTCCGTACCATCAGAACCATTTCAACCGAACCTCCTTCACGTTGCTTGCGCGAAAATCCGGTTACGATGTCAAGCGCATCAGGACGATCACTCCCAATTTGTGGTCGGTGCTCCAACTGCGAACCTCGCAGGAGCAGCGGCAGGAGGGAAGGGCCTCCAATACCTGGTCGGAAAGCGGCAGTTCTCAGAAGCCCCCGAGCTTTGTTCGAAAGCTCCGCAATGTCACCGTTACGCGCGGCGCACGCCTTGCCGGCGCCATGATGGGCTTTATGAACCGGGCTCTGGATGCAACGGGGCAGGGCGATAGTCTCCTGGTCGAACTCCGGCTCTCCGCGACAGAGAACTAGGATCAGCGTCATGCGGATTGCCGTATTCGATACCTACTATTCCCGATTCCTGACGATGCATTATCATCGCAATCGGGATTTGAGGTCCGCCTCCTCCCAAAAGCAGACGGACGCTCTGCTTGAGGCTGCTTTCGGCACGTCCGATTTCTACTCGCGCCACCTGAAAGAGCTCGGCTGCGATGTCATCGATATCGTCGGCAATTGCGTTCCGCTGCAATCGGCCTGGGCGCGGGAGAACAACGAACCATTCAGCCCATGGGCGATGAAACTGCCGCATCGTTTTTTTAGGCTGCCTTATATCGGTGCGCGCCTGGCAGCGCTCCCCGGCCTGCTGGAAGTCGCAATGGCGCGGGTTCGATCATTCAAGCCGGACGTCCTTTATTGTCAGGATCTCAGTTTTTTTCCGCCTCATGCTCTGATGGGGTTGAAAAAGACTGTGCCTTTGATCGTCGGCCAAATCGCTTGTCCCCTGCCGCCAGACAACTTTCTGCGGCCCTATGACCTCATTCTGACCTCCTTCCCACATTTCGTACCTCGTTTTCATGAAATGGGCATAAAATCCGAATATTTCAGGATCGGCTTCGATACCCGGGTGCTCGATATCCTCGGCGATGTCCCACGCGACGTGCCGGTGAGTTTCGTTGGCGGCATAAGCCGTCATCATGGCAAGGCGATCCCGATGCTCGAACATCTCGCCGAAACCACGCCGATACAGTTTTTCGGCTATGGTGCGGCGACACTTCCACGCTCATCTCCCATTCGAAAGCGTCATAATGGGGAGGTCTGGGGTCCGGATATGTACCGCGCTCTGGCGCGCAGCCGGATCACCGTCAACCGACATATCAATGTTGCCGAGAGCAATGCCAACAACATGCGGCTTTATGAGGCGACCGGTGTCGGATCGCTGCTCATTACCGACCAAAAAGACAATCTCGGTGAGATTTTCGACGTCGGCAAGGAGGTCGTTGCCTATTCCAGTCCTGAGGAAGCCGCGGAACTCATCCGCTATTATATAGATCATCCCGACGAGGCCGATGCCATCGCGAAGGCTGGCCAGGCGAGGACGCTGAAAGATCACACCTACAAGTCGAGAATGAAAGAGTTGATGCCGATCCTCGAGAGACATCTGGAGAATCAGGGTTGATGTCATTTGTTCGTACGACTCTCAACCGCTTTCCGGTATTGAAGAGCCAGCTGAAGCGATTGCGTGAACGGCTGCAGCCGGCTGCATCGGTATCGTCCCACTACGTCGAGATCGATTCAGCTCGGCGAGACAGCGAAAGCTCGCGCCTAGCTGCAGCGTGGAAAGCGAATGATCTGCCTGCACGCCAGAGAGCGCTCGTCGAGCGCCAGTTGAAGGAATATCGCGGCGGTGCTTCCATCGATGTATTCGATGTCTTTACCGCTGCGCTGCGTAAGATCGACAATCTTCCGGCGGCCGGTTCGTTGCTCGAAATCGGTTGCTCCAGCGGATATTACTCCGAAGTGCTTGAGGTAAATGGCCTGCCGTTTCGGTATCACGGCTGCGATTATTCCGATGCCTTCATCGAGATGGCGCGCCGCATCTATCCGGCACTGTCGTTCGATGTGGAGGATGCAACACGGCTCAGCTATCAGGACAATGCTTATGATGTTGTGGTTTCGGGATGCTGTCTGCTGCATATCGCCGACTATGAAGCGGCGATTGCAGAAAGCGCCCGCGTCGCCAAAGACTACGTCATCTTTCACCGCACTCCCATTGTCTACGGTGAACCCACCAAGTATTTCCGCAAGCAGGCCTATGGCGTCGAGACCATGGAAATCCATTTTTCCGAGCCGGAGCTATTGGATAGCTTTCGGGTTCACGGCCTCGAAGTCCTGGCGACCTTCACGCTGAATGAGAATGCGGACCCGCGTGAAAGCAGCAAGGGCAATGCAAGCCGCACCTATTTGTGCAGGAAACAATCTCAATCATGACGACCTACTTCTGTACCCTTTTCGACAGCGGCTATCTCATCAAGGGCATGGCTATGATGGAGAGCCTCGTCCAGTGGTGCCCAGACGCGCATATTTTTGTGCTCTGCATGGATCAGCAGGCGCAGGAGATACTGACCGCCTCCAACAGGTCCTACATCAGCTGCATCGCGCTTGCCGACCTGGAGACGCCGGAACTCCTGGAGGCCAAGAAATCGCGCGGCGTCGCCGAATATTGCTGGACCTTGTCTCCCTGCCTGCCGACCTTCGTGCTGCAGCATCACCCGGAAATCGATTTCATCACCTATCTCGACTCGGATCTGCTGTTCTATTCGCCGATCCAACCCATCTTCGATGAAATCGGCGATAATTCCATCGCGATTATCGAACATCGTTTTGCCCCGCGGCTGCAGGACAGGGAGGTGAACGGTCGCTTTTGTGTGGAATGGGTGAGTTTCCGACGCGACGAGGAGGGAATGCGCTGCCTGGACCGCTGGCGCGAGCAATGCATCGAATGGTGTTACTACCGCCTCGAAGACGGCAAGATGGGCGACCAGAAATATTTGGACGAATGGCCGGATCTCTATCTGCATTGCCACATCATCGAACATCCGGGCGCCGGCGTTGCCCCCTGGAATTACGAGAAACTGCATTTTACGCAGGATGCGTCCGGTCAGATCGAGGTCGACGGCTCACCTCTGATCTTCTATCACTTCCATCAGTTCCAGCTGCTGGCCAATGGCGATTTCAATCGACTGTCGACATTCTACACCTCCGTCTGCGAGGAACCGGTCGTTGCTTACGAAGCTTACGAGCGTGCGCTGATGCGAGCGCTGGATGCGATCAGGACTATTTCGCCGGGCTTTTCCGGCGGCCTACGTCCTGTTCGTGCCGTGGCGCTCCGCAGATGGGTGCAGCGTCATGTACCCCTGCCGATCAAACGGTTCCTCCACCGTTTCATCAGATATTGAGGTCACCTTGGCGGGCGCGAGAAATCTGGCGTCCTCCAACCTATTGGTATTGACGGTCGAGCCATTGGCGGTAGTTGCCGCTCGTGACGTTTTCTATCCAGACTTCATTGGCAAGATACCATTCGACGGTCTTGCGGATGCCCGTATCGAATGTCTCACTTGGGCGCCAGTTCAGTTCCCGCTCGATTTTGGCCGCATCGATGGCGTACCGGCGATCATGGCCGGGGCGGTCGCGCACGAAAGTCATCTGCGACGTATAGCTTGCCCGGTCGGCCCGTGGCCTCAATTCATCAAGGATCCCGCAGAGCGTATTGACCACCGACAGGTTCGTCAGTTCGTTCCTGCCGCCGACATTGTAGGTTTCCCCGGCTTTTCCAGCCTCCAGAACGCGTCGGATCGCGCTGCAATGATCCTTGACGAAAAGCCAGTCGCGTACCTGCATTCCGTCCCCGTAGATCGGAATCTGTTTGCCCGAGAGGGCATTGTGGATGACCAGGGGAATAAGCTTCTCGGGAAAATGATAGGGGCCGTAGTTGTTCGAACAGTTCGTCGTCAGCACCGGTAAGCCGTAGGTGTGATGATAGGCGCGAACCAGATGATCGCTGGCCGCCTTGCTCGCGGAATAAGGGCTGTTTGGTTCGTACTTGCGATCTTCACTAAAGGCGGCTTCCAGGGGTGCGAGCGAACCGTAGACCTCGTCCGTCGACACATGGAGAAAACGAAAGCTTTCCAGGAAGGTTTCATCCTGCAAGGCAAGAAATCCGCGGATGGCCTCCAACAGGCGAAACGTGCCGACGATATTCGTCTGGATAAATTCTTCGGGCCCGTGGATCGATCGGTCGACGTGGCTTTCGGCGGCGAAATTCAGGACCGCACGGGGGCTATGGGACCGGAGCAGTCCCGCAACGAGATCGTAATCCGCGATGCTGCCTTTGACAAAGAGATGGCGCGGGTCGTTCCAGACGGAGGCCAGATTCTCCAGATTGCCGGCATAGGTCAGCACATCGAGATTGACGATCGGTTCATCATGAAGCGCAAGCCAATCGAGCACGAAATTCGCACCGATGAAACCAGCTCCCCCCGTCACGAGGATCATATTTTCTCCCTTGGAGTTCTGACAGTATGGAGTGTTCTAGTCTCATCGTGCCGATCTCACGTCAACCGAAGAGATCGAGCATGCTTATTTCGCTGGCCAGGCCGCGGTCACATGGGGGTTGCGCTAGTTCGGCCGTTTCCATAAACACGTCCCGAAGATTGTATCGAAAGACGATGTGAAAAAATGACAAAAACCGCGCTGATTACTGGGGTGACTGGTCAGGATGGTGCCTATCTGGCCGAATTGCTTCTGAGCAAGGGCTATACGGTGCATGGTATCAAGCGCCGGTCATCGTCTTTCAATACCGGCCGTATCGAGCATATTTACCAGGATCCGCACGAGGCGCATCCACGCTTCATTCTGCACTATGGCGATATGATCGACTCGACCAACCTCCTGCGGATCGTGCAGCAGACGCAGCCCGATGAAATCTACAATCTTGCCGCCCAGAGCCATGTCGGCGTCAGCTTCGAAACGCCTGAATATACGGCGGATGCCGATGGTATCGGGACGCTGAGGCTGCTCGAGGCGATCCGTATCCTGCGGCTCGAGGAAAAGACCCGGTTCTACCAGGCATCGACCTCGGAACTCTACGGTCTTGTGCAGGAAGTGCCGCAGAGCGAGAAGACGCCGTTTTACCCGCGTTCTCCCTATGCCGCAGCCAAGCTCTATGCCTACTGGATCGTGGTGAATTATCGCGAAGCCTATGGCATGCATGCGTCGAACGGCATTCTTTTCAATCACGAAAGCCCGCGTCGCGGCGAGACCTTCGTCACGCGCAAGATCACGATGGCCGTAGCCGCCATCCATCTCGGCCTTCAGGATAAGCTCTTCCTCGGCAATCTTGACGCCAAGCGCGACTGGGGTCATGCACGTGAGTATGTTGAAGGCATGTGGCGCATGCTGCAGCAAGACAAGCCGGATGACTATGTCTTGGCGACAGGCGAGACAACGAGTGTCCGCCAGTTTGTCGAATGGGCGTTTGCAGACGTCGGTATTGCTTTGGAATGGAAGGGTTCCGGCGTAGACGAAAAGGGTTATGATTCCGCGTCCGGTGCGTGCCTCGTGGAAGTCGATCCTCGGTATTTCCGCCCGACGGAAGTCGATCTTCTGCTGGGTGACCCGACCAAGGCGCGCCAGAAGCTGGGCTGGCAGCACAAGACCCCGGTTCGCGAACTCGCCGCCGAAATGGTGCGCGAGGATGTCAAGCACTGGAAGGCGCAAAACAGCCGGAAAGAGATCTAAGTGTACGACTTGTCCAACAAGAAGATTTGGGTTGCTGGTCATCGCGGTATGGTCGGCAGTGCTCTTGTGCGCAGGCTTCAATCCGAAGATTGCAGCGTCATCACGGCCACGCGCCGTGAGGTCGATTTGAAGCGGCAGGACGAGGTCGAGAAATTTGTTGAAGCAAACCGACCCGACGCGATCATTCTCGCCGCTGCCAAGGTTGGCGGTATCCTCGCCAATGACAGTTATCCGGCAGAATTCATCTATGACAATCTGATTATCGAAGCGAACGTCTTCGAAGCCGCCCACCAGGGGGGAGTGGACCGGCTGCTGTTCCTGGGTTCAAGCTGCATTTATCCGAAGCTCGCTCCACAGCCGATTCCCGAAGAGGCTCTCTTGACCGGTGCACTCGAGCCGACCAACGAATGGTACGCGATCGCCAAGATCGCCGGTATTAAGCTCGCGGAAGCCTATCGTAAGCAATACGGCCGCGATTATATTTCGGCCATGCCGACCAATCTTTATGGCCCGGGCGACAATTTCGACCTGACATCCAGCCATGTGCTGCCTGCGCTTATCCGCAAGGCGCACGCTGCGAAACTTCGCAAAGACCCGCATATGGTGGTGTGGGGCACCGGAACCCCGCGCCGCGAATTTCTGCACGTCGATGACTGCGCCGACGCGCTGGTGTTTCTTCTCAAGACATATTCGGGCTCGCAGCACGTCAACGTCGGCTCGGGGACGGATCTCGAAATTATCGAATTGACGCGGTTGGTCTGCCGCGTTGTCGGTTATGAGGGTGAGATCATTCATGATCTTTCCAAGCCCGATGGTACGCCGCGAAAGCTGATGAGCAATCAGAAGCTGCAGGACATGGGTTGGAAGCCGCGCATCTCGCTTGAGGATGGCATCCGAGCCACTTATGCTTGGTTCCTGGAGTTCGAGAATACGTCCGACCCAGCGGTCTGATATCAGGCAAACCAGCATTTATCCCCGCGACGATCTTTGCGACACAGACGGTGTCGCAGGGCTGGTGCCTGGGCAACATGCCAGTGATAAGATCGCCGCTATGCCGTCTGGGTGATCAGCCCGTTGACGGAAGCACCTTTCCTGTCAATTTCCCGAGCCGTTCGAACACGGCAACCCGCTCGGGAAATCGTCGCCGCCTGGATTCAACAAATGTTTGATCAGTGAAATTGTTTGGCTGGGGAACCTGGACTCGAACCAAGATTAACGGAGTCAGAGTCCGTCGTTCTACCATTGAACTATTCCCCAGCAGTCGCCGCCGAAGCATGGCTTGGCTGCTGTGCGGCGCTTATAACCAAAAGCGGGCGGATTGCAAATACCCGTTTTGAAAAAATTCGGTGCTGCCGCGAAGCGGTGAAAGGATCCCCAAATCCCGCTCACAAAAAAGAATTTGGTGATTTTGGCGGGCGCTGATATTCTTGCCGCAACGCAAAAATCGAACGAGCGCCTGCTGCATACCTCAGGGAGTTGCGCGGCGCGGTGGAAAAACAACGTGGAAGACCCCGAAGGCGGCGCAAAGCCGCAATTTGACGGGGCGTCGGCGGCAGGGCGCAAGGACGGCAAGAAGTCCAGGCGCCGCAAGGGCAAGCGTGGCGGGCAATCCCGCAGCGCGGCTCATCCCGCTTCGCATGAGCTTTCCGGCAATGCCGGGCAGTCTGCGCGCCCGATGGAAGATGCGGCCGGAAGTCCGGCCCGCAAGCGAAAGCGTCGCCGCCGTGGCGGCCAAGGCGCTGCGCAGGACGGTTCATCTCATCCCCAAGCGATGGAACAGGCGAGAGCGGCAAGCAATGCTGCCCGGGCCGAAGGCGAGCAGACGCCGAGCCGGCGTAACCGCCGCAAACATCGCGGCAAGCGCGGTCTTCAGGGCCGGCCGCTGACGGCGGCAAAACCTTCCCCGCCGCAGCAGGAGAGCCGCGCCGAAGAGACCGTGCAGCGCGCCGAGTCGCGCGAGGCGCAGAACAGCGCAAATGCCGGCGGCAGGGGGCGCCAGGATGGTCATATCAATTCCGGTTATCCAGGGGATCGCCAGGCCGGCGAACATGCGTGGCCGGACGAACTCTACGCCGCTCTCGATCTCGGCACCAACAATTGCCGTCTCCTGATCGCCCAGCCGACCCGCCCGGGGCAATTCCGGGTGGTCGACGCCTTCTCCCGCATCGTGCGCCTTGGCGAAGGCCTGGCGGCCAGCGGCCGTCTGTCCGACGAGGCGATGGAAAGGGCGATCGAAGCGCTGAGGATCTGCGCCTCCAAGCTCAGAAACCGGGAGATCCGCCGCATGCGGTTGATCGCCACCGAAGCCTGCCGCCAGGCGGTCAATGGTGAGGAATTCCTCGCCCGGGTCGTTGCCGAAACCGGCCTGGCGCTCGAGATCATCGATCGAGAGACCGAAGCGCGGCTCGCCGTCTCCGGCTGCTCCTCGCTGGTCGGGCGTGAAACCCGCTCCGTCGTGCTCTTCGATATTGGCGGCGGCTCGTCGGAGATCGCCGTCATTCGCATCGGCGACAATCGCTACAGCCGGCTGGCCAATCACATCACCCACTGGACATCGCTGCCGGTCGGCGTCGTGACGCTGTCGGAGCGTCATGGCGGGCGCGACGTCACGCCGGAAGCTTTCGAAGGCATGGTGCGCGAAGTTGGCGGCATGCTCGAAGGCTTCGATTGCCCGGAGATCGAGGTCGCCCAGACCGGCGATTTCCATCTGATCGGCACATCGGGCACGGTGACGACGCTTGCCGGCGTCCATCTCGACCTGCCGCGTTATGACCGGCGCAAGGTCGACGGCATTTGGCTGTCCGACGACGAGGTCTCCGCTATGCAGGCAAAGCTGCTCTCCTGGAATTTCGAAAGCCGTGCCGCCAATCCCTGCATCGGGCCGGATCGGGCCGATCTGGTACTCGCCGGCTGCGCCATCCTCGAGGCGATCCGCCGCCGCTGGCCGAGCCCGCGCATGCGGGTCGCCGATCGCGGCTTGAGGGAAGGCCTGCTCACCGACATGATGGCCGATGACGGCGTGTGGCGACGCAACCGCAACCGCCGCGGCCAGCGTGCTAGATAAGGAGAACGCATGACCAAGGCACCGATCGCGGGAAACCGCACCGGCCGCAAGCTCGGCCAGCGCGTCAAGAACAAGAAGATGAAGGCATCCTCCCGCCAATGGCTGCAGCGCCACATCAACGATCCCTATGTGCAGCGCGCCCAGCTGGAGGGCTATCGCGCCCGCGCCGCCTTCAAGCTCTTGGAGATCGACGAGAAGCACCATATCCTGCGCGGCGCCAAGCGCATCATCGATCTGGGTGCGGCACCCGGCAGCTGGTCGCAGATCGCCGCCAAGGTCACCGGCTCGACGGACGAGGATATCCGTGTGGCCGCGATCGATTTTCTCGAAATGGCACAGCTGCCCGGCGTCAAGATCCTGCAGCTCGATTTCCTCGATCCCACTGCGCCGGAAAAGCTGCTGGAAGCCGTCGGCGGCACGCCCGATCTCGTCATCTCCGACATGGCAGCACCGACCACCGGCCACCACCGCACCGACCATTTGCGCACCATGCATCTCTGCGAAGTCGCGGCGCAATTTGCCGTCGAGGTATTGGGGGAGGGCGGACATTTCCTCACCAAGACCTTCCAGGGCGGTACCGAGCGTGAGCTGCTCGCTATGCTGAAGAAGAACTTCCGCCAGGTCGTTCATGTCAAGCCGAATGCCTCACGCGCCGAATCGGTCGAGATGTTTTTGCTGGCCAAGGGCTTCAAGGGGCGCAAGGTCGAAGGCGACGCTGAGAAAGCTTGATCTTCAGCCGGTCCGGACCGATGATGACGGTCTCAAGAGTTGAACTGCTGATCCCATGCTTCTGTACATCACGCTCGGAACCAACGACCTTTATCGCGCAGGACAGTTTTATGATGCCGTGCTGCCGCTGCTCGGCTATCGCCGCCAGCACTATTCGGAAGAGGAAATCGGCTATTCCGCCGACAGCGATACGCGCTGCCGCTTCTGGGTGGTGACGCCCTTCAATCGCCGCCGGGCGACATCAGGCAACGGCGCCATGGTCGCGCTCGCGGCGGAAACCCGGGCGTCCGTCGATGCTTTCCATGCGGCTGCGATTGCGGCAGGCGGCGTCGATGAAGGCGGGCCGGGCCTTCGCCCCTACCACGCCCATTTCTATGCCGCTTATGTGCGCGATCTCGACGGCAACAAGCTCTCTGCCGTTTGCGAAAATCCGGAATAATACGACAGCGCCGCGTGTCCTTTTGAGGCGCAAGGGACGTTGTAGCACCTTGAACCTATTTGACCGGCTGCTCGGCTTCAACAGTCGATACTGTCACCACCTTGGAGCGGTGGCCGGAAACCAGTGCGCCGGCATTGCGGTCCATTCTGACGAAGGGAATGGTGGCGATGACGGTCAATCCGGCGATGATATAGAAGGCAAGGTGGAAATCGGCGACCTGCAACGCTTCTCCCCTGATATAGATCGAGCTTTCCAGGATCGCGGCGGCAACCGCGACACCGAGTGCCAGGCTGACCTGCTGCATCACCGAACTCATCGATGTCGCCTGGCTGGCTTCGGCATCGTCGATATCGGCGAAGGCAAGCGCATTCACGCCGGTGAACATGAAGGAGCGCGAGAAGCCGCCGATGAGCAGCACGCCGATGATGACCAGATGCGGCGTTGCCGGCGTGAACAGGCCGGTGACGATGGTCACGAGGGTCGTCACCATCGCGGCGCAAAGCAGCGTCGTGCGGAAGCCGGCAGCGGCGAAGACGCGCTTTGCCATGAACTTGGTGGTGATCGCCCCGATAGCGCCGGCAAAGGTGATCAGGCCGGATTGGAATGGCGTCAGCCCGAAGCCCAGCTGCAGCATCAGCGGCGTCAGGAAGGGCATGGCGCCGACGCAGATGCGAAAGAGCGTGCCGCCGAGGGTCGAGGCCCGGAAGGTCGGGTTCTTGAACAGGTCGAGGTTGAGAATCGGCGCCGGGTGGCGTCTGGCATGGCTAATATAGAGGAAGCCGCAGATGAGGCCGATCGCGGTGGCGGTGACGCCGATGATCGGCGGCAGGGCCGGCAGGCTCACCACCGACAGGCCGAAGACGACGCCCGCGGCCGAAAGCGAGGTGAGCATGAAACCGGTGAAATCAAGCTTCGGCGGCGCCGTCGCCTCGACCTCCGGCAGGAAGATCGTCGCCAGCCAGATGCCGATGATGCCGACCGGCACGTTGATCAGGAAGATCCAGTGCCAGCTGAAATAGGTGGTGATAAAGCCGCCGAGCGGCGGACCGGTGAGCGGGCCGACCAGCGCCGGGATGGTGAGCAGCGCCATGGCCGAGACCAGATCACTGCGCTTCGTCGTGCGCACCAGCACCAGACGGCCGACCGGCGTCATCATCGCTCCGCCCATGCCCTGTAGGAAGCGGGCGAACACGAATTCGACGAGGTTGGACGAGATGGCGCAGAAGATCGAGCCGATGACGAAGACCGAGATGGCAAGGCGGAAGATCTTCTTGGCGCCGAACCTGTCGGCCATCCAGCCGCTGACCGGGATGAACACCGCCAGCGCCACCATATAGGAGGTCAGCGCCAGTTTCAGCGTGATCGGCCCGACATTGAGATCCGCTGCGATCGCCGGCAGCGCGGTTGCTATGACGGTGGAGTCCATCTGCTCCATGAAAAGAGCGACGGCGAGGATCAGCGGCACGATGCGGTTCATAGTCGGGAGGCCTTGGTGGGCTGCAGATGGGAGCTGGGAAGGCCCGTGCTGTTTAGTCCCACATCAGGAGCCTGCCAATCCCCCAATCCGCCTCGGCGACACGTTTGCTTCACGTCTGCGTGAAACGGCTTGTCCGACAACGTCGCGTGTCAAGATTGAGATATGTCTTTTCCGTCGGCAGAAGAAATCCGGCTGGAATCGACATCGGGGGCCGTGCGGCGATGCAGCACGTCATGGAAGGATGGACATATGGCAATTTCGTCGGGAATAAAGCGGCGCACCCTTTTTGCGGCAGGCCTCGGCCTGCTCGTGGCGCCGGTCATTTTGAGAGAGAAGGCCGAAGCGGCCGCGACTGGAGAAAGCAATAAAATGAATTTGACGCCTTTGCCCGAGATCAATCAATTCAAGCTTGGTTCCTATAAGTTCACCGTCGTCCGTGATGGCATCAATGTCTCCGAAAAGCCTTATGAAACCTTCGGGACCAATCAGGCCCCCGAAATAGTTCAGGCGCTGCTGACGGCAAACTTCCTGCCGGCCGACAAATTCGTGAACGGCTATACGCCGGCGCTCATCGATACCGGTTCGGATGTCATCCTCATCGATACCGGCTTTGGCGAAAGCGGCCGCGCACGGGGCGCCGGCCAGCTTACCAAGGGGCTGAAGGCCGCAGGCTATTCGACCGACGACGTCACCCTGGTGGCGCTCACCCATCTGCACGGCGATCATATCGGCGGCCTGATGGAAAACGGCGCGGCGGCCTTCAAAAACGCCCGCTATGTCGTCGGCCAGGCCGAATATGATTTCTGGTCGAACAAGGCACGCGAGGGAACGCCGGCCGAAGGCGGCCACAAGGCGGTGCTTGCCAATGTTGCGCCGCTTGCCGAAAGGACCACCTTCATCAAGGACGGTGACAGTGTCGCGCCCGGCATGACGGCAATGCTGGCGGCCGGCCACTCGCCGGGGCATATGGTCTTCCACGTCGAATCCGAGGGCAAGCGCCTCGTTCTCACCGGCGATACCGCCAATCACTATATCCTGTCGCTGCTGCGACCGGATTGGGAAGTGCGCTTCGACATGGACAAGGCGCAGGCAGCGGCCACCCGCCGCAAGGTCTTCGACATGATCGCGAGCGAGAAGATCGCCTTCCTCGGCTATCACATGCCGTTCCCGGCGGTCGGTTTTGCCGAGAAGCAGGATGGCGGCTATCGCTTCGTGCCGAAGACCTATCAGTTCGACATCTGATCGAGAGCCGTTCGGGGTTTCCCGGAATTGCTCTCTGTGCATGGCACCCATGACGAGCCCGGCGGACACGCCGGGCTTTTTGCTATTTCCTTCCTGTCATAGACGTGTTACCAGCCCTCGCCAACTTCCAAGCAATCCCATGCACACCGCCGGGGCGGACGATTCGTTTCCGGGCCAGGTTGCATTTTCTTAAATGAAGGAATTTGGCCATGGCACGCATCATTGAAACGGCAACCGGCGCGGACGCGCTTACCTTCGACGACGTGCTGCTGCAGCCCGGCCACTCCGAGGTCATGCCCGGCCAGACGAATATCGCGACCCGCATCGCCCGGGATTTTGAACTCAACATCCCGATCCTTTCTTCAGCCATGGATACCGTCACCGAAAGCCGTCTCGCGATCGCCATGGCCCAGGCCGGCGGCCTCGGTGTCATCCACCGCAACCTGACGCCGGTCGAGCAGGCCGAAGAGGTCCGCCAGGTGAAGAAGTTCGAAAGCGGCATGGTCGTCAATCCGGTCACCATCGGTCCGGAGGCAAAGCTTGCCGAAGCACTCGGTCTGATGAAATCACACGGCATTTCCGGTATCCCGGTCGTCGAGAAGTCGGGCCGCCTCGTCGGCATCCTGACCAACCGCGATGTGCGCTTCGCCTCCGATCCGGAGCAGAAGATCCACGAGCTGATGACCAAGGACAATCTGGTCACCGTCAAGGAGAGCGTCGATCAGCAGGAGGCCAAGCGCCTGCTGCATTCGCACCGGATCGAGAAGCTGCTGGTCGTCGATACCGAAGGCCGCTGCGTCGGCCTGATCACCGTCAAGGATATCGAGAAGTCGCAGCTGAACCCGAACGCCTCCAAGGATGCGCAGGGCAGGCTTCGCGCCGCCGCCGCCATCAGCGTCGGCGATGACGGCTTCGAGCGCGCCGAACGGCTGATCGAGGCCGGCGTCGACCTCTTGGTCGTCGATACCGCCCATGGCCACTCGCAGCGCGTCCTCGATGCCGTCACCCGCGTCAAGAAGCTGTCCAACTCGGTGCGCATCATGGCCGGCAACGTCGCCACCTATGACGGCACCAGAGCGCTGATCGATGCGGGTGCGGATGCCGTCAAGGTCGGCATCGGCCCGGGCTCGATCTGCACGACGCGCATCGTCGCCGGCGTCGGCGTTCCCCAGCTTGCCGCCATCATGTCGGCGGTTCAGGCAGCACAGGCTCAGGACGTGCCCGTCATCGCCGATGGCGGCATCAAATTTTCCGGCGATCTTGCCAAGGCGATCGCCGCCGGCGCTTCCGCCGTCATGATCGGCTCGCTGCTGGCCGGCACCGATGAGAGCCCGGGCGAGGTCTATCTCTACCAGGGCCGTTCCTTCAAGGCCTATCGCGGCATGGGCTCCGTCGGCGCCATGGCCCGCGGCTCGGCCGACCGTTATTTCCAGGCTGAGGTGCGCGACACGCTGAAACTCGTGCCGGAGGGTATTGAGGGTCAGGTTCCCTACAAGGGACCGGTCTCGGCCGTCGTCCACCAGCTCGCCGGCGGCCTCAAGGCGGCCATGGGTTATGTCGGCGGCAAGGACCTGAAGGATTTCCAGGAGCGCGCGACCTTCGTGCGCATCTCCGGCGCCGGCCTTCGCGAAAGCCACGCCCATGATGTGACGATCACCCGCGAAAGCCCGAACTATCCGGGCGCCGGTCTCTGATCATGAAGGCGGGCAGCGGGATTCCCCTTTGGATCATCGCGCTGCTCGCAGGCCTCTGCCTTGCCGTGCTCGCCTGGACGACCTTCGGCTTCGTCGTTCCCTTCAAGCATGAAACCGGGCAGGCGGTGCTCGATACATATTTCGCCGGTTACGACGAAGCGGCCGTCTTCCACATGCAGACGCTGCTCGATCAGAACGAGACTGCGGCGAAGCTGCTCAGCGCCATGTATTTCGGGCCGGAACTGATCTTTCCTGCCTTGCTGACGGCGCTGCTATTTCTCGCCTTGCTCAAGCTTGGCCCTCTCGGCGCGTGGTTCGGACGATCGCATCCGCTCGTCGGCCAGGCGATTTATCTGCTGCCCTTCGTCTACGGCATCGCCGACTACGGCGAGAACATCTCGAGCCTTATCGCCTTCGGCGACAGTCCTTCCGCAGGCCTTGCCGCGCAGCTGCTGCCATGGATGACAAGGCTGAAATTCGCCAGCCTCGCCATCTCGTGCATCGTCCTTGTCAGGCTTGCCATCGCCCGTTGGCTGTCGCCAGGCCGGGATTGAAGCGGCGTCAGTTCCTCCTCCGCCAAACCGGATTTGACAGTCTCGCCATCATGAAATCGGCAAGGACCTCGACCTTCGCTGGCCGGCTCCGAGCCGAAGGTGTGACGAAATACAGTGCGCCGGTCGGCAGCGTCCAGTCGGGAAGGATTGGCGTCAATTGGCCGTCGACGAGATAGTCATGCGCGAGAAATTCGGGGAGTTCGATGATCCCGAGGCCCCGTAGCGCCATCGGAACCAATGCTTGCGAGTTGGTGGCCCTGAGAGAGCCGCTTGGTGAAATGACCTCCTCCTTGCCTTCGCTATTGCGCAGGCGCCAGACATCCTGTCGCGCCCTGTAGGCGTACCCGAGGCAATGGTGAGCCGTTAGCTCGCGGGGATGTTCCGGCACGCCGTACTGTTTAAGGTATGCGGGTGCTGCGAGAATGAAGCGATCCACCGGCGCCAGCCTGCGCGCGACCAATGACGAATCCGGTAGTACCGCGATTCGGAGTGCCGCATCGAAGCCGTCTCCCACGATATCGACGACGGCATCGCTCATGTGCAGGTCGATCGAAATCTCCGGAAAGAGCTCGAAAAAGTCAGGCAGGATTGGGGCCAGCCAGCGTGTCCCGAAGTCCATCGGCGCGGCAAGCCTGATGAGCCCCTTCGGTCGGGTGGCAAGCTCCCGGGCGGTGTCCTCTGCCATCTCGGCCTCGGCATAGATCCGTGCGGCGCTTTCGACCAGTCGCAGGCCGAAATCGGTCAAAGCGAGTTGTCGAGAGGTGCGGTTGAAGAGCCTTGCGCCCAACCTCTGCTCAAGACGGCTTACGGCCCGCGAAACCGTCGGCACCGACACGCCGAGCGTCTGCGCAGCCCGAACGAAAGAACGCTCCTCGGCGACCTTTGCGAACATTGCCAGTCCCTCGAAATCGGGAAATTTGTTCATTTCATTCCTGAAACAATGGCTTTCAATTCTTTCTATTCCGAAACGATACCCCCGTCCATATCTCAGCTTCAGTCGAACCAAAGGAGACGACAATGACACAACGATTGAATGCGAAGATTGCGGTTATCACCGGTGCCACTTCCGGCATTGGCCTTGCCGCAGCCAAGCGCTTCGTGGCCGAGGGCGCACGGGTTTTCATCACGGGCCGTCGCAAGGATGTTCTCGATGCAGCAATCGCTGAGATCGGCGGCGGAGTTGTGGGTATTCAGGCTGATTCAGCCAATCTCGCCGACCTCGATCGCGTCTATGAGAAGGTGAAGGCCGAGGCCGGGAGAGTTGACGTGCTCTTCGTCAACGCAGGTGGCGGCTCCATGTTGCCCCTCGGCGAAATCACGGAAGAGCAGTATGACGACACATTCGATCGAAACGTGAAGGGGGTTCTCTTCACGGTACAGAAGGCCTTGCCGCTGCTCTCGCGAGGATCGTCGATCATCTTGACGGGATCAACGGCAGGCTCGACCGGCACACCCGCCTTCAGCGTTTACGCCGCATCGAAAGCCGCCTTGCGCAGCTTTGCGCGCAATTGGATCCTCGACTTGAAGGATCGCGGCATTCGGATCAACACGCTCAGTCCTGGCCCGACGGAAACGACCGGACTGGTCGAATTGGCGGGTAAGGATCCAGCCCAACAGCAGGGCTTGCTCGATGCCCTGGCGGCTCAGGTGCCAATGGGCAGGGTTGGCCGTGCCGAGGAAGTTGCCGCTGCCGCACTCTTCCTCGCCTCGGATGATTCCAGCTTCGTTACCGGGGCCGAACTCTTCGTCGATGGCGGCAGCGCCCAGGTGTAAAGACAATATCGCCTTTGAGGATGCCAGCGGCGAGCCGCCCCTGGCATCCGCTTAACCTTTCCGCTAATGCTCCTCGCGACATGCGAAAGCGGAAAAGGAAGTGCCGAAATGACCGGCTATCAAATCTTTTGGCCACTCCTTGCCCATGTGGCGCTGGTCTACGGTCTTTATGCCCTTCTTGGGCAGCGGCGCGCAAAAATGGTCCGCGCCGGCAACGTCGCGAAATCGGATTACCGCGAAAATCGCGGCGAGCCGGCTGAAAGCCTCGTCGTCAAAAACTGCCTCGCCAATCAGTTCGAACTGCCCGTGCTGTTCTATGCCTGCTGTATTCTTCTCTATGTCACCGAGTCCGATAATGTCGTCGCCGTCGGCCTCGCCTGGCTCTTCGTCGCCCTGCGGTACGCCCATGCCGCCGTCCATGTCACCAGCAACGATCTGCGCTACCGCAGCCCGCTTTTCGCCGCTGGATACCTGGCGTTGGGAGCGATGTGGGTCTGGCTCGCCGCATGGATCGTGATGGGCTGAGGACCGGCGCGAAGCCTCGTCAGGCGCCCGGGTGGACAGCAATTGTCGCTCGTCTCGGGCAGTGGCATGGATATCTCTTCGGTCAAAGAATCCTACAACTATTTCAGGTCTTTCCACCGCTGATCAATTAGCATGATATGATCTAGAGGCCTGATTTCACATGGCTTTGCCGGTCGTTAAAATGCGAGTGTTTTCATTTACGACTGATGAAGACCTGCAATGTCATACCCGCCCGACGCGCTGATTTGGCATGATGCTTACCCCGCGCGAACAATAAGAACGGGAACGACATGGGCGTAGAAAGCATGGATCGGATCGGCTTGCGCAGGAAGCCGAAGCAGGAGCGCAGTATCCAGAGGCTGGACGTCATTCTCGCCGCCGCCGCCAAGATCATTGCCGAAAAGGGCGTCAGCGCCATGCGGATGACGGAACTTGCCGTTGCCGCCAAAGTGCCGATCGGCTCGGTCTACCAGTATTTTCCCGAAAAGGCGGCGATCGTCAAAGCTCTGTTCGACCAGCACGCCGCGGCAATCCAGGCGAAGACGGCGACGATGTTCGCCGACGTTCAGACGCTCGACCAGGCGCTCGACCTCATCTGCGACATCATCGACTGGTATTACGAGTCCTACCATGATGATCCCGTCTATCTCGGCGTCTGGATGGGAACGGAGACCGACCAGGATCTGCTGCAGTTGAACATCGAGCATAGCGGCCGCGTCGCCGGCATCTTTCAGGAGGCCGTGCGCCGGCTGGCGCCCGACCTTTGCGACGAAGAGATGTACGCGCGCACTTACCTGTTCAGCCACCTGATCGGCGCCGTCATCCGGCTTGCTGCCGTCAGCGACAAGGCCCTGGCGCGCCGCATGCTCGATGAGTGGAAACGCGTCATCCGCGCTTCCCTTTTCGCCGCGACCGCGAAGCGCGCCGCCTGACGGTACTCAGCTTCTACCTCTTACCAGCTAGGCACCATATTGGCCGCCTTCAGCCGCGGATAAAGGCGTGCCTGGGCGGATTTGACATCGGCCTCCAGCGTATCGTCGACGACGGCCGGCGTGATGTTGTCGAGGCAGGCGGTGATATGCGCGGTGATCGCATTCATCAGCGAGAGCGAAACGCCCGGGCGCTTCATGATGCCGATCTGCACCGGCGGCAGCGCCGGAAAGCCGTCCGCCTGGCTCAGCACCTTCATGCCGGTTCGCAGCGCCGATTCCGGCATCACCGAGACCGCCATGCCGGCAAGCACGGCGGCGGCAACGACGGTGCAGGACCAGCTGGTGAACAGGATCTGGTGTTCGCGCCCCACCGCATCGAGCGCCGAGCAGGCGAGCTGGCGCCATTGGCAATCGCGCCGGCCGACGGCAAGCGGCACCGGCGCGTCGTCGCGGATCGGATGGTTGGCCGAACCCACCCAGCAGAGCGGCTCGGTTCTTACCACATCGGACATGCGCTCGCGCGGATTGTGGGTGACGAGCGCGATATCGAGTTCGCCCTTGTGCATGCGCTCGGCCAGATCCACCGAGGGCTCGCAGACGATGTAGAGCTCGACATTCGGATGCGTCTTGGCGAAGCGGCCGATGATTTCGGGCATGTAGCGGTCGGCATAATCGTCAGGCGTGCCAATGCGCAGCGTCCCCTCCAGCCTGTTGTCGTCGAAGGCGGCGATCGCCTCATTGTTGAGACGGATGATGCGCCGGGCATAGTTGAGCAGTTTTTCACCCTCGACCGTCAGCCGGTTGCCGCGTCCGTCCTTGATGAACAACTGCTTGCCGATGCGCTCTTCGAGACGGCGCATCTGCATGGAAACGGCCGATTGGGTCTTGTAGACCCTGTCGGCGGCCTTGGTGAAGCTGCCGGAATCGACGATGGCGATGAAAGTCTGCAACTGGTCGAGATCAAGAGGCGCGGACATTGTGTCACCCATAAAGATAGCTGATGATAATCATTAGAAACATTCGTTGGACTGATCAATAGGTCTTTGGCATCTTCGGGATGCAAATCAAGCAAAGTGAAGGACAGACGCCCTGCCTGTCCAAGCAGAATTCAGCCTTATCCCTTCCCGCACGACCTCGCGGGAGGGGTGGGTTGTTGCGTGCCCTCGAGAAAGGAGAGTTCGATGCTTATGACAAACCGGACAACAGAACTCGACTGCGGCAAGCTCGCCCCGACGCTTTTCCAGCGTCTGGTCGCAGGCCTCGCTCCGCTGGTCTCCCTCTTTCGCGGGTTCCGCAATCGCATGGAGATCAACACGCTGCACGATCTGAATGACAGTCAGCTGAGGGATATCGGCCTGAGCAGGGCTGACCTGACCTCTGCGTTTCTGGCCTCGACCTTTTTCGAGGACCCATCGGAACATCTGACGCGCTCGGCGCGCAATCGCTGGCGCCTGCAGCTCTTCCGCTCCTACAACGAATAGGAGCGTCGAGTTTCCCCGCAGGGTGATAGCCAATAGCCCTGCCGCTTGACCCGGAGACCGGCTTTTCCCAAGCCATCTCCGGGTTTTTTTATGCCTTGGTTTCAGGCGGCTTCGGTCGGTAGGTTTCGAAGATCGCTTCCAGGTTTCTCTGGTAGGTCTTCTGCACTTCCAGCCCGCTGTCGAACATGGCGTTCAGGATCTCGGTATAGCTGTCGGCAGTGACCTTCGCCTCTTCCTTCGGCGCCTCTTGCGTCTTGGCAGCCGGTTGCTTGGCCGCCGCCGGCTGCCCAAGCCCGGCCATCATCTCCTGGAAGGCCTTGGCGAAAGGGTTGTCGAGGAAGGGGTTCGGCTGAGGTGCCGGTTCGGCCTTGGGCACCGAAAACATCTGCTGCATCGCCTGTGTGAAGGGATTGTCGAAGATGCTCGGCTGCGCGGCCTTCGGTTTCGGCGCGAAGCCGGTACTCTCAAGCCATTGCTGGATGGTCTCGCCCATCGCCGTATTGACGAAGGGGTTGATCGGCGAAGCCATCTGGCCGGTCGTCTGCTTGAAGAGCCCGCCCATCAGCGTATCGGCCAGCACCGGCAGCATCCGCTTGTAGATATTCTGGCCGATGCCGGTCATCTGTGCGGCCTGGGCGGCGACCGCCCGCGAAACCTCTTTCGAGCCGAAAAGCTGGGCAAGGATATTGTTGCCGTCGGAAATGCCCTCCGGCGTGAAGGCCCGGTTCATATCCTCGAAATAGCGCGCATAATTGCCGGAGGAGACGGCCTGCATCAGCCCGACGAAGTCATAAGGGTTGCTGGTGCTGCGCTTCAGGCCGGCAGAAAAGGCCGGCATCAGCGCCGCCATCGCCTTGGTTGCCTGTTCCTGGGCGAGGTTGAACTGGCGGGCGATCGCTTCCATCGCCGCGCCGTTCTGCGCCTGCATCATCATGTCGAAGAGTGGCAGCATGGAGGTCCCTTTCCCCGAGTCGTGACGCGTGTCACGCCACTATATCCGGAAAAGGAAATGTGCAAACGGCTTTTTGCCATAAGAACTTAAAGCCGTACTGCAAAGCTGCCGGGTGGTTTTCCGAGTTGGCGAAGACCCCGGGCAGGCTCAGTACTGATAATCCTCGAACACCGGTTCGACGGAGCCGTTCCAGCGGCCGTGATAGAGCGAAAGCAGATCCTCGGCGAGCGTCGCCTTCTTGGCGAGCACCTCGTCGAGCGGCGCCAGGAAGATCGTCTCGTCCTGGCCTTCCCGGTTGAGCTTGCCGCGCGCCTTGAGGCCGGCCCTTGAAATGCCGACCACTTCGCGCGCCATGTCGAAGAGCGGATGCCCGCGAAATTCAGCCTTCAGCCCTTGCGCCGGAACGGCATCGCGCAGTGCGCCGATCTCGGCAAAGTTCCAATCTTTCGTCAACTGGTCGGCGGCGTCGAGTGCGGCATCGTCGTAAAGCAGGCCGACCCAGAAGGCCGGCAAGGCACAGATGCGCCGCCACGGGCCGCCGTCGGCGCCGCGCATTTCCAGGAAACGCTTCAGCCGCACGTCGGGGAAAAGCGTCGAAAGATGGTTCGTCCAGTCGCCCATCGTCGGCGCCGGATCGGCGATCTCACCCTTCAATGCGCCATTCATGAACTGGCGGAAAGTGACATGGGTACAGTCGTGATAGCGGCCGTCGCGAACGATGAAGTACATCGGCACATCGAGCGCCCATTCGGCATAGTCGCGGAAACCGAAATCGTCGCGGAAGGTGAAATCGAGCAAGCCCGAGCGCCGGTTGTCGGTATCGCGCCAGATATCGCCGCGCCAGGAGAGCAGCCCGTTCGGCTTGCCCTCGGTGAAGGGCGAGGATGCAAAGAGGGCGGTCGCCAGCGATTGCAGCTTCATCGAAACGCGCATTTTCTTGCGCATGTCGTCTTCAGAGGAAAAATCGAGATTCACCTGGATCGTGCAGGTGCGGTACATCATGTCGAGACCCTGGCTGCCGACCTTCGGCATATAGCGGGTCATGATCTCGTAGCGCGATTTCGGCATGTGCGGGGTTTCCGCATAGGTCCATTTCGGGCTGCCGCCGATGCCGAGGAAGCGAATACCCATCGGCTCGGCGATTTCGCGCAGCGTCGCCAGATGCTGGTTCGATTCCCTGCAGGTTTCGTGGATCGTTTCCAACGGTGCGCCGGAGAGTTCGAACTGGCCGCCGGGCTCGATCGAGATCGCGCCCATGCCGCTCTGCTCGGCAAGCCCGATGATGTTGCCGCCGTCCATGATCGGCTCCCAGCCGCTTTTCGCCTGCAGGCCGGTCAAAAGGGCTGAAATGCTGGCATCGCCGGAATAAGGAACCGGGCTGTTGTCGGCGCGGAAGAAGGCGAATTTCTCGTGTTCGGTGCCGATCCGGAAGCGCTCCCGCGGCTTGTTGCCGGCGGCGATATAATCGGTCAGATCCTGAACCGAAGAGAGCGGTGTCTGGTCGGTGGTGTCACGGGCCATGCGGGGTACCTGTATTCAAAAAGGCGCCCAGGGGGCCGGGCAGCTGGAAGGCTGATTAGGACCCAAGTCACGTATGTTGCAAGTGAAATTCTTTCAATGACGCATCAAAAAAATAGCAGCGATTTCCATGTCCACCCGTTTTTCTCGTCAGCTCCAGTCGCCGATCGCCGCCTGCACCACGGCGAGCGCCGCAACGGCTGCCGTATCGGCCCGCAGGATGCGCGGTCCAAGCGGAATGGCGGTGACGAAATCGAGGCTTCGAAGCCGCGCCCGCTCTTCCTCGGAAAAGCCGCCTTCCGGCCCGACGAGCAGCGCGAGGTGCCTTTCCCGGATCGCCGACAGCACCGGCAGCGGGTTTTGCCCGGCATCGCCCTCGTCGCAATAGATGATGCGCCGCTCTTTCGGCCAGCGGTCGAGCAGGTCGAGAAGCCGCACCGGCTCGGCGACATCGGGAATGCCGAGAACGCCGCATTGCTCCGCCGCCTCGACGACATTGGCACGCAGCTTGTCGAGATTGGTGATCTTACCCTGTACGTGCTGGGTCATGACCGGTTGCAGCAGGCCGGCGCCCATTTCCACGGCCTTCTGCACGAGATAATCCATGCGGCCGACCTTGAGCGGCGCAAAGAGATAATGCAGGTCGCAGGGTGCCGGCTGCGGCCGCGTCTCTTCGATCGCCGTCAGCAGGATGCGTTTGCGGGTGGGGAAGGTGAGGGTGGCCTTCCACTCGCCGTCGCGGCCGTTGAAGAGCAGGACTTCCCCACCTTCTTCCATCCTCAGCACATTGGCGAGATAGTTGAACTGGTCGGCAGTCGCCTCGAGGGCGGCGCCGCCGGAAAGCGGCGCGTCGACGAAAAGCCGTTGCATGCGGAAATTGGCGCGCATTTAGGACCCGTGAGTTTCAGACGAAAAGCGCGAACATAACCCAATAAATCACTGCCGCAAGCGCTGCCGAAACCGGCACGGTGACGATCCAGGCGGCAATGATCGTCATGAAATGCGAGCGGCGCACGAGATAGCGCCGCCGCGTCTCGTGGATGTTCGGATCCTCCGGCTCGTCGATATCGAAGCTCTCGGCCCTGCGCCTGATATAGGCGATGCGACGCTTCGAATGGCGGGTGTACCATTCGCGGAAGAAGCCGACGCCGAAGACGGAGCCGACGGCGATATGCGTGGTGCTGACCGGTAGACCGAGCCAGGAGGCGACGATGACGGTGAAGGCGGTCGACAGCGCGACGCAATAGGCCCGCATCGGATTGAGCTTGGTGATCTCCTCGCCGACCAAGCGGATGAGGCGCGGCCCGAACAGCAGCAGGCCGACGGAGATGCCGAAGGCGCCGATCAGCATCACCCAGAGCGGCGGATGGCCAACGCCGTCACCGCCGCCGATGCCGACCGAGTGGACGATGGCCGAAAGCGGCCCGACCGCATTCGAAACGTCATTTGCGCCATGTGCGAAGGACAGCAGCGCCGCCGAGCCGATGAGCGGCAGCCGGAACAGCATCCGCAGCGAGCTGTTGCGGTTTTCGAGATTGCGCGCCTGGGCGAGCACAAGCGGCCGGGCAATAAGCCAGCTCACCAGCCCGATGCCGATGCCGATAAGGATGATGGTGAAAGACGGAAATTTGCCGGTGGGCGACAGCTGCAACACCATATAGGCCATGAAGCCGCCGGCCATCACCGCGACCAGCACCGGCACCCAGCGCCGAGCCGCCGCGATCTTGTCGTCGCGATAGATGATCAGCGTCTTGACGAAGTAAAGCAGTCCGGCCGCGATCAGTCCGCCGATCAGCGGCGAGGTGATCCAGCTCGAGGTGATTTCCAGCATCACCCGCCAGTTCACCGGTTCCGTCCCGACGGCTGCGATGCCGGCGCCGATCACCGCGCCGACAATCGCATGGGTGGTGGAAACCGGCGCATTCATCCAGGTTGCGAGATTGATCCAGAGGGCGGCCGCCATCAGCGCTGCCATCATGATCCAGCCGAGCAGCGCCTGCGGCACCTCGACGGTATCGACGATATTCGAGGAAATCGTCTTGACGACCTCGCCGCCGGCGACCGTGGCGCCGAGAACTTCGAAAATAGCGGCGATGACCAGCGCCTGGCCCATCGTCATGGCGCGCGCCCCGACGGCCGCACCGACATTGTTGGTCACGTCATTGGCGCCGATATTCATCGCCATGTAGCCGGCAAGCGCCGCCGCCGCCACGACGAGCACCGCTCCCGGTTGGTCGAGCACATAGACACCGGCAAACAGCATGGCCAGGCCGACAAAGATCAACCCGAGGCCAGGCGCCACCAGCCGCCGCAAAACATGCTTCGCCGCCTCCTCGGCATGGGTTATTTTGTCGAGATCCTTGTCGAGCGTGCGTTTCGTGAGGACTGTGGGACGTGGCGGCATTCTTTATTCCGGGGAATGAAATCTGCTTCTACGCCACTTTCCTAGCAGCGCAAGATGGCAGGATTCATTCCGCCGGGATTTGCTTTCCCGCAGATCCCTGCTTTGCCGCTTTGGCCGAAAGCCGCTCAGTTATCTTTTGCTTGAAGGCCAGGAAAAGGCCGCGCAGTTCCGGCTCGCGCACGCGCCCCGCCGCCTCGTCGAACGAGACCCATTCGATGCGGCGTTCACCCTTTTCCTTGAAGTTCTTCGCCATGTCGGTGACTTCGAGCGCATAGACCTGCACCTTGCAGGCCACCTGTACGCCGTCGCGCAGGACTTTCGAATAGCTGTAAGCGCCGAGCGTCTCCGTCTCGACCGCGCCGCGGACGCCGGCTTCCTCAAAGGCTTCCTGTGCTGCGACCTCATGAGCGCATTTACCCGTCATCGGCCAGCCCTTGGGAATGACCCAGCGGCCGGTGTCGCGGCTCGTCATTAGCATCACCTCGACATCGTCACTCTTCTTTTTCACCCGATAGCAGATCGCACCATATTGCTGTCGCGGCGGACGCCGGAACATCAGTTGCACATCGGATGCCAATCGGGCGAGAAGAGTCAATTGTCGGGTCACCTTCGCAGTGGTTGTTAGGAATCATTCATATACGTGTATCACGAAAAGCTTACACAATCCAAAGCCGCGAACGTTCCGAAACGGGATTTGATCGCCGTTCAATAAGGGAAATCGAGCTGGGGCAGGCTCAGAAATCCGTCACGTCGTATCTCGAATGCGTCGCATTGCACAGGTGTTCAATATGGCGCGGTCTTGCCTTTCCTTCAATGGCAAGATCAAGTGATCCACTGTCATTTCTGATCGTGGTAATCATGCGTCTTCCACCGCTCAATGCCGTCCGCGCCTTCGAGGCCGTCTGCCGCCACGGCAGCATTCTGAAGGCCGCCGAAGAGCTGAAGGTGGTGCGCGGCGCGGTGCGCCAGCAGATTGCCACGCTGGAGGGTCACTTCGGCCGCAAGCTCTTTGTTCGTGACGGCCGCAGGCTGGTCCCGACCGGAGAGGCGAGCGCTTTCGCCGCAGCATCGAGCGCGGCTTTCGACATTCTGCAACGCGCCGCTTACGAGCTCTCGGGCATCGTGCCGGGCCGCATCCGGCTCGGCGTGCCCTCCGCCTTCGCCGTCTGGTGGCTGATGCCGCGTGTTGCCGACATGCAGGCGAACCTCGGTGATACGGCGGTCGATATCGTGCCGATGACCGTCGTCGAACCATTGCAGATGCACCCGGAACTGGACGCGGTGATCATGGGCGGCGAATACCGGCCGGCTGCCGGCGTGACCGCGGTGCGCTTCATGGAAGACGAGTTCGGTCCGGTCGCAACGCCGGCGCTTGCAGCGACGCTCTCGGAGAGCCCGGCAGCGATGGGCCGGCTGACGATGCTTGCGAGCCGCAGCGTTCCAAAACTCTGGGACGAATGGTTTGCCGAAAGCGGCACGCCGCCGGTCGTCTTTTCCCGCGCCCAAGAATTCGAGGATTTGCTGCTGGCGCTCGGTGCCGCCCGCTCCGGGCTCGGCATCGCCCTTGCGCCGCGCGCCTCGATCGAGGACGATCTTCAGCGCGGGCAGCTGGTCGCGCCCTATGGTTTCATCGCCCGGCCGTCCGGCTACAGCCTCTGCTGCCGCACGCCGGATGCAAAACGTCCGGCTTTCGCCGCTTTGTCCGGCTGGCTGCGCCAATCCGGGCGCGGAAAGGGCAGTTTTTCTGCTCCAACATCAGAATAAACTCCATATTCGCCGCCCTGTGGCATCGCTAGAAATAGCGGGATATCGGCAACAGGGATGAGATGATGGAAAAGACCGCGACGCGCATCGACTGGATCGGCGGCAGCTGCCGGCTGCTGAAGGCGACGGCAGCCGAATTCGAGCGGACGCGGCCCTTCGAGGGACTGTCGATCGGCACGGGCATTCATCTGGAGCCGAAGACGGTTGCGCTGCTGATGACGCTTCGCGCCGGCGGGGCGCGCCTCGTCTGCACCGGCAATCTCAACAGCACCCAGCCTTCGACGGTCGAGTTTCTGCGTTCGCAGGATTTTACGGTCTTCGCCACGCAGACGATCGATCCGGCCGCCCATCATGCCAGCCTCGAAGCGGTGATAGCCGAAAGGCCGGATCTGCTGCTCGACAATGGCGGCGATCTCTTCGCCATCGCGGCGGAAAAACCCCATGCCAATCTCCGTGGCGGCACCGAGGAAACTACCTCGGGCCGCACCCGCTTGCTGCCGCTGCGCGAACGCCTCAATATGCCGATCCTCGTCATCAACGACAGCCCGATCAAGCAGTTCGCCGAAAACAGGCATGCCGTCGGACAAAGCCTGTTCGAAAGCTATTTGCGCTTCACCAACCGCTCGACCAACGGCAAACGCGTGACGGTGTTCGGCTACGGCGGTTGCGGCAAGGGCACGGCCGCCTGTTTCCGCAACGCTTTTTCCACCGTCAGCGTCGTCGATATCGACGCCGTGACGACACTCGAGGCCCATCTCGATGGTTTCGCCACGCCGCTGCGCGAGGCGGCAATCCGCTCGGCCGATATAATCGTCACCGTCACCGGGTTTGCCGGCATCGTCACGGCAGCCGACCTGCCGCTCGTCAAGGATGGCGCGATCCTGATGAATGGCGGCCATTTCCCGCATGAGATCGATGTCGAGGCCTTCCGCCACCATCCCGATGTCATCGGCATCGATCGCTACGAGGCCGATCATATCGAGACCTTCCATCTGCGGGACGGCCGCTCCTTTCACGTGCTGGGCGGGGGCCACATGGCCAATCTCGCCGGCCCGCGGCCGCTCGGCAACACGGTCGAATCGATGGATCTCGGCTTCACCCTGCAGGCCCGCTGCCTGGAACGCATCGCCAGGGGCGAGGCCGGTCCCGAAGCCTGCGTGGTGCCGGTGCCCAGGGATATCGACGCGATGGTGGCGAATGCTTATCTTGATCTCGCGTGCTGAGGAAGATGCCTAAAAATGTGAGTGTTTTCGGACGACACCAGGCGCAACTCTCTCATTTAGCGAAGGAATAGATCTAAGGCCGACCGGAGCCTCAAATCATCCTGTTCCAGTCGTTCGGCACCGTGAGATCCGTCGATCTCGACGACGACCTTCCCGTCCGCCTGCCGGTTTTCGATCAGCCGATGTGCCTCGTCGGTATCGTCAAGTGTGAAGCGGTGCGGGTCGAGCCTCGGCATCACCTTGCCGGCTTCGACCAGTCTCGTCATTTCCCGCATAATCTCGCCGTGATGTGGGCGTCCTTCGCTGGTTAGAAGCGGGAGCAGCGTGAAAACCCCGGAATAGGTCGCCGCCTTAAAGGAGAGCGGCGCCAGCGCGTGATTTCCCCAGCCAAGGCAGCTCACCACATGGCCGAACCGGCTGACGGCCTGGAACGCCGTATCGAGCCCCTGGCCGCCGACCGTGTCGTAGACCAGATCGAAACCTTTGCCACCGGTAAGTCTTGCGACATAGCTTTCTACTGTTTCCGCGGCACGATCGATCGGCGTTGCACCTAGGCCGGCGAGATAGTCCGCTTTCGAAGCGCCGTCGACGACATAGACCTCGGCTCCAGCAGCCTTGGCGATCTGGGCGACGATATGGCCGACACCGCCGCCGCCAAGCACGAGGACCTTGCGGTCGGCGCTGACCCCGGCGCGGTCGACCAGCCCTTCCCAGGCGGTAATGGAGATCAGCGGCAGGGCGGCTGCCTCGCGCATCGAAAGGTTCTGCGGCTTTGGCGCCAACAGCGCGGCGTCGACCGCTGCGAATTCGGCAAGCGATCCCTGAACGCCGCCGACCCCGCCGGTCATGCCATAAACGGCGTCGCCGCGACGGAAACCGCCGACGCCAGGTCCGATCTCTTCGACGATGCCGGCCATATCGATGCCAAGCACGGCCGGAAGCGGGTGGCGCGCATGGGCCGCATTGCCGGCTCTGATCTTGAGATCGAGCGGATTGACCCCGCTCGCCAAGATACGCACCAGGACTTGGCCTTCACCAGGCACAGGCTTCGGAACATCGGCGATCCGTAATGGCGAATTCGGCGATTCCGCCAGCATCACTTTCATCGTTGATTGTCTCGACATGCAATTCTCCTTCGTTCGCGCGGCCTCTACGGTCGCAACGGGCTTTCCTGGAAGAAAGATCGCTCATTGAAACGCGAATGAAAATAAAAGAAAAAGACTGTAGCCCATGCATTTTTGTTTGATGGATACGCGCGATGGAATGGAGCGACCTGAAGATTTTTCTGGCGATCGCGCGGTTCGGAACGCTCGGAGCCGCAGCCCGCAGCCTCGGTCTGACGCAGCCGACGATGGGCCGGCGGTTGCGTGCCCTGGAAGCGTCCGTTGGGCAGACGTTATTTCAGCGCACTACTGAGGGCTTCGTGCTGACCGAGGAAGGCGCGGCCGTGCTCGCCGGTGCCGAACGCATCGAGGAGGAGACGCTTGCTATGGAGCGCATCCTTGCCGGTGGCAGCCGCCAGCTCGGTGGTTTTCTCAGGCTGTCTTCGTCCGACTGGTTCGGTGCGCATGTGCTTTCGCCGGTGCTGGCGGAATTCTCGCAACTCCATCCCAAGGTGGTGGTCGAACTATTGACCGACAGCCGGCTGCTTAGCCTGCCACGACGCGAAGCCGACCTCGTTTTTCGTATTCAGCCCTTTACGGAAGCGGAGATCATATCCCGCAAGCTTATCCATATTAAATACGGCCTTTACATCCGTCGCGGCGCGCCGCACCCGAGGGCATTTGACGGGGTGGGCGCCCGCCTCGTCACCATGGACCAAGCTTTCGGCGACATGCCGGATGCCGGCTGGCTGCAACGGCTCTTGCCGCGGGCCGAAATTGTCATGCGCAGCAACAGCCGCGATGTTCAGGCGGCGCTCTGTGCCAATGGAGCGGGGCTCGCCGTCCTGCCGCGGCCTCTCGGCGATTCGCTTGCTGCCATCGAACTGGTCGATCTCGGTGAGGCGCCGCCCGGCCGCGACACCTGGATCGGCTATCACCGCGACATGAAGCGCCTGGCGCGACTGCGCGCCCTGCTGGATCTCGTCATCGAGAGGCTGGCGCGCTGAGCGAGCACCGCCGTCAGCGTTCCCAATAGGGGACAGGTCCGTAAAGCTCGGCGAGATAGTCGATGAACAGCCGCACCTTGGCCGGCAGGAATTGCCGGCTGGGATAGACGGCCGACAGCGCCACATTGTGCGAGCCCTCATAGGCGGGCAGCACTTGCACCAGCTTCCCGGCTTTCAGCTCTTCGCCGATATCCCAGGTGGAGCGCAGCGCGATCCCGAGGCCTGAGATGACTGCCTCGCGGATCACCTCGCTGGAATTGGTGACCAGCATTCCCTCCGGCCGCAGGCTGAGCATTCCGTCCGGCCCGTTCAGCCGCCAAGTGTCGCCATTGTGCGCCGGCAGGCAGCGATGATGTTTCAAATCGTCGATATCTCTAGGCTTGCCGTGTGCCGCGAGATAATCCGGCGAGGCGCAGAGCAGCCGGCGCACCGGCGCCAGCCGCCGGGCGACGAGGCTCGAATCGGTGAGTTCGGCAATGCGGATCGCCAGATCGAAGCCGCCGCCGACGATGTCGCTGAATTCATCGGTCAGCACCAGGTTGATCGCCAGCTCCGGATGCGTCTCCATGAACGCCTTCAGATGCGGCGCGATGTGCATGCGCCCGAAGGAGGTCGGCGCCGAGATTTTCAGCGTCCCGTGCATCTGCGCCGAGCGGCCGGAAATGTAGAATTCCGCCTCTTCCAGCCCGGCGAGGATACCGAGGACGCGGTCGTAGAAACCCTGGCCGGCTTCCGTCAGCGAGATCTGTCGCGTCGTGCGCTGCAACAGCCGGGTGCCGAGCCGGTCCTCCAGCCGCTTGATCCGCTTGGAGACGACGGCCGGGGAAAAGCCGAGCGCCCGCCCGGCAAGCGACATGCTGCCCGTCGAAACGACCTTGGCAAAGATTTCGAGATCGCCCAGATTGGTCATACGGTTTTCGATTTTTTCCCCTTTTGGCATAAGTGCTTAGCATTTGCGCCGCTTTCGGGAAAGTGCTAAGCCGATTTATCGGCGGCAGAAGGTTCGCGGCCGGTTCCTGTCGTCATTTTCCCGATGAAAGGGGCTAGGGAGAACGCCATGTCCGACGCCATCCCGTTTCTCAAACCCCGAGCCGATGTCCTGGCGCGCCGAGCCCAGATCGTCGCCGATCTCACCGATCTTCTACCGCCGGAATGCCTGGTGCATGAGGCGCGCGAACTGGTTCCCTTCGAGACCGACGCTTTCGTGTCCTATCGCCGCCTGCCGCTCGCCGTCGCCCTGCCGCGCAGCACGGCTGAGGTTTCGGCGGTCATGCGCTATTGCCACCGCTACGGCATTCCCGTCGTGCCGCGCGGTGCCGGCACCTCGCTTTCGGGCGGCGCCATTCCGCAGGAGGATGCCGTCGTACTCGGCCTGTCGAAGATGAACCGCATCCTCGAGATCGATCTGCCGAACCGGGTCGCGGTGGTTCAAGCCGGTGTCACCAATCTCAATATTTCGGAATCCGTCTCGGCGGACGGCTTTTTCTACGCACCCGATCCGAGTTCGCAGCTCGCCTGCACCATCGGCGGCAATATCGGTATGAATTCCGGCGGCGCCCATTGCCTGAAATACGGCGTCACGACCAACAATCTGCTCGGCGTCCGGATGGTGCTGGTCGACGGCACGGTGATCGAACTCGGCGGCAAGGCGCTGGATGCCGCCGGTTACGATTTGCTCGGCCTCGTCTGCGGTCACGAAGGCCAGCTCGGCATCGTCACCGAGGCGACAGTGCGGCTGATCGCCAAGCCGGAGGGCGCGCGCCCGGTGCTCTTCGGCTTCGAAGCTTCGGAAGAGGCCGGCGCCTGTGTCGCCGATGTCATCGCCGCCGGCATCATCCCGGTTGCGATAGAATTCATGGACAAGCCGGCGATCGAGATCTGCGAGGCCTTTGCCCATGCCGGTTATCCCCTCGACGTAGGCGCTCTTCTGATCGTCGAGGTCGAAGGCTCGGAAGCAGAAATGGACGCCACGCTGAAGGACATTGTCGAGATCGCCCGCCAGCATGGCGTCAAGACGGTGCGGGAATGTCAGTCGGCGACCGAAGCGGCGCTGATCTGGAAGGGCCGCAAATCCGCCTTCGGCGCCACCGGACGCATCGCCGACTATATCTGCATGGACGGCACCGTGCCGCTCAGCCAGCTTTCCCATGTGCTGAAAAAGACGGCCGAGATCATCGATCATTACGGCCTGCGGGTCGCCAATGTCTTCCATGCCGGCGACGGCAACATGCATCCGCTGATCCTCTTCAACGCCAACGATCCCGAGGATGCCGCCCGCGCCGAGGCCGCCGGCAACGATATTCTCAAACTCTGCGTCGATGCCGGCGGCTGCCTCACCGGCGAACATGGCGTCGGCATCGAGAAGCGCGACCTGATGCGGCACCAATATTCGGAAGTCGATCTCGCCCAGCAGATGGCGGCGCGCGCCGCCTTCGATCCCGGCTGGCTTCTCAATCCGTCGAAGGTCTTTCCGCTCGAAGGGCGCCCCGCCGCATGATCGATCTGATGCCGACGAGCGAGGAAGAGGCGGCAGCGATCGTCCGCACCCATGCCGGGAGCGGCCGACCGCTGGCTATCTGCGGCGGCGATAGCCGCGCAGGCTTCGGCAATGCCGTTGCCGCCGAGGACCGGCTGCGCTCGACCGGGCTTGCCGGCATCGTCGCCTATAATCCCGGCGAAATGGTCATGACGGTGCGATCGGGAACGCCGCTCGCCGAGGTCGAGGCGGCGTTTGAGGAGAGCGGCCAGATGCTCGTCTTCGAGCCGATGGATCATCGCCCTGTCATGGGCACATCGGGCGAGCCGACCATCGGCGGCGTCTTTGCCGCCAATGTCTCCGGCCCGCGACGGCTCGTTGCGGGGGCTGCTCGCGACAGCCTGCTCGGTGTACGCTTCGTCAACGGCAAGGGCGAGATCATCAAGGCCGGCGGCCGGGTGATGAAGAATGTCACCGGCCTCGACCTCGTGAAGCTGATCGCCGGCTCGCACGGCACGCTGGGCTTCCTCACCGAAGTCACCTTCCGGGTGCCGCCGCGTCCGAAGACCGAGCGCACGGTGGTACTGTCGGGCCTCAACGACGCCGAGGCGGCCAACGCCATGGCGGCGGCAATGGCGCTGCCGGTCGAAGTCTCCGGCGCCGCCCATCTGCCGCTGACGGTGACCTGGAAATTCCTCGCCGGAAACCTGCCCGAGGGCGAGGCGACGGTGCTGCGCATCGAAGGTCTCGCCGGTTCGGTTGACGCGCGCTTGGAAAAACTTGCGGCAGCAATGTCGGCCTTCGCAGCGGTCACGCGGCTGGATGCGCCGGAAAGCCGCCGGCTCTGGCAAGAAATCCGCGATGTGCTGCCCTATGCCGACGGCACGGCGCGGCCGGTCTGGCGCGTCTCGGTCGCCCCCGGCACCGGCCATCTGCTGGTTGCAGCCCTTCGCCTCGAAGCCGGCGTCGATGCCTTTTATGATTGGCAGGGCGGTCTCGTCTGGCTGCGCATGGAAGCCGGCCCCGAAGGCGAGCTGGTCCGCCGCTACATCAAGGCGCTCGGCGGTGGCCATGCGACGCTGATCCGTGCATCGGAGCAGGTGCGGGCGGCAACCGCGGCGTTTCATCCGGAGGCCGAGGCGGTGGCGATGCTGTCGCGGCGGGTGAAAGAGAAGTTCGATCCGGCGGGGATCTTCAATCCGGGGAAGATGGGGTGAGAAGATGAGCCTGTGCGCGGAGTACCCCCCTCTGTCCTGCCGGACATCTCCCCCACAAGGGGGGAGATCGGCAAGAGGTGGGACGATCGCTTCCTATCTGGCGTATCGCAGTCGCAGCAATTTCGTTGTTTGGGGAGGCCGTCAATCCCATCCGATCTCCCCCCTTGTGGGGGAGATGTCCGGCAGGACAGAGGGGGGCGCCCCGGGTACAGCGCGCCCAAGGCGGAGGCCCCGCTAATGCAAACCAACTTCACCCCCACCCAGCTCGCCGATCCCGATGTCGCCGAATCCGAGAAGATCCTGCGCAAATGTGTCCATTGCGGTTTCTGCACCGCCACCTGTCCCACCTATGTGACGCTCGGCAATGAGCTCGACAGCCCGCGCGGTCGCATCTATCTGATCAAGGACATGCTGGAAAACGGCCGGCCGGCCGATGCCGAGGTCGTCACCCATATCGACCGCTGTCTCTCCTGCCTTGCCTGCGTCACCACCTGTCCCTCTGGCGTCGACTATATGCATCTTGTCGATCACGCCCGCGCCCATATCGAAAAGACCTACCGGCGCCCATTGATGAACAGGCTGACACGGGCGATCCTTGCCGCCGTGCTGCCCTATCCCAGCCGATTTCGCCTGGCGCTCAATCTCGCCCGCCTCGGCCGGCCCTTCGCCGGGCTGATGCTGGGGGCCACTCTCAAGCCCTTCGCCGCCATGCTGGCGCTTGCGCCGCGCCGCATCCCCGCCGCTTCAGCCATGGCAAAACCCGGCAGCTACCTGCCCGAAACGGAACGGCGCGGCCGGGTGGCGATGCTCTCCGGCTGCGCCCAGCCGGTGCTCGATCCCGGTATCAACGCGGCGGCGATCCGGCTGCTGACCCGGCTCGGCGTCGAGGTGGTGCTGCCAGAAGGCGAGGTCTGCTGCGGTTCGCTGGTTCATCACATGGGCCGCGCCGACCAGGCGCTCGCCAGTGCGCGCACCAATGTCGATCTCTGGACGCGCGAGATCGAAGGGCAAGGGCTCGACGCGATCATCATCACCGCCTCGGGCTGCGGCACGACGATCAAGGATTACGGCCATATGCTGCGCCTCGATCCCGCCTATGCCGCAAAGGCGGCGAGGGTCTCGGGCCTCGCCAAAGACATCACCGAATATCTGGCAACCCTCGAGCTGCCGGTGCACACGCCGAAGGGCATCACGATCGCCTATCACTCCGCCTGTTCCATGCAGCACGGCCAGCGCATCACGCTGACGCCGAAGCAATTGTTGAAGGCGGCGGGTTTTACGGTGCGCGATCCCGCCGAAGGCCATCTCTGCTGCGGTTCGGCTGGCACCTACAACATCATGCAGCCGGAGATCTCGGCTGCGCTGAAGGCACGCAAGGTCAAAAACATCGAAGCCACCAAGGCCGACATCATCGCCACCGGCAATATCGGCTGCATCACCCAGATCGCCACCGGCACCGGCATGCCGATCCTGCATACGGTCGAGCTGCTCGATTGGGCCTATGGCGGCGCTGTGCCGGAAAAATTAACAGGTTTGCCGTTAGGCTGACGTGAAAGGCCTGTCGGGCCTGTCTCGGGAGTTTAGACGATGTGGCGGGGAATGATCGTGTTTGCGGGACTGCTCGGTGCGGCGGGCGCCGCCCATGCCGACAGCCGTTTTTTCTGTTCCGCCGATGACAAGGAAGCGCGCTTCACGCTCGAAAGCGGTTTCGAAAGCGAAGCCGGCCACAAGCTCAACCATTTCCGCGGCGCGCTTGTTGTCAAGGATCCGGCCCAAGCGACCGTGTTCGGCAAGCGTGTTTTCGAATCGCAGCATCTGACCAACCATTGGTCGCGCGACGGCGATCTGCTTCTGGAGGTCTTCGATGGCGGCGAAGATGACACCGGCGGGGCAACGCTGGATCTGGTCGTGGTTGCCGGCGAACGCGGCAAGCCGGCGGCAAATTTCAGCGGCACCTATTCCCTGACGATCGAAGGCGGTGAAAAACCCTATGCCGTCGAAGGCAAGGTCAGCTGCGGCAAGAAATAGAGCAATGCCAGAAAAACCACGAAGCGCGTTTCCGTCTGGAATTGCGCCTTAGCAAAAAAATAGAGCGGCCCCAAAAGCTGGACCGCTCTAATGAGTTAATTACCAGTGGAACGAGACGCCGACATTGACGGCGTTGGTGAAGATGTTGGTCTTCAGGTCCACGCCGCTGTCGATCGGAACGTCGATGCGCGAATAGGTGCCCTTGTATTCGACGAAGGCCGACCAGCGGTCGGTCACCTTGAAGTCGACGCCGGCCTGGGCCTGCAGCGTCACGCCGCCGAATTCATAAGCCCAGGTCTTGCCTTCGGGGCGAATCACTTCGACATGCGGAATGTTCACGCCCACACCGGCGCCGAGATAGGGGGTCCAGCGGCGGCTCGGATCCTGAAAGCGATAGAGCCCGTTCACCGTCAGGAGGTTCAGGCCGTCGGTGAATTCGAAATGCGACCAGCCGGTCTTGGCCAGTGTATCGTCGTCGGCATAGACCTTGTCATGGGTATAATCGAGCGAGATACCCCAGTTCGGCTTGTTGAAGTTCTCGAGCCACCAGGTGACGCGGCCGCCGTAATAAGGCGGGGCGCCGAAGGATTTGCCTTCCCAGCCGGCGGTGAAATGCGTGCCGTCGGAGAGATCGACGCCGCTGTGCGGTGCCGTCTGGTAGCCGCCATAGACAGAAAATTGCAGATCTTCCGCCGAAGCGGAGGCTGCCGAACAGATCGTGAAAAACGCAATGCCCGCAAGCAGGGATGCTGAGGAACGCAGCGCATATGTCATTGAATAGCCCCGATATTGTAAAATAAGTCGACCTTGCGGCAGATGTGCCAGCTTTGTGCCGCAATGTCTAAGCAAAACGAAAGGCGCATCCGAAAGCGCCTTTCGTTTTTTTCGTGAGTGTTGCTCAGCCGCCGAACATTGTGCGGAGCACGTCGATGCCTCTGTCCTCGAACGCGACCTTGCCTTGCCTGTTGCCGGGGCCGATGACGATCACCTTGGTGCCGACAGGGGCGCGATCATAGAGATGCGTCACATCTTCGTTCATCATCCGGATGCAGCCGGAAGACATGTTGAGGCCAATCGTCCAGGGCTGGTTGGTGCCGTGGATGCGGAAGATCGTGTCGCGGCCGCCCTGGTAGAGATACATGGCCCGCGCACCGAGCGGATTATCCTCGCCGCCTTCCTGGAAAGCGGGAATGATGTGACCCTTGGCGGCTTCGCGGCGGCGCATCTCGGCCGGCGGTGTCCAGCCCGGCCATTCGGCCTTGCGGCCGATCTTGACGACGCCCGACCAGCCGAAGCCGTCGCGGCCGACGCCGATGCCGTAGCGGGTGGCCCGGTTGTTGCCTTCGACGAGATAGAGATATTTGTTGTTGGTATCGATGATCACGGTGCCGGCGGCTTCCGTCGTCACCAGCCGCACTTTCTTGCGCTTGAACTGCGGCTTCACATATTTCGGCATCTGCGCCACACGCAAGACGTGCGCCGGGCGCTGGGTGTTGTCGGAGCCGGCAGGCGCGGCAAAGGCGGATGTAGACATCAAGGACAGGACAAGTCCGGCCGCGGCCAGACCTGGCATCAATTTGATCATGATCGATTCCCCTCAAGCAAATCTGCCTGAAGCTACATGAACTTCTGCCCGATTCAAGATCGGCCCGGCCGGATAAAGCAATTTCGGGGAAGGAAGCCGGCTGTTCTTGCGGCTTCCAAGATATTGTATGTGCCGTTACATGACGACGACGCGGGTTCCGACGCGGACGCGGTCATAGAGATCGACGACATCTTCGTTGCGCAAGCGGATGCAACCGGAGGAGACGGCGCTACCGATCGACCAAGGCGCGTTGGTACCGTGGATACGGTAAAGCGTCGAGCCGAGATACATGGCGCGGGCACCGAGCGGGTTTTCCGCACCGCCATCCATCCGCGCCGGCAGGTAGTGGCCCTTGGCTGCTTCACGGCTGATCATTTCGGAAGGCGGCGTCCAGTCCGGCCATTCCTGTTTGCGGGTGATCTTGTGGGCGCCGGCCCATTCGAAGCCGGGCTTGCCGACGCCGACGCCGTAACGCCGCGCCTTGCCGCCATCCATCACCAGATAGAGGAAGCGGTTATTGGTATCGATGACGATGGTGCCGGGCTTTTCCTGAGTGTCGTAATCGACCATCTGCGGCAGGAATTGCGGCTCGATCGGATGGCGGATCGCCGGTATGCCAGGGTTGATCGCCGAAACGGTCTGCGGTGCGACCTGCGGCGCCTGGCGGATGACGCGGCGCTGGAAAAGGCCGCGCTGCTGCAACTGGACGACCGGTCGCTGATAGACGACGGGGCGAACCGTGCCGCCCCCGAGCTGGTTGATCCAGGGTGCGGTCAGATCGGGGCTGAGCACGACCGGCGGACGGGTGGCGTAGCGGTCGTCTGCAAGGGCGGCCGTGGAGCATATGCCGAACAGGGCTGCGGCAAGAACAAGCTGTTTCATCATCGGGCGGACTCTCTACAAATGGCCGAAAATGCGCTGGCGGAGACGTCCGCCCGGGCGGAGATGTTCCACCCGGGAAAGACGCTGCCACCCAATCCGCCAGCGAATGGTAAAGATCGATTCATGAAAACCCGACCGGCCGAATAAACTTTTCGTCAGGGTTACCGTTCGGTTTGGAAAGACGGTTTGCAAATGGTAAAGCCGGAATCATGACCGGAAAACCAGGCGGACCGGCGAACGGACGGACCCGGAAATGAAGCGGACATGAGCGAGACAGGCATCATCATCGGCGAGGACGGCAGGAGCCGCTGCCACTGGCACGCCAATCTGCCGGATTATCTCCGCTATCATGACGAGGAATGGGGCCGCCCTGTCACCGATGATATCCGCCTCTTCGAGAAGATCTGCCTCGAAGGTTTCCAGTCCGGGCTTTCCTGGCTGACCATCCTGCGCAAGCGCGAGAATTTCCGTGCCGCTTTTTCCGGCTTCGATTTCGAAAAGGTTGCCCTCTTCGGCGACGAGGACGTCACCCGCTGCCTTGCCGATGCTGGCATCATCCGCCATCGCGGCAAGATCGTCTCGACCATCAACAATGCCAGGCGCGCTATTGCGCTGAGAGATGAATTCGGTTCGCTCGCCCATTATTTCTGGCGCTATGAGCCGGGTCATAACGAACGGCCCGGAGTAGTCGACCGCGAGCATATCGTCGCCAATCCGACGACGCCGACCTCGACGATCATTTCCAAGGATCTGAAGAAACGCGGCTGGACCTTTGTCGGCCCGACCACAGTTTATGCTTTCATGCAGGCGATGGGCCTCGTCAACGATCATCTGGAGGGCTGTTTCTGCCGGCCCGAGGTCGAGGCGATGCGCGCCGTTTTGGTCCGACCATGAAAGAAGATGCATCCGTGAGAACATTGATCGCCGCCGCTGCCCTCCTTCTCCTGACGGTCCCCGCTCTGGCGCAGACGCCGCAGCTGGATCCCGGTGAAAAGCTGGAGAAGCTGCAATTCCCGGCCGTCACCATGCAGTTGAAGGGCTGGACGAAGTTCGGCAACGGCCATGTCTACACGCTGCCGGTGCGCGCCGGCCAGCACATGAAGATCGACTTTGCCACCAAGAGCAAATTCGCCTTCCTGGCAATCTTCGACCTGTCGAAACCGGATGACGAGGCCTTCTTCGGCACCGACGAGGACGGCATGAGCTTCGAGACGACGGTCAAGGAAAACACCACCTGGCTGATGCGTCCCTATTATTCCAAGGTGTCGCCGCGCCGCGGCCTCGGCGCCCCCTTCAGCATCCTGATCGAGCCTTTGGCGGCTGCCCCGAAACAGCCGCAGCCGCCGGTCGAGCCGGAACGCCCGTCGCTGTTCCCGAAGGCGCCCGCCAAACAGCAATAAAGGCGGGCGAGCGGCCCGCCTATGCCAGCCGGTCGATCAGGTCACGCAATTCGCCGAGATGACCGATCTTGCGAAATCGCGGCGCCTCCGTCGGTTCGTCCACATGTTCCAGCACCCAGGTGAGTTCATGCGGCACGAAGACGCCGTAGCTGCCGGCGGCGATCGCCGGCACGATGTCCGATTTCAGCGAATTGCCGACCATCATCGCCCGTTCCGGTCCATCGCCGACCTTGGCGAAGATGCGACGATAGGTGACGGCCGTCTTGTCGGAGACGATCTCGACGGCATCGAAGAAGTCGCCGAGCCCGGACTGGGCGAGCTTGCGCTCCTGGTCGAACAGGTCGCCCTTGGTGATCATCACAAGCAGATATTTGCCGGAAAGCGCTTCCAGCGTGTCGCGCACATGCGGCATGGTCTCGACAGGATGGGAAAGAAGATCGCGGCCCGTATCGAGGATCTTGGCGATCACGCCGGCGGGAACCTTGCCTTCGGTGATCTCGATCGCCGTCTCGATCATCGAGAGCGTAAAACCCTTGATGCCGAAGCCGTAATGGCGAAGGTTGCGCTTCTCGGCTTCCAGCAGCCGCTCGGAGATCTTCGGCCCTTCGGCGAAATCGGCAAGAAGCCCGGTGAAATGCGCTTCCGTAAGCCGGTAATATTGTTCGTTCTGCCAGAGCGTGTCGTCGGCATCGAAGCCGATCGTGGTCAGTGGTCGCGTCGTCATATGCGTACCTTCGAGCATGATGCCGAAAAGTGCGAGCGGTTTTCGGACAACATCATGCTCTAACTCTAAAATTGAGAACAGGATTCAGATCTGAGGCCGACCCGGCCCAAAATCATCCTGTTCTTGAAATATCGCCGGCAATCTATCGCTCGCCTGTGTCGAGACAAGGGCTGTGTCGAGACAAGGGCGCGGCGTTGAAAAGCCTCGCCGCCGCACTACATGAAAAACGCCTCACCTTGCAGCCAGCCACGGCTGTGCCTGTCGCGTGCGCAGGCCAATAATCAAAAAATGAAGTTCTTAGGTTCGCAAGCCCCTCTTGCGGCAGACACAAAGGATTTTTTCGACCATGCGTTACAATCAACTCGGAAATACGGGACTTTTCGTCTCGGAAATCTGCCTGGGCACCATGACCTTCGGCGAAGCCAAACAGGGCACCATGTGGGGCGCCATCGCCGATGTCGACCAGAATGCCGCCGACCGGATCGTCGAGCGCTCGCTCGGCTCTGGCGTCAATTTCATCGACACGGCCGATGTCTACTCCGCCGGCGAGTCCGAAAGGCTGCTCGGCCAGGCGCTGAAGAACCTCGACGTGCCCCGCAAGGACGTCGTCATCGCTACCAAGGTCTATGGCGTCATGGGCGAGAAGCCGAACGACCGCGGCGCCTCGCGCGGCCACATCATGGATTCGGTCGAGGCGAGCCTCAAGCGTCTGCAGACCGATCATATCGACCTCTATCAGATCCACGCGACCGACACGGTGACGCCGATCGAGGAGACGCTGCGCGCCTTCGACGATCTCGTGTCCCGCGGCCTCGTGCGCTATATCGGCGTCTCCAACTGGCAGGCCTGGCGCATTTCCAAGGCGCTCGGCCTCTCCGAACGCCGCGGCCTTGCCCGTTTCGAGACGGTGCAGGCCTATTATTCCATCGCCGGACGCGACCTCGAACGCGACATCGTGCCGATGATGCAGGAGGAGAAGCTCGGCCTGATGGTCTGGTCGCCGCTCGCCGGCGGTCTCCTGTCGGGCAAGTACGGTCCCGGTGCGCCCGGCAATGGCGAGGGCCGCCGCGCCAGTTTCGACTTCCCGCCGGTCGATAAGGACAAGGCCTGGGCTTGCGTCGCCGTCATGCGTGAGGTCGCCGAAAAGCACGGCGTCAGCGTCGCCACCGTGGCGCTCGCCTATATCCTCGCCAAGCCTTTCGTCACCACCGTCATCATCGGCGCCAAGCATGTCGACCAGCTCGACCAGAATCTTGCCGCCGTCAAGCTGAAGCTCGACGGGGACGATATGACGAAGCTCGACGAGGTCAGCGCGCTTGCCCCCGAATATCCGGGCTGGATGCTGGAGCGACAAGGCGCCGGCCGCCGCCCGGCCGATTTCGAGCCGAAAGGCTGAGATCGCCGACAGGGGACCCTCATCCGCCTACCGGCACCTTCTCCCCGCTTGCGGGGCGAAGGGACTATGCCGCAAACTTTCGGTTCCCACCTCGCTCTCGCAAGGCACGTCCCCTCTCCCCGTCAGAACGGGGAGAGGGTTAGGGTGAGGGCAGCCACGGCACGAACCGTGGCCTTTTGCCTGAAATCCCCTTCACCGGTTAGGGATACTTACTTGCCGTGGGCCTTAAGCCAGGCGTTCATCTCGGCGATCTCGGCTTCCTGCGCCTTGATCACCCCTTCGGCGAGTTTGCGGATTTCCGGATCCTTGCCGTATTGAAGCTCGATCTTTGCCATGTCGATCGCGCCTTGATGATGCGGGATCATGCCGCGGACGAAATCCGCGTCGGCATCGCCACTATATTCGATCATCATATTCTTGTGCATCTTGTCGTTCGCCTCGGTGAAGGCATGGCTTGCCGCGTCGTGGCTGCCCATCGGCTTGCTCATATCCATGGCCTTGTCTTCGGCAAGGACGGGAGCGGCAATGATGGCGAGCATGGCGGTAAACGTGATGATTTTCAGAGACATGAAAGATCCTTCCTCTGTCTGACAATAGGTTCGCGGGCGACTGAGGCCGCTCGCTTCTCAATGCATCAGCGTGATATCAGGACAGTCGGGGAGGGGGTGCCTGCGGTGCGGGTCTTCTGTCATCCAGAGCGCGCGCAAGCGCGGGGGCGGGATAGAAGAAAACGGACTTTCCGCCATCCATGACCGTCACCGTCGGCGGCAGCAGAAGACAGGCGGCGCACAGCGGCATATGCGCGGCATTGCCGCTGGTGCAAGGGTCTTTCAAGGGATCCGCCTTGCCCGCCGCGTCAGGCATCTGCATGCCGGCCATCTCATGATGCATGCCGGCTTCGGCGGCGGCGGGTGCACTCATCGACGCACAGGTCGGACAGCCTGCCCAAGCAGACATGGCGCTGTAGACCAGCCAGCCGAGAACCATCGTGATGAGAGCGAGCGTGCGCATCGTCCTTCATATAGGGGAATGCCGGATGCAAGCCAAGCCGATCGGCGGTCACATCCTGGTCACCAGGCGGCAATCACCTTGTGCTCGATCCGGTAATCCCGGCTCTCCTCGCCAAGCGGCGCCACCGGCCATGTCCAGGTGGCTTTGACCGGCGGCGGCGGGATGCCGTGCAGCAGGTCGGCCTCCTCATGCGTCCGGCCGTTGCGGTCGATGACGGCATAGGCGATGTCGCTCACCAGGCAATGGCGGCAGGAGAGCCCCGAAAGCCCGACGAGATGCGCCGCAATCAGCCGTTCCACCGTATCTTCAGGCATTCCGGCCGCCTCGGCGTCGCAGCGCCGTTTTACGCCGCGGCCGATCTGCGACAGGAGATTTGCCGAAACCACGAAATCGAGATAGGGCACGGTGCGCAGGAAGCCGAGCGGCTCCGGCTCCTTGCCGGCGGCGAGATCGTCATAGCCGGAGAGATCGCGTTCGATCAGCCTGATATTGCGATAGCCCTTGGCCGCAAGCCATAGGCGCACCGAGGCGAGATGGACGAGGTCGACCAGAACGACAGTGTCGAACGCGCGCGCCAGTTCCTCGATCGGCACGTCGCGCAGCAGCCCGGAGCCGAGCACGACGGCGGTCCGCTTCTGCCTGAGACCAGCCGCCGCCGCGCGGATCGCGTTCCGGCTCATCGTCTCATGTTCGGCCCATTCGCCGGCGCAGCGCCTGGCCCGTGACCAGAGATTGACGGAATAGCGGATGAACTTTCGATGCGCCTTGCCGGTCAGCGGCCATGTCGCGGCATAAAGAAGCGCTTCGGTGATCATGAGCATATCCGCATTCTGATAGGCGCCTCTGCTTCAATCGATTCGGCTTGCGGCTTCAAGACCCTTCGCTCTTGCCGCTCCCCGCCCAATCCGCTAGGAAACCGCCACTGTCACAGTCAGTGGAATTCCCGGAAATGAATGACAAGCAGAAGAAACCGCAAAAGCTCAAGGCCCGCCTGCCGCGCGGCTTCGTCGACCGGACGGCCGGCGATATCCGCGCCGTCAACGAGATGACGGCAAAGATCCGGGAAGTCTATGAGCATTATGGTTTCGACCCGCTCGAAACGCCGCAGTTCGAATATACCGATGCGCTCGGCAAGTTCCTGCCCGACAGCGACCGGCCGAACGAGGGCGTCTTCTCGCTGCAGGATGACGACGAGCAATGGATGTCGCTGCGCTACGATCTGACGGCGCCGCTTGCCCGTCATGTCGCCGAGAATTTCAACGAGATCCAGCTTCCCTACCGCACCTATCGCGCCGGCTACGTCTTCCGCAATGAGAAGCCGGGCCCTGGCCGCTTCCGCCAGTTCATGCAGTTTGATGCCGATACCGTCGGCGCGCCGGGCGTCCAGGCCGATGCGGAAATGTGCATGATGATGGCCGATACGCTTGAGGCGCTCGGCATCAAGCGCGGCGACTACGTCATCCGCGTCAACAACCGCAAGGTTCTGGACGGCGTCTTGGAAGCGATCGGCCTCGGCGGCGACGACAAGGCCGGCCAGCGGCTGAACGTGTTGCGTGCCATCGATAAGCTCGACAAGTTCGGCCCCGAAGGTGTGGCCCTGCTGCTCGGCCCCGGCCGCAAGGATGAATCCGGCGACTTCACCAAGGGCGCCGGTCTCGACCAGGCGCAGATCGACAAGGTGCTGTTCTTCGTCGGCATCAAGGACTACGCCGAAAGCGCTGCCCGACTCGCCGAACTCGTTGCCGGAACGTCGAAGGGCGGCGAAGGCGTCGAGGAACTGAACTTCATTGGCGCGCTGGTCAAGAGCGCAGGCTACGAGTCCGATCGCATCAAGATCGATCCCTCCGTCGTGCGCGGCCTCGAATATTATACCGGCCCGGTCTATGAGGCCGAATTGAGCTTCGACGTCACCAACGAAAAGGGCGAAAAGGTCGTCTTCGGTTCGGTCGGCGGCGGTGGCCGTTATGATGGTCTCGTCTCGCGTTTCATGGGCCAGCCGGTGCCGGCCACCGGCTTTTCGATCGGCGTCTCCCGGCTGATGACGGCGCTGAAGAACCTCGGCAAGCTTGGCGCCAGCGAAGTGATCGAGCCGGTGCTGGTGACCGTCATGGATGGCGACGTCGAGGCGATGGGCCGTTATCAGAAGATGACGCAGCAACTGCGCGCCGCCGGCATCCGCGCCGAGATGTTCCAGGGCAATTGGAAGAAGTTCGGCAACCAGCTGAAATATGCCGACCGTCGCGGCTGCCCCGTCGCCATCATCCAGGGCGGCGACGAACGCGCAACCGGTGTGGTGCAGATCAAGGATCTGATCGAGGGCAAGCGGCTCTCCGGCGAGATCGAGGACAATGCCAGCTGGCGCGAAGCCCGCGTGGCGCAGGAGACGACGCCGGAAGCCGACTTGGTCGCCAAGGTGAGGGAAATCCTTGCGGCGCAGGCGGAGGATCGGAAGAGGGCGGGCGATGCGCAATAGACCCCTCCCCAACCCCTGCCCACAAGGGGGAGGGGCTTCAAGTGGTGACGCTGTGCCCAACTCAACGTCTGCTTCCTCGACGGTTCTTTCGATTTGTTTCGACGGTCGCCACGGGATAATCCCTCCCCCTTGTGGGCAGGGGTTGGGGAGGGGACTTTTCCCGGGAGCGACACCATGCCCCTGATCAACCTCCCCGAATTTGCCAACGACCTGCTTTCCGAATTCGACGCCCGCAAGGCCGAGCGCATCGATACGCCTGTCATTCAGCCGGCCGAACCTTTCCTCGATATCGCCGGCGAGGATCTGCGTCGCCGCATCTTCATGACGGAGAGTGAAACCGGCGCCAGCCTCTGCCTGCGCCCCGAATTCACCATTCCCGTCTGTCTGCGCCACATCGAGACGGCGACCGGCACGCCGAAGCGTTACGCCTATCTCGGGGAGGTCTTTCGCCAGCGCCGCGATGGCGCCAATGAGTTCTATCAGGCCGGCATCGAGGATCTCGGCGATATCAACATACCGAGCGCCGATGCCCGCGCCATCGGCGATGCCACCGGCATTCTCGCCCGTCTGCTGCCGGGCCGGCGCCTGTCGGTGACGCTGGGCGACCAGGCGGTCTTCGAGGCCGTTGTCCAGGCGCTCGGCCTGCCGCTCGGCTGGCAGAAGCGGCTGATCCACGCCTTCGGCAACATGACGCAGCTGGAAGCGTTGCTGGCCGGTCTCGTCAGCCCGCAATTCGTCACCGGCCTCGACGACGATATCGCCAAGCTTGTTGCGTCAGGCGACGAGCAGGCGCTGGTCGCCCATCTCGAGCAGGAAATGCAGGCGACGGGCTATTCGACCAATGCCGGTCGCTCGCCGCTGGAGATCGCCCGGCGGCTCAAGGAAAAGCTCATCCTCTCCGAAACGCGCCTCGACGATGCAGCCTTCCATGTGCTGGAAGAGTTCCTGTCGCTCGACGTACCGCTCGTCAATGCGTCCGCAGCACTGGCCGGTTTTGCCGATGCTGCCGGCCTGAAACTTGGCAATGCGCTTTCCCGCTTCAACGGTCGTGTCGGCGCCCTTGCCGATGCCGGCGTCGATCTTTCCTGTCTCCACTACCGCGCCGCCTTCGGACGACCGCTCGATTATTATACCGGTCTCGTCTTCGAGGTGACGGCTGAGGGATCGAGCGCGGTTCTGGCCGGCGGCGGCCGCTACGATAGGCTCCTGACTTTCCTCGGTGCGACGGACCGCATTCCGGCTGTCGGCTTCTCCTTCTGGCTCGACCGCATCGAAACCGAAAGGGCAGCCGTATGACCATCACCATCGCGCTTCCCTCCAAGGGCCGGATGAAGGACGACGCTTCGGCGATCTTCGAGCGGGCCGGCATGCCGATCACGGCTGTCGGCAACGACCGCTCCTATCGCGGCCGCGTTGAAGGCTGGGACGATGTCGAGGTTGCCTTCCTCTCTGCCTCCGAAATCTCCCGCGAACTCGGCAACGGCACTGTCGATTTCGGCGTCACCGGCGAGGATCTGATGCGGGAAGGTTTTTCCGAAGTGGATAAGCGCGTCGAATTCTGCGCCCGCCTCGGCTTCGGCCATGCCGACGTCGTCGTCGCCGTGCCGGAGATCTGGCTGGATGTCGAGACCATGGCCGATCTCGGCGATGTCGCTGCCGATTTTCGTGCCCGCCACTCCAGGCGCCTGGCCATCGCCACCAAATACTGGCGCCTGACCCAGCAGTTCTTTTCAAGCCAGCACGGCATCCAGCTCTATCGCATCGTCGAAAGCCTCGGCGCCACCGAGGGCGCTCCCGCCTCAGGCTCGGCCGATATCATCGTCGACATCACCTCCACCGGCTCGACCCTACGCGCCAACCATCTGAAGGTGCTCCAGGACGGCGTTATCCTGCATTCGCAGGCCTGCCTTGTGCGCGCCCGCAAGGAAAGCCATGCCGATGAACCCGTCGTGCAGGCGATTATCGACGCGGTGCGCGCCGCCCTCTGATCTAGCCATCAATGCATAAGAAAACCCGCCGTCAATTCAATGACGGCGGGTTCTCTCATGTCTGGGAGGATGTCTGCTGGATCAGGCAGTCGCATAGGCGCCGCGGCGGGCGTCAATCGAATAGGCACCGGCACCGACGGTGGCGAGCAATATGTACGCGCCGGCAAGCGTGATGTTCTTCATGACCATGATCTGGTTGAGAATATTCACGAGATCCGCGCCACTTGCGTAGGGCAGATGGAAGGCAACCGCCGTGAAGACACAGAAGCCCGCCAGCAGCCAGCCGGCAATGCGGACCTGGAAGCCTGTGAGAACCGCAAGGCCGGCGAGCAGTTCAAAAAGGCCTGCGACATAGGCCAACAGGGTTGCGGCCGGCAGGCCGGCACCTGCGATCATGCCCGCAGTACCGGCAGGATCGGTTAGCTTCATGAAGCCGGAAAGGACGAACATGAAAGACAGAAGGATGCGGGCAATCAGGATAATGGCGTTCGACATGGATGCAGTCTCCGTTTGAATGGCTCTGGAGATCTTGGTGCCCCGGCACCGTGTGGACCTCGGATGCGTCCTATGTCGCTCTTTTCCTCCGTTATGGATAGATAAACAGACGCGGACAGTTCGTTCAATAATGTGGAACGATCTCCTGCGGACGGCCGCTTGCCTTTGCCGCACCCGGTCTCTTATGGTCGGCGCCCAACAAGGAGAATCCGATGGCAGATCTGTCCGCATTTCCGATCACGAAGCGCTGGCCGGCGAAAAATTCCGACATCATCCAGCTCTATTCCCTGCAGACCCCAAATGGGGTGAAAGTATCGGTCGCCCTCGAAGAGTTCGGGCTCGCCTATGAGCCGCATTATATTTCCTTCGCCGCCAACGAGCAGAAGTCGCCGGAATTCGAATCCCTCAACCCGAACGGCCGCATTCCGGCGATCATCGATCCGAACGGGCCTGATGGTAAACCGATCGGCCTTTTCGAATCCGGCGCCATCCTGCTTTATCTCGCGGAAAAGACGGGCAAGCTCATCCCCGAGGATGCTGCCGGCCGCTATGAATGCATCCAGTGGGTGTTTTTCCAGATGGCCGGTATCGGCCCGATGTTCGGCCAGTTCGGGCATTTCTACAAATTCGCCGCCGACAAGGTCGCCAACAATTCCTATCCGGTGGAGCGCTATCGCGACGAATCCAAGCGGCTGCTCGGCGTGCTCGAAGGCCGCCTGAAGGGTCGGCAGTGGATCATGGGCAATCAGTATACGATCGCCGACATCACCACCTTCACCTGGGTTCGCGGCGCCGATATCTTCTACGGCGGCCGCGAGGTTCTCGACTATGCGAATTTCCCCGCCGTGATGGACTGGCTGCAGCGCTGCATCGCCCGTCCGGCCAGCGAGAAGGGGCTCAACATTCCGGTCAAGCCGGAGTAGGGACTGCCGGAAAACACAAAGACCGTCCCCGGGGAACTCGGAGACGGCCTTTTTGCTCTGCATGGGTGGTCTTATCGCGGACTTGTGATCTGCCTTGCGCCTTCGAGCTTGAAGCGCGGAAAAATAAAGACGCCGACCATGCTGCCGCTGTATTTTTCCTCGAGCCCGTTCGACTCGCCCATGCAGAAGAGCGGCTGGCGCAAGCCGTTCGGCATGATGATCGTCGTCGAAAAACAGAAGGAGGAGCAGAGCGTCGCCGCCTGCTCGAATAGCTCCAGGATGTGGCCGCGGTCCTTGCTGTCATAGCAGCGGATCAGGCTCAATAGCCCGCAGTCTCGTGCGGAGAGGCCGTGCAGCATCGCGCTCCATTCGCCGAGGCGGAGCATGCCGCTCGACAAATCTCCGGTCCAGGCCTCGGAAATCGAAAACTGAGCCACCATCTCGTCATTTTGATTGTGGTGCTCCAGCGAGCCGGGTGTCAAAGGTACGGCTGCATTGGCTTTGGCGATCTTAAACAAGGCGTTCCCCCGTTCGGATGCAGCTCCTCCGCCGCACGCTCGGTAAACACAAAAACAGGATCACGCAGCAGCAGGCATGATGCCCGTGCTTTTACCGGCGATTGTTGCCGCGGCCCTCGGGCCGGCGGAACGTCAAGGATCGTCTCTCGCGCCCGTTTGGTAGGCGCACTTCAATTGCAGCGCGGATTTATAGGAGCTTTTGAACAAACGGCAACGGCTTTTTAAGGGGTGTTCGGATCGGCATTTTCCCCTGGGATGCCGCCACTCTCGCCTTATCCAGCGGGAAAGCCGCGCCGACACATCAATTTCGCGCGATTTGGATACCATTCCACTCGATATGAGGTCAGAAATGGCGCCCCAACACCGCATTCCCGCGCCGAGGCCGGCGGCCTGAAAAAACGCGCCAACGCAAGTTTCGCGCAAGTTTCCGGGGCAGGAGCCGGCAACGCGCCATAAAATTGCGCGCAACGGACCGAATCGCTTTGAGCGCAAAAGAAAAGGGCGACCCGAGGGCCGCCCTTCCTATTCCGGATGCCGGAATGGTGATCAGTGCAGGCTTTCGCCTATCACATCATGTCCATTCCGCCCATTCCGCCCATGCCGCCAGGCATGCCGGCAGGGGCATCCTTCTTCGGCAGTTCGGCGATCATGGCTTCGGTGGTGATCAGCAGCGATGCGACAGAAGCAGCGTTCTGCAGCGCGGTGCGAACGACCTTGAGCGGGTCGACGATACCCATGGAGATCATGTCGCCGAATTCGGACGTCTGGGCGTTGTAGCCGTAGTTGTCTTCATTCTTGTCCAAGACCTTGCCGACAACGATCGAGGCTTCGTCGCCTGCGTTTTCAGCGATCTGGCGAACCAGCGACTGCAGGGCGCGGCGAACGATGTTGATGCCGGCTTCCTGGTCGTCGTTTGCACCCTTGACGGTGATCTTCGTGGAGGAGCGCAGGAGTGCGATACCGCCGCCGGGGACGATGCCTTCCTGAACGGCAGCGCGCGTCGCGTTGAGGGCGTCGTCGATGCGGTCCTTCTTTTCCTTCACTTCGACTTCAGTCGAGCCGCCGACGCGGATGACGGCAACGCCGCCAGCGAGCTTGGCAAGGCGTTCCTGCAGCTTCTCGCGGTCGTAGTCGGAGGTGGTTTCTTCGATCTGGGCCTTGATCTGGGCAACACGGCCTTCGATGTCGGACTTGGCGCCCGAACCGTCGACGATCGTGGTGTTTTCCTTGGAGATCGAAACCTTCTTCGCACGGCCGAGCATGTCGAGCGTGACGCTCTCGAGCTTGATGCCGAGGTCTTCGGAGATCACGGTGCCGCCGGTCAGGATGGCGATGTCTTCGAGCATGGCCTTGCGGCGGTCGCCGAAGCCAGGAGCCTTGACGGCAGCGATCTTGAGACCGCCGCGCAGCTTGTTGACGACGAGCGTAGCAAGAGCTTCGCCTTCGACGTCTTCAGCGATGATCAGGAGCGGCTTGCCGGTCTGGACGACAGCTTCGAGAACCGGAAGCATCGACTGCAGGTTCGAGAGCTTCTTCTCGTGAAGGAGAATGAAGACGTCTTCGAGGTCGGCGATCATCTTTTCCGGGTTGGTCACGAAGTAGGGGCTGAGGTAGCCGCGGTCGAACTGCATGCCTTCGACGACTTCGAGTTCGGTTTCGGCGGTCTTGGCTTCTTCAACTGTGATGACGCCTTCGTTGCCGACCTTCTGCATGGCTTCAGCAATGTCGAGACCGACCTGCTTGTCGCCGTTTGCCGAGATCGTGCCGACCTGTGCAACTTCTTCAGAGGTGGAGATCTTCTTGGCCTTGGCCTGGAGATCCTTCACGACGTCGGCCACAGCGAGGTCGATACCGCGCTTCAGGTCCATCGGGTTCATGCCGGCTGCAACGGCCTTGTTGCCTTCGCGAACGATCGCCTGGGCAAGAACGGTTGCAGTCGTGGTGCCGTCGCCGGCGATGTCGTTGGTCTTCGAAGCAACTTCGCGGACCATCTGGGCGCCCATGTTTTCGAACTTGTCTTCGAGTTCGATTTCCTTGGCGACGGAAACGCCGTCCTTGGTGATGCGCGGAGCGCCGAAGGACTTGTCGATGATGACGTTACGGCCCTTCGGGCCGAGCGTTACCTTGACTGCATCGGCGAGAATGTCGACGCCACGCAGCATCTTTTCGCGCGCGGTACGACCAAACTTGATTTCTTTAGATGCCATGATTGAAACTCCTCAATTCGAGTGTCCGGGTTTTGGGACCCGTCGGCTACGTCGGAAAGGCCAGCGGCTGATCAGCCGATGATGCCCATAATGTCGGCTTCCTTCATGATCAGAAGGTCTTCGCCGTCGATCTTGACTTCGGTGCCGGACCACTTGCCGAACAGGATGCGGTCGCCAGCCTTGACGTCGAGTGCGACGACCTTGCCGGACTCGTCACGAGCGCCGGAACCGACGGCGACGATTTCGCCTTCCTGCGGCTTTTCCTTGGCGGTATCGGGAATGATGATGCCACCCTTGGTCTTGGCTTCGGACTCAACGCGGCGAACAACGACGCGGTCGTGAAGGGGGCGGAAGTTGGTGCTTGCCATTGTCTAATCCCTCGATCGAATGACATTCGCGGGCCGGAGCGGCCCACATGGATAGATGTTAGCACTCCCTTGCAGTGAGTGCTAGCGACGAGCATTTAGGGATGGCTCCGAGAGGAGTCAATGAGAGCAATCACGAATTTTTGTGCCGGAATTGTGAAGAGGCCGGAGAATTGCGGAGATTGCCGCCGAAACCGGCATGCTGGGCGAACGGCAAAGAAAATTCCTTGCCATCGCCTTGCGCCTTTGCAATGTCACCGGTGACTGAAGCAAATCGGGAAATCGGAATGGCCAGGCGGATAGAAAACTTCTCGGAAATCACAGCTCACTATGACGTGGTGCTCTGCGATGTCTGGGGCGTCGTTCACAATGGCGTCGATCCGTTTCCGAAGGCGGCCGCAGCTCTTGAAGCGGCCCGCGCCAGCGGCGTCGCCGTCGTCCTCATCACCAATTCGCCGCGCCTTTCCTGGCAGGTGGTCGAGCAACTGCGCCAGATCGGCGTTCCCGACGGCGCCTATGACCGGATCGTCACCTCTGGCGACGTCACGCGCCGGCTGATCGCCGAAGGGCCGAAGACGGTCTTTCTGCTCGGCCCCGAGCGTGACAGCCCGCTGCTCGACGGCCTCGATGTCGAGCGCCGGCCGGCTGAAGAAGCGCAATCGCTCGTCTGCACCGGCTTTTTCGACGATGAGACCCAGAAGCCGGAGGATTACACCGACATGCTTCTGGAGTTCAAATCCCGCGAGGTGCCGATGATCTGCGCCAATCCCGACCTCGTCGTCGAGCGCGGCCATCGCATCATCCCCTGCGCCGGCGCCATGGCCGCCTATTACGAGCAGCTTGGCGGCAGCACTCGCATCGCCGGAAAACCGCACCGGCCGATCTATGAGGCGACGCTGGCCGCTGCCCGCGAGCTTCGCGGCGATTTCCCCGTCGAGCGCGTGCTGGCAATCGGCGACGGCATGCCGACCGATGTGCGCGGCGCCTTGAATTATGGCCTCGACCTTCTCTACATCAGCGGCGGTATCCACGCCCGGGAATACACCTTGAACGGCGAGACCGACGAGGCGATCCTCAACGCCTATCTCGATCGGGAAAACGCCGCGCCGAAGTGGTGGATGCCCCGCCTTGCATGAAGACACGCCTTGCATAAAGAGAAGCCAGCCGATGACCGTCTTCCACCGCAATGAAACCCGGGAACCCTTGCCCGCCCATCTCAAGGGCGGCGTCATTGCCATCGGTAATTTCGACGGCGTGCACCGCGGCCACCAGTCGGTGCTCAACCGCGCACTCGAAATCTCCAAGGCGCGCGGCATCCCGGCTTTGGTGCTGACGTTCGAGCCGCATCCGCGCACGGTCTTCCGGCCCGAGACCCCGGTCTTTCGCCTCACGCCTGCGCCGCTGAAGGCCCGCATCCTGGAAACGCTGGGCTTCAACGCGGTGATCGAATACCCCTTCGACTACGAGTTCTCGCAGCGCTCGGCCGATGATTTCATCCATTCGATCCTCAAGGATTGGCTCGGCGCCTCTGAGGTCGTCACCGGTTTCGATTTCCATTTCGGCCGCGGCCGCGAGGGCGGTCCGGCCTTCCTGATGAATGCCGGCCAGACCTATGGCTTCGGCGTCACCCTGATCGATGCCTTCCGCGACGAAAATGCCGATGTCGTCTCGTCGAGCCATATCCGCGCGCTGCTGAAAGAAGGCAGCGTCAGCGAAGTCGCCGGCATGCTGGGCTATCGTTATACGGTTGAGGCCGAGGTGATCGACGGCGAAAAGCTCGGCCGCCAGCTCGGTTTTCCCACTGCCAACATGCGCCTGCCGCCGGAGGTTGAACTTGCTGCCGGCATTTACGCCGTCCGCTTCCGCCGCCAGGACGGCACGCTGCACGACGCCGTCGCGAGCTACGGCCGCCGCCCGACGGTGACGGAGAACGGCGCGCCGCTGCTCGAAACCTATCTTTTCGATTTCAGCGGCGATCTCTACGGTGAGCTCTGCTCCGTCTCCTTCTTCGGCTATCTCCGCCCCGAGCTAAAATTCGACGGCCTCGATCCGCTGGTCGCCCAGATTAAGCGCGATGAGGAAGAGGCGAGGGCGCTGCTTGCAGGTGTCAAGCCGCTCGGCGCGCTTGATCAGAAACTCTGCTTTTCCTCAGCGCAATAGCCGGCTGTCGAAAGGATAGCGGATCGTTTTTTCGATCGTCAGGCGCGACGCGTCCGGATGACGCGGATTGATAAGAATATTCGCGGCCTCTGGCATGATTGCCGATGGGACGCGCAGGAGACAGAATTCATTGTCTTCCAGTAATTTGTTGCCACGGTCGCGCGTCAGGCTGGTCTGGTTGATCGCAGCAGGATCGATCCCGATATCGAAGACTTCGATGTTATCCGGGCAACGGATTTTCAGGAGCTGAAAATCTCTCGGAATTTGATGCAGGTCGACCTGTACCAGAATTTCGAGGAGCGCAGTCGACGGGTGATCACAGCAATAGACGACGGGAATTCCCTGATGATGCCATCGTCCCGGTGCAAGCAGCCCGCCGCGTCCGGAAAGATCGGCATAATTCGAGATACGCCATAAGATCATGGCCTAGACGTAAATCCCGTGGTCGATCTGGTGCAGGGCCTGCTCGACGAGGCGGGCGCCGGTTTCCGATTCCAGCAGATCGATCGGCGCGATGCCGTCCATGCCGCGATTGGGCTTGCGCAGCCAATCGAACGCAACGGCTCTGTCGCCGAAAATGCGCTTAGCCATGTCCGCGATCCGCACGATGCGTAAGGCGCCGTCGTTTTCCTCGACCGTCAGCGGCTCGCCGTTCGCATTGCGTCTCGCCAGAGTTCGGCGCGGTGCGACGAAACGATATATTTCCTCCACGGAAAAGCCGAGTTCTGTCAATTTCAATGCCATTGCTCCGTCATAAACCTGGACGGAGCCGTGCGAAGCGATCTCGAGGCGCTCGCGTATAGTCATCGATTCTGGTGTCTGAAGAAAACCAAGCATTGCCCTGAATGACCTTTATGCCACTTGCCCCAATATATATGCGCATTTGGCGCCATCTTCAATTGCTTCCGTTGTGGCAGCCGGCCTCTTCCTTTTCCCGGCAAAAACGCCTATGAACCGGCGCGATGACAAAATATCGGCTGGCAATGATGATGCGAATTATCGGCCCGGCCTTCCGCGCGCGCTAAGCGGCCGGGAGGTCCGGGTTTTTGGCGCTTGGATATGAGCGCTTCCGTCACCAGCTTTTTCACGCCGTTGCGCCCCTTCCTGGGCCGCCAGAAACGATTGTCCCGATATGACCGACACAGCCGAAAAGATCGACTATTCGAAGACCCTCTATTTGCCCGAAACCGATTTCCCGATGCGTGCCGGCCTGCCGCAGAAGGAGCCGGAGCTGGTCAAGCGCTGGCAGGAGATGGGTCTCTACAAGAAACTGCGCGCCTCTGCCGCCGGCCGCGAAAAATTCGTGCTGCACGATGGCCCGCCCTACGCCAACGGCAACATCCACATCGGCCACGCGCTGAACAAGATCCTCAAGGACGTCATCAACCGCTCGTTCCAGATGCGCGGCTACGACGCCAATTACGTGCCCGGCTGGGATTGCCACGGCCTGCCGATCGAATGGAAGATCGAGGAAAAGTACCGCGAAAAGGGCAAGAACAAGGACGAGGTCCCGGTCAACGAATTCCGCCGGGAATGCCGTGAATTCGCCGCCGGCTGGATCAAGGTCCAGGCAGAAGAGTTCAAGCGTCTCGGCATCGAGGGCGACTTCGACAATCCCTATACGACGATGAACTTCCACGCGGAGTCGCGCATCGCCGGCGAACTCTTGAAGATCGCCGCAAGCGGTCAGCTTTATCGCGGCTCCAAGCCGATCATGTGGTCGGTCGTCGAGCGCACGGCGCTGGCCGAGGCCGAGGTCGAATACCAGGACTATGAGAGCGACACGATCTGGGTGAAATTCCCCGTCGTCGAAGGTCCGGCTGCGCTCAAGGATGCGTTCGTGGTCATCTGGACGACGACGCCCTGGACGATCCCCGGCAACCGCGCGGTCTCCTTTTCCGCGCGTGTTTCCTACGGCCTCTATGAGGTGACGGCCGCCGAGAACGATTTTGGTCCGCGTCCGGGCGAAAAGCTGATCTTTGCCGATAAACTGGCTGAGGAGTCCTTTGCCAAGTCCAAGCTGCAGTACAAGCGCCTGAGCGATGTCTCCGCGGCCGACTTCGCAGCGATGGCCTGTGCGCATCCCTTCAAGGGTCTGGACGGCGGCTATGAATTCCCAGTGCCATTGCTCGATGGCGATCACGTCACCGACGATGCGGGCACCGGTTTCGTGCACACGGCGCCCAGCCACGGCCGCGAAGACTTTGATGCCTGGATGTCGGCTGTCCGCACGCTTGAGGCCCGCGGCATCGACACCAAGATCCCGTTCCCGGTCGACGACGGCGGCTTCTACACATCGGACGCCCCCGGCTTCGAAGGCGCCCGCGTCATCGACGACAACGGCAAGAAGGGCGATGCCAACGACCGCGTCATCAAGGCGCTGATCGAACGCAACGCGCTCTTTGCCCGCGGCCGGCTGAAGCACCAGTATCCGCATTCCTGGCGCTCGAAGAAGCCGGTGATCTTCCGCAACACGCCGCAATGGTTCGTCTATATGGACAAGACGCTTGCCGACGGCACGACGCTGCGTTCGCGCGCGCTGGGTGCGATCGACGACACCCGCTTCGTGCCCGCCGCCGGCCAGAACCGCTTGCGCGCCATGATCGAGGGCCGCCCGGACTGGGTTCTGTCCCGTCAGAGAGCATGGGGCGTGCCGATCGCCGTCTTTGCCGACGATGAGGGCGAGGTCCTGGTCGATGAAGCCGTCAACACCCGTATCCTCGAAGCCTTCGAACAGGAGGGCGCCGACGCCTGGTTTGCCGATGGCGCCAAGGAGCGCTTCCTCGGCAACGACCATGACCATTCCCGCTGGAAGCAGGTCATGGATATCCTCGACGTGTGGTTCGACTCCGGCTCGACGCACACCTTCACGCTGGAGGACCGTCCGGACCTGAAGTGGCCGGCCGATCTCTATCTCGAAGGCTCGGACCAGCATCGCGGCTGGTTCCATTCGTCGCTGTTGGAATCGGCAGCCACCCGCGGCCGCGCGCCTTACAACGCCGTCCTCACCCATGGCTTCACCATGGACGAGAAGGGCGAGAAGATGTCGAAGTCGAAGGGCAACGTCACCGCGCCGCAGGAAGTAATGAAGGATGCCGGCGCTGACATCCTGCGTCTGTGGGTGATGACCTCCGACTATGCCGACGACCTGCGCGTCGGCAAGACGATCATCCAGACCAATGTCGACGCCTATCGCAAGCTACGCAACACCATCCGCTGGATGCTGGGCACACTTGCCCACGACAAGGGCGAGGAGATCGCTTTTGCCGATCTGCCGGAACTGGAGCAGCTGATGCTGCACCGGCTTGCCGAACTCGACGAGCTGGTGCGCGAGAATTACGATGCCTTCGATTTCAAGAAGATCGCCCGTGCGCTGATCGATTTCGCCAATGTCGAGCTTTCGGCCTTCTATTTCGATGTCCGCAAGGACGCACTCTATTGCGACGCGCCGTCGAGCCTGCGCCGGCGCGCCAGCCTGCATGTCATCCGCCAGATCTTCGATTGCATGGTGACCTGGCTTGCCCCGATGCTGCCCTTCACCACCGAGGAGGCCTGGCTGTCGCGCAACCCGTCCGCCGTTTCCGTGCATCTGGAGCAGTTTGCCCCTGTTGCCAAGGAATGGCGCAACGATGCCCTGGCCGAGAAGTGGAAGAAGATCCGCGCTGTCCGCTCGGTTGTCACAGGCGCCCTGGAAATCGAGCGCAAGGACAAGCGCATCGGCTCTTCGCTGGAAGCCGCTCCCGTCGTCCACATCGCCGATCCGGAACTGATGAAGGCGCTGGAAGGCCAGGACTTCACCGAAGTCTGCATCACCTCGGCAATCGAGATTGCGGCCGGCGATGGCCCGGCGGAGGCTTTCCGCCTTGCCGAGGTGCCTCTGGTCAGCGTCGTGCCGAAGCTGGCGGAGGGCCAAAAATGCGCCCGCTCCTGGCGCATCACCAGGGATGTCGGTTCCGATCCGGAATATCCCGATGTCTCGGCCCGTGACGCTGCCGCGCTTCGCGAGCTTGCCCGGCTCGCGTGAAGAATATTGCCGGGTGAATTGCGTTTTCGCGGTTCATCCGGTAAAAGCTGCCTGAAAATGGCCGGATTTTTGCGTCAGGGGGACGGTTGTCCGGTAGGGCAACGATTGCACCGGTGGCTGGAAGGGTTTTCATGTTCGCAACGCATTGGTTCCGTATGGGCGCCTGCCTGTCTGTTGTCATGGCGGGATGCTCCCTGGTCTCCAGCTGCGCCAGCAGCCCGACCTACGGCACCGACAAGACCGCCATGGAGCAATTGACCGACGATCTCGGCCAGTCCGTGTCGCTGACCGGGCCGGACCCGAAGAACAAGGGCGTCAAATACACGCCGCGCCCGACGCTGGTGCTGCCGGCCCAGGCGCAGAGGGAAACCCTCGTTGCGCCACAGCCGACCGTCGCCAACAAGGACAATCCGCAGTGGATTGAATCGCCGGAGGAAACCCGCGCCCGCCTGGTCGGGGAAGCCGACGCCAACTCCGACAATCCGAATTACCGCTCGCCGCTGGCAAGCTCCGCCATCGAGGGCGGCCGGCGTACGACCGAAGCCCAGACCAAGGCCTATCGCGAAGCCCGCGCCCTGCAGAAGGGCTCCTATGTCGATCAGCGCCGCTATATTTCCGATCCGCCGCCCGGCTACCGCACCGTCGACGACCCGGCAAAGCTCGATGATGTCGGCGAGCCCGAACTCAAGAAGCAGAAGAAGCGCAAGAAGGATGCGGCGATCGCCAACAGCGGCAAGCAGTGGTGGAACTTCCTGCAATAGTCTCCTTATCTGCCTGAATAGACGCGAGGCGCTGTAGAGACTACGGCGCCTCTCTCTTTTGCGAGAAGAATGTTCGCAATATATCGGCCGATTGCACCTCGTTGAAGCCGGAATAGACTTCCGGTGCGTGGTGGCAGGTCGGTTGCGCATAAAATCGCACGCCATTGTCGACGCCGCCGCCTTTCGGGTCCTCGGCGCCGTAATAGAGCCTGCGGATACGCGCAAACGAGATGGCTGCCGCGCACATGGTGCAAGGCTCGAGTGTCACATAAAGATCGGCGCCGACAAGACGCTCCTGGCCGAGAGCTTCGCAGGCCAGCCGGATCGCGGTGATTTCGGCATGTGCGGTCACGTCATTAAGCTCGCGCGTGCGGTTTCCCGAGCGCGAAACGGCAATATCGTCGATGACGACGACGGCGCCGATCGGCACCTCGCCGCGGTCTCCGGCGGCGCGTGCCTCTTCGAGCGCCATCTCCATGAAACGATTTGTCTTCACGATCGCAAGAATTTCCACTTAACCGCAGATGCGTGACCTGATAGACAGGCCCAAAAGGCAGGCAAACAACAAATGACACCCAAAGACAAGCCAAAACGCCCGGGCGCAAAGCCCTTTTCACGCGACAGCGGGCCGAAGGCCGGCGCGAAGTCGGGCGGCACGAAGCCGGCAAAGGCTGCGATCGCGGCCGAGACCGAAGGCGAGGCCAAGGCCGAACGCATTTCCAAGGTGATGGCGCGCGCCGGCGTCGCCTCCCGCCGCGACATCGAGCGCATGATCATGGAAGGCCGCGTGACGCTGAACGGCGCGGTTCTCGACACCCCTGTCGTCAACGTCACGCTGGCCGATCGCATCGAGGTCGACGGCGTGCCGATCCGCGGCATCGAGCGCACCAGGCTGTGGCTCTATCATAAGCCGGCCGGGCTGGTGACCACCAATGCCGATCCGGAAGGCCGCGCGACCGTCTTCGACAACCTGCCGGAAGAACTGCCGCGCGTCATGTCGATCGGCCGTCTCGATATCAACACCGAAGGCCTGCTGCTGCTGACCAATGACGGCGGTCTTGCCCGTGCGCTCGAGCTGCCGGCGACCGGCTGGCTGCGCCGCTACCGTGTCCGCGCCCATGGCGACATCGATCAGGACGCTCTCGACAAGCTGAAGGACGGCATTGCCGTCGACGGCGTGCTCTACGGTTCGATCGAGGCGACGCTCGACCGCACGCAGGGCTCGAACGTCTGGATCACCATGGGTCTTCGCGAAGGCAAGAACCGCGAAATCAAGAACGTGATGGGCGCGCTCGGCCTTGACGTCAATCGTCTGATCCGCATCTCCTACGGCCCGTTCCAGCTCGGCGACTTACCGGAAGGCCATGTCATCGAAGTGCGCGGCCGCACGCTTCGCGACCAGCTCGGCCCGCGCCTGATTGAGGAAGCCAAGGCGAATTTCGATGCGCCGATCTATAACGCGCCGGCGGTTGCCGCCGAGGAAGGGGCTGAAGCCCCAGTACCGGAAAGGCGCGAGCAGCGTCCGCGCCGCGACGAGGACAAGCGCGAACGGGCGCTGAGCCGCCTCGACACCAAGCGCGACGATCGCCGCGGTGGCGGGCGTAGAGATGACGACCGCCGCGATGGCGGCCGCTTCGACGACGACAAGCCGAAACGTCCCCAGCCGCTCGGCCAGCGCCGCAGCGCCAATGTCTGGATGGCGCCGGGCGCCCGGCCGCTCGGCGAAAAAGCTGCGGCGAAAGCTGCCAAGAATGAGCAGACCGCGCGCCGGCGCGGCGAGCAGGTGCCGGCAAAAAGCAGCGGTTCCCAACATATCGAGGATCGCCCGCGCACACAGATCAATCGGGTGCGCGAAGAGGACGGCGAATGGATCCGCTCGAGCGAGCAGCCCAATCGCAAGGATGAAGGCGAAGCCCGCGGCCGCAAGCGTCCGTTCGGGGATCGTCCGGGCCGTGAAGAGCGCGGTTTTGGCGACCGCCCGGCCCGCGGCGACCGCAGGCCCCGTGAAGGGGGTGACGAACGTCCGCGTAGCAGAAGCTCTGCCGGTGAAGGCCGCCCCGAGCGTCCGCGCGGCGATCGGCCTTTCGGTGATCGTCCCTCGCGTGGCGACCGGCCCTTCGGCGACAAGCCGCGCGGGGATCGCAAACCGCGTGGCGATGGTGACGAACGCCCTCGTGCCGCCAGATCCTCCACCGGTGAGGCCCGTTCGGAGCGTCCGCGCGGTGACCGGCCTTTCGGGGATCGTCCTTCGCGTGGCGACCGCCCCTTCGGCGATAAGCCGCGGGGTGAACGCAGGCCGCGCGAGGACGGTGATGAACGTCCGCGCGCAGCCAGAAGTTTTGCCGGCGAAGGCCGCTCCGAGCGTCCGCGTGGCGAGAAATCCTTCGGCGACAAATCTGCGGGCGGCCGGTCTTCGGGCGATAAGCCGCGCGGCAAGGGCTTTGGCGCCAAGCCGGGCGCGGCCAAGAATTTTTCCGGTAAGCCGAAGGACGCCAAATCAGGCGGCGACAGACCGGGCGGCGACAGGCCCGCGGGCGGGCCGTCCAGAGGTAGTGGAAAAGGAAAGGGAATGACGCGCGGTGCGGATCGTCGGCGGTGAATTTCGCGGGCGGCCTCTCGCCGTGCCAAAATCCAACGAGATCCGGCCGACTGCCGACCGGACGCGCGAGAGCCTGTTCAATATATTGAGCCATGCCTATCCGGAATGCGTCGATGGCACCCGGATCCTTGACCTTTTTGCCGGAACCGGCGCGGTCGGTCTCGAAGCCGTTTCACGCGGCTGTCGTCACGCGCTCTTCGTCGAAAACAGCGTCGAGGGCAGGGCGCTGCTCTGGGAAAACATCGATGCGCTCGGCCTGCACGGCCGCACGCGCATCCTGCGCCGCGATGCGACCGATCTCGGCAGCGTCGGCAATCTCGAAGCTTTCGACATGCTGTTTGCCGACCCGCCCTATGGCAAAGGCCTCGGCGAAAAGGCGATGGCGGCGGCGGCCGGCGGCGGCTGGCTCAGGCCCGGCGCGATCGCGGTGCTCGAGGAACGCGCCGATATTGTCGTATCCGTGCATCCTTCCTATGTTTTCCTCGAAAACCGCATCTTTGGCGATACGAGGGTACATTTCTTCCGGTATCAGCCGCAATAAGCGGGGGCGGGGCGTGCAGCAGGCAGAGATCATCAGTCCGAAACTGCCTGCGATCAGCGATCTTCCAACGGTCGCCGTCGCTTTCGGCGGCGGTGGCGCGCGCGGACTTGCCCACATCCATATCATCGAGACGCTCGACGAACTCGGCATCCGCCCGGTGGCGATATCGGGTTCGTCGATGGGCGCGATCATGGGGGCCGGCATGGCCGCCGGCATGTCGGGAGCCGAAATCCGCGAACATGCGCTGACGACCGTCGGCAACAAGACGGCGGTCGTTGCACGCATCTGGGGCCTGCGGCCGGCGACGGTGCGCGATGCGGTGGCCAAGGGCATCCGCATCGGCCAGTTCAATCTGGAGCGGATCCTGAAAGCCTTTCTGCCGGCCGAGTTGCCGGCCCGCTTCGAGGATTTGCTGGTGCCGATGAAGGTCATCACCACGGATTATTACGGGCAGAACGAAGTCATCATCGAAGAAGGTGAGCTGTTTCCGGCACTCGCCGCGTCTTCCGCCATTCCCGCCGTCTTCATGCCGGTGCGCCTGCGCGGCCGGGTGATGATCGACGGTGGTATCAGCAATCCCGTGCCCTATGAACCGCTGATGGATCTTGCCGATATCGTCATCGGCATCGATGTCGTCGGCGCGCCGGAAGGCGACGGCACCCATATTCCGAACCGCATGGAGAGCATCTTCGGCTCCGGCCAGCTGATGATGCAGACGGCGATCACGCTGAAGCTGAAGCTCTGCCAGCCGCACATCTTCCTGCGCCCGGCCGTCGGCCGCACCGGCGTCATGGATTTCCTCAAGGCCCGCGAGGTGCTGGCCATGTCGGTCGGCGTCAAGGACGAGCTGAAATTCGCCCTTGACCGGGAAATCGAAGCGCGGCTCAAGCGCTAGAACATAGTGTTATTGGGCGTGGCCCTCATGGCCACCCGCCCCGTTTGACGCCGCGTTAATCATCATGACCGTGCCCTCGAAGCTTGAGAACAGTGCCAGCGCGGAGGGATCAAGGCTTGTCTCGGCCTCTTTCAGCTTCGCAGCCAGTCCGGCCGCGTCACTTGCCGGGAGGCCGATTTTCTCCAGCGTCCCCGCATCCTTCAGGCTGTCGCCGCTACTGAGATAGATGCTCCAGCCATGATGCGTCTTTTGCAGCAAGACGCGTCCGCCGCGCCCAGCTTGGCGCCAGCCGGCGATCGCCCAATCGGCCTGGACGACGACCGGGGCGATGTCCAATGGCTTATCAAGCCTTTCGAACATCAGCTTCAGCCTTGCCGGGATCGCCTGCTGCGGATCGTCGTCCGCAGCTGCCATGGATGCGAAAAGCATGCAGGCTAGAAGGGCAATGATCATCCTCATCGAATGGTCTCCCTTAAGCGACAACGCGTTTCAACACGGGCACGAAGCGCACGACGATCTGGTCGAAGGCGATCATGGCGACAATGGCGAGCCCGCTCATCGGGAAGGCGACGGCGAAGATTGTGGTAATCAGCCACAGGCCGTAATAGACCGCGCGTTTTGGCGGCATGGGTGGCACGCCGAGCCGGCCGGCCGGGCGCCGTTTCCACCACATGATGACGGCACTCACGCAGCTGAGCACGATGGCCAGGCAGGTCGCGAGCATCAGCAACTGGTTGAAACGCCCCCATTCCTGTCCCTGGTGGACATTGATGCCCCACTCGATCGCCTTGCCGAGCAACGGATACTGATTGAAGCCGATATCGATCAGCGGTTTGCCGGAATACTGGTCGATATGGATGGTGCGTTCGTTGGCCAGATCGTCGGGATAGAGCGAGGCGGTATAGACGCCCGTCTCGTCGGAGGGAATGGCCACGTCGAAGCCCGGCGCCATGCCCAGCCGCCTGGCGATCTCCACGGCCTTGTCGAGACCGATCGGCTTGGCCGATTGTGCTGCGGCGATATCGGAAAGCGGAACCGGCGCCTTTTCGACGATCCAGCCGCTCTTCGGCAGGATGTCCTCGGTCACCTTCTGCGATTTCGGCACGTCGTCCCAGAGCTGGACGGGATAGCCGAGGCCGTGTTCGGTCAGCCAGGCATTGGCGTTTGCGCCCCAATAGCCCGACCATGGCATGCCTGTTATCGCCAGGAAGAAGATCAGCACCCCGGCGAAGACGCCCGTCACCGCATGCAGGTCACGCCAGAAAACCCGGCGGCCCGGCGTTCCCCGCACGCTGACGACACCGCCCGTCTGGCGGCGCGGCCACCAGAGATAGATGCCGGTGACGACGAGCACCATGGCAAAGCCGCCGGTGATCTCAATCAGCCGGTTCGCTATACCGCCGAAATAGGCCAGGCTGTGGATGCGCTTGACGACATAATTGAACTCATCGGTCGATCCGACCACATCGAGCACCTTGCCGGCATAAGGGTCGACGAAGACCAGCGTCGTGCCGGCATCGCTGGCGACGGTGACGATGGCCGATCGCTCAGGTCCGGCCGGCTCCTTGTAGGAGGTCGCCGCCGAGCTCGGCACCGCGGCGGTGGCGATTTCCGCGATCCGCTCGGCCGGCAGCGCCTGGCCGGAGGGCTGGACGGTATAACGGTAGCCGAAGAAGCTGTTGTTGATCTCGTCCTTGAAAAGATAGAGCGATCCGGTCACGGCCAGATTGAGCATGAAGGGTATGACGAGAAGCCCGGCAAAGAAATGCCAGCGCCAGATGGCGCGGTAGAGCGAAACGCCGCTGGCGGCGTCCTCCGCCGGTCCGGCGGCAGTGATAGTCGACATGAGGATGGATCCGTATCCGCGGCCGGCTGCGGGAAGCAGTTCGGCCGGCGTTGAAAGGCGTCACGGCGCCTGCCGCAACACGAGGTTCAGGCGAGGATCGGATCGGAAGGCGGAGCGCGGGGACCGGTATTGGGCGGGAAAAGCCGGCGAGGGAAGCTTTCGGCCCGGATCGGCAGTTCGACCGCGACCGCAAAGGGTATCGGAGCACCGGCGACATCCATCGGCGCCGGCAGCAGGGTCGAGGCGCCGATCCGGCAGGCCTCGCAACCATGCGAATGGGTTTTGTCGTGCTGGCCTTGATCGGATTTGTCACTGACGGTGACGCAAAGCGACGGCAGCGTTCCATCGGGCAGTACATATTGCGCGAGTTCGGTCGGACCGGACTCACCGGCGACGGGAGCCTGATGGGCGAATGCGACAAAAACCAACGTCGCCGCGCACAGGATGCGCAGTGCCCATTGCTCGATCTGTCTCGCCCGTCTGATCAAATGTCCCTCTCCGATCACCCGCTGATAGACGCCGCCGAGCGCATATTCAATGCGTCAATTTAACAAGCCGATCGGCGGCGATCAGGCCTCCGCCGTCGCATCCACCGTTCCCGCCAGCGGATCGTCCTCGAATGGATCGGCGGCGCGTTTCGGCTTCACGAGCGGTTCGGGGCGGACAGGGTGGGAAAACAGCATGTCGCGGCCGGCCTGCAGCCCTTCCGACACCTGCAGCACCAGGCGCGCCTCGTCGCGCTTGCGGATATCCTCGCCGATCTCATAGGCGTCGACCTCGGGAACGCCGAGCGCCTCCAGCGTCCGCCGCCCGAAGAGCAGGCCGGATTCCAGCGTTTCGCGCAACTCGTAGTCGACGCCCTTGTTGCGCAGTTCGATCGAATGGATACGGTCGTAGGAGCGCACGTAGAGCCTTGTGTGCGGATAATCCGCCTGCACCAGCTCCACCACCTTGTCGGTGACCTCCTTCTTCTGCGTGCAGACGAGCACGATCTTTGCCCGGTCGATGCCGGCCGAGCGCAGCACGTCCTTGCGGGTGCCGTCACCGAAATAGATGCGGAAGCCGAAAGAGGAGGCCTGGCGGATGCGGTCCGCCGAAAATTCGATGACGGTGACGCTGCGCCCGCCGGCAAGCAGGATCTGCGCGGCGATCTGGCCGAAACGCGAGAAGCCGACCATCAGCACGTCGGCGCCGGCGCCCTCGAAATCCTCGTCCAGCTCCTCATGCTCGTCGCCGCTGAGCAGACTCTTCGCAAACGCCGCGCCGATCGGCGTCAGCGCCATGGACAGCGTGACGATCGCGACCAGCAGCGATGCCGTGCTCGCCGACATCAGCCCGACGGTCGCCGCCGCGGTAAACAGCACGAAGCCGAATTCGCCGCCCTGCGGCAGCAGGAAGGCGATGCGGATCGCATCATCATGCGGAGAGCCGGAGATCCGGCAGAGCCCGTAGATGATGATCGCCTTGACCGCCATGATGATCGGCACCGCGACGATGACGAAGAGCACGTTGTCGGCAAGCACGTCGAGCTGCAGCGACAGGCCGACGGCGATGAAGAAGATGGCGAGCAGCACGCCGCGGAAGGGCTCGATATCGGCCTCCAGCTCGTGCCGGTAGGAGGATTCGGCGAGCATCACCCCGGAGAGGAAGGCGCCCATCGCCATCGAAAGCCCGGCAAGCTGCATCAGGCTCGCCGATCCCATGACGACGAAGAGGGCGGCGGCGATCATCGCTTCGCGCGCACCGGTGCGCGCGATGACCTGGAAGAGCGGCGTCAGCAGGTAGCGCCCCATGACGACCATCGCCGCGACCGCGCCGACGGCGACCGCAAAATCGGTGAGCGGCGCAGGGCTGCCCTTGCCGCCGCCGTCGAGCACGGTAATCAGCGCCAAGAGCGGCACGATTGCAAGGTCCTGGAACAGCAGCATCGAGAAGGAGCGCTGCCCATACCTCGTGTTGACGTCGCCGTCGCCCTCGAGGATCTGCATGGCGAAGGCCGTCGAGGACAGTGCCAGGCCGAAGCCGGCGACGATGCTGCCGCGCCAGTCGAGAACCTCAGAAAACCAGGCAAGCGCGGTCAGCGCCAGCCCGGTCACCACCACCTGCGCCGTGCCGAGACCGAAAATGTCGCGGCGCATTTGCCAGAGGCGGCTGGGTTTCAGCTCCAGCCCGATGATGAAAAGCAGGAAGACGACGCCGAGTTCGGCGACGGCAAGGATCTGTTCGCCATCGGTGATGCCGTGGAAAACCGGCCCGATGACGATGCCGGCGGCGAGATAGCCGAGCACCGTGCCGAGCCCGAGCTTCTTGAAGATCGGCGCGGCGACCACCGCTCCGCCGAGCAGCAGGATCGTTTCGGAAAAAAAGGCATTGGACGCGGACATCGGGGCGATTTCTTTCGACGGCGGGGAACAGGCCGGCAGCCCCGACAAAGAATCGGCGGCGGCGGCCTTGATGCTTGGGTGAGTGCACAATAAATGGAAGCCGAAGGAAAGGCCAAATCATGTCCTCTGAAATCGATTCCTCGACACTTCTTTCCCGCGCAAGTCAATTGATCGATCTGGCCAGGAAGGCAGGGGCCGACGCCGCCGACGCCGTCGTCGTCCGGTCGCGCTCGCAATCGGTCAGCGTCCGCCTCGGCAAGGTCGAGGGCACGGAATCCTCCGAAAGCGACGATTTTTCGTTGCGCGTCTTCATCGGCAAGCGCGTTGCCAGCGTTTCGGCCAATCCGGGCTTCGATCTGCAGGCGCTGGCCGAACGCGCCGTCGCCATGGCCAAAGTCTCGCCGGAAGATCCCTTCGCCTGCCTCGCGGATGAGGCGAGCCTTGCGAAATCCTACCCCGACCTGCAATTGCTCGATACCACCGAGGTCTCCTCCGAGATGCTGCGCGAGGCAGGCCTTGCAGCTGAGGCCGCGGCCCTTGCGGTCGAGGGCGTCACCAATTCCTCCGGCGCCGGTGCCTCGGCCGGCATGGGCGGCCTGGTTCTCGCCACCTCGCACGGTTTCGAAGGCAGCTACATGGCCTCGCGTTTCGGCCATTCCGTCAGCGTCATCGCCGGAGAAGGCACCGGCATGGAGCGCGATTATGATTTCGACAGCCGGCTCTATTATGCCGAGCTCGACGATCCCGCCGAGATCGGCCGCCGAGCCGGCGAACGAGTGATAAAGCGCATCAACCCGCGCCAAGTGCCGACCGGCAAGGATGTCACCGTCATCTTCGATCCGCGAGTCGCCCGCGGCTTCGTCGGCCATATCGCCGGCGCAATCAATGGCGCCGCCGTCGCCCGCAAGTCGAGCTTCCTGCGCGACAGGATGGGTCAGCAGGTACTGAAATCGGGCCTGTCTATCACCGACGATCCGTTGATCGTGCGCGGCCCCTCCTCGCGGCCCTTCGACGGCGAGGGCGTATCGGGCGAGCGGATGGTGATGATCGAGGACGGCGTCTTGAAGCATTGGTTCCTGTCGACCTCGACCGGTCGCGAGCTCGGCCTTCAGACCAACGGCCGCGGCGTGCGCGGCGGCACTGCCGTTTCGCCGTCCTCCACCAATCTTGCCCTTGAACCCGGCGACATCACGCCGGAGGAACTGATCCGCAGCGTCGGCAATGGCTTTTATGTCACCGAATTGATCGGCCACGGCGTCAACATGATCACCGGCGAATACAGCCGCGGCGCCACCGGTTTCTGGATTGAGAACGGCGAACTGACCTTCCCGGTCTCCGAGGTGACGATCGCCTCGAATCTCAAGGAGATGTTCATGCGCCTGACGCCGGCAAACGACATCGACCGCAAGTTCGGCGTCGCGGCCCCGACCTTCGCCATCGAAGGCATGACCCTGGCAGGGCGGTAGAGCATGATGCCGAAAAGTGTGTGCGGTTTTCGGACGACATCATGCTCAAACGAAAGTTGGACGGATTTGACGGGATGAGCGATAGGGAAAAGCCCCGTTGGCAGAGCGATCTCACGCTGATCGTCGATGCTGCGAAAGAGGCCGGTGCGGTCGCTTTCGGTTTCTTCAACCAGTCTCCCGAGGTCTGGTGGAAAAACGACGACCGCTCCCCCGTCAGCGCCGCCGATTTCGCCGCCAACAAGACGCTCGAAACCATTCTGCGCAAGGCCCGGCCGGATTATGGCTGGCTGTCTGAGGAAACCGACGATGATGCCGGCCGCCTCTCGCATGAGACGCTGTTCATCATCGACCCGATCGACGGCACGCGCGCCTTTCTCGGCGGGCAGAAGCTCTGGTGCGTCAGCGTCGCGGTCGTTCATCGCGGCCGTCCGGTCGCCGGCGTGCTCTATGCCCCGGCGCTCGAGGAACTCTATGAGGCCGTCGACGGCGGCGTGGCGCTGAAAAACGGCGTGCCCTTCACCGTCTCCGCCGCGGGACCGGAGGAGACGAGCCGCCTTGCGGTCGGCGAGGACCTGTTGACGACCTTTCCGCCGGAGTTTCGCGACCGGGTCAGCCGCCACAAACACATTCCCTCGCTTGCCTATCGCATCGCCATGGTGGCGGACGGTCGTCTCGAAGGCACCTTCGTCAAGAGCAATTCGCATGATTGGGATCTGGCCGCCGCCGATCTGATCCTTAGCTGCGCTGGCGGTGGCCTCGTCGATCTCGACGGCAGGCCGATCGTCTACAATCGCGCCGACGTGACCCACAACGTCCTCTGCGCAGCACCGACGCCCCGCATCAGCGAGTTTCTCGCGGCCTTTGCGGGACGACGAGACAGTTGACGTTTCCGTCAAAATCCCGCAGATGGGGTGGCGGAGGAGAATAGCAGAAAGAGAACAAAAAATGACTGACTCCGGTGACAAGAAGCAGCTTTTGCATCTCGTTTTTGGCGGCGAACTGGAAAGCCTCGACAACGTCCAGTTCCGCGATCTGAAGGGTCTCGATATCGTCGGCATTTTCCCGGATTATGCCACGGCGCTGACGGCCTGGAAGTCGAAAGCGCAGCAGACGGTCGACAATGCGCATATGCGCTATTTCATCGTCCACATGCATCGTTTGCTCGATCCGCAGGAAAAGGCCTGAAGCAGCCGATCTCGGCCATCGGCCGCGGCATGTATCGGCGGCCTGCGGTTCGTCGCGCCGGGTTCGTGCACCGGCCGTCCGTCGATCCGGATCGTTTGACGCATTCTGAACAAATTCATCGGCCATTCCGGCCGCAACGATAATGAGGGAATGGGTTTGATGTCGATCTTGGATCGGAGACTGGCGCAATGAGTTCCCGGATGGCTCGGTTCGGTCTGAGCGCATACCGTCTGGCGGGAACCGTGGCCTCTCCTGTCGTCGGCCTCTATATCACCTACCGCACGGCCAAGGGCAAGGAAGACCGGGCGCGCCGCCTGGAACGCTTCGGCTATCCGAGCGCCAACCGGCCGCAGGGCCCGCTCGTCTGGTTCCATGCTGCAAGTGTCGGTGAAACCAATGCCGTCATTCCGCTGATCCGCGAAATCCGCCGCCGCGACATCCATGTCATCTTGACCACGGGCACGATCACCTCGGCCAGGCTCGCCGCCGAGCGCCTCGGCAATGACGCGATCCACCAATATGTGCCGCTCGACCTGAAGCCCTCGGTCAGCCGCTTCCTCGATTATTGGGCGCCCGATTGCGCCATCATCGCCGAATCCGAGATCTGGCCGGCAACAGTGCTGGAACTCGGCCGCCGCCGCATTCCGCAGATCCTGATCAATGCCCGCATGTCGGATCGTTCCTTTGCCCGCTGGCGCCGCCGGCCGGCAATCGCCGAAGCCTTGTTCGAGAATCTCGCCCTCGTCATCGCCCAGTCGGATATCGATGCCGAACGTTTCCGCGATCTCGGCGCCGTTCCCGTTATCACCTCGGGCAATCTGAAAGTCGATACCGACGCACCCCCTTATGACAGCACTGTCCTCGCCCGCTACAAGAAGCAGATCGGCGACCGCAAGACCTGGGCGGCGATCTCGACCTTCGACGGCGAGGAGAATGCCGCTGCCATCGTTCATCGGGCGCTGAGGGAGCGCGATCGTCAGCTGACGATCATCGTGCCTCGCCATCCCGACCGTTGCGACGAGATCGAGGCGGCTCTGGTCAAGCTGGGGCTGAAGGTCGCCCGCCGCACCCGCGACGATGTCCTGTCGGCCGATGTCGATATCTTCCTCGGCGATACGATCGGCGAAATGGGCCTCTATTTGCGACTGACGGAAATCGCCTTCGTCGGCCGCTCGCTTTTTGCCGAAGGCGGCCAGAATCCGCTGGAGCCCGCCATGCTCGGCTGCGCCGTTCTCTCCGGCGGCCATGTGCAGAATTTCCGCGATGCCTATCAGAAGCTTGCCCGCAGCGGCAGCGCCCGCATGGTGCGCGATACCGAAATGCTGGCCAAGGGCGTGCATTACCTTTTGACCAATGACGAAGCCCGCCGCAATATGATCGAGGCCGGCATCACCGCCGTGCACGAGATGCGCGGTGCGCTGACCGCGACCGTCAAGGGGCTGGAACCCTATATCAATCCGCTGACGGTGAAGGCGCGGCTGCTGCCCAAGGCCGTGGCCCAGCTCTGAGGATAAAGCATGGCGGCAGCGTCGCTTATCAAAGGCATTCTCTTCGACAAGGACGGCACGCTGCTCGACTATGACGAGAGCTGGCTGCCGGTAAACCGCGAACTTGCCCGCATCGCCGCCGAAGGGGATCCGCTTCTTGCCGACCGGCTGCTGTCGGCCTGCGGCATGGATCCGGCGACTGGCCATATCGTGCCTGACAGCCTGCTTGCCGCCGGCAATACCCGCCAGATTGCCGAGGGTCTGGTTGCCGCGGGTTCGATGGTCGATGTCGGCGAACTGACGGTGCGCCTCGACGAACTGTTTTCCAACGCCGCCGAATTTTCCGTGCCGGTAACCAATCTCGCTGACTTCTTCGCCAGGCTGCATCGGCGCGGCTTCAAGCTCGGCGTCGCCTCCAGCGACAATGAGCGCTCGATCCGCCAGACCGCGGAACGTTTTGGTTTCGCCCGCTATGTCGATTATATCGCCGGATATGATAGCGGTTTCGGCGTCAAGCCGGAGCCGGGCATGGTGCTCGGCTTCTGCGCTGCGACCGGTCTTTCGCCCGAGGAAGTGGCGATGGTCGGCGACAACAATCACGACCTGCACATGGGCCTGAATGCCGGAACGGGGCTCAGGATCGCGGTGCTGACCGGAACCGGTTCGCGCGATTCGCTGGCCGCCGCCGCCGATCATGTGCTCGACGATATCACCGCTCTCGAGGCACTGCTGCCGGATCTGCAGCCGGCCTGACTGGTAAGGGCTTGCATTTTCATTGAATTTGGCTTCTCAATCCGGCCGGTCGAAAAGCAAGGGGCTGGTTGCCGTAAGGCGGGCAGGGGAGCGGAACGGCAAGATGATATCCGAAGCGCCGCCGTTCTGGTGGAGGAAAGCCGATTGGCGGGCCTGGCTGCTGCTGCCGGTTTCCTTTCTCTACGGTCGTATCGCCGGCCACCGCATGGCCCATGCGCGCCGCGCCTCCGTTGCCATTCCGGTCATCTGCGTCGGCAATTTCACCGTCGGCGGCGCCGGCAAGACGCCGACGGCGCTGACCATTGCCCGCGCCGCCAAGGCGAAAGGGCTGAAACCCGGCTTTCTCAGCCGCGGTTACGGCGGCTCGCTCGATGTGACGACCGTGGTTGATCCCGATCATCACCGGGCGGTCGCCGTCGGTGACGAGCCGCTGCTGCTTGCCCGGGAGGCGCTGACGGTGATTTCGCGGAGGCGCGTCGACGGGGCACAGCGTCTGGTCGCGGAAGGCGCCGATCTCATCATCATGGACGACGGTTTCCAGAGCGCCCGGCTGGCGATCGACTATGCCCTGCTGGTCATCGATGCGACCCGCGGCCTCGGCAACGGCCATATCGTGCCGGCCGGCCCGGTGCGGGCCCCGATCCGCCAGCAGCTGCGTTCGGCCACCGCCCTGTTGAAGGTCGGCGGCGGCAATGCCGCCGACAGCATCGTCCGCATGGCGGCACGCGCCGCAAAGCCCTATTTCACCGCCTCGCTGAAAGTGCGCGGCGACAATACGCTCGCGGGCATGAAGGTGTTCGCCTTTGCCGGCATTGCCGATCCCGCCAAATTCTTCCGCACGGTCGAATCGCGCGGCGCCGAAATCGCCGTCGCCAAGTCCTTCGGCGACCACGAGCACCTGACCGAGGACGAGATCGACGACATCCTGACGACCGCCGAGCGTCAGGGCTTGCTGATCGTCACCACCTCAAAGGATTTCGTCCGCCTTTCCGGCCATCCCGGCAAGGCGGCACAGCTCGCGGAAAAGTGCCAGGTGATCGAGGTCGACATGGTGTTCGAGGATCACCTCGCCCCGAGCCTGATCATCGACCGGGCGATCGTTGCCTGCCGCGAGCGGCGCCTAAGGGAGATGAAGGCCGGCTTTAAAGCGATGCCCGGCAAGGCTGGGCCGCTCTAAAAGACTGCCGCGAACTCGCGTTGGTTTGCTGAGGCTATGGATCGCCGGCCTCTTGTCCGCCGGTTCGCCGGGCTTTCTGCTACCCCCAATCGCAATGTGGTTACACGATCGAATGAAGCAGAGTTTCACGGGCGGAGGTCAGATGCGACCGACAAGCGTGATCGATCAACGCGACATTGCGGCTTTCGAGGGCATCGATCAGCGCGAGATGTTCCCCAATGGCGACCTCATTCCGAGCGCGTTCATCCCGCTTGTTCCACTGATAGTGATAGTGGAAGACCATGGCGATCACGTCTTGGAAGCTTTCGATAAAGCGGTTTGGCGCGACAGCCACAATCAGGCGATGGAACCGGCTGTCCAGTTCCGAGAAATCCTGAAACCGGGCATCGATGTCCGCGAGCAGTTCCAAATGCGCCGCTCGTATTGCACGCACCTGCTTCCAGATGGGTGAGCTGTCGGGCAGGGTAGCGAAGAGACGTGCGGAGCGCATTTCGAACATTTCTCTGATTTCGAACAGTTCGAGTGCGAAACTCGCGGTGAACCCTTTAAAAACCCAGCCTGCATTCTGACGCCTCTCGATCAGCCCATATTTCTGAAATCGATTGAGAAATTCACGGACTATGGTTGTCGCGACGCCGAATTTCCGAGCTAATTCAGCCTCATTGATTTCTGTGCCCGGACAGGCATCGCCGCGCAGCATCCATTCCATGAAACTCGTCTCGACCTGTTCCGAGATGGCTAAGGTCTCTTCCTTCGGATAACGCTCTATCTGCCGCGGCTGCTCGCGTATGATCCGCCTATGCGCTTCGGATATGATGATCCCACGTGCGGACATCGCCGCCAGCACCTTCCGCACCGTCGTTCTGCTCACGCCAAGCTGGGCGCGCAGTGCGTTTTCGGACGGCAATTCCTCCCCAAGACCGGATGTCCGAATGATATCGATCATATCATTGAAGGCCCTCTTAAAGGTCGTATCCGTCCTCATTGCACAACTCCCGGCATGTTTAGATATCCATAAGAAACAATTTGACGTACGTGTATCATATGTTTCTTATGTATAAAAAACCAGGGAGGCTGGGGAAATTTGGAAGACTCTGGGATTCTGCCTCAGAACTCGTCTCGACCTGGAGGTTCGCAAGGTGCAACCTTCCACCCGAGACAATCTGGCATCACATTAGGACTGAAGCTTTTGAGCTTAGGCCCATTGCTGATCCTCATCATCCTCATCGCCGTCGTCAGTCTGATCACGCCGGCTTTTCTAAAGCCCGGCAACCTGGGGAACATCCTGGCGCAGACGGCGGTGATTGCTCTGGTGGCGATGGGGCAGCAGCTCGTTATCCTGACTCGCGGTGTCGACCTGTCTGTCGGCTCGAATCTCGCGCTCGCGACAGTCATCGGCGGACTGGTCTATCAGCAGGTTGATGCCTCGATCGCCGTCATTATGGCCATGCTGCTTTCGGGTGCTGCAATCGGGGCGGTAAACGGCGTGGTATTTGTCTATGGCAGGCTGCCACACCCCTTCATTATTACCCTCGCGACCTTGAGTATCTGCCGTGGCCTTGCACTGGCACTGGCCCCTGGCCACACCACCATGCGCGGGATGCCCAATGCAATTACTGCGATCGGCGGCGGTACGACGTTTGGTGTGCCCAATTCCTTCCTTGCCGTCGGGATCTTCGGGCTTCTTTTTCTGATTTTGACGAAGTCAATGGTCTGTGGCCGATGGATCTATGCGGTCGGTGGCTCGCCGAATGCCGCCAGAAGCATGGGTATACCGGTAAAGGGCGTTCTGCTCTCGACCTACATTATCTCAGGCTTTTGTGCCGGCGCCGGCGCGGTGCTGCTGGCGGGACGAACCGGCGCCGCCTCGCCGATCTACGGCAATCTCTTGGAGCTCGATACGATTGCCGCGGTGATAATCGGCGGTGCCAGCTTCCTCGGCGGACGAGGCCATCTCGGCCACGCTCTGATCGGCGCCGTGCTAATCGGCGTCATCCGCAACGCCCTTAACCTTCTCGGCGTCGACGTGTTCTTTCAAATGATCGCGATCGGTCTCGTCATCGTCATCGCCGTTGAGGCCGATGTGCTTCGTAACCATCTCGAGGCGCGCGCGCGTGTGCTTCAATCGGCGAGAGTGCAATGAACGCTGCATCCGCTCCACCGGTCCTTTCGGTTCGAAATGCGCAGAAGCGCTTTGGCGCCATTCATGCCCTGAAAAATGTAAGCTTTGATGCATATGCAGGCGAGGTAACCGCTCTTCTGGGTGACAACGGCGCCGGCAAGTCGACGCTCGTCAAATGCATTAGTGGGCTTCATTGCCTCGACGAAGGAGAGATCCTCGTGGATGGTGCTCCCGTATTGCTCCATTCAGCGGCGGCGGCCCGCCGCGCCGGCATTGAAACCGTCTATCAGGATCTGGCGCTTTTCGACAATCTGACCCCTGTGCAGAATTTCTATTGCGGGCGAGAAATCTCTTTCCCTTCCTGGCTGCCACGCCCGCTCCGCTTCCTCAACACCGGCGTGATGAAGCGGGAAGCAGCGCGTGTGATCGATCGCCTGAAGGTCAAGCTGCCGCGGTTCGACGCGCCGGTCGCGCTGATGTCTGGTGGACAGCGACAGGCGATCGCGGTCGCGCGCGCCATTGTTTTTGCGCGCAAGCTTGTGATCCTTGACGAGCCAACGGCCGCCCTCGGCGTGCGAGAATCTCGCCAAGTTCTTGACCTTGTCAATCAGCTCAAAGCCGAAGGCAATGCCGTGATCATAATCACGCACAATATGGAACATGTCGTCGAAATCGCCGATCGGGCCGTGGTGCTGCGGCAGGGTCGCAAGGTGGGTGAACTGAAGCCAGCCGAAGCGAACAAGCAGGACCTTGTCGCGATGATTGTGGGCGCCGAGGCTTAAGGGAGATCACTGCTTCGATAGGGCAGTGGACAACGAGATCGCTCTAGAGGAGGGCGATCGAAACATGGGAGGTGTTATGATGAAACCGCAATCCCTGCTGGGAGCTCTTGCGCTTCTGGCTCTCGCTGTAGTCCCATCCTTGGCGCAGGAGCCGGTCAAGCTCGGCTTTATAACCAAGTTCCCGGTTCCGTTCTTCGCAACAATGGAGAACGCAGCCAAAGATTATGCAAAGAGAAATCCCGGCGTCGAGATCATCTACGGACAGGGGACGTCCGCAACTGACATCGAGGGCCAGATTGCACAGATCGAGTCGATGGTGACACGAGGCGTGCAGGGCATCGCCCTGACGCCCGTCGATCCTACCGTGTCCACGGCTCTGGACAAGGCGGTGGCAGCCGGCGTCAAGGTCGTCCTGATGGATAACAATATTCCGGATTGGAAAGGCAGAACGGCGCTTGCCACGACCAATAATTTTGCCGCGGGCAAAATCGCGGGCGAATATCTCAAAACGGTTCTCAAAGCGGGCGATACGCTCGGGATTCTCGAGGGTGTGCCCGGTGTGCCAGCGCTTGATGACCGTGTGAAGGGCATGCTTGAAGGGCTGCAGGGCCTTGACGTCAAGATCGTCGGGAAAGGCGCAACAAACTGCACTGAGGAACTCGGGATCAGTGTCGCCGAAGACCTGCTGACGAAGAACCCGGACCTCAAGGCCATTTATGCCGCTTGCGGCCCGCCCGCTGCTGGCGCTGCGCGCGCCATCAAGAACGCCGGCACTGCCAATGACAAGATTGTGCTGGTCGGTTTCGACTTCTGCTGTGGTGAAGAGGAAGCGCTGAAGAGCGGAATCGAGGATGCTTCGGTGGCGCAATTCCCCACCAAGATGGCTGAACTCGGTGTGGATGCGCTGGTAAAATCGATTCGCGGAGAGACGGTGGAGTCTTTGATCGATTCCGGCGCCGCGCTCGTGACGCCCGAGAATATGGCGCAATTCAAGTAAACCGTTGCCGATCTGTGCAATTTGCAGAGAGCGCATATCGACCTTGCTGTTGCCTAGCAAACGGCCCGTCCTTCGTGGGGCGGGCCGGACCTGCGGCCTCTCGCACGCGGCCGCGCTTAACGCCGCTGGTTCGGCAGCACGCCGGCGCGTTTGTCGGCTTCGATCGCCGAGATCACGTCGGCATAGGGCTCCTGGCGGGCGACGCTCCAATAGCGCAGTTCGTCGAGCGGGATCTGTTTTCCCGTCATTGCGCAGACGACATAGGAGCCGGGCGAGAGAATCTGGAAATCGCCATCGAGATATCGGATCTTCGCTTCGCGGTTTCCGTGCCCTTCGAACAAATTCATGCGCTCCGTTCCCTGCAGCCTCTCATCCGTTTGCCATACTCCCGCAAAGGCGGCTTTTCCAGCTTTTTTAGCTTCTGCCGAAAAGCCGCTCGATATCGCTGAGCTTCAATTCGATATAGGTCGGCCGGCCGTGATTGCACTGGCCGGAGCCGGGCGTCACTTCCATTTCCCGCAGCAGCGCGTTCATTTCCTCCGGCCGCAGCCGTCGTCCGGAGCGCACCGATCCGTGGCAGGCCATGGTTGCCGCCACATATTCGAGCTTGGCCGACAGGCCTGACGCCGTATCCCATTCGGCGATCTCGTCGGCAAGCTGGCGGATCAGCCCATGCGCATCGACTTCGCCGAGCATCGCCGGCGTCTCGCGCACGGCAATCGCCCCAGGACCGAAACGCTCGATCGCCAGACCGAGTTCGGAAAGCTCGCCCGCATGCTGCATCAGCCGGTCGCAATCCTCTTCCGGAATATCGACGATCTCCGGAATGAGCAGCACCTGCGAGGCTAGCCGCTTCGAATGCAGCGCCTTGCGCATCGCTTCGAACACCAGTCGCTCATGCGCGGCATGCTGGTCGACGATGACAAGCCCGTCCTCGGTCTGGGCGACGATGTAATTGGCGTGGATCTGCGCCCGCGCCGCGCCGAGCGGATAGCGCGCGGTGGTGTCGGCTGCTGCCGGCTGCGGCGGAAACGGCGGCTCGGCTCGTGCCGTCGGCATCGAGAGCCCGTCGAAGGAGGCCTGCGGCCGTTCACCGAAACCGTTTGCCGGCTGGTAGGGACGGGAAGGCGAGGTCTCGGCCGACCATGCCGTCTGTGGCCGTTGCGCGTAGGGCTGAAAAGCGGGACGGAAGGAGCGCAGCATGTCGCTTGCCCCGGTGGTTGCCGCCCGGCTGCCGTCACGCGCCAGGGCCTCGCGGATGGCGCCGACGATGAGGCCGCGCACGAGGCCGGGGTCGCGGAACCGTACGTCGGATTTTGCTGGATGCACGTTGACGTCGACGAGGGCGGGATCGAGGGTAATCGATAGCACCACCACCGGATGGCGGCCTGACGGGATGGTTTCGGCATAGGCGCCGCGGATCGCCGACAGGATCAGCTTGTCCTGCACCGGCCGGCCGTTGACGAAGGCATATTGATGGGCGGAGTTGCCGCGATTGAAGGTCGGCACGCCGGCAAAGCCCGTCAGCGAAATTTCCTCGCGCACGGCGTCGAGGGCGATGGCGTTGTCGCGGAAGTCCTTGCCGAGCACCTGCGCCATGCGCGCCAGATGGTCGTCGCCGGTCGCCGGAAATTCCAGCGTCGTGCGGTCGGAGCCGGACAGCACGAAGCGCACGGCCGGGAAGGCGATCGCCATGCGCTTGACGATCTCGGTAATGGCGCCGGCCTCGGCCTTCTCGGTCTTCAGGAATTTGAGCCGCGCGGGGGTCGCGAAGAAAAGATCGCGCACTTCGACGATCGTGCCGGGATTGGCGGCGGCCGGGCGCAAATGCGCGATCTTGCCGGCGTTGACGGCGATCTCGTGGCCGCCAGCGCTGTCGCGCCGGCGGCTGGCGATGCTGAGTCTTGCAACCGAGCCGATCGAGGGCAGCGCCTCGCCACGGAAGCCGAGCGTGCGTATATTCTCGAGCGTCTCCGATAGTTTCGAGGTGCAGTGGCGCCTGACCGCCAGTTCCAGATCGGCCGCATCCATGCCCGAACCGTTGTCGCTCACCCGCAGCAGTGCCTTGCCGCCGCCTGCCGTGGCGATCTCGATGCGAGTCGCGCCTGCATCGAGCGCGTTTTCGATCAGTTCCTTGGCAGCGCTCGCCGGCCGTTCGATGACTTCGCCGGCGGCGATCTGGTTGATGAGCGTTTCGGAAAGCTGTCTGATGGCCATGGGCTATTTTCGAGGATTCGCGGGCCGGAGGGAAGAGGGTTCGGCGGGCTTTCCCAAAGCGTGATCCGAGGCTCCCGCAACCTGGGAATCGCCGCTGCATAATTCATGCTTAAATCGGAACCGATTTACTGATGAAATTATGCAGCAGTTCAAAGTGTTATTGCGCCCTATGCGCGCCTGGAAAAGACCCGCGGCGCTGTAGTGTTAAGCCGGTTTTAACATAAAAATGGCATTTCTATTCAAATACCTCCGGAAGCTTTCGAAATCGAACAGATGTGGGACGCAACAGCATGAGTGCCGGCTTCGATAAGGCGGACACATCATCGGAAACCGACGGGATTTCCGCCGGAGCCGATCTGCAGACGGCGCTTTTCGATGTGGTGTGCGACAGCCTTTCGTCAGCTTTCATCATCTATGACAAGAACGATCATCTGATCTTCGCCAGCCGCCAGACGCTGGAATTCTTCCCGCTGCCCCCCGAGATGCTGAAGCCCGGCACGCGGCTTCGCGATTTCCTCGGCGCGGTTTACGACACCGGCATTCGCCAGCAATATGACGTGAAGCAGCGCGGCTCGCTGAGCCGCGAGGATTGGCTGTCGCAGAAAATCGCCTCGCATTGGCGCGAGCGCTTCGATGCCGTCGAGCGCCATGCTGCCGACAGCTGGGTCCGTTTCGTCAAACGCAGGCTCCCCGGCGGTTACGGCGTCACCATCATTTCTGATATTTCCGAGGACAAGAAGCGCGAAGAGCAATGGCGCTCGGATCTGGAGCGGGTGCAGCTCACCGAGGACATTCTCGACAATCTGCCGTTCCCGCTCTTCGTCAAGGACCGCAACCTCACCTATGTCGCGGTCAATCTCGCCTTTTGCGAGAAATATCAGACGACCGCCGACGAGGTGCTCGGGCGCAAGAGCAGCGACCTTTTTTCCGTCGAGATCGCCAAGCGTTTCGAAGAAAGCGACCGTCATGTGCTGGAGACCGGCGAGATGTCCGTCTCCCGCCAGCGGCAGATCTCCCGCGACGGCATCGAGCGCGACATCGTCAGCCGCAAGCACCGCATCGGCAAGCCGGGCCGCTATTTCCTCGTGTCGACCATGCAGGATCTGCCGCGCGATGGCGCCGATCTCGACGAGTTCGGCCGGGCATCGGCGATCACCACCTCAAGCAATCAAAGCTATCGCCGCGCCTATGTGCCGGTGCCGAGCGCTGTCGAGCGCCGCGAGCCGGCGGCGATGGAAGCGATCGTTCCGGAGAATTTCTCCGGCCGCAAGGTCCTCGTCGTCACGTCCGACCTTGCCGCCGAGACCGCCGCGTTGCGGACGCTGTCGAAATACGGTTTCGAATCCTGCTCGGTCCGCGGCGAGGACGAGGAGGAGCGGTTCCTGGAAATCGCCACTTCCTCCGGCATCTCGCTCGATCTCTTGATCATCGACAACCAGATGGGCATGCGCTGCCTCGAGCTGTCAGAGCAATATGGCATCCCGGCGCTTGTTATGGACGGTTTTCAGATCGCCAACGAGCTCACCTTCCAGATCGCCCGCCATTTCAATCGCAACAGCCGCAATGGCGCCGCCGGTGCGGATTCGGATTGGGAAATCAGCATTTCCGACGACGTCGTCGGCCTGCAGGTTCTCGTCGCCGAAGACAATGATATCAACCAGATCGTTTTTTCGCAGATCCTCGAAGGCCTTGGCTATCGCCATATGATCGCGGCGACCGGCGATGAAGCCGTGCGTCTCTGGGCCGAGCACCGGCCGCAGATCGTGTTGATGGATATTTCGCTGCCGGGCTTCAACGGCTTCGAGGCTGCCCGCCTCATCCGGCAGATGGAAGAATCCGGCGGGACAAGCCACACCCCGATCATCGGCGTGCTCACCCAGGCCTTCGAACGAGACCGCGCCGAATGCGTCAAGGCAGGCATGGACGATGTCATCATGAAACCGGTCAGCCCCGATATGCTCGAGGCTGTCTTCCAGAGGCATCTGCTGGATGAAGGCATACGGGCGCGAGGCTGATACATGTCATCAGGACCTCTTAGCGGTTCCGGCTAACGACATAAAAATTAACGACTTTAGCCGGGACTACCGGTCAACTCCTGGATTCTGGGGTGGTTTTAGCGGCAATGCCTGCTGATTTACTATCAAATTGTTAAGACATGCCGGTCATTCTTTGCATGGCGCGGGAAAGCTCGGGTGAATGATGAAATCGGCGGACACAGCTTTCTTGACCGTCGGTCAGAATGAGCTTCAGGCGATGGCCTATACCGATCCGCTCACCGGATTGGGAAACCGCAATCGCATGCGGGACAAGGTCTTGCAGATCTCTTCCGAGCGCGCTAGCGACCCGGCTCCCTTCACCATCGGCATCGCCAATCTCGACAGTTTCAAACCGATCAACGATCTTTTCGGCTCGGCTGCCGGCGATGAGATCCTTTGTCAGGTCGCCCATCGCCTCAGGGCCTGCATTCCCGATGGCGCGCTGGTCACCCGCCATGACGGAGATGAATTCGCCTTCGTGCTACCGCTGATCTTCGAGCGGGCGAGTGCCGAAAAATTCGGCCAGATGATCCGTGAAATACTGTCGGCCCCCTATGATCTCGGCGACCGCAACGTCCGTCTTTCCGCCTCCCTCGGCTTTGCCATCTACCCGTTCGCCGGAGAAGACTGCGAAGAGCTGCTGAAGAGCGCCGAAACCGCCCTCTACCGTTCCAAGCGCCGCGGGCGCGGCCAGATCACCGTCTATTCGCGCGAGATCGCCCAGGAAATGAAGCGCGCGACGCAGCTGGAGCAGGCGCTTAGAAACGCCATCATCTCCGACGCGATCGACGTGCATTTCCAGCCGATCGTCTCGCTCTCCAACAATCAGGTGGTCGGCTTCGAGGCGCTCGCCCGCTGGAACGATCCCGATCTCGGCTTCGTCTCTCCCGGCGTCTTCGTGCCGCTCGCCGAAGAACGTGGTTTCATCGATGCGCTGTCGGAAGCGCTGCTGCGCAAAGCCGCCGAAGCAGCTCTTTCATGGCCGCGCGAACTCTTCCTGTCGTTCAATCTCTCCTCGGCCCAGTTGATGGATCCAGGCACCAGCAGCAGCGTCCTGTCGATCCTCGGTCGGGTCGGCTTCGATCCGCATCGCCTGGAGCTGGAGATCACCGAAACCGCGGTGATGAGCTCGGCCGATACCGCCCACCGCATCATCGCCGATCTGCGCGCCGCCGGTGTGCGTATTTCGCTTGATGATTTCGGCACCGGCCAGTCGAGCCTCGGGCGCCTGCGCGACTTCATCTTCGACAAGATCAAGATCGACCGCGCCTTCGTCTCGCGCATCAATTCCGACCGCGCCTCCGAACACATCATCAAGGCGATTCTGACCATGTGCGACGGCCTGGAGCTGGAAGTCGTGGCTGAGGGTATCGAGGATTATGCCGAGGCAGTGAAGCTGCGCATGCTCGGTTGCGGCATGGGCCAAGGCTATCATTTCGGCCGCCCGGCGGACGGGATCGCCACACTGCGCTTTCTGCACGAGAACTATTACGATCCCGCCATGGCGGAGCGTGTCAGCGCATAAAGCATGATGCCGAAAAGTGTGAGCGGTTTATCATGCTCCAAAGACCGACATAGCAAAAAGCGATGGCGCCCCTAGGAGCGCCATCGCCTACGCTATACTACCGCGCGGTATATCTGGCCGGGCTGTCTAAACGCCAACTTACTTGGGCGTTGTCGAGCCGGTGGCCGTGGTGTCGGTGCCGGTTGCAGCCGGAGCCTTTTCGGCCGACTGCATGGCCAGCGTCTTGAACTCAGGTGCAGCCTTCAGCGATTCAGCCGTTTCGCTTGTCGTCAGCTTGACGCTGCCATCCTGAGTATTCTGGGCGACGGTGATCTTCTCCATCGGGACGGCGACGTTCTTTTCGCCGATACCGAGGAAGCCGCCGACGCCGACGATCGCAGCAACGAAACCGCCGTCCTTCTTGAGAATCAGGTCGTTGACGCTGCCGATGCTTTCATTGTTGCCGTTATAGACCGACTGGCCGATATAGGTGTTGGCGCTGACCTGGTCCGGAGACTGCTCCGTGATATAGCCGGCCTGCGCCGTGTCTGCCGTCGGGGCTGCAGCCGGAGCCTGTGCGGCATCGCCTGCGGGCTTGGTGACGTCAGGGGTCATCGGCTTCGGTGCTGCCGGATCGGCCGGAGCCGCCTGTGTCGGAGCAGCCGGATCCGCGGGCTGCGGCGCCGCTTGCGAGAATGCCGCCGGTGCGAAAGCCGTGGCAAACAGTGCGCCAGCGGCAACGGTCGTCAAGAGTTTGCGTGTCATTTCGAACCTACCTTCAGTTCCTAGAGTGGTCGCTGACGCGGCAATTTCTGTTTCATTGCCGCGCCGGTTCGAAAGGAAAATGACTGGTGCGCCGAATGGTTCCGGTTGAAAACACGGAAAATTTCTCGATTTTCACGGAACATTTATCGCGCAACCGCCACCAGAACGAGAAAAGGCGCCTCCGGCCGGAAGCGCCTCTGGTTGTTACGGGCAAGCTGTCTTCAGATCACGTAGACCGGATCGAACACGCCTTTGACCTCGATGCCGAGTTCGAGCAGCGCGCCGGCGCTCGGCTGCGCAGAACGGGCATCTTCGTCGAGGCCCTCCCAGGCGGTCGTCACTGCCAGCCGGTCGGCATTGACGCCGATGAAGGCGGGGCAGGAGGGCTGGACGGCGGGAACCTTATAGCGCGAGATGCGCAACCCGTCGGGATTGTAGCGGTCGACGACGCCAGCACCCCAGCGGGAATTCCAGATATAACCATCGGCATCGACCACCGAGCCGTCGATGTCGCCGGGCTCGTCGGCGCTGTCGACCAGCACGATCGGTTCGCCCGAGGGCATGCCGGTGTTCGGATCGACCATGACGCGCATCAGTCGATTAAGGCGGGAATCCGTATAATAGCCGATCGTGCCGTCCGGCGAGAAGCAGATCGAATTCGGGATGCTGATGCCGTTGAAGATCTTCGTCACCTTGCCGCCGGCGACATGATAGATGGCGCCGGCCTGGTTTTCCGCCCGCTTGCTCATCGTGCCGATCCAGAGCGCACCGGAAGGATGGGTGCGGCCGTCGTTCGAACGGTTCTCCGGCCTGTCGTTTTCGAGCGCGGCATAGAAGGTGAGGTTGCCGCTCGCCACATCGCGAACGAAAAGCCCTTCCTCCGTCGCGATCAGCTGCCGGCCGGCGTCGATACGGGCAAGCACGCTCGCCATGGCAGGCAATGGATGCACCTTTTTGGCGCCCGTCGAGAGATTGAGCTCGTGCAGTTCCTTGCCGAGGATGTTGAACCACCAGACGGTGTTGCTGTCCGGATCATAGGTCGGGCCTTCGCCGAGAACGGAATTGGTGTTGCAAAGGGTCTTGCCCTCGAACTCGTAGATATCGGTCATACGCTCACGCTCCCAATGGCTGCATCATAGGCGTAAATGGTCGCCTTGGCGCGCTCGGCAACCTCTGCTGCGGTCATTCCGGGCTTGTAGAGGCTGGTGCCGAGACCGAAGGCGAAGATGCCGGCCTTGGTGTAATCGCCGAAATTCTTGTCAGACACGCCGCCGACGGCGGCAATCGTCAGTTCCGGCGGCAGGATCGCCCGGATCGCCGTGATGCCGGAAGGACCGAGCACGCTTGCCGGAAAGAATTTGAGACCGGTGGCGCCGGCCCGCGCTGCGGCGAGCGCCTCTGTCGGGGTAAAGACACCAGGCATCGTCACCATGCCGTATTGGCGCGCCCGGATGATCACCTCGGGCTCGACATTCGGCGTGACGAGCAGCGTGCCGCCGGCCGCATGCAGGCTGTCGACCGCCTCGACCGTCAGCACCGTGCCGGCGCCGATCAGCACCTCGGGCGGCGCCATCTTGGCGGCGATCTCGATCGATTTGAACGGTTCCGGCGAATTCAGCGGGATCTCGATCGCCGTCAGGCCATTGTCGATCAAGGCGCCGACCACGCTTTCGGTCTCGTCGGGCCGGATGCCGCGAAGGATGGCGATCAGCGGGCGCTTCATGTCGGGGAAGGGGATACGGTTCATCGTGTCGGCTTTCTCAATTCGGCCAGATGGCTTCGGCGGCGGCCGAAAGCCCGCGGCGCACGGCGGCGTCCGCATCGATGGCGGTGAAGGGAAGTGAAAGGGTTTTGAAGGCCTGTTCATAGAGCGCCTGCAGGCGCCCGGAAGCGACCAGGGTGATGCCTGAGTTGGCCGCCTCCTGCAGCGCACCGGCGATTTCGAGACCGATCAGCGTGCCGGAGAGGCGGGCCTGCGCGGCAGCGGCGGAGATTCCGTGCAGGAGCTGCCCCGAGCGGGCGGTAAAGAGCAGATTGGAGGCAAGCGCGGGCCGCGCGAAAGCGGCCGAGACCGCCGCCTCGAAGGCGGCCGCATCGGCCGGCTGCTCCTCGGCGCCGGCAACGGCATGCGAAAGGATCGTGTGTTTGCTGATGACGTCGAAAAGTTCGCCGGTCATGAAGGTCGAAAAACCGGTGACCTTGCCGTCGCCCACATGCACCCACTTCGAATGGGTTCCGGGCATGCAGACCGCCTGGGCGCCCGCGCTTGCGCTGCCGAGCGCGCCGAGAAGCTGGGTTTCCTCGCCGCGCATGACGTCGGGTGTCGCCATATCCCGCTGGGCAAGGCCGGGCAGGATGCGGATGTCACAGCTTTCGCCTGGCACGGAGACCGCCCCGGTGAGGACGGAGGCAAGGGGCGCCGGCACATCGATATAACCGGCCTCGACCCAGCCCTGCCGTGCGCCGGCCATGCCGCAAATGATCACCGGCAGGTTTTCCGGCGCCTCAATGGCTGTGAGATGGCCGGTAAGCACGGTGGAAAAGCCGGTCTTTGCCGCGCTCGTCATGCCTTCGCCGCTGCGGCGTTCGGCAAGGATGGTGCCGTCCCTACCCATGAGCCAGAGCCGGAAGCTGCTGGTGCCCCAGTCCACCGCGACATAAGCGGGATTTGCCATTACAGAACGCCTCCATCGACAATCAGGGACTGGGCGGTCATTCCAGCCGCACAGTCGGATGCAAGAAACAGGCAGGGACCGACGATCGCATCGGGCTTGAGCGCGACCTTCAGGCACTGGTCCTCGACCGAGCGCGCAATGCTCTCCTCGGTGAGCCAGTGCTGCATCTGCCGCTCGGTGACGACCATGCCGGGCAGAATGCAGTTGACCCGGATGTTCTCCGGCCCGAGCCTGCCCGCCAGGCTCTTCGTCAGCCCGACGACCGCCGCCTTGGCTGCCGCATAGGCGGGAAAGCCACCCATGTTCAGCTTGAAGGCAATCGACGACATATTGATGATCGCCCCGCCGCCGGCCACCCGCATCGGTGGCACGACTGCCTGCGAGGTGAAGAACACATGCTTGAGGTTGACCGCCTGGTTGTTGTCCCAATAGGCCTCGGTCACCGCGTCGAATTCATGGCGGTCGTCCCAGGCGGCATTGTTGACCAGCACGCGGATCGGCCCTGAGCTGGCAATGACGCTATCGACCGTGCGCCGGATCGCCTCGATGTCGCGCAGATCGGCATGGTGAAAGGAGACTGGATGCATGGTCTCCTGCGACAGCCTTTCGGCGAGTTCGCGGCCGGCAGCCTCGGCGATATCGATGAACGAGACCTTGGCGCCCTGGCGCGCGAAGCCTTCGACGATCGCAGCACCGATGCCCGATCCGCCGCCCGTCACCAGCACGGTTCGATCTCTGAACTCCGGAAATTGTGCTGGCATCGCCGTCGCCTTTTGATATTCAATGCGTTCCATTATTTGGAACTATATTTGACTATATGGAATTATCAAATTATGCTGGCCTTGCTGTCAAGGGCGGACGAGACGATGAATTCAAATAGCGAAAGCATGGCGCAGGGCCGCGAGACCGGCACGCTCGGCAAACTGATGGTTCTGCTCGATCTCGTCACCCATGCCGATGCGCCGCTGCGTTTCACCGATATCCTCGCCCTTGCCGGCCAGCCGCGCGGCACCTTGCATCGCCAGCTGAGCCATCTGGTGGAGGAAGGGTTGCTTGAGCTTGATGGCGACGGCCGTTATGCGCCGGGCCTGCGCCTGCTCGATTTTGCGGCACGCAGCTGGGCGCGCAATGAATTCCGGCTGATTGCCGAGCCGCACCTTGCCGCTCTGCAGCAGGCGACCGGCGAAACGGTGCATCTCGGTGTTTTGAGGGGCCAGTCGATCATCTATCTCGACAAGGTCGACGGTCGTCAGCCGGTGCGCATGTATTCGCAGATCGGCAATGCCTCGCCCTGCTACTGCACCGGTGTCGGCAAGGCCGCCCTGTCCCTGCTACCGGCCGATCTCCTCGCCGATCTCCTCGCCGGCCTGAACTTCACCGGCTTTACCGCCTCGACCCATCTCTCGGCAGAAACGCTGCTTGCCGAAATCCGCGAGATCACCGACCAGGGCTATGCCTTCGACCGCGAGGAGCATGAGGCCGGCATCCGCTGTGTCGCCGCTCCGCTATGGTCGCAGGATCGGAGCTTTATCGGCGGCATTTCGATTACCGGCCCGGCCTATCGTCTGTCGATGGAACTTCTGCGCCAATGGGCCGTTCCAGTTCAGCTGGCAGCTGGGAGGATCATGGAAGATATGCGCGTTCGGCTCGGCCCGCGCCGCTAAATGCGATCGGAGAGCATGCTTATGATGAGGGCGATATTGAGATTTTCGGGCGAATCACGACAACTGCAAATAGTCCGCGAAATCGATTAACCACCTGCCGGCCGAACGCCTCTGCGGCGAGGCCGATTCCATGTGATCCAATCAGCGATCGTCATTCCCCGAGGCAATCGAACCGGCCGTTGCGCCGAAGATGAAGAAATGTGATGGCACCCTTGTCGCAAACATCCCAGGAAGACGACGATTACATCCAGGAAATAGCCGGCCTGAAGACCCAGTTCGATATTTTCCGGTTCCTGAAACGTGTGACGGAAGCCTATCGCAGCCGTGCCTTCCTGGTTCTCAATCTGCCGCCGGTCACCTCCCTGGATATCCAGGGCAGCACCGTCATCACCAGTTGGCCGGCCGAGCTTCTGGCGCTCTACGACCAGGAGGGACTGCTGGTCAACAGCCCGGTTCTCAGGCGGCTCAGAACATCGGCGCGGCCCTTTTTCTACGACATGTCTCGCGAAAACTGGTCGCGCGACGACGGCAAGTCCATCCTCGTCGCCTCGCTGTTCGAACGTTTCCGGATGATGCGCGGCGCCTATTTCCCGACGCATGAGCCATCCGGCGTGCGCGGCGCCATCTCTTTCGCCGGCGACCGCGAGCCCTTCAGCCCGGCGGAGATGCGCGAGCTTTGCTATATCTCGATCCATGTCTATGACAGGCTTGCCGAGATCCGCAACCTCGACACGCGCATTACGGACACGCTGACCGACCGGGAAATCGATTGCCTCAACTGGACAGCGGCTGGCAAGACCAGTGCGGAAATCGCCGAAATCCTCACCCTCTCCGAGCACACGGTCAATCACTACCTCAACCGTGCCACCAAGAAGCTCGATACGGTCAATCGCACCCAGGCGGTGGCCAAGGCGCTTCGGATCGGCCTGATCAAATAAGGTGCAAAAGGCATAGCGGGTCTTCGCCGGGCGCCCAGCGCTTGGGCATATGGCGGCCGTCCCAGCCGGCGTTTGCGCCATTTCCGCCGATTTTCCGTCTGGCACGCTTTCTGCTTCTCTTTTGCCAGAGGCCCAGAGGGGACTTGGACCAGCGCCAGGAAATGGCGCGGCCGCACACCGCTGCCCGACGCCGATGCCGCTTTTCCCAAGCCTTCGGTGTCGGCGGCGGTTGTTGCGTTTTGGCACCGCCTCTTGCACAGCTGCGCGCCATTTGGCCCTCCCGCTTCATTTTTCGCTGGCCTTTTTGTCGGCTTGCTCTAGTTCGCCCCGGATTGCGCCGGTTCTCGGGGAGACCGTTGCGGCCATCAGGGCGAAAGCCCGGCGGACTTGATGGCCGCAACGGATTGCCCGTTCTCCCCGGCGCTTTTTGCAAGCCGGCAAATCGATTTTCCCGCCGATGATTTTGTTTGGCGAAGGCGTCCGTCTCCACTATCTGTGATCGGGAAGCAGCAGTGAGGGTGGAATGACCGACGTCACCAAGGAACAGGTTCTCGAAACGCTGAAGACCGTGCGTGGACCGGATCTCGAGCACGATATCGTCGAGCTCGGTATGGTTTCCGACGTCTTTATCTCCGACGGCAAGGTTTATTTCTCTATCACCGTTCCGGCCGATCGTGCCAAGGAGCTGGAGCCGATGCGGCTCGCCGCCGAGCGCGTCGTCAAGGCAATGCCTGGTGTCAAGGGCGCGCTCGTCGCACTGACCGCAGACAAGAAAGCTGCCGCCGCCGCTCCGACTGCCCGCCCGGTGCCGAACCCGTCGCACGGCCATGCCGGCCACGATCATCACGGGCATGACCATGGTGGCCATGCGCACGCGCCGCAGCAACAGCCGCCGCGGGCCGGCAAGATCGGCGTCCCCGGCATCGGCGCCATCATCGCCGTCGCCTCGGGCAAGGGTGGGGTCGGCAAGTCGACCACCGCCGTCAACCTGGCGCTCGGCCTGCTTGCCAACGGTTTGCGCGTCGGCATTCTCGACGCCGATATCTATGGTCCCTCCATGCCGCGGCTGTTGAAGATATCCGGCCGCCCGACCCAGATCGATGGCCGCATCATCAATCCGATGGAGAATTACGGCCTCAAGGTCATGTCGATGGGCTTCCTCGTCGACGAGGAGACGGCAATGATCTGGCGCGGTCCGATGGTCCAGTCGGCGCTCCTGCAGATGCTGCGCGAAGTCGCCTGGGGCGAGCTCGACGTGCTCGTCGTTGACATGCCGCCCGGCACCGGCGACGCGCAGCTGACCATGGCCCAGCAGGTGCCGCTTGCCGGCGCCGTCATCGTCTCGACGCCGCAGGACCTCGCTTTGATCGATGCCCGCAAGGGCCTCAACATGTTCCGCAAGGTCGAAGTGCCGGTGCTCGGCATCGTCGAGAATATGAGCTATTTCATCGCGCCGGATACCGGCACCCGCTACGACATCTTCGGCCATGGCGGCGCCCGCAAGGAGGCCGAGCGCATCGGTGTGCCCTTCCTCGGCGAAGTGCCGCTGACGATGAATATTCGCGAGACCTCCGACGCCGGCACGCCGCTTGTCGCCTCCGAGCCGAACGGCGTCGTCGCCGGCATCTATCGCGGCATCGCCGCCAAGGTCTGGGAGCAGCTCGGCGGCCAGACCCAGCGTCCCGCCCCGACAATCGTCTTCGAATAAGCGCTGTCATCGGCACCCGGGCGGCTGCTCCGAGCGGCCGAATCGCGATCGCCAGTACCCCAAATTGTGGGGGAAACGTGGTGAAAAGCCGCGCTTCACGGAAGATGTCTTGATTATTTCACGGCTTTGCTGCATATGCCGCGGCGCCATGATGGCGTTTGCTGCAGATGCTCAATGACGGCCGTCCTCGTTTGGAAGATTTCGGCCCGCCTGCAAGTTCGGAGTTGTCTTGTCGATCGAAGGATTGATCGCTGCGATGCGGTGGAGCACAATGCGCATGCCGGCCTTCAAGGTTGGATGCAGCCGGAGTTGTATGACCTTTTTTGATCCGCTTCCGTTGGGACCTGGGACGAGCGACCCTCGCGTTGCCGCGCTGGCGGCCGCATGGAAAGGCTGCCGGTGATCACCGCTTACTGTTCCAATTGCAGGTCGGTCGAGATCCGCGATCTGTCGCATCCCGCATCCTTCCCCGAGGATGTCGTCTGGATCGACATGATCGAGCCGAGCCGCGACGAGGAGCTTTATGTCGAGAAGGTGCTCGGCATCGAGGTTCCGACCCGGGACGACCTCAAGGATATCGAGCCCTCCGCCCGTCTCTACGTCGAAAACGACGCTGTCTTCATGACCGCCTCGCTGCTCTGGAAGGCCGATACCGACGCGCCGACGCTGACCGATGTCGCCTTCATCCTGGCCGGAAACCGGCTTGTCACCATCCGCTACGCCCATCCCAAATCCTTTGCGCTGTTCATCGCTGCCCTCCACCGGCTGCCGGAAAACTGGCGCAGCGGCGCTGCCCTTCTCGCCAAACTGCTGGAGACGATCGTCGACCGCACCGCCGAGATCCTCGAGGTCTCCGTCTCGCGCCTCGATATCCTGTCGATGCATGTCTTCGGCGATCGGGCGAAGAAGACGCGCAAGCCCTCGAATTATCTAGAGGAGAAGCTGCGCGATATCGCCGGTTATCACCGGATGATCAGCAAGGTGCGCGACAGCCTCGGTTCGCTGTCCCGCCTGCTGACCTTCTTCCACACGATTCCGGCGGTCCAGCAGGACTGCGAGACGAAGGAACTCTGCCGCACCCTCTCGCGCGATATCCAGTCGCTGTCGGAGCATGCCGCCTTCGTTGCAGGCAACATCACCTTCCTGCTCGACGCTTCGCTCGGGCTGATCAACATCGAGCAGAATTCGATCATCAAGATTTTCTCGATTGCCTCGGTGGTTTTCTTGCCGCCGACATTGGTCGCCTCCATCTATGGTATGAATTTTCAGGTCATGCCGGAGTTGGCCTGGGCCGCGGGTTATCCCTATTCGCTGGCCCTGATGGTGATATCAGCCGTCATCCCCTTTTTCTTTTTCCGCTGGAAAGGCTGGCTCTGAGGAGCCTGTTGCAACTTCATGTCCGAAGAGAGCCATCCGAACGAATCCCAGATGACGCCGAAAAAGCTGTTCTATCTTGCGCTCGGTTCCGTCGGTGTCGTCTACGGCGATATCGGCACCAGCCCGCTCTATGCTTTTCGCGAGGCGCTGAAGCCGGTCGCCCATGACGGCGTCACCCGTTTCGAGGTCATCAGCCTGATCTCGCTGATGATCTGGGCGCTGACGATCATCGTCACCATCAAATATGTGCTGTTTTTGCTGCGCGCCGACAACGAAGGTGAGGGCGGAACGCTGTCGCTGCTCGCCCTTCTGATGAAAACCGCCAACGGCCATACCGCCATACTGATGCTGCTCGGCCTGATGGGGGCTGCCCTCTTCCTCGGCGATGCGATGATCACGCCGGCGCTGTCGGTACTCTCGGCGGTCGAGGGCCTGAAACTCGTCACGCCGAGGCTCTCGGAATATATCGTGCCGATTTCGGTGGTGATCCTGGCGCTGCTCTTCGTCGTGCAATCGCGCGGCACCGGCGCCGTCGCCAGGTTCTTCGGCCCGATCACCGCCGTCTGGTTCCTGGTCATGGCTGCCGCCGGCATTTCCCATATCTCCGACGATTTCGGCATCCTCGCCGCCTTCAACCCCTATTATGCCGTCAGCTTTCTGCTGCATGAGGGCTTTTACGGCGTCGTCGTGCTCGGCGCCGTGTTCCTGACGGTGACCGGTGCGGAGGCGCTTTATGCCGATCTCGGCCATTTCGGCCGCCGTCCGATCCAGTGGGCCTGGTTCCTGCTGGTCTTCCCGGCGCTGACGCTGAACTATCTCGGGCAGGGCGCTCTCGTTCTCGGCAATCCGGAGACGATGTCCGATCCCTTCTATCTGATGTATCCGAAATGGGCGCTGCTGCCGGTCGTCATCCTGGCGACTGCCGCGACGATCATCGCCAGCCAGGCGGTCATCACGGGCGCGTTCTCGATGGTGCGCCAGGGCATCAACCTCGGCTTCCTGCCGCGTATGGAAATCCTCTTCACGTCGGAAACCAATACCGGGCAGATCTTCGTGCCGTCGGTCAATGCTGTGCTGTTCATCGGCGTCATCTTCCTGGTCCTGAGTTTCAAGACCTCGGATGCGCTGGCGACCGCCTATGGCATCTCCGTCACCGGTGCGATGGTCGTCACCTCGATCATGGCCTTCGAATTCGTTCGCGCCCGCTGGAACTGGTCGTTTCCGGTGGCGGTGATCGCGCTTGCGCCGCTGGTCGTGCTCGAACTGATCTTCCTCGGCGCCAACCTTTTGAAGATCCACGACGGTGGTTATATCCCGATCCTGATCGCCACCGCCTTTACCGTCATCATGTGGACCTGGCGTCGCGGCACCGCGATCCTGATGGAAAAGACCCGCCACACCGATATTCCGCTCCCCTCCTTCGTCAGCTCGATCGAGCGCAAGAGCGAACATTCGCCGGCCCAGGTCCCGGGCACCGCGATCTTCCTGACGAGCGACCCGGAATCGGCCCCCGCCGCCTTGCTGCACAATCTCAAGCACAACCATGTGCTCCACGACCGCAACGTCATCCTGACGATCCGCACCGTCAACAAGCCGCGCGTGCCGAGCCACGACCGCTATAAGGTCGAGCAGATTTCCGAGCGTTTCTCCCGCGTCGAACTGCTGTTCGGCTTCATGGAATCCCAGAACGTCTCGCAGGCCCTGGCGACGCTGCGCAAGACGGGGCTGAAGTTCGATATCATGTCGACCTCCTTCTATCTCGGCCGCCGCAAGCTGGTGCCGGACGCCAAATCAGGCATGCCCTACTGGCAGGACCGGCTTTACATCGCCCTTGCCAACGCCGCCGCCAACCCCTCGGACTACTTCCGCCTGCCGGCCAACCGCGTGGTGGAACTGGGGTCGCACGTAATTATTTGACAGGTGCGGGCGACATTCCGACACGCGTGTCTGCGCTGTCTGGCTCCTTCCGCGACCTCGTCTTCCGTCATGCTCGGCCTTGAGCCGAGCATCCACACGGCATCCACAGCAGCCGCGGCATGGATCCTCGGCTCAAGGCCGAGGATGACGGAGAGTGGGGATGCGTCCCTGTCAAACAAGCCACATTAGAACATGCAAAACTTCGCATGGTCACATTCCGGCACGCCCCGTTAACCCGACGTCAAGGTTAATGAGAGATTTTCGATGGAATGTTCCCGCGTTCCATGCCCGGAGTTGGTGTTGCGTCGAAAGAGCTCTTCCCGTAGCAAGCTGCGTCTTCTTCCCGAGAATTGGGTGTCGCCCGCAATCTTCGGGCTCGCCGGCTGGCTGATCTTCCCGAGCGTCGCGTCTCATGCCGATCTCGCCGCCATGCTCGCCGGTCTCGATCGGGAGGGGGAGAACTGGCGCATGGTGCTGACCAATTCGCCGGCCGGCTCGATCCATCAGGCCGAACTTGCCTTTTCCGATCCGGCGGTGACGGGCTCGATCTCGTCGGGTGCCGGCATGGTGCTTCCCGATGGCCGCAAGGTGGCTTTCACCAAGGAAAAAGGCCACGAGGACACGCCCGACGAGGATCGCGTCAACCGCGGCACCAAGAAAGGCCGCGTTGTCGCCGTCGAGGAGATGCAGCCGCCGAAGGATTTTTCCGCCGGCTCGATCCTCGAGCGCACCAGGATGCTCTTCACCCCGAGTTTCGATCTCAAGGACAGGTCGGCTTTCGTCAAGCCGAAGATCCAAGGCAAGGAAATCGAGATCGCCACTTCTTTCTATAAGAAGCAGCCGGTGGTGACCGATAGTGGCGTGCCGGCAATGCTCGCAAGCCTCGTCACCAGCGACAAGGCCGATGTCCTGGCCACGGCCTATGGGCCAGCGGCGCCCGACTATTCCCGCCAATCGCCTTTCGATTCCATTCTGACCGAGCAGGATAGCGGCCGCTTCGTCCCGCAGATCGGCCCGCGCGACCATGCCTGGGCCGCCAGCATATTGTCGCCGAGCGTCTTTTCCGCCCGCGAGCAGCAGTGCCTTGCCTCCGGCATCTATTTCGAGGCGCGGGGAGAATCGGTGAAGGGACAGGCGGCCGTCGCCCAGGTCATCCTCAACCGCGTCCGCAACCCGTCCTATCCGAAAACCATCTGCGGCGTCGTCTACCAGAACGAGGACTGGCGCAACCGCTGCCAGTTTTCCTTCGCCTGCGACAGCATCGAGGACAGGGTGAACTCGGAATATCACTGGCGGATGGCCCGCGATGTGGCGATGGCGGTGACATCAGGTAAGATCTGGCTGCCGCAGGTGGGCTCGGCGACGCATTACCATGCCGTCTATGTCAGGCCGAAATGGGCAAAGACGATGGAAAAGGTCGGCCGCATCGGTCTTCACGTCTTCTATCGCACCTATGGCGGCGGCTGGAGCTGAGATAATTCGCTCGGGCAAGCCGATTTGCCGGGCTGAAAAGCGGATTCTTTCCATCGAATTTAACAGATCGCCCCAGAAACGACTTATCTCTTTGATTTGACAAAACTATTTTATGGCTGGACAGAAGCTGCCTACGCCTTGACTATACCAGTCCCTAAAACTATGTTGCGCGCGACTTCAGAACGGGCCGGAAGGGTTTCAACCTTCGCGTCCGGGGTCCGAATGACCGGGGTAGCGGGAGTGCGGGCGACGGGCAGGCGAGGAGAGATCCATGGCGGATGACCGCGAAGAAAGTCTTGAGAAGCGCCGTGCGCAACTGGAAGCGAAACTCGCGACCAAGCGCGTGGAGGCGAAAGTGGAAGAGGCAAGCGAAGCCCGTTCCGAGGTAAGCCGCAAAGGTTATGCCCAGGCGATGAAGCTTTCCAGCGAGTTCATTTCCGCAATCGTCGTCGGTGCTGTCCTTGGCTATGTCTTCGACCGTTTTGTTGGCACGGCGCCTTGGGGGATGATTGTTCTTCTGCTTCTCGGATTCTGTGCCGGCGTTCTGAACGTGCTGCGTTCTGCGGGGGTGGTGGCCCATCCTCTGGACGATAAGGACGACAAGAAGTAAGGACCGGTCCCGGTCCAGTGCAATGACCCCGCGTCCTGCGGGCCAAAGAGAGAGAACAAGCGGTGTCCAACGATCCGACTCATCAGTTCCAGATCTTCAAGATTGTGCCGATCGAAATCGGCGGGATTGATTTCTCGTTCACCAATGCATCGCTCTTCATGGTCGCTTCGGCCGCCGTGGCCGTAGGCTTCCTCTATTTCGCAACCTCGAACCGCGCCATCGTACCTGGCCGTTCGCAGTCGGTTGCGGAAATGTCCTATGAATTCATCGCCAACATGTTGAAGGAAGGCGCGGGAAAGCAGGGAATGAAGTTCTTCCCGCTGGTCTTCTCGCTCTTCATGTTCGTGTTGACGGCGAACCTGCTTGGCATGTTCCCGTATTTTTTCACGATCACCAGCCAAATCATCGTCACTTTCGCACTGGCGATCCTCGTCATCGGCACAGTTCTCGTCTACGGCTTCTATAAGCATGGCTTCCACTTCCTGAATGTCTTCGTGCCCTCGGGGGTCCCGGGTATCCTGCTGCCGCTGGTCGTCTCGATCGAAATCATTTCGTTCCTGTCCCGCCCGATTTCACTGTCCGTTCGTCTTTTCGCAAATATGCTCGCCGGTCACATTACGCTGAAGGTGTTCGCAGGCTTCGTCGCCTCGCTTGGAGCCCTTGGTGCAGTCGGTGTCGGCGGCGCCGTTCTTCCCCTCATCATGACCGTCGCCCTGACCGGTCTCGAGTTCCTCGTCGCCTTCCTCCAGGCTTACGTCTTTGCGGTGCTCACTTGCATGTACCTCAACGACGCAATCCATCCGGGCGGGCACTAAGGATAACGACATCGACGTCATAGGGCGTCAGTCATTCGCCGCAACAACCATTTCAAAGGAGTTCAACATGGAAGCGGAAGCAGCAAAGTACATCGGTGCAGGCCTGGCTTGCTTTGGTATGGCCGGTACGGCTCTCGGCCTCGGCAATATTTTCGGCAGCTACCTCTCCGGCGCACTGCGCAATCCGTCTGCCGCTGACAGCCAGTTCGGCCGTCTGGTATTCGGCTTCGCCGTTACGGAAGCTCTGGGCATCTTCTCGCTGCTCGTCGCTCTCCTCCTCCTCTTCGCCGTCTGATATCGGCGAATAGATGGATCACGGCCTGCCACCGCAAGCCGTGATCCTTTGCATTTGCAGTCCACCTGGAGGTGAGAATGTTTTTTGTGACCCCGGCTTACGCTGAAGAAGCACCGGCGGCAGCGACGGGTACGGATGCGCATGCCGCTCCGGCCGCAGGCGAGGTCCATACCGAGACTGGTGTTGCCGGCGGCGAGCACGCCCGTGGCCCTTTCCCGCCTTTCGATTCGACGACCTTCGCGTCCCAACTGCTCTGGCTGGTGATCACGTTCACCGTCTTCTATTTGCTCATGCAAAAGGTCATCGCGCCGCGTATCGGGGCGATCCTCGACCAGCGTCATACGCGCATTTCCCAGGATCTGGAAGAAGCGGGCCGCCTGAAGGCGGAAGCCGACGCTGCTGTTCAGACCTATGAAGGTGAACTGGCTGCTGCCCGCGCCAAATCCAACGCGATCGGCTCCGCCGCACGCGACGCCGCCAAGGCCAAGGCCGAAGAGGATCGCCGCGCTGTCGAGGCGAGCCTGTCTGAAAAGATTAAGGCTGCCGAGCTCCGCATCGGCGAAATCAAGGCGAAGGCTTTTGCCGATGTCGGCACCATTGCCGAGGAAACCGCGGCTGCCGTGGTCGATCAACTGATCGGCGGCACCGTCGCCAAGGCCGATGTCGCCGCTGCCGTCGCAGCCGCCAAGAAGGAGGCTTGATCGATGGAATTTGCCTTAGACGCAACTTTCTTCGCCTTTGTCGGCCTCGTCCTCTTCCTGGCGCTGGTCGTTTACCTGAAGGTTCCGGGCATGATGGCACGGTCGCTCGACGACCGCGCCGATCAGATCCGCAACGAATTGGCCGAAGCCAAGCGCCTGCGCGAGGAGGCCCAGCACCTGCTGGCCGAATACCAGCGCAAGCGCAAGGAAGCCGAAGCCGAAGCGGCCCACATCGTTGCCGCCGCTGAGCGCGAAGCCGAAATGCTAACCGCCGAAGCAAAGAAGAAGACGGAAGAATTCGTCGCCAACCGCACGGCGGTTTCCGAGCAGAAGATCAAGCAGGCCGAGGCCGAAGCGATGAAGGCGGTCCGTTCCGCCGCCGTCGATCTCGCAATCGCGGCTGCCGAAACGGTGCTCGCCAAGCAGGCCGACGCCAAGGTCCAGTCCGAGCTCTTCGGCAACGCCGTCGGCCAGGTCAAGACGCGGCTCAACTGAGCAGTATCGAATGAAATGAGCAAAAGGCCGGGCATGTCCCGGCCTTTTCTTGTTGATAGTTCCTCTTATGAAATCCGAGCCTGTCCGGTTGGGGAGGGGGCCTAAAGCAGCTCTCGGCAGTCTGGAGTCCAGACCTATTCCGAGATCAGCTCGTCCATCTCAGGACCGTCCTCGACCTTGCGCAGCGGCCGAAAGCTCATCCGGTGCAGGGAGCAGGGGCCGAGTTTTTCGATGCCGGCGCGGTGCTGCGCCGTGCCGTAGCCGACATGAGCGGCAAAGCCGTAATCGGGAAAGACGTGATGGGCGCGCGCCATCATCCGGTCGCGTGTGACCTTGGCGACGATCGAGGCGGCGGCGATCGAGACCGAACGGGCATCGCCCTTGACGACAGCCTGTCCGGGACAATCGAGGCCGGGCGGCACGTCGAGCCCGTCGGTCAGCACGTAGCTTGCCGGGATGGCGAGGCTGCAGATGGCGCGGCGCATGGCGTCGAGGCTCGCCTTACGGATATCCGTCTCGTCGATACGTGTCGAGCTGGAGGAGGCGATCGAGACGGTGGCGGTCGCCAGGATCTGCACGAACAGCTCCTCGCGCCGTTGCGCCGAAAGCTGCTTGGAATCGTTCAGCCCCTCCGGGATGCGCTTCGGGTCGAGGATGACGGCGGCAGCAACGACCGGCCCGGCGAGCGGCCCGCGGCCGGCCTCGTCGGCGCCGGCGACCGGCCAGTGGCCGGCCTTGCGGGCTTTGAGCTCCAGCCGGAAATCCGGCACGAGGGGAACCGCTTGGAACAGCTGGGGAGAATCGGGTGGCGTGCGAGGTTTCATGCGGCTGAACCTCGCACGCCAACCCGATTGCCCGCAAGTCCCCGATCAGGGCGGCGGTCGGGGACCGGGTCCGGCGGATGGTGGCGGTCAGTGCCATCCGCGGGAATTGCGCTCGGGGCTCGAAAACAGGGCGGTTTTTCTGAGCAGCCGATGCGCAAGCTTGAAGCAATTCCGGGAAAAGTGCGGCACGGTTTTCCGTCCGGAATTGCGTAAAAAGTCAAAAAGCAATTCCAGACAAAGCGAGAAGCCAAGAATTGCGTAAGACAAAGCCTAGAGCAGCGACAGCTGCACGCCGCTGCCATCGGGCGGCACGAACAGATCGTCGCGCAGCGGCATGCCGCGCCGCGTCAGGCCGAAACGCCTGGCGGCCATTTCAAAGCGCCGGGCGATCTGCCAGGCATAGGGACCGGCGCCCTTCATGCGCTTGCCGAATTCGGCATCGTAATCCTTGCCGCCGCGCATCGAGCGCACCAGCGACATCACATGCCGGTAGCGATCGGGATAATGCTGCAGCAGCCAGTCGCGGAAGAGCGGGCTGACCTCGAGCGGCAGTCTCAGGATGACATAACTCGCCTCGGCAGCGCCGGCAGCCTTGGCCGATTCGAGGATGCGCTCCAGCTCGTGATCGTTCAGCGCCGGGATCAGCGGTGCAGCCATCACAGCCGTCTGGATGCCGGCTTCCGACAGCGCGTGAATGGTCTCCAGCCGGCGCGGCGGCGTGGCGGCGCGCGGCTCCATCGTCCGGGCAAGCTTGCGGTCGAGCGTGGTGACCGAGATGCCGACGCGCACCAGGTTCTTCGCCGCCATCTCCCGCAGAATGTCGAGATCCCGCAGGATCATCGCTGACTTGGTCACGATCGATACCGGGTGGTTCGCCTTGTTCAAGACCTCGAGAATACCGCGCATGATGCGCCATTCCTTTTCGATCGGCTGATAGGGGTCGGTATTGGTGCCGATTGCGATCGCCCGCACCTTGTAGCCCGGCTTGGCAAGTTCCCGTTCCAGCAGTTTTGCCGCATCCGGCTTGGCGAAGAGCTTCGTCTCGAAATCAAGCCCCGCCGAAAGCCCCATATAGGCGTGCGTCGGCCGGGCGAAACAATAGATGCAGCCATGCTCGCAGCCGCGATAGGGATTGATCGAGCGGTCGAAGCCAATGTCAGGCGATTCGTTGCGGGTAATGGCCGTGCGCGGCTTCTCGATCTGCACGTCCGTCTTGAACGGCGGCAGCTCTTCCAGCGTCTGCCAGCCATCGTCGAAGGTCTCGCGCTGCAGCGCCTCGAACCTGCCTGTCGGGTTCAATCCCGCCCCGCGCCCACGGCGCCGATCGACCTCGATCCGCAGCCCGGAGGACACGATCATCGCATCGGCAATATCTGCCGTATTGGCAGGCGCGAATGCGGCCTGCCCTGCCAAGGACTGCTCTCTCATCGGATTCTCCCGCGGCAAAAGCCATCGCTTCCGCCCGTTTTGATGATTAAATTCCTATCCGCAAAACAAGAACAATGCAAGAACAAAATGCGGAAAACGCCGCTGGCAATAATTTGTACGGCGCATTATGAATGGGCGATGTTGACGGTTGTTCTCGAATGTCAGGATCAGGAAACTGAGCTGGCCCAGACTTTATCGGTATTGGTGGCAGGCGCGGTAGAGGGGCTGGTCAGCGATGTGGTCGTGCTCGATCACGGCTCGCGCGACGGCAGCTCGCGGGTCGCCGACGCCGCTGGCTGCCGGTTTTATTTGCACTGGGATATCAAGGACATCGTCCGCTCCGCCCGCGGCGAATGGCTGCTCTTCGTCGAGCCCGGCGCGCGGCCTCAGGCCGGCTGGATCGACGAGATCGCCGAATATATGGCGCTGAACAAGCTGCCGGCGCGCTTCACCGCCTCGCGCGGCTACCGGCGCCCGTTTCTGAAGCGCATCGGTCGCGCCGCGCCGCCGTTGGAACTCGGTCTGCTGATGCCGAAGAACCAGGCGCTCGCCGCCGCCCAAAGCGGCATGGCCCTTGCCGAATTCGCCAAGGGCCAGAAGCCGCGCAAGCTCGCCAGTGAATTGATTCCTTCCTGGGTGGCGCGCGCCGCTCGGTAGACGATTTCGCTCTCAATCTTGAGCTGGGCTTGACCGCGCATATCTGGTTGGCGCCGAAAACGTCCTCTCCCCGTGAAGAACGGGGAGAGGGGACGTGCCCTGCGAGACGTTAGCGGGGAACGGAGAGGTTGCGGCATATCCCCTTCGCCCCGCAAGCGGGGAGAAGGTGGCCGCAGCCGGATGAGGGGCTGGTCCCGCAATAACGTCGGCGATTGCAACCCACCATCGCGCAAAAGATGGCGCCCAATCGGATTTTGCGCTATAATTCTTCCATGGCGCCGCCGAAGCGCCTCGCTTCGCAACGGATGGCCATGGATGCCGGTGGACGGCAGAACAGGTCGGCGACAATCTCCTCTTCTGCCGGGTTCCCGGCGGAAGGAGGTGCGTCATGGTACGCAATATGCTCTACGGCCTGCTGGCCGTCATATTGCCGACATTGGTGATCGCGCATCCGCATTCGGCAGCATCGCAGACGATGCTCAGTTGCGCAGGCCGATCCGAGGTCGTCAATTTCCTGGACAAGAATTTCGCCGAAAAGCTGACAGCGGTCGGACTGGTCAACGAGAACGCCGTTCTTGAGGTCTATGCCGCCGAAAGCGGCACCTGGACGCTCGTCGTCACGGATGTTCACGGCATAAGCTGCATCCTGCTGTCGGGTGACAGCTGGGAAACGATGCCCACTCTGCCGGGCCTTGCCACATAGCGAGCCGGGTTCGGTAGCCTATTTCATCGCGCCGCGTTTCAGGTGTTCGTCCAGACGCGGCATGATCTCGACGAAATTGCACGGCAGGCTGCGGTAGTCGAGCTGTGCTTTCAAAATGCCGTCCCAGGCATCCCGGCAGGCGCCGGGCGACCCCGGCAGCGCGAAGATGAAAGTGGCGTTGGCAACGCCCGCCGTGGCGCGAGACTGGATCGTCGCCGTGCCGATCTTGTCGTAGGAGATGCGGTGGAAGACGGCGGAAAAGCCGTCCATGCGCTTTTCGAACAAGGGCTCCAGCGCTTCGGGCGTCACATCGCGGCCGGTAAAGCCGGTGCCCCCTGAGGTGATGACGACGTCGATCTCATCCAGCTCGGTCCAGGCCTTCACCCGGGCGGCGATTTTCTCGCGATCATCCGGCACGATCGCCCGGTCGACCAGCCGGTGGCCCGCCTCGGTGATTCGCGCCGCCAGCGTGTCGCCTGACTTGTCCGTCTCCCGCGTGCGCGTATCCGAGACGGTGAGAACCGCAATACCGACGGCGATGAAGGGCCGCTTCTCGTCCAGACCTGCCATCACATGCCTCCCGAAACCGTTTCCGTCGCCTGGAAATACCAGTCGGGCCGCTCGCCGTGAAGGGCTGCAGCCGCTTCTTGCGCCTCAGCCATGTTGGCAAAGATCCCGAAACAGGTAGCGCCGGAGCCGGACATGCGGGTCAAAAGCGCGCCCCGGGTCTGCAGCATCTCAGAGATGACTGCAATCTCAGGCACGAGCTGGCGCGCCGGCGGTTCCAGATCGTTGCGGGCGGCATCGATGACTGCCAGCCAGCCGGCACTCCCGGATACACCGGTTGCGAGGCTCAGGGCCGCGTTGTTCTTTGTCGTCAGCCGGCGGAACACCTCGGGCGTCGCAACACCCTTCAGCGGATTGGCAAGCACCATGGCAAAGGCCGGCAGATCAGCCACGGCCTCGATCTCCTCACCGATGCCACGGGCGATCAGCGGCCGGCTTTCAAGGCACATCGGCACGTCGGCGCCGAGCTTCAGCGCCAGGCTGGCAAGCGCCTCCACCGGCAGGCTCATGCCCCAGAGCCGCATCAGCCCGCGCAATGTCGCGGCCGCATCGGCCGAGCCGCCGCCGATGCCGGAGGCAACAGGCAGGTTCTTTTGCAGGTGGATATGGACGGGGAAGGCGAGGGCGCCGAACTGCTCGCGCAGGAGATCGCGTGCCCGCAGCACCAGATTGGTGCCGCCTTCGCCGGCAAGCATCTCGCTGAAGCGGCCCGACAGGGTGAAGGCGTCGACTTGGGCAGGCAGGAAGCCCAGCCGGTCGCCGCAATCGGCAAAGGTTACCAGCATATCAAGCAGATGATAGCCATCTGCCCGCTGGCCCGTCACATGCAAGGCGAGATTGATCTTCGCGCGCGCCTCTTCGGTGACGCCGAACGCCTCGGCCAGGCCTGCTTCAGGCATGTTTGTCGCCCGTCAGGATTTCTTGTCGACCGGCGGCGGCGTGACCGGGGCCGGATCCGGCTGCTTCTTGTCGGCCGCCTTGGCATCGTCGCTGACGGCAGGCAGGCCATTGGCGACCTTGTCCTTGATCTTCGGGATCTCGGCTGCTTCTGGCTCGGAGGCGAGCGCCCGGTTCCACTGATAGACGGCCTCAAGCTTGCGGCCGACGCGCCAGTAGGCGTCACCCAGATGGTCGTTGATCGTCGCGTCGCCGGCCTTGATCTGGGCGGCCCGCTCCAGCTCGTCGACGGCATCGTCGAAACGGTTGAGGCGGAAATAGGCCCAGCCGAGCGAATCGATGATGTAGCCGTCGTCGGGGCGAAGGTCGACGGCCTTCTTGATCATGCCGAGACCTTCGTCGAGGTTGCGGTTCATGTCGATCCAGGAATAGCCGAGATAGTTCAGCACCTGCGGCTGGTCGGGATTGAGTTCGAGGGCCTTGCGAAAGTTCGGTTCCGCCTGGTCCCACTTCTTCAGCCGTTCATAGGCAATGCCGCGCTGGAAGAAGACGCTCCAGTTGGCGCGGCCGGGAATGGGGCCGATCGCGTCGACCGCCTTGTCGTAATTGGCGGCCATCGCCTCGTAGTCCTTGGCGTCGGAGAGCACGCTGCCATAGGCGAGATAGCTGCGGATATCCTTCGGGTCGGAAGCGATCAGCGCCTGCAGGTGCTTGCGCGCTTCGTCCACCTTGCCGCCCTGGGCTAGGGCAAGGCCGAGCTGCAGCTCGGAGATCCGCCGCATCGGCGAATTCTCCGGCACCTTCTTGTAAAGCGCAATGGCGCGATCCATCTGGTTCTGCTTCTCGGCGATGCCGCCGAGCAGCACCAGCGTATCGGCGCTGTTCGGGTCGAGCGCATTGGCGGTCTGCAGGTAAAGCGAAACGATGTCCTCGGCGCCATCGCGGTTCAGCGCCCCGCCGACCGAGAACAGTACGCCGGCAGCGCCTTCTTCGGCCGTCTTGACCTGTTGCTCCTGCTTCTCGTCTTTTTCGATACTGTCGCGCAGCGCGTTCAGCGGCGCGTAGTTCGGCAGCAGATTGTCGCCGACGGAAACGGCGTCGAGCGCCTTCTGCTTATTGCCTTGTGTCGCTTCGAGACGGGCCAGCGCCATCACTGCGCGCATGAAGGTGTCGGGTGCCGTCGCACCTCCCTCCTTGTCGAGCACGGCATCGTTGAGATGCTTCCGGGCCGATTTCACGTCGCCGGTGGCGATGGCGATTGCCCCGGCATTGTAATTCTGGAAGATGCGGACCCAGTCCGGCCCCTTCATCTTCTCGACCATGGCGAGCGCTTCCTTGCCGCGGCCTGCGCCGACGCGGGCCCAGGCGAGCAGCAGGTCGTTCATCATCCGGTCGAGATCGTTCGGCCCGTTATATTTGAGAATGCTCTCGGCCGTCTTGTAGTCATCACGGCGCACGGCATCCATGCCGCGCACGATCGTGGTAATGCGCTCGACGGACGGATCGCCCTTCAGGTCGTTGGCATATTTGACGCCGTCCTTGATGTCGCCATTGAGCAGCAGCGAGATCATCAGCCGCTGGCGGATCTCGGGATTGCCGGGCTCAATCTGCAGCGCCTTCTTGTAGAGTTCGATCGCCGTCTCGTAGTCATGATCGACATCGGCCGTGCGCGCCGCAAGGAAGGCGCCGGAGAAGGTGGTAACGCTATCGGCATCGAAGCTATCGGTCTTCGCCACATCGCTCGGCTTGGCCGCATCCTCGGCATTCGCGCCGCCGACACCGCTGAGCGAAAGGACAGCGGCAAGCGCTGCGCTCGTAAGAAGACGGATGGCAATTCTCTGCCGCATTAGGAAACCTTTCTTCGACAGCGTCCCGACAATGGTGCCGGTCGCAAAACCAGTTGTGTTCACTGATTCATAACAGGATGGCTTTTTTGAAGCGGCGCCGCAAGAAATTCAGCCTAAGATCAAGGACGTTTGATCAATTGACGCGCTCGATGCAGAAGTCGATCACTTCCATCAGGGAGGATTTCCATACGGTATCGGGCAGCGGCGCCAACGCGTCCCGTGCGATCGTGCCGTAATGAATCGCCCGGCCGATCGTGTCGGCGAGCGTGCCGTATTTGGTGATCAGCCCCAGCGCTTTTTCGAGGTTGGCGTCGGTGCTGTTGCCGGCTTCGATCGCATCGCGCCAGAAGGCGCGTTCGTCTTCGGTGCCGCGGCGATAGGCGAGAATGACCGGCAGGGTGATCTTGCCCTCGCGGAAATCGTCGCCGACATTCTTGCCGAGATCGGCCGCCTTGCCGCCGTAATCGAGCGCATCGTCGACCAGCTGGAAGGCGAGCCCCAGATTCATGCCGTAGGATTTCAGCGCGTTGCGGCCGGATTTGCCGGCCTCGGCGACGATCGGCCCGACTTCGGCGGCGGCGGCAAAGAGCGCCGCCGTCTTGGCGCGGATGACGGAGAGATAGTCGTCCTCCGTCGTCTCCATGTTCTTGGCGACGGAAAGCTGCAGAACCTCGCCTTCGGCAATGATGCAGGCGGCGGAAGACAGGACGTCGAGCGCATCGAGCGAGCCGACATCGACCATCATGCGGAAGGCCTGGCCGAGCAGGAAGTCGCCGACCAGCACGCTTGCCTGGTTGCCCCAGATCATCCGCGCTGTCGATTTGCCGCGGCGCAGGTCGCTTTCGTCGACGACGTCGTCATGCAGAAGCGTTGCGGTGTGCATGAACTCGACCGAGGTGGCGAGCTTGACGTGGTTTTCGCCCCGGTAGTCGAACAGCGAGGCGGCCGCCAGCGTCAGCATCGGCCGCAGCCGCTTGCCGCCGGACGATATCAGATGGTTCGCCACTTCGGGGATCATCTGCACGTCGGAGCCGGCCTTGGACAGAATGAGCTGGTTCACCCGCTCCATGTCCGCCCTGGTGAGATCGACCAATGGCTTGATGGATGCCAGTTTGTTTTTGCTTTCTTCAAGCGGTATGACCACGCCCAACGACCCGGACTCCTGTTCATTCTTTGCATCTGACAATAGAAAGGGGCGATGGACGCGGCAAGGGGTGAATTGTCGCGCAAGGCGAAATTGGAAGGAAAACGACGGCAAATGCATGAACTTATCCGCGCCAACGACGCTGTTCTGCTCTCCTTTGCTGAGAGCTTGATGAAGGATGCCGGAATTCACTGCTTCATCGCCGATCAGGGCATGAGCGTGCTGGAAGGTTCGCTCGGCATGCTGCCGCGCCGCCTGCTCGTGGATGAGGAGATGGCCGATCAGGCCCGCCGCATCCTGATCGACGCCGGCCTCGGCGACGAATTGCGTGACAGGACGTGAGGGGAGGATGACCGGGGAGCCCGCCGAAACCATCGATGCCTTCCATCGCGGCGCCTTCCACCTGGTGCAGCCGAAGGGCAGGGGCCATCGCGCCGGCATGGATGCGATGCTGCTCGCCGCCCTCGTTGCCGACGACCGTCCGGTCAAGGTCGCCGACCTCGGCGCCGGCGCCGGTGCTGCCGGCCTTGCCGTCGCCTCGCGGCTTGCCGATGCTGAGGTGGTGCTGTTCGAGCGCTCGGCCGAAATGGCCGATTACGCCCGCCGCAGCATCCTGCTGCCTGAAAACGCCCATCTTGCTACCCGCGTCAGCGTCGTCGAAGCCGATGTGACGCTGACTGCCAGAGCACGCAACGATGCCGGCCTCATCGATGAGAGTTTCCACCACGTCATCATGAACCCGCCGTTCAACCATGTGGGCGACCGGCGCACGCCGGATGCGTTGAAAGCCGAAGCCCATGCGATGACCGACGGCCTGTTCGAAAGCTGGATCCGCACGGCGGGTGCGGTCATGATCCCGGGCGGGCAATTGTCGCTGATCGCCAGACCCCAATCGATCGCCGAGATCATCGATGCCTGCGGCCGGCGCTTCGGCGGCATCGAAATCACCGCAATCCATCCGCGACAGGGTGAAAACGCCGTGCGTATCCTGGTGACCGCGATCAAGGGATCGCGGGCGCGGTTGTCGCTGCGCGCGGCCCTCATCATGCACGAAGAGGGGAGCCACAAGTTCTCCCCTCTCGTCGACGATTTCAACAATGGCCGGGCGGCCTATGCCAGGCTTTAATTTAGCCGGTGACGAAGTCGAAGAGCAGCTTGACGTTCAGCCCCGCAATTACAACCGCGATCAGATAGGCGATGCCGCTCAGCCAGCGCGGCGCCACGAGTTCGCCCATTTTGGCCTTGTTGGCGGTGAACATGACGAGCGGGAAGACGGCGAAGGAAAGCTGCAGGCTGAGCACTACCTGTGTCAGGATCAAAAGCTGCGCCGTGCCCTGGTCGCCATACCAGATGGTGACGATCGCCGCCGGCACGATGGCGATGGCGCGGGTTATCAGCCGGCGCATCCATGGCGGCAGCTTGATTTTCAGGAAACCTTCCATGACGATCTGGCCGGCAAGCGTCGCCGTCACCGTCGAGTTGAGGCCGCAGCAGAGAAGCGCGATGCCGAACAATGTCGGCGCGATGGCGAGACCGAGCAGCGGCGACAGCAGCGAATGCGCCTCGCCGAGTTCGACGACATCGGTCCTGCCATGCGCATTGAAGGCGGCAGCCGCCAGGATCAGGATCGAGGCGTTGATCAGCAGCGCGAAGCAGAGAGCGACCGTCGAGTCGATCGTCGCATAGGTCAGCGCCTCTTTCTTTTCGGGAACCGTATGGCCATAGGCCCGTGTCTGCACGATGCCGGAGTGAAGATAGAGATTGTGCGGCATGACGGTCGCGCCGAGAATGCCGAGCGCCAGATAAAGCATCTCAGGATTGGTGACGATCTCCGTCGTCGGGAAGAAGCCGGTGACGACGGCGCCCCACTGCGGATCGGCCAGCAGGATCTGCACGCCGAAGCAGATCGCGATGACGCCGAGCAGCGCGATGATGAAGGCTTCCACCCAGCGGAAACCGAGCTTTTGCAGGAAGAGAATGACGAAGACGTCGAGCGCGGTGATCAGCACGCCAAGTTCGAGCGGGATGCCCATCAAGAGGTTGAGGCCGATCGCCGTGCCGATCACCTCGGCGATGTCGGTGGCAATGATCGCGATTTCGGCAAAGGCCCAGAGCGGCACCGAAACCCATTTCGGATAGGCGTCGCGGCAGGCCTGCGCCAGGTCGCGGCCGGACGCGATCGCCAGGCGCGCGCAGAGCGATTGCAGCACGATCGCCATCAGGTTGGAAAGCAGCGCGACGGTGAGCAGCGCATAGCCGAATTTCGAGCCGCCGGCGAGCGAAGTCGCCCAGTTGCCGGGATCCATGTAACCGACGGCGACCATGTAGCCGGGTCCGGCAAAAGCTGCCGCCCGCCGCCACCTTGAGCTATGACGCCCGGTTCCGACGGTGCGATAGACATCTGATAGCGACGCCTCTCCCCGTTCGTGCCGCCAGCCGCGGTTTGCATTCGGATTCAGGGCATCCATACGATTTCCACCTATTAGTCGTGAGTGGCACTATGACGAATTAGAATGATAATGCAAGTCATTCGCAACAAGAAAATCAATCCGCTGTTTTCAGGGCCGATGTTTTCGAGAACGCGGCCATTGCGTTTGTCGTTCCAGCGCATACATGGATGCCGATCATCATTGACGTGATCGTGCGACCCGAAAGCGAAGGATTAGAGATGGCCGGATTCTGGAGAAAGCTGCTGCCGAAACGGTTCCGCAAGAACGGCATCACCATCCCGGTCGTCAGATTGCAGGGGCCGATCGTCAGCGGCGGCGGCCCGTTTCGGCCGGCCCTCAATCTCGCCAATGTCGCTCCGGTTCTGGAAAAGGCCTTCGCCATGAAGGACGCGCCGGCGGTTGCCATAACTATCAATTCGCCGGGCGGTTCGCCCGTCCAGTCCCGCCTGATCTTCACCCGCATTCGCGAACTCGCCCGCGAGAAGCAGAAGAAGGTCCTGGTCTTCGTCGAGGATGTCGCCGCCTCGGGCGGTTATATGATCGCGCTCGCCGGCGACGAGATCATTGCCGACGCCACCTCGATCGTCGGCTCGATCGGCGTCGTCTCCGGCGGTTTCGGCTTTCCCGAACTTTTGAAGAAGATCGGCGTCGAGCGCCGTGTCTACACCGCGGGCGAAAACAAGGTGATCCTCGATCCGTTCCAGCCGGAAAAGGAAAAGGACATCGAATATCTGAAGAGCCTGCAGCTCGAAATCCACCAGGTCTTCATCTCGATGGTGCGCGAGCGCCGCGCCGGCAAGCTGAGGGACGATGCGGCGGTCTTCTCGGGCCTGTTCTGGAGCGGCACCCGCGGCCTCGAACTCGGCCTCGTCGACGGTCTCGGCGACATGCGCCAGGAATTGAAGCGGCGCTACGGCCAGAAGACCAAGCTGGAACTCGTCGCCGCCGGCCGCGGCCTGTTCGGCCGCCGTGTTCCCGGCGTGTCGCCGGTCTCGCTCGAAAGTGCGGCATCCGGTCTCGCGACGGGGCTTGTCGAAGCGGCCGAAGAAAGAGCATTGTGGAGCCGTTTCGGGCTTTGAGGGGAGCGAGAGAGGGAAATGGCGCAGCTTATCACCATCCTGGTCCTGGTCTTCTCGGCCTGGTGGCTCTACCGCCGCTTCGTCTCCGATGCCCGCAAGCTCGCCGAAAAATCGCGCCGCGCCGAAAGGGAGCGCCAGACCGGCGCAATCGGCACGCTGGTCAAGGATCCTGTCACCGGCGAATACCGGCTGAAGCGGGATGAGGAATAGGGCGTCGATTTTCCCTTCTCCCCAGCGGGGGTCCGAAGGACGGGCGAGACCGGTGGCTCGCCCAGGCTGGTGGCCCGAAGGGTCGGATGAGGGGGCCGCACGGCACGGCATTAATTGCCCTTCGGTTGCGCTCAGCGCATTCGCGGCTTTGCCGCTTACCCCCTCATCTGCATGCCGGCATCTTCTCCACGCTGGGGAGAAGGGATATGCCGCGACCTCTCCGTCCCGCACCGACGCCTCACGGGGCACGTCCCCGTTGGGCTAGGGTGAGGGCAGAGACCCTCTCCATACGGGCCGTTCCACTCTCGCAAAACCCTTGACCCCCGCCGCCCTCCATGGCACCTGTCGCGCCGATAATCCCCACGCAATCGGTGCCGTTTCATGTCAGCCATCCCAGACTATATGAACCCGAAGCGCTCCTTCCAGGCGCTGATCCTGACCCTGCACAGCTACTGGGCGGACAAGGGTTGCGCGGTGCTGCAACCCTACGACATGGAGGTCGGCGCCGGCACCTTCCACCCTGCCACCACGCTGCGCGCCCTCGGCCCCAAGCCTTGGAAGGCCGCCTATGTCCAGCCGTCGCGGCGCCCGTCCGACGGCCGCTATGGTGAAAACCCGAACCGCCTGCAGCATTATTACCAGTATCAGGTCATCCTGAAGCCGAACCCGCCCAATCTGCAGGAGCTTTATCTCGGCTCGCTCGCGGCGATCGGCCTCGACCCGCTGCTGCACGACATCCGTTTCGTCGAGGACGATTGGGAAAGCCCGACGCTCGGCGCCTGGGGCCTCGGCTGGGAATGCTGGTGCGACGGCATGGAAGTCTCGCAGTTCACCTATTTCCAGCAGGTCTGCGGCATCGAATGCGCGCCGGTCGCCGGTGAGCTGACCTATGGCCTCGAGCGCCTCGCCATGTATGTCCAGGGCGTCGACAATGTCTACGACCTGAACTTCAACGGCCGCGAAGGCGACGAGAAGATCAGCTATGGCGACGTCTTCCTGCAGGCTGAGCAGGAATATTCGCGTCACAACTTCGAATTCGCCAATACCGAGATGCTGCATCGCCACTTTGTCGATGCCGAGAAGGAATGCCGGGCGCTGCTCGATGCCGGCGCGCCTGGCGACAACGCCAACCAGCGCCTGCACAAATGCGTCTTCCCCGCCTATGACCAGTGCATCAAGGCCAGCCACGTCTTCAACCTGCTCGATGCCCGCGGCGTCATCTCGGTCACCGAACGCCAGAGCTATATCCTGCGCGTGCGCACGCTCGCCAAGGCCTGCGGCGAAGCCTTCCTCCTGACCGACGCCGGCGGCGTCAATCTGGGCAAAGAGGCAGCGTGACGCAAAAGCCTGCCAGCCGTATTGTCCATATCAACGGCTGGCCAGGCACCGGGAAGCTGACCGTCGGCCGTTTGCTGGCGGTTTTCGACCATGCCGTGCGTGCCGATCCGGCCGACAGCTTCGTCTTTACCGATGCTCTTGCGGATGACGCGGATGATAGTGCGACGTTTTCCTGGTATCTCGATCTGGCTGCCGGCAGGGGCGCGGATCTGGTCGCAGTTCTCCTCGACTGCGCGCCGGAGGAAAATGCCAGGCGCCTCGTCTCCCCCGGCCGATCGGAGGCGCTCAAGCTGACGGATACGGCGAGGCTGCAACAGCTCCGGGCAAACTATAAACTGTTGCGCGGACTTGCTGAGCACACGGTCGAAATTGATAAGACGGATCTTTCGCCGGAGCAGACGACGGCCCGAATTCTCGCGCATATCGGTGTTTGACGGCAACTGGGAATCCTGCGTAGTCTTTGCACCAAGATTACTTCGTTGCAGGGGATTCGCGATGTATATTGCGCTTGGCGTCATCGTTTTGGTCGCCCTCTATGTCGTCTTCATCTACAACGGCCTGGTTCGCTCGCGGCAGATGGCTGAAGAAGCCTGGTCGGGTATCGACGTGCAGCTGAAGCGCCGCGCCGATCTGATCCCGAACCTGATCGAGACGGTCAAGGGTTATGCCGCCCACGAGAAGTCGACGCTCGAAGAGGTGGTTGCGCTTCGCAACAAGGCGCAGGCCGTGCCAGCAGATGATGTCGCCGGCAGGGCGCAGGCGGAAGGGCTGCTCGGCCAGGCGCTCGGCCGTGTCATCGCGCTCGCGGAAGCCTATCCCGACCTCAAGGCCAACCAGAATTTTGCCGAGCTGCAGGCCTCGCTCGAAACCATGGAAGGCGAGCTGCAGATGGCGCGGCGTTATTACAATGGGGCAGCTCGCGACCTCAACGTCAAGGTCGAAAGCTTCCCCTCCAATCTCGTCGCCGGCCAGTTCGGTTTTGCCAAGCGGGACTATTTCGAAATCACCAACGAGGCCGATCGCGCCGTCCCCAGCGTTAAATTCTGACGATCCGGCATTTTGCCTTTGCGAAAAAGCGACTAAGAGCAGGGGCAGACTGCGGCCGGCAAGAGCATGTCGCGCAAAACTGTGCAGCGGCACGATGGACGGAAGAACAGCATGACACGTACAGCCAAACTCACGATCATCCCGCCGGACAAGCCGCTTTCGGGCCGCGCCATGCCGCCGGGCTCCAAGTCGATCACCAATCGGGCGCTGCTGCTCGCCGGCCTTGCCAAGGGCACGAGCCGGCTGACCGGCGCGCTGAAGAGCGACGATACGCGCTATATGGCCGATGCGCTGCGCGCCATGGGCGTTTCGATCGACGAGCCCGACGACACAACCTTCGTCGTCACCGGCAGCGGCAGGCTCCAGCCGCCGAAAGTACCGCTCTTCCTCGGCAATGCCGGCACGGCGACACGCTTCCTGACGGCGGCCGCCGCCTTGGTCGATGGCACCGTGATCGTCGACGGCGATGAACATATGCGCAAGCGCCCGATCGGCCCGCTGGTTGAGGCGATGCGCACGCTCGGCATCGATGCGACCGCCGAGACCGGCTGCCCGCCGGTCACCGTCAAGGGCACCGGCCGCTTCCAGGCCGACCGCATCCGCATCGATGGCGGCCTGTCCAGCCAATATGTCTCGGCCTTGCTGATGATGGCGGCCGGCGGCGACCGGCCGGTCGATATCGAGCTCGTCGGCGAGGATATCGGCGCACTCGGTTATATCGATCTGACCACGGCGGCGATGAAAGCCTTCGGCGCCAAGGTCGAAAGGACCAGCCCGGTCACCTGGCGGGTCGAGCCGACCGGCTACCGCGCCGCCGACTTCATCGTCGAACCCGATGCCTCGGCTGCGACCTATCTCTGGGCCGCCGAAGTTCTGACCAGCGGCGCGATCGATCTCGGCGTTCCCGCCGACGCTTTTTCGCAGCCGGACGCGCGCGCCTACGACATGATCGCCCGCTTTCCGCAGCTGCCCCCCGAAATCGACGGCTCGCAGATGCAGGATGCCGTTCCGACGCTGGCCGTGCTTGCCGCCTTCAACGAGACGCCGGTGCGCTTCGTCGGCATCGCCAATCTGCGCGTCAAGGAATGCGACCGCATCCGGGCGCTTTCCTCCGGCCTCAACCGCATTCTCCCCGGCCTTGCCCGCGAAGAGGGGGACGATCTGATCGTAAAGTCCGATCCGGCCCTTGCGGGAAAGCGTCTTCCGGCCGAGATCGACAGTTTCGCCGATCATCGTATCGCCATGAGCTTCGCGCTCGCCGGCCTGAAGATCGACGGCATCACCATTCTTGATCCCGATTGCGTCGGCAAGACCTTCCCCGCCTATTGGCGGACGCTCGCCGCCCTCGGCGTGACATATCAGAACAAGGATTGACTAGAAGCAGCCGAGGCTGCCGGCGGGGAGACTGGGATGGGGCGTCGGTTTTTCGGATTTTGTTTTGCTCTGCTCTTTATGCTGGCGGCCCCGGCGGCTTTCGCCGCCGAGGTCATCGACAGTTTCGCCTCCGCCATCACACTCGAAAAGAGCGGCGCGATGACGGTGGCCGAAACGATCACCGTCAATGCCGAGGGCAACCGGATCAATCACGGCATCTTCCGTGACTTCCCGCTCTATTTCACCGACGCCGAAGGCCGTCGCCGTAGCGTCGATTTCGATATGGTGTCGGTCACCCGCGACGGCGAAGACGAGCCTTGGCACACGGAATCGATTTCCGGCGGCATCCGCATCTATGCCGGTTCCGCCGATGTGTCGGTGACGCCGGGCCGTCACCGCTACGTCTTCACCTACAAGACCAACCGCCAGATCCGCTATTTCGACGATCATGCCGAACTCTACTGGAACGTCACCGGCAATGGCTGGATCTTCCCGATCCGCTCGGCCACGGCGACGGTGCAACTGCCGCTGGGTGTTGCCGCCACCGACACGGTCTTCTTTACCGGCCCTCAGGGCGCGACGGGGAAGAACGCCCGCGTCGATGAAGCCGGCGCCAGCCTGGTCTTTGCCACCACCGCGCCGCTTGCCGCCGGCGAGGGCCTGACCTTCGCGATCCGCATGCCGAAGGGTTCGATCGATCCGCCGAGCGCCGATATGGAAAGCACCTGGTGGCTCAAGGATAACCGCAATTATTTCATCGGCTTCGGCGGCTTGATCCTGGTTTTCGCTTATTACACTCGTTCCTGGCTGAAGGTCGGCCGCGATCCCGCCCGCGGCGTCGTCGTGCCGCGCTGGGACGCGCCTGAGGGCATCTCGCCGGCGCTGGTCAACTACATCGACAACAAGGGTTTCTCCGGCGGAGGTTGGACGGCGCTTGCTTCAAGCGCGCTCAACCTTGCGGTCCGCGGCTACGTCAAGCTCGAAGACTTGAAGAATTCGATCGTCATCCAGGGCACCGGCAAAGCGCTCGGCAAGGAGAAATTCCAGGCCGGCGAGACCGAGCTTCTGAAAGCTGTCGGTGGCGCAGGCAGGACGCTCACGATCGACAAGGCCAATGGCGAGCGGGTCAAATCCGTCGGCCAGAGTTTCCGTTCGGCGATCGAGAAGGAGCATCGCGGCAAATATTACAATTCCAACCTGGCCTATACCGCAGGCGGCATCGCGCTCAGCGCCGCTTCCCTGGTGGCGCTGTTCGTTTTCGGCTCGCTGCAACCGGACACGATCGCGCTGATGCTGGTCCCGACGGCGATCTCTGTATTCGTTGCCGTCTTCTTCGCCGGTTTCATGAGGTCGATGCATCGCGGCAACTCGCTGTTCGGCAAGATCATCGCCATCATCGCCACGGCGGTCGGCGTTTTCGTTGGCATCAGCATTCTTGCCGTCGTCGTCCTGGCGCTTGCCTCGTCGCTGGTGCAGCTGCACGAAACGCCGATGCTCTTTGCCGTCGGCGGCATCGTGCTGCTCAACATCCTCTATTTCTTCATCATGGGCGCGCCGACCCCGCTTGGCGCGCGGATGATGGACGGCATAGACGGCCTGCGCCAATATCTGACGCTGGCCGAAAAAGACCGCATGAACACGGCAGGCGCGCCTGAAATGTCGCCGCAGCATTTCGAGACGCTGCTGCCCTATGCGGTGGCGCTCGGTGTCGAGAGGCCCTGGTCGCGCACCTTCGAGACCTGGCTTGCAGCCGCCGCGGCCGGTGCGGCCGCCGCCTATGCGCCCGCCTGGTATTCCGGCAATTTCAACAGCGGCAGTTTCTCCGACCGCGTCGGCGGCTTTTCCTCGTCGATGGCCTCGACCATCGCCTCGACCATACCCTCGCCGCCGCCGTCGAGCTCGTCCTCCGGTTTTGGCGGCGGCGGTTCGTCGGGGGGCGGTGGCGGAGGCGGGGGAGGCGGGGGCTGGTAAGCTTTCCCGCTTGACCTTTCGCCCCTTGGCCCTTAACCGCCAGAGGCAAAAGGAAAGGGTGGCGCATGAAGGTTCTGTTGATCGGATCGGGCGGACGCGAGCATGCGCTCGCCTGGAAGCTGGCGCAATCGCCGTTGCTGAGCGAATTCTATGCCGCGCCCGGCAATCCCGGCATTGGCGAACACGCCGTGCTCGCGCCCGTCAACATCGAGGATCATGAAGCGGTCGCCGCCTTCTGTAAGGACAAGGCGATCGATTTCGTCGTCGTCGGCCCCGAGGCGCCGCTCGTTGCCGGCCTTGCCGACCGGCTACGCGCCGATGGCCTGACCGTCTTCGGACCCTCGGCAGCCGCCGCCCAGCTCGAGGGCTCCAAGGGTTTCACTAAGGATATCTGCGCCCGCTACGGCATTCCGACAGGCGCCTATCAGCGCTTCAACAATGCGCCGAAGGCCAAGGCCTATATTCGCGATCAGGGCGCACCGATCGTCGTCAAGGCCGATGGCCTTGCCGCCGGCAAGGGCGTGACGGTGGCGATGACGCTGGATGAAGCCTTGGCTGCCGTCGACGACTGTTTCGAGGGCGCCTTTGGCGCTGCCGGCGCCGAAGTCGTCGTCGAAGCCTATCTCGACGGCGAGGAGGCGAGCTTCTTCTGCCTTTGTGACGGAAGGAATGCGCTGCCGCTCGCGACCGCCCAGGATCACAAGCGGGTGGGCGAGGGCGATACCGGCGTCAATACCGGCGGCATGGGCGCCTATTCGCCGGCGCCGGTCATGACCGCCGACATGGTCGAGCGCACTATGAAGGAAATCATCGAGCCGACGATGCGCGGCATGGCCGAGAGCGGCCATCCCTTCTCTGGCGTGTTTTTCGCCGGGCTGATGATCACCAGCAAGGGGCCGGAGCTTATCGAATACAATGTCCGCTTCGGCGATCCCGAATGCCAGGTGATGATGATGCGGCTGAAGAGCGATCTGCTGCCGCTGCTGCTCGCCACCGCCAACGGCACGCTCGACCAGGTGAGCGCCGAATGGAGCGACGATCCGGCCCTGACGGTGGTCATGGCCTCGAAGGGTTATCCCGGCGCGTACGCGAAAAACACGCCGATCCTCTCCCTGCCTGAGGCAGGCGAGGGCGAGAAGGTGTTTCATGCCGGCACGGGCCTGAAGGACGGCGCGCTGGTTGCGACCGGCGGGCGCGTGCTGAACGTCACCGCGTCAGGCGGCACGGTCGCCGAGGCCAGGGATCGCGCTTACGCGCTGCTCGACAGGGTCAAGTGGGAAAACGGCTTCTCCAGGCGCGACATCGGCTGGCGGGCGATCGAGCGCGAAACAGGTGCGGACACAGTATAAACCGCCGCGTTCTTTAAATTTTTACCCTTTCCCCTGACGGGATGGAAACAAAGCTGCGCTATACCGCTCTCATAGTGAGACGGAGTTGCGTTGATGCGTCAGATTTTCCTCGGTGCGGCAATCCTGCTGATGGCAGGTTCGGCGATGGCTTCCTCGATCGAGGTGATCGGCAAGACCGCGGCGCCGGCTGAAGGCAGCATCATCACCGAAAGCTGTGCCGCTTGCCCGCCGCTCCAGGCCGAACTCGTCAAGAAGGACTATACGGTGCCGGAGCTGAAGCCCGGTGTCCTCCAGGCGAGTGAAGTCCGCGATGTCGGCGGCGAAAAGAAAATCTATCGCACCGAAGGCTGGATGGGCGGCTCGCCCGTCGTCTTCGTCAGCAAGGCGACACCGGAAGCGATGATCGCTGCCGCGCCTTCAGCCCCATCCGCGGATGGCATCGATATGAGCGCGACGACCGCGGCCGTCATCGGCGGCGATGCCAAGCCTGTTGTGGCCGGCATGGCGGAACAACCGGCAGCCCTGAACGTTTCGGAATTCAAGCTGCGTTTCTAAAGTTCCCTGCCCCTGCCCGATCAAGGTTTCGATCGTTTGGGGTTCCACCTCAGGTGGACCGAATGCACCCTCGAAGAGAAGCGGGGGTGCATTCTCTTTTGTGCGTGATGGCGAAAACCGAGGCGGTTTGCGTCCGGCTCGCAGACAACAATTTATTCAAGAACTTCAAGCAAATGAGATCCAATTATCGGTGAACATCGAGCGTTTTGCTTCCCAGTCGACCCCTGAAATTTTAGGGAAATTCCCGTCACTTATAATAAAATTAAACATTTCTTATGGGGTGAGCCTCAATGGTTATTTACCCGGTCGCAGCATGTTGTTTGAGCAGCGGTAGATGCGTCGCCGTTTTGGCGCGCTCGCACAGGCGGTAGGAAACCGCACCGGACTGCACTCACCGTTCCCGTTGCGAGGCGTCATGAAAAATCTGAAAATATCGAAGCAGCTCATACTGCTGGTCGTCGGCCTGATGATCGCCTTTGCAGTTGCCACGTCCCTGCAAATCCGTTCCTCGGTCGATGCGATCTACAAGGAGCGTTATGACATGCTCCGCGCCGAGGTTCAGTCGGCGGTCTCCGTTCTCAAGCTTTACCAGGCTAAGGTCACCGCGGGCGAAATGACGCTCGAAGATGCCCAGAAGCAGGCCTACGCCACCGTCAACGGCATGAAATACGATCCGGACGGCTATTTCTTCGGTTATAGCTATGACGTCCAGATGCTGTTCCACTACGACGCCGCGAAAGTCGGGCAGAACCTCAAGGGCCAGCCGGACAGCAAGGGCAAGCTCTACCGCGAGGAACTGGTCAAGCTCGGCCAGCGGGGCGGCGGTCTCGTCGAATTTTATTCCACCAGCAAGCCGGGCGAGCCGGCCGGCGATTATCGCAAGACGGCCTATGGACAGGCCTTCGAGCCATGGAAAGTCGTCGTCGTCACCGGGGTTTATATGGACGATCTCGATGCGCAGATCCACAGCACGATCCTGACCGCGCTCTCCGGCAGCATCGTTCTGTTCTTCCTTGCCATGGCGGCCGCCTACGTCGTCATCCGTGGCATTTCCGGCCCTCTCAACAGCGTCCACGCAGCGCTGAAGTCTGTCGCCGAAGAGGATGTTTCCATCGCCATCCCGCATACGGCCATGAACAACGAGGTCGGCTTGATGGCGAAAGCCACGCAGTCGCTGCAGGAAAAGATCCGCGAACGCCATGCGATGTCGGATCGCGAGGCGGCCCAGCAGCTGGCGCTGGAAAACGAGCGCGAAAACAATCAGCGCCAGCAACAGGACGAGACGGCACTCCAGGTCCGCGTGATGGCGACGATCGGCCAGGCGTTGGAGATGATTGCCCGTGGCGATCTCACCGTCCGCTGCGCCGATCTCGGCCAGAAATATGCCGCCCTTCGCGACAACTTCAACGATGCGCTGTCGCATCTCGAAGCCGCCATGGCCAAGGTCAGCGCCAAGGGCGCCGATATCGGCACCAGCAAGGAAGAAATCCGCCGCGCTTCCAACGAGCTGTCGCAGCGCACCGAGCGCCAGGCGGCGAGCCTCGAGGAAACCTCGGCGGCCCTCGACGAACTCACCGTCGCCGTCCGCCAGACGGCCGATGGGGCCCATGAGGCGAGCAAGCGCGTCCACTCGGTCAGCAACGAGGCCACCCACAGCGATGCGATCGTCGGCCAGGCGATCGAGGCGATGAGCGGCATCGAGAAATCGTCGTCGGAGATCACCAAGATTATCGGCGTCATCGACGAAATCGCCTTCCAGACCAACCTCCTGGCGCTGAATGCCGGCGTCGAGGCGGCCCGCGCCGGTGAATCCGGCAAGGGCTTTGCGGTCGTCGCCCAGGAAGTGCGCGAACTCGCCCAGCGCTCCGCCGCCGCGGCCAAGGAGATCAAGGACCAGATCGCCCGCTCCTCCAGCCAGGTCGAGCACGGCGTCCGCCTGGTCGGCGAGGCAGGCGAGGCGCTGAAGCGCATCTCCGACCAGATCAAGGCCGCCAACGAGATCGTCGCCAAGATCGCCCACAGCGCCTCCGAGCAGGACACGACGCTGCGCTCGATCTCATCGTCGATGAACCAGCTCGACGCCGCTACCCAGCAGAACGCCGCCATGGCCGAGGAAACCACGGCATCGGCCGAAACGCTGGCCAGCGACACCGACGAGCTGATTGATCTGATCCGCGGCTTCCGCGTCGGCAGGTCCGGCGCGGCTCCGGCCATGCATCAGGGTCGTCGCGCCGCTTAAACGGCCCCGCGAGTTCCATCACCAGAGCCTGTGCGGCCGCCGGTTTCCGGCGGCCGTACTGTTTTGGAAACATTCAGCAACGCGTTTGATCTCGTGATCTGATAAAATGCCGGCGCCGGCGTCGTCATGGATGAAATCGCCCGGCGGGAGCAGCCCCTCATCCGCCTGCCGGCACCTTCTCCCCGTAAACGGGGCGAAGGGGATATGCCGCGACCTCTCCGTTCCCCACAAGCTCTTGCAGGGCACCTCGACTCTCCTCGTCAGAACGGGGAGAGGGTTAGGGTGAGGGTGAGGGGCAAATTCCGGTGCTAACCCGGCAGCCGTAGGCCCAACTTGAGAGGTAGAAAGATTACCGACCCAACCCGCTCTCACCCCGAGATCTTCGAGAAGTCCGCCACCGTCCCCGTCGCTTCGCGGATCAGCCGCAGCAGAGCCAGGCGGTTGGCGCGGATGGCCGCGTCCTCGTCGTTGACGAGCACGTCTTCGAAGAAGCGGTCGACCGGGCCGCGCAGCTGGGAAAGCCCTGCCATCGCCGAGCGGAAATCTTCTCCGGCGACGGCATCGGCCGCTTCCGTCGACGCACTGGAGATTGCCGCGAACAGCTCCTTCTCGGCATCGAGCTTCAGCAGCGCCGGCGAAACGGCATCGGCGATCACAGTGCCCTTCTTCTCCTCGGCGGCGAGCAGCTGTGTGGCGCGCTTGGTGCCGGCAAGCAAGTTTTTGCCGTCCTCCGAGGTGATGAAGGCCGTCAGCGCTTCGACGCGGCGGGCCACCATCAACAGATCGTCGGCATCGGCCGTCAGCACGGCGTCGATCAGATCGTGGCGGGCACCCTGGTCGCGCAGATAGACCTTCAGGCGATCGTGGAAGAAGGAGAGGAGGTCGAAGCAAGTCTCGGCCGGATCGCCTGCGAATGAAAACACGGACTCGCCGCCTGTCTTGGCGAGCAGCGACGTCCGGCTCATGATCTTCAGCAGCGGCAGCCTGACATTGCGCTCCAGCAGGATCCTGACGACGCCGAGGGCGGCACGCCGCAGCGCGAAGGGATCCTTCGAACCTGTCGGCTTTTCGCCGATCGCCCAGAAGCCGATCAGCGTGTCCAGCTTATCGGCGAGCGCGACGGTGATCGCGACCTTGTCGGCGGGAACGCGGTCCGACGGGCCTTGCGGCTTGTAGTGGTCTTCGATTGCTGCGGCAACCGAGCCATTCTCACCCTGCAGCGCCGCATATTTGCGGCCCATCAGGCCCTGCAGTTCGGGGAATTCGCCGACCGCTTCGGTGCGCAGATCGGCCTTGGCGAGCACGGCGGCGCGATCGGTGAGAGCCGCATCCGCGCCGGTGATCTTTGCCAATTGCTCCGCCAGCGCGCGGATGCGGGCGACACGTGCGCCCTGCGTGCCGAGCTTGGCATGGAAGGTCACGTCGAGCGCATCGAGCTTGGCCATGCGCTGGTCGAGCGGCTTCCTCAGGTCGAGGTCGAATTTTGCTGCCGACGCCTTCAAAGTCTCCAGATCCGGCAGGTCGCCCTGGTCGCGCTTCCAGAAATGCAGCGCATCCGAAAGCCGGGCCCGCACCACCTTGCCGTTGCCGTGGACGATTTCCTTGCCGCCGTCATGTGCCTGGATATTGGAAACCAGGATGAATTTGTTCGACAGCGTTTCCTGACCCTGCTTGCGGGTGACGAAGCACTTCTGATTGGTCTTGATGGTCAGCCGGATGATCTCGGAGGGGATGGAGAGATAATCTTCCTCGAAACTGCCCATCAGCACCTGCGGCCATTCCACGAGGCCGGAGACTTCCTCCAGCAGGCCCTCGTCTTCGACAAGCTCCAGCCCGTTGGCAAAAGCGGTGTCGCGGGCGTCGTGCAGGATGATATCCTTGCGCCGCTCGGCGTCGAGGATGACCTTTGCCTTTTCCAGGCTTGCCGCATAATCGTCGAAGCGCCGGACGGTAATCGCCTGGGGCGCGTGGAAACGATGGCCGTAGGTGATGTTGGAGGCGATGATGCCGTCGATCTCGAAGGGGATGACGGTGGTTTCCTCATGCTCGGGGCCGAAGGTGCAGACGATCGATTGCAGCGGCCGCACCCAGCGCAGAGCACCGGACTTGGAGGACGCCTTGCCCCAGCGCATCGACTTCGGCCAGGGGAAATCGCGGATGATGCCGGGCATCACCTCGGCGACGATTTCTTCCGCCGCGCGGCCGGGCTTGGAAATGACCGCGACGTAGAAATCGCCCTTCTTCGGATCGCTGACCACCTGCGCCTCGGAGATCGACGAAAGGCCGGCGCCGCGCAGAAAGCCTTCGATCGCCTTCTCATTGGCGTCGGTGCGCGGCCCCTTGCGCTCCTCGCGCACGTCGGCCGAGCGCGCCGTCAGGCCGTGAATGTCGAGCGCCAGCCGCCGCGGCGTCCAATATTCACGGGCGCCCTCATAGGAAAGACCCGCTTCGACGAGCGCATCGGTGACGAGCTTCTTCAGATCGCCGGCAGCCTTGCGCTGCATGCGGGCCGGAATCTCTTCGGAGCGGAGTTCGAGAAGAAGGTTTGGCATGTCACACTTTTCCTTGCGCCCGCGGGCAGGGCGATCCAAAACGTTGCTTCTGCTATCAAAGAATGCCGCATCTGCACAACCGCAAAAACGGAAGAGAGCGATGGGGTGAACGGTTGGGAGGCGTTGTGCCGTGTGGCCCCCTCATCCGACCCTTCGGGCCGCCTTCTCCCCGCTGGGGAGAAGAGAGGAGCAGGCCGCTTGCCCTCGGCTCCGCAAACAGTACCTCCAGGAGGGCGAGACGCTGCTACGATTCCGCTTCTCCCCTTGGGGAGAAGATGCCGGCAGGCAGATGAGGGAGCTACGCGGCACGATGCCGATGATCCCCCAATCCAATAACTTCCGCTGTGGAAACCACAGTCGGGCATTGCCTTGCCGCTTTTCGCCGCTATGGTCCCGCAACTTTCGTCGAAATAGGAAATCCTATGGCCGCTGACCTCCGTTTTCTCGCAGCCCGCATCTCGGCCGAAATCAACGCTCGTCCGGAACAGGCCAAAGCCGCCATCGAGCTGCTCGACGAAGGCGCCACCGTGCCCTTCATCGCGCGCTACCGCAAGGAAGTGACGGGCGGGCTCGACGATACGCAGCTGCGCAATCTCGCCGAGCGGCTGGTCTATCTGCGTGAACTCGAGGCCCGGCGCGCCGCGATCGTCGAATCGATCACCGGCCAGGGCAAGATGACCGACGAGCTGATGGCGAAGGTTTCAGGCGCCGAAACCAAGGCCGAGCTCGAAGACCTCTACCTGCCCTACAAGCCGAAGCGGCGCACCCGCGCCGAAATCGCCCGCGAACGCGGCCTCGGGCCGCTTGCCGAGGCGATCCTTGCCGAGCGCGGCCGGGAACCGGCGGCGCTTGCCGAAAGCTTCGTCACGGCTGATGTGCCCGATGTGAAGATGGCGCTCGAAGGCGCGCGCGACATCATCGCCGAAGGCATTGCCGAAAATGCCGATCTGCTCGGCAGATTGCGCGCCCATATGCGCCAGGCGTCGCTGCTGAAGGCCAAGGTCGTCGACGGCAAGCAGGCGGCGGGCGAAAAATTTTCCGATTATTTCGACCATTCCGAACGCTGGGCGACCGCCCCCGGCCACCGCGCGCTCGCCATGCTGCGCGGCTGGAACGAGGAGGTGCTGACGCTGACGATCGAGGCCGACGCCGAGACCGCCTCGCCGAACAAGCCGGTCGAACGCATGATCGCTGCGGCCTATGAGATCGGCGCAAGCCGCCCCGGCGACCGCTGGCTGATAGAGGTCGCGAGCTGGACCTGGCGCGTCAAGCTTTCCATGTCGCTGTCGCTCGACCTGATGCGGGAGCTGCGCGAGAGGGCCGAAGAGGAGGCGATCCATGTCTTCGCCCGCAATCTCAAGGACCTGCTGCTCGCCGCCCCCGCCGGCTCGCGCGCCACCATGGGTCTCGATCCCGGCATCCGCACCGGCGTCAAGGTCGCCGTCGTCGACGGCACCGGCAAGGTGGTTGCGACATCGACGGTCTATCCCTTCCAGCCGCGAAACGATGTGCGCGGCGCCCAGATCGAGCTCGCATCGCTGATCCGCAAGCACAATGTCGAGCTGATTTCGATCGGCAACGGTACCGGCAGCCGCGAGACCGAAAAGCTGGTGGCCGACATGCTGGCCGAACTGCCGGCGCCGAAGCCGACCAAGGTCATCGTCTCGGAAGCCGGCGCCTCGGTCTACTCAGCCTCGGCAACCGCAGCGGCCGAGTTTCCCGATCTCGACGTGTCGCTGCGCGGCGCCGTCTCGATCGCCCGCCGTCTGCAGGATCCGCTCGCCGAACTCGTCAAGATCGAGCCGAAGTCGATCGGCGTCGGCCAGTATCAGCACGATGTCGACCAGCAGAAGCTGTCGCGTTCGCTCGATGCTGTGGTCGAAGACGCGGTGAACGCCGTCGGCGTCGATCTGAATACCGCCTCGGCGCCGCTGCTGTCCCGCGTCTCCGGCCTCGGGCCCTCGATCGCCGACGCCATCGTCCGCCACCGCGACAACGAGGGCCGTTTCGAGACGCGCCGCGATCTGTTGAAGGTTGCCCGCCTCGGCGGCCGCACCTTCGAGCAATGCGCCGGCTTCCTGCGCATCCCCAACGGCAAGGAGCCGCTCGACGCCTCCTCCGTTCACCCGGAGGCCTATGGCGTCGCCAAGAAGATCGTCGCCGCCTGCGGCCGTGACCTGCGCGCATTGATGGGCGACAGCGCCATGCTGAAATCGGTCGATCCGCGCCAGTTCATCGACGAGAAATTCGGCCTGCCGACCGTCAGGGACATCATCTCGGAACTGGAAAAGCCTGGTCGCGACCCGCGTCCGAGCTTCAAGACCGCCACCTTCGCCGAGGGCGTCAACGAAATTTCCGACCTGAAGCCCGGCATGATGCTGGAGGGCACGGTGACAAACGTCGCCGCCTTCGGCGCCTTCGTCGATATCGGCGTGCACCAGGACGGTCTGGTGCATGTGTCCCAGCTTGCCGACCGCTTCGTCAAGGATCCGCACGAGGTGGTCAAGGCGGGAGATGTCGTCAAGGTGCGGGTCGTCGAGGTCGACGCCAAGCGTAAGCGCATCGCTCTGTCGATGAAGCGCGACGACGGTTCTGCAGCGCCGCCGCCGCGTGGTGATTCTCGCGGAAACCAGGGCTCGCGGCCACAGAACGAGCGCCGGCCTGCCGCTCCCAAGCCGGAGAGCCAGGGTGCTTTTGGCGCGGCACTGGCCGAAGCGATGAAGCGAAAATAAGGGTTTAGCCCGTATTTCGGCAAAAATGCAACAGTTTGGCAACGTTCTGAACGGAGTGCTAAATCCGGCGCTTGTAAGGCGAAGGAGAGTTATTAAGTTGATGTGACCATCCTGTCACATTTGCGAGGCGTCCATGGCGTCGGCTTTCCTTTCGATCGTCCAGCAAATCATCCGCAAGGGTTCGTTGAAACTTACCCTTGCCAATGGCGACATTTATTTGATCGGCGACGGTAGCGGAGACATGGTTGCCGCCCGCCTCGCCGATCAGGAGGCCGAGGACGCCATCCGGCGCGACCCGACGATGAAGCTCGGCGAGATGTATATGCAGGGCCGGTTCATTCTCGAAGAGGGCAATATCTACGATTTCCTGTCGATGGTGAAACAGAACACCACCAACGAGATCTTCGATTTCAAGATGGCAGCACTGCTTCTGGGCCGAATTGCCTGGCAGCAGCTGAAGAGCCGCGTGCCGGTCAATCGCAACAAGCACAATGTCGCCCATCATTACGACCTGTCAGCCAAGCTCTTCGATCTCTTCCTAGATGAGGACTGGCAATATTCCTGCGCCTATTTCGAACCCCCGGGCATCGGGCTCGACGAGGCGCAGCTCGCCAAGAAACGCCATATTGCCGCCAAGCTCCTGCTCGAGCCGAACCAACGCATCTTGGAGATCGGCTCCGGCTGGGGCGGCATGGGCATGTACCTGACGGAGGCGACGGAGGGAGCCGATTTCACCGGCATTACGCTCAGCGAAGAACAGCTGAAGGTCTCCCGCACTCGTGCTGAAAAGCGCGGCCTTGCCGAGCGCGTGCGGTTCGAGCTGCAGGATTACCGCACCCTGACGGGCAGAAAATTCGACCGCATCGTCTCGGTCGGCATGTTCGAGCATGTCGGGATCGGCAATTACCCCAATTTCTTCCGCAAGGTGTCGGATCTGCTCGACGACAACGGCGTCATGGTGCTGCATTCGATCGGCCGCCCGAAGCCGAGTTTCGGCACCAATGCCTTCATCGAGAAGTATATTTTCCCCGGCGGTTATATCCCTTCCGTCGGCGAAGTCTTGCCGCCGCTCGAAAAGGCCGGGCTCCTGGTCAGGGATGTCGAAATCCTGCCTTTGCATTATGCCTATACGCTGCGTCACTGGCGCGAGCGCTTCGTGGCCCGCAAGGCCGAAGCGGTGGCGCTTTACGACGAGCAGTTCTTCCGCATGTGGGAATTCTACCTGGCCGGCTCGGAAATGGGTTTTCGCTGGGACGAGCTCTTCATCCTGCAGATCCAGATCGCCAAGAACCAGTTCACCGTTCCCGACAACCGCAATTACATCGCCCGCAACGAAGCCAAGCTGAAGGAATTCGAGGCGAGGCGCCCGCCGTTGGAAAAGGTGACCTTCTGAGCGGCAGCCGGACGCGATGAAAGGACATGCCGATGAGCAGTGCGTTTCCCGAGATCTACCTGGTTCGGCACGGAGAAACCGAATGGAGCCTGTCCGGGCGCCATACCGGCCGCAGCGATATTCCGCTGACGGCGAATGGTGAGGCCGCCGCCCGCAAGCTTGCCGAGCGACTCGCCGGCCACGCCTTCTCCGCCGTCTGGTCGAGCCCGTCGGCGCGTGCCCGTAAAACCTGCGCGCTCGCCGGCTTCGGATCGGGCGCGGTGATCCGCGACGATCTCGCCGAATGGGACTATGGCGCTTATGAAGGCGTCACCACGAAGGCAATCCTGGCGGAGCGCCCCGGCTGGCAGCTCTTTCGCGACGGTTGCCCGAATGGCGAAACGGCGGCCGACGCCGGCGCTCGCGCAGATAGCATCATCCACGCGCTTCGCGAGGCGGCGGACAGCATCCTGATCTTTTCCAGCTCGCATTTCCTGCGCGTGCTCGCCGCCCGCTGGCTCGGCCTGCCGCCGGAAGGCGGCGCGCATTTCGTGCTGGATACGGCCAGCATCAGCGTGCTCGGTTACGAACACGATCTGACGGAACCGGTCATTCGCCGGTGGAATCAGAGATAGGATGCCATCAGCCGTGTGGGGCCGACGACATGACTTTCATTAGCGCCCTTTGTCCCCCGTGGTTAACATTGGGGTAACGACCCCACTATAAATGTAACCGTCGCCGCTCTCCGCGGCTTTGTTTTTGCGTTTTCTGGAGTGCGGACGTGTCTCATCGATCAGTCGTATCGATCTCTTTGGCTATTGCCTTTTTATCTTTCGGTTCAGCGGCGGCGCAGGAAAGCGGCCAGCATTTCTGGTCGGGCGACTGGTATCTGAACGTCGGCGTCGCCGGCTTCTCGGCGCCAAAATTCGAGGGCTCGTCGCACAATGAATTCAAGTTCAGCCCACTGATCTCGGTCGGCCGCCAAGGCGCCGGCCCGCGTTTTTCATCGCGCAACGATAATCCCTCCTTCGCCCTGATCGACAAGGGCGCCTTCCGCGCCGGCATCGTCGGCAAGTTCGTGCCATCGCGCGACGAGGGCGACGGCCATGAGCTGAAGGGCTTGAGGAAGGTCAAATGGGGGGCTGAGGCCGGCGGTTTCCTAGAAGTCTACCCCACCGATTTCCTGCGCGCCCGCGCCGAAGTCCGCCAGGGCATCCGCTCGCATGACGGCGTTGTCGCCGATCTGGCGATCGATGCCTTCACCGATATCGCGCCCGACCTGCAGCTGTCAGGTGGCCCGCGCGCGACATTTGCGACAAGGGGCTATTACGACGCCTATTATGGCGTCAGCGCCAAGCACGCCGCCGAAAGCGGCCTTGATCCTTACAAGCCGACGGCGGGCATGCAGTCTTACGGCGCCGGCGCAGCACTGACGTGGAAGGCGACCGAAAATCTCTCGGCAAGCTCCTTCCTCGAATATAAGCGGCTGGCCGGTCCCGCCGCCGACAGCAGCCTGGTGCGCGACCGCGGCTCCAAGAACCAGGTCCTGATCGGCGTCTCGGCGACCTACAAGTTCAATTTCTCCCTGCAGTGATCCAATGCATGTCGCCCGGAAGTGTGCAGCGGTTCCGGGATAACGACATGCATTAAACATCCAATGCATGTCGCCCAGAAGTGTGCAGCGGGTCCGGGATAACGACACGCATAAGACAAGAGATCGCTTCTTGACCGGATCGCCGGCCGGTCGCTAGATGGCGGCATGCAAGATACCGGCGACTTCCACGATCGCGTTTCCGACGCACCTTCCGATAACTGGGTCTACCGGATCCTGCCGCCATGGCTCTGGCCCTATGCACAGCTGGCGCGATGGGATCGCCCGATCGGCTGGCAGCTGCTGATGTGGCCGTGCTTCTGGTCGGCAACCCTTGCCGCCAATGCGGCGATCGGCGAGGGGCTCTATTCCGGCAGCCTGCTGGTGTCCCACCTTTTGCTCTATTTCATCGGCGCCGTGGCCATGCGTGGCGCCGGCTGCACCTATAACGATCTTGTCGACCACCAGATCGACATGGAGGTGGCCCGCACGCGCTCGCGTCCGCTTCCCTCCGGCCGGGTGACGCGCGCCCACGCGAAGATCTTCATTGGCCTGCAGGCCCTCGTCGGGCTTTTCGTGCTCTTGCAGTTCAACTGGTTCACCGTCTTCCTCGGCGTGCTCTCGCTCGGCATCGTGGCGCTTTATCCCTACGCCAAACGCTTCACCGACTGGCCGCAATTCTACCTGGGGCTTGCCTTCTCCTGGGGCGCGCTGATGGGCTGGGCCGGCATTTTGGGCGGCCTCTCCTTTGCCGCTGTCCTGCTTTATGCCGCCTCGGTGGCCTGGACGATCGGTTACGACACGATTTACGCCCATCAGGACAAGGAGGACGACGAGCTGATCGGCGTCCGTTCCACCGCGCGCCTGTTCGGCGACAGGACGCGGGTATGGCTGATCGGCCTCTATGGGCTGACGCTGGTATTGATGTTTGCCGCTTTCGCGCTTGCCGGCGCCAATCTGATCGCTTTCCTGGCCCTGTTCGGGGCCGCCGGCATGTTCGCCTGGCAGATCGTCCGGCTCGATATCAATGATGCCGCCCAATGCCTGGCGCTCTTCAAGTCGAACAATCGCGTCGGCCTGATCATCTTCTTCGGCCTCTTCGTCTCGCTGCTCTTCGCCATTCCCTGAATGGGGCGATGCGTGAAAAGACAAACCCGGCGCGGGCGCCGGGTTTCAAATGCGTGCGAAACGAAGTGTCGCGAAATCGCTCAGTTGCGGGCGATGATTTCCTTGCCTTCGATCTTCATGGCGACGCCGAGCCGGCCGGTGGTGCGGCGCACGAGGAAGCGCGGGCGGCGGTTGGCGAAGTAGGAATGGCGGCGGCGCGGTTTGAGATCGCTGGTGCGCAAGCCGCCGATATGGTCTTCGAGCGGCCGGGCGACGCCGTCGGCCTCGACCATCAGCATCGGAATGCGGAATGCTTCCGACCAGCCGCGCCAGTCGGCGGCGATATCGCTGAGATCATGGGCGACGAGCAGCGGAATGCACAGTTCCGGATCGGCATGATGGAGTTCGAGGGTGACGGTAACCTCGCCGTCGCCATGGTCGATGGCGCGGGCGGCGACACCTTGGAAGACGCGCTTCGGCAGCGCAATCGAGAGCGGCAGGCCGCTGGAGGGGAGGACCTTGCGCAGGACCGCGCCGCGTTCGTCTATGGTAATATTCACGTCATCCGAACAATCATGGATGGCGTAGCTGACCTGCTGCGGAAAGCGGGACGGATCGAGGCGTAACGTCGTACCAGCCCAGGCGGGCTTCATTACGGGATTGTTCATGTCATTCTACCCTTGTCTTACCTGAGAGCCGATTTCCGGTCTTCTCCTTGGGACTTTTCGTCCTCTATGGCCGACAATAGGGGCCTGCCGTTCCGTACAGCTTAAAAATTGCGGTTAAGAAAACTTTGCGTCCTCTGATGGTTATCAAAACCGAATCCGGCAGGGTTTCCGGAAGGTGAACGCCATGCTGTGCTGAAGTGATGCATCCTGAGGTAAGGCTCAGGTAAGTTTTTCGTGGCAAAATATGCTTACCAGCAGTTCGTTCTTTTAGAGATTTTGCCGAAAAGGGCGCATTTGATGATTACGGCCTCCCTCGCTTACACGATCCTGTCGAAGGATATGACGTCGAGCCTGAACAAGGTCGCGTCGCAGGCGACGGTCAAGAAGGACGCCGAATACTACGCCGATCATATCAACAAGGTCACCTCGGTCGACGACTTCCTCGGCGATTACAAGCTCTACAGCTATGCGATGAAAGCCTATGGTCTTGAGGATATGACCTATGCCAAGGCCTTCATGAAGAAGGTGCTGGAAAGCGATCTCACCGACCCCAACAGCTACGCCAACAAGCTCTCTGATACGCGCTATCGCGAATTCGCTTCCGCCTTCAATTTTAATGCGCCCGAGAAGGACGTGCAGACGGACGCGCAGGAGGACGATCTGATCGGCCTCTACAAGCAGTCCTTCATCGATGCCGACAAGGCGACGTCCGCAGAGAGCACTTATTACGGCAATAATATCGACAGCGTGACGACCGTCGACGATCTGGTCAACAACACGAGGCTTCGCACCTACGTGCTGAAGACGTTCAACATCGATCCCACCTATGCGTCGAAGGATTTTCTGCGCCAGGTGCTGACGAGCGATCTGAGCGACCCCACGAGCGTCGTCAACACGCAGGGCGGCGACAAGTACAAGGCGCTTGCCGCCCAGTTCAGCTTCAACGCCGACGGCACGGTTACCGGCACGGCCCAGACCGCGGCGCAGAAGGCTTCGGTCATCGAAACCTACACGCTGAATTCCCAGTCGGTCATCATTGACAATTCGGTCGGTTCCGACGTCGTCTACGTCAACAAGACGGCGGCCGACTATAACCAGGCCTATTATACCGCCAAGATCGGCACGATCACCAATGTCGACGATCTGGTCGCAGACAAACGTCTGACCTCCTACATCAAGACCGCCTACAGCATGGGCGCCGATTTCACCGCGGCAGCACTGCGCACGGTCCTGACTGACCCCGGCTATGCCCAGCTGATGGGCTTTACCAATGTCTACAACGCCTTCAACTTCAAGGCTGACGGCTCCACCTCGAGCACGGCGCGCGTCCGGACGCTCGATCAGGCAAACAAGCTGTCGTCGGCGGCGTCGCAGACTGCCAACTACTACAAGGTGACCTCTCAATCGAGCGGCATCACCAATGTCGACGCCCTGCTCGCCGACGGAAACATGGCGCGCTACATCAAGGATGCCTATGGTCTCGGCACGGATTTCAGCAATGCCGATCTGAAGAACATCCTGACCGACTCCGCCTATGCCGCCGCGCAAGGCCATGCCGATCTCAACGCCGATTTCAACTTCCAGGCGGATGGCTCGATCAACGGGTCGGTGATCCAGACGGACACGCAGCGCAAGTCGACCACCGACAAATCGGCGGCGAACGCGGCCCACTTCAACGCCATGATCGACAGTGTCACCAGTGTCGACGACATCATGTCCGATCCCGTTGCGGTCAGCTATCTCAGAACCAGCATGCAGGTCGCCGACAGCGTCTCCGATGCGACGCTGAGGACCTTCCTCGTCGATCCCGCCGCTGCCAGCGCCCAGGGCTATAGCGACGTCCACGATCTCTTCAATTTCAAGACGGACGGTTCGATCGCCACCCTCTACGCCTCGCAGACGGCCGCGCAAAGTGCCAGCACCGCCAGCAAGGCCGACAATGCGGCCGTCTATTACCAGGCGACCATCGCAGGCATCGCCAATGTCGATCAGCTGCTGGCGGACCAGAAGCTGAACAATTTCGTGCGCAACGCCTTCGGCATCCCGTCCACCGTTACCGACGTCGCTCTTCGCAGCATCCTGACCGATCAGAGCGGCACCGGCACCTATGCCGACGTCGCCGCCGCCTTCAATTTCAAGGCCGACGGCTCTCTCAAGGACGGACTGGCGGCGCAGACGGACACCCAGATCCGCAACACGAAATTTGCCGCCGGAGCGCGCACCGACGACTATTCCGCCCGGATGGCGACGATCGCCAATGTCGACGATCTCATCGCCGATCCCGCCATCACCAATTTCCTGAAGAGCACCTATAATCTGCCGTTGAATATCTCGGACGCCGACCTGAAGAGCTACCTGACCGATGCGACGGCTGCCTCAGCCGCCGGTTATGCCGATCTCAACGCCGATTTCAACTTCGCCGCCGATGGATCGCTGCCGGTTGTAAGCTCGGTCCAGACGGCCGATCAGGCGCAGACCACCAATGACAATTATATGGCGCGCTATGACGACGAGCGCGAAGAGGCGATCGACGAGGTTGCTTCCAACTACTCGAGCATGATGGCCGACAGTACGAGCCTGCTCGATACTGCCGAGATCAAATCCGTCAACGATTTCCTGCGCACCAATGCCACGGCCGATTTCAAGAAGAGCAACGACAATCTGCCGGATCCCTATCATGTGGCGCTGCAGGCCTTCGGCCTGACCGACCAGGACGTGCCGCGCTCGATGATGCGCAAGATCCTGACGAGCGACGCCTATGATCCGGACGGCTATATCGCCTCGCTGAAGGACGAACGCATCACCAATCTCGCCCGCGCCTTCAATTTCGGCCCGGACGGCAAGGCGGCATCACCCTTCCAGGCGCTGCCCGACGCGACCATGGCCAAATACGCCACCGACTACAAGGCGCATATGACCATGCTGCTGAAGGCCGGCCCGGTAAAGGACAAGGCATCGAAGGACGCGACTGCCGAAGTCGATTATTTCGCCAAGGGCATGGCCAAGGTGAAGTCGCTCGACGATTTCCTCGACGACAGCCGCCTGACGGATCTGGTGCTGAAGGCCAACAACCTCGACCCGAAGGATTACGACAAGGCGACGCTGAAGAAGATCTTCACCTCCGATCCCGACGACAAGAAGAGCTACCTGAACGCCAAGGCCGATGCGCGCTTCCAGGATATCGTCGCCGCCTTCAACTTCGACAAGGACGGCAATCTCACCCGCGCCAAGATGGGCACCATCCAGAACAAGGCGGCCGAGGAGCACACCCAGGAGCTCTACGTCCAGCAGACGATGGAAGCCCAGCAGGGCGAAAGCAACGATGGTGTGCGCCTGGCGCTTTATTTCAGCCGCAAGGCCCCGAGCATCACCTCGATCTATTCGATCCTCGGCGACAAGGCGCTCTATCAGGTCATCACCACAGCTTACAGCCTGCCCTCGCAGATGTCGGGCATGGATGTCACCAAACAGGCCGACCTCCTCAACCGCTTCGTCAAGCTCGAGGATCTCCAGGATCCGAAGAAGGTCGACAAGCTGCTGCGCCGCTTTACCGCCATGTACGACGTCCAGAACGCCACCCAGCAATCGCCGGCGCTGCAGATCCTGACCGGCGGCGGCACGCAGTCGTCCTAATTGCTAGTCAGTTTCAATGATTTGCCCCTCACCCTAACCCTCTCCCCGTAAAAACGGGGCGAGGGGACGTGCCCCGCGCCACTTTGATGAGGAACGGAGGGGTTGCGGCAGTCCCCCTCGCCCCGCGCGCGGGGGTCCGAAGGACGGGTCGAGGGACCCGTGGCTCGACCCCGGTCGGTGCCGGCAGGCGGATGAGGGGGCTCCCCCGGTCCGCCACCCTCAAACCTCGAGGCTGACCACCTTCCCAGGGTTCATGATACCAGCCGGATCGAAAGCCCGCTTGATCCGGCGCATCAGTTCGATTTCGATTGCCGGGCGGATCGCCGCCAATTCGTCGCGCTTCAGCTGGCCGATGCCGTGCTCGGCCGAGATCGAGCCGCCATGCGCCAGCACCAGCCCATGGACGATGTGGTTCATTTCGCGCCAGCGGGCGATGAAGGCGGCCTTGTCGGCGCCGACCGGCTGGGAAATATTGTAATGGATATTGCCGTCGCCCATATGGCCGAAGGCGCAGATACGGGCCCCGGGCATTGCTGCCAGGACCGCTTCCGCGGCCTCGGCCATGAAATGCGGGATCCGCGAAACCGGCACGGAAACATCGTGCTTGATCGACCCGCCTTCGGGCTTCTGGGCATCCGACATGCTCTCGCGCATGTGCCAGATTGCTTGCTGCTGCGCCACCGATGAGGCGATCGCCGCATCGAGCACCAGCCCGGCCGCAAAACCCTGTTCGAGAACGCCGTTCATCATCCGCTCCGCCGTTTCGGCCGAGTCAGACGTCGAAATATCGATCAGCACGTACCAGGGATAGGCCGCGTCGAGCGGATCGCGTACGCCCTCGATATGGCGGGCGGTGATTTCGACGCCGAAACGCGGCATCAGCTCGAAACCGGTGAGCGAGGTGCCGCAGAGGCTGGAGGCTAGGTTGAAAAGCGCAAGCGCATCCTCGACCGAGTGAAGGCCGGCGAATGCCACCTGATGGCCGAGCGGCTGGGGAAACAGCTTCAGCACCGCGCCGGTGATGATGCCAAGCGTGCCTTCGGCGCCGATGAAGAGGTCGCGCAGATCGTAGCCGGTATTGTCCTTCTTCAGGCGGCGCAGGCCGTCCCAGACCTCGCCGGTCGGTAGCACCACTTCGAGGCCGAGGCAGAGCTGGCGCATATTGCCATAAGCCAGCACCGCCGTGCCGCCGGCATTGGTGGAAAGATTGCCGCCGATGCGGCAGGAGCCCTCGGAACCGAGCGACAGCGGAAACAGCCGCCCATGCGCTTCGGCCGCCTTCTGCACATCGGCGAGAATGGCGCCGCCGTCGGCGACCAGCACGTTCGCCACCGGATCGACGTCACGGATCCTGTTCATGCGCTCGAGCGACAGGATGATATCGGACTTGCCGGCGCGCGGCGTCTGGCCTCCGACAAGGCCGGTATTGCCGGTCTGCGGCACGATCGCCGTTCCGGTCTCCGTCGCAAGCTTCATGATAGCAGAGACGTCCTCGACCGAGCCGGGTTTCAGCAGGAGAGGGGAGGAGCCGTGATAGAGGCCGCGGTTTTCGACCAGATGCGGCGCAAGATCGGCCTCGCCCCGAAGCGCGTATTTATCGCCGACGATGGCTGCGAAACGGTCGAGAAGTTCGGTGGAAATGCCGGTGCTGCTCATCGGGGTCGGTCTCCTCGGTCGATTTGATCGGGTCTGTCAGTCGCGTGGCGCCGCCGCCCGCTGCAGGCGGTCGTTGATCGCTTCGCCGAGCCCCTCTTCGGGAATGGCCGAGAAGGCGATGCTCGAAGCCCCGCTGGCATCGGCCCGCTTCATATAATCGAAAAGATTGGCCGCCGCCTCGGCAAGGTCGCCGCGCGGGCTGAGATCAAGCACGATCCGGGCGCTGTTCGTGCCGGAGATTGCCGCGCCGCCGAAGGCGATCAGCGCTTCGCCGGGTTCGACCCTCGTCGCATTGAGACGCACGGAGGCGCCGGGCGCATAGTGCGAGGCAAGCATACCAGGTGCTTCGATCGCCGCCGATGCCGTTTTCGCCCTGAGCAGCGGCCGGCCTGCGACACGCTCGATCTCGCGTGCTGCCAGGCCGCCGGGCCGCAGCAGCCTTACCCGGTCGCCCTCCACCTTGACGATCGTCGATTCGACGCCGACGGTGCTTGGCCCCGCATCGAGGATCAACGGGACCTTCGCTCCGAGATCGGCCTCGACATGAGCCGCACTCGTCGCGCTGATCGCGCCTGAGGTATTGGCGCTGGGGGCTGCGAGCGGCCGCCCGAAGGCGCCGATCAGGGCGCCCGCAAAACCTTTCGGCACGCGCACCCCGACGCTGTCGAGCCCGGCGGTCGCCAGCGAATGGATCGGGCTTTGCGGTTTCAGCGGCAGCACCAGCGTCAGCGGGCCGGGCCAGAAGGCTGCGGCGAGCGCCCGCGAGACACGATCGAATTCGGCATGCTCTTCGGCCATGGCAAGGTCGGCCATATGGCAGATCAGCGGGTTGAAACGCGGCCGTCCCTTGGTTTCGTAGATGCGGGTGATGGCCGCCGGATTGGTGGCGTCGGCGGCAAGGCCGTAGACGGTTTCGGTCGGAATGGCGATGGCAAAGCCGTCGGCAAGAGCGGCTGAGGCCGCTTCAAGTGCTGCCCGCCTGTCTGCCTCTATATCGATGATGCGTGCCATGTGCTGCCCGATGCTTTGGTCCCGGCAGTCATTAGGCTTTCCGCTGCCTGCGATCAATCGCGATGTTTGCCTCACCCATTGGTGGGCGTCACAGCTGGCGGATGATTTCGCGCAGCTGTTCGTTACGGGCGCCAAGCAGAAGGATGTTGCGGATTGCCGCCTGCGGATCATGGGTGCGGAACAGCAGGCCGTTGCCGCGCACCGACCGGTCGATGGTCATCTTTTCCTGGGAATTCTCGCCCGCTTTGATGGCGACGGCGAAATACATGCGGGAATAACCGACATCGATCCGTTCGAAGAAGTTGTCGTTCTCGCCGATGTCGGAATAGAAATTGGCGATGTAGAAGGCCCAGCTGACCTCTTCGTAGTGAGCGAACTTCGTTCGTGCTGCGGTGACGTGGCAATAGCCGAGATGCGGGCTGTCCTCCAGCGTCCGATGGAAGATCATTTTCGGAAACTGGATCGAGTGGTGAAAGCCGTTGATGTGCTGATGCGTCTTCTCGCCGGCCACCTGCAGCTTGCGGCCGGTTTTGGCGGCGACCTCGTCATGGGTGAAATAGCGCTTTTCCTCGGCCAGCCAGTGCCGTCGCTCGCGGGGAATGCGGCCGGTGCGCAGGAATTCGGAATGCGCGGCAACCAGCTGCGGCTCCTGCGATCTGCTTGCATCTTTCGCGTCGAAATAACGGAGTTTGGCCATGGTTCGCGTTCTTCGCTCGGTCTGAATCAACAGTAGGATAGGGCGGTATGCTTAAGGCGATGTTAAAATCACCCGGCAGCCGGCCGGCCAAAAGGCAAATGCCGACAGATGTCGCAAACGCGACGGACTTCTATCCCGGTCGGCTTACCTCTTACGCAGCGGGTCTTTACGCCATGTCGCAATTGACGATAATTGCTGCAGAGTCGGCAGATGCGAACGACCTGGACGGGCCGCTTGCATCCTGTCGTCAATTTCGAAGCCGATGTCGCATTACAACCGAGCGGCAGCCAGCCCAGATGATTAAATGGCTGCCATGAACAATTCTCCCGAAGGAGAAGGAAGCGGGCGCGCTTCCGCCGGCCTTCTGCGTAAGGGCGGCAACCGGGTGCACGAGGACATGAAGATGGATATTCGCAGCAACGTTTTGCGTCAGCTCAAGAACCGCCGGGAGGGCTTCAGCCTCGAACGGCCGTTCTATATCGACGAGGACTATTTCCAGCTCGACATGGAGATGATCTATTATCGCGACTGGCTGTTCATCGGCCATGATTGCGAACTGCCGAAGCCGGGCGCCTATTTCACCGTCCAGATCGGCACCTATCCCGTCGTTGTCGTCCGCGGCCGCGACAATGTCATCCGCGCCTTCCACAACAGCTGTCGTCATCGCGGCTCGCGCGTCTGCACCAAGGAGCACGGCTCCTCCGTGCGTCTCGTCTGCCCCTATCATCAGTGGACCTACGATCTCGAAGGCAAGCTCGCCTTCGCCCGCCACATGGGCGATGATTTCGACAAGACCGGCTTCAACCTGAAGCCCGTCCATTGCGAAGTCGTCGCAGGCTATGTCTTCATCTGCCTTGCCAACACCGCTCCGGACTTCCAGCCGGTGCGCGACAAGATCGAGCCCTATGTCGCGCCGCACCGGATCAGCGAGAGCAAGGTCGCCTTCCAGAGCACGATCATCGAGAAGGGCAACTGGAAGCTCGTCTGGGAAAACAACCGCGAGTGTTATCACTGCGCCGCCAATCATCCCGAACTCTGCCGCACCTATCCCGAAGCCCCGAGCGTCACCGGCACGGATGGCGGCGCCGACGATCCGGAGATCGCCGGCCATTGGGCGCGCTGCGAGGCCGCCGGCCTGCCGAGCAAATTCCAGATTTCGCCGGACGGCCAATTCCGCACCGCCCGCATGCCGCTGATCGAAGATGCCGAGAGCTACACCATGTCGGGCAAGCGCGCGGTCAATCGTCCGCTCGCCGACGATATCTCGATCAGCCATATCGGCACCATGCTGCTCTTCCACTATCCGACGACGTGGAACCACCTGCTTGGCGACCACGCCATCTCCTTCCGGGTGCTGCCGCTCAGCGCCAACGAGACGGCGGTGACGACCAAATGGCTCGTCCACAAGGACGCCGTCGAAGGCGTGGATTACAATCTCGAGGAACTGACCCACGTCTGGACCGAGACCAACGACCAGGATCGCCGCATCGTCGAAGAGAACGCCTTCGGCATTCACTCTCCGGCCTATGAACCCGGCCCCTATTCTTCCCTGCACGAGGGCGGCGTCATGCAGTTCCTCGAATGGTATTCGAACTTCATGGTCAACCGTCTGCAGGGCGATCAGGCGAAAATCTCCGCCGTGGCCTGAACACACGTCGGACGTGAGGCATTGAAGGTGGTTCGCCCCGGTTAATGCCCGGTTCAGATCGATTTCTTTAAAAATACGAAAGCAGCCGGGCCCCGGCCGCTTTCGGAACCATTCCGGCACGAAAGCGTTGCTGAGCAGGCGGTTATCGCTGCTGAATGGGAGAGAAGAATGTTCGGTTTGAGTAACAAGATCGCGACTGCAGTTCTGGCTGCCGCCGTGGTTCTGACAGGCTTCGTGCCGTCGCAGGCAATCCAGATGCCGACCGCCCCGCAGGTGGAAAAATCCTCCACCGTCGAGAACGTTCAATACCGCCGCTACTATCGCGGCGATTATTACCGGCCAGGCTATCGCCCCGGCGCTTATTACCGCCCCGGCTATTACGGCGGATATCGCGGATATTCCTATTACCGCCCGGGCTATCGTCACTACAACGGCTATTGGTATCCGCTCGCCGCCTTCGGCGCCGGCGCGGTCATCGGCGGCGCCGTTGTCGCCCAGCCGCGCTACGTCGCCCCCGCGCCCCGCATGGGTTCAAGCCACGTCGCCTGGTGCGCCAGCCGCTACCGGTCCTATCGCGCCTACGACAATACGTTCCAGCCCTATAACGGCCCGCGCCAGCAGTGCTATTCGCCGTATTGAGGTGAGGTAGGGCAAGCGCGACGCCAGTTGCTTCGGCCGAGGAGTTGGCCGGAACATCACCCCGCCTCCCGTTATCCTCAAGTCAAGCCCGAGGATGACGGGGGATGGGGGTAAGCTCTGCGCCTAATTCCGCGAGATATCCGGGTCAGAAGCGCCCGTGGCCCGAGATGCGATGCGCAGGGACTCAGCAATCACTCATGGACCTGCGCATGCAGCGGAACGAGAGGGCGCTGGCATGAAAGCCCGTGGACCATTTCATCGTCGGCTGCGAAACTCAGTGAACGGCTGTTATCACCGAAATGCCAGCTTCGTCGGCGGCACGGATGAGCGCTGCTCGCGCGTCCTGCGCTGAAATTTCCCCATGGATCGCAGCCCGGCACGCCCTGATCGCAATCAGATATTCGTCTCCATCGTCGATTGGCCAGCCAACCGTCAGCATCTCGGCAGCCTGTACGAGGCTTGCAACAAGCTTGTATTTTTCCGGCCCACTCACAACGAGCATCAGAGGGACAAACTCTTCGGATATGCACCATTCCATGACAATTGGTCTCCCCACGGTAAATGTATTAGTAACCGTGCAAGAACCGTTCCGGGCGAGGTGGGGTACGCGCAGCGTCGCGCAATTGCGTTGTGCCGACGGTGAGTTTGGCCGAACGTAACCCCGCCCTCCGTCATCCTCCGCCTTGAGCCGAGGATCCATGTTGGCCTCCCCAAGCCCGAGGATGACGGGTGAGCCCTGTGATAGATACCGCAACGTATGGTGGAGAAACTCAGCACGCCCACCGCACCTCTCACCCTCAAAGAATATCCACCCGCCGCAGCAGCCACCAGGCAAAGGCAATCGAGGCGACGATGAGGGCGACGGCGTATTCGGTGCCGTACTCGCCGACGGCGAAGGGCAGGTTGGCGGTGTTCATGCCGAAGAAGCCGGTCACCAGGGTCGGCGGCAGCAGGAAGGCCGTCATGATCGATAGCAGATAGAGGTGGCGGTTGGTTTCGGAGGATTGTTTCGAATCGATTTCTTCGTGCAGCAGGCGCGCCCTGTCCTGCAGCGCATAGATGTCGTGATCGACCGTTTCCAGCCGGCTCGTCAGCCGCCGCGCCACGTCGTCGAAGCCGAAGGGCATCTCGTCCTCGTCGGTTGCCGAGGCGCGCCGCATCAGCGCCAGCACCGTGCGCAGATGCCGATGCAGCCTGACCACGGTTCGTCGCACCGGCGCCAGCCGCCGGCGTTCGTCGCGCGGCGCATTGTCGTAGACGAAATCCTCGATCAGGTTCAGCTCGTCGGTGAGCTCGATGACGATCGCGATCAGCGTGCGCTGAAACTCGATCACCAGCAGTTCGAACAGATCGACCGGCCGCGAGAATTTGCCCGGATTCTTGTCGATCAGTGTCCGCGCCCGCTCGACGCTACGCAGCGGCTGCAGCCTGGTGGTGATGATGAAGCGGTCGGACATGGCGAAATGCAGCCAGCCGAGATTGTTGGTATCCTCAGCGAAATCGCGCTGGCAGTCGACGAGCGTGCCGTAGAGCATCTGCTCGTCGACGGTGATGGTCGCATGCGTGTCGCGCGTCGTCAGCGCCGATTTCGCGTCCTCCGTCAGCCCGGTGAGTGTGTCGAGCAATGCCGGCACACGCGCGTCGACAAGGTTGAGGTGCAGCCAGTAGAAACAATTGTCGGCGGTCAGATCCGCCACCGTCGCACTGTTGTTCAGCCGCACTGCGGTCTTTTCATCCGGGGAGAAGCGATAAGCCCAGACGAAACCGGGTATGTTGACGGGCAATGTATCCATTGGTCGCCGATCCTTTGCGAAGGCGATGTCGTTTTCAGAGGTTCCCCCCTAGAGAGTCTTCATGACGGCTGTTTGTGCGACGGTGCAAGAGCTCGGCGCCGTTTCAGTCGAATTATGGCATGGCAGACCGGCAAATCGAAATTGACGTTTACGTAAAAATCAATTAGCCCTTTGCCCCGGAGGGCTTTGCGCGGGATGCAGGCCGGTCCTGCGGAGGAAACAATGTACAAGGCGCCCGTCGAGGAAATCGCGTTCACGTTGAAGCATGTAGCCGGCATGGGCGAAGCGATTTCACTAGGGCTTCTCGGCGATCTCGGCGAAGATCTGGTCGATGCCGTCCTCTCCGAGGCGGGACGGTTTGCCACAGAGGAAGTGGCGCCGCTCGCCGACATCGGCGACCGCCAAGGCGCCCGTCTGGAAGGCGGCGAGGTCAGGCTACCGGATGGCTGGCGCGATCTCTACCGCAGCTGGATCGCCGGCGGCTGGAACGGTCTGACGGCGCCCGAAGCTTTCGGCGGCCAGGCCCTGCCGCATATGCTGAACGTCGCTGCGCTGGAAATGTGGAATTCCGGCTCCATGGCCTTTGCGCTCGCCCCGACGCTGACAATGGGCGCGATCGAGGCGGTCAGCACCCATGGCAGCGCCGCGCTGAAGAAAAAATATCTGGAGAAGATGGTCTCAGGCGAATGGACCGGCACCATGAACCTGACGGAGCCGCATGCCGGCTCCGATCTCGGCGTGCTCAAGGCCCGTGCAGAGCGCCGCGCCGACGGCAGCTATCGCATCTTTGGCCAGAAGATCTTCATCACGTGGGGCGAGCATGACGCGGCCGACAACATCATCCATCTTGTGCTCGCCCGCCTGCCGGATGCGCCGGCCGGCACTCGCGGCATCTCGCTCTTCCTGGTGCCGAAATTCCTGGTGAACGAGGACGGCTCGCTTGGGCCCCGGAACGATCTCTTCTGCCATTCGCTGGAGCACAAGCTCGGCATCCACGGCTCGCCGACCTGCACGATGATCTATGGCGACGGCCGGTTCGGCGACGAAAAGGGGGCCGTGGGATGGTTGATCGGCGAGGAGAACAAGGGCCTCGCCTGCATGTTCACAATGATGAACAATGCGCGCCTGGCCGTCGGCATGCAGGGCGTGGCGATCGCCGAGGCCGCCACCCAGAAGGCTGTCGCCTATGCCAAGGAACGCACCCAAGGCAGGGCGCCCGGCTGGAGCGGCGCCGGCATGAGCCCGATCGTCGAACATCCCGATGTCGCCCGCATGCTCCTCACCATGAAGGCGCTGACCCAAGGCGCGCGCGCCATTTCCTATGCCTGCGCCCACGCGATCGACATGTCCCACCGGGCCGGCGACGTCAGCCGCCACTGGCAGGAGCGCGCCGCGCTTTTGACCCCGATCGCCAAATCCTTTTCGACCGATGCCGGCGTCGACGTCGCTTCGCTTGGCATTCAGGTGCATGGCGGCATGGGCTTCATCGAGGAGACTGGTGCGGCGCGTTACCTGCGCGACGCGCGCATCGCGCCGATTTACGAGGGCACCAATGGCATCCAGGCGATCGACCTCGTCACCCGCAAGCTGCCGCTCTCCGCCGGCGAGCAGGTGAAGGGTTTCATCGCCGAGCTGAAGGAGATCGCCGATAGCGCCCGCCGCTCCAATCTCGATGGTTTCGGCGAGACATCAGTCAGGCTCGACGCAGCAATTTCAGATCTCGAAGCGGCGACTGGCTGGCTCATGAAGATGCTTGCCGACGGCAAGGCGGCCGAGGCGCTTTCGGGCGCGACGCCCTATCAGCGCCTGTTCGGCCTCGTGCTCACCGGCTGCTATCTCGCCAAGGGTGCTCTCGCCGAAAGCGGCGATGGCAGGGGCGAGGGCCGCATCGCGCTTAGCCGCTTCGCCGCCGAAAACCTGCTTGCCGAGACCGCAGCCCTTCGCGACCGCGTCGTCAATGGCGCGGCAAGCCTTGCCGCCGCCCGCATCCTGCTTGCCTGAGGACATCCAATGACCGATCACATCATCGTCGAGCAGCCTTCCGCACATCCCGGCGTCCAGATCATCCGCTTCAACCGGCCGGAGAAGAAGAACGCCATCACCCGCGCCATGTATAGCACCATGGCCGATGCCCTGAAATCGGCCGATGCCGATACGACCATCCGCGCCACCGCCTTCCTCGGCACCGAAGGCTGCTTTTCCGCCGGCAATGATCTCAACGATTTCCTTGCCGCCGCAGTCGGCGGCGGCGGCCTTGAGCAGGAGATCCTCGATTTCCTCTATGCCCTGGTGAAAGCCGAAAAACCCGTGATCTCCGGCGTCGACGGTCTGGCGATCGGCATCGGCACGACGATCCACCTCCATTGCGACCTGGCGATCGCCTCGAACCGCAGCCAGTTCCGCACTCCCTTCGTCGATCTGGCGCTGGTGCCGGAGGCGGGGTCCAGTCTCGTTGCGCCGCGCCTGATGGGCCACCAGCGCGCCTTCGCCCTGCTGGCGGCCGGTGAAACCTTCTCGGCTGAAGAGGCCAAGGACGCCGGTCTGATCTGGAAGGTGGTCGAACCCGGCGAGGTCGATATTGTGACGCTGGCGACTGCCGCTCGGCTTGCCGCCAAACCGCCGGAAGCGATGCGCATCGCCCGCGATCTCGTCCGCGGCGACAGGGACGAGATCATCGCCCGCATCGACGAGGAGGCCCGCCACTTCTCCGCCCGTCTGAAAAGCGCCGAGGCCCGGGCCGCCTTCGAAGCCTTCATGCGTCGCTAGAGCATGGGCACATCGAAGACCTCGCCGGCCCTGAGCGGCCGGAACCGGTCCGCGGCAATATTGTGCTCGCCCATTGCCTCTTGCAACGCCCTTACCGGTGCGTCGACCGCTTCATCCGTCAGTTGGAACGTCGCGAAGTGATGCCCGGCCACATAGGCCGCATTCGCCAGCTTCATCCCCATCACCGCTTCCTGCGGATTCTGGTGCTGGCCTTTCATGAACCATCGCGGCTCATAGGCACCGAAGGGTAAAATCGCCAAGCGAAAGCCGCCATGCCTCTGCTGTGCCGCCTTGTAATTGACGCCGTGATGAAAGCCCGTATCCCCGATGTGATAGATCTTTCCGGCCGGGGTCGAGAGGACGAACGCTGCCCAGAGCGCCATCCGGCGATCGGCGCCGCCGCGGGCGGACCAATGATGGGCGGGTTCGGCATCGATGCTGATTCCGGCGTGCGCGATGCGTTCGCCCCAGTCCATCGATGTCGTCTCCATATCGGGCACGGCGCGGCGGATGATCGTGTCGTTGCCGAGTGGCGTCACCACATGCGGTCGATGCTTTGCATGCAACCGCTTGAGCGTTGCGATATCGAGGTGATCATAATGATTGTGCGAGATCAGCACGAGATCGATCGGCGGCAGATCATCGAACGCAATGCCCGGCTGGACGACGCGTTTGGGTCCGGCAAAGGTGAAAGGGCTGACGCGCTCCGACCACACCGGGTCGGTGAGAATATTGAGCCCGGCGACCTGCACCAGCATGGTTGCATGGCCAACCATGGTCACCCGCAGATCCTCACCTTCGACACGTGTATCCGGCTTGGCCGCCGCGTATGGACTTGGGACCGATTTCGGCCAAGGCTGGCGGCCGCCGCCGAATTGCCACCGCAGCAAATCGCGAAAACCAAGCGGCTCGATACCGTCGGGATTGAAGAAATGCGTGCCGTCGAAATGATCGGACACCGGGCCGGTATAATAGGGATTGCGTCGTTTGGTCTTGCGCATTCGGAAGCGGTTTCCTTCGCCTGGAACAGGTTCGGATTTTAGGCCAGGTCGACCGGGATCTGAACCTGTTCCAAATTAAAGACTCACAAGGAGGCAGGAAACTCGTTGACCTTGCGCAGGAGGCTGTCGACCAGCCGCTCCGGCAGGAAGCGGCGAAGCGAGCGGACCTGGCGCGACTGCTTGCCGGCGGAATAGCGCAGCTTCGGCTTCTTGGCGGTTGCGGCTTTCACGACCATGTCGGCGACCACCTGTGGCGCGTCGCCCGTCTCCATCCACTTGCGCATCAGAGCCTCGCTCCGGCTCCGCTCCGAGTCGTAGACGGGAAGAGGTTGATCGACGCGCGTCAGGTTCTCCTCGAAGGATGTCTTGGTGATGCCGGGCTGGACGAGAACGACACGGATGCCGAAGTTGCGCACTTCATGGTCGAGGGATTCGGAATAGCCCTCGATCGCATGTTTGGTCGAGGCATAGAAGGCGTTGTACGGGGATGGGATAAGTCCGAGGATCGAGCTCATATTGATGATCCGGCCGCTCTTCAGCTTGCGCATGATGGGCAGCACGGCATTGACGACGCGGGCGACGCCGAAAAGATTGACGTCGAAAAGGCGCTGGGCCTGGTCGATCGACGATTCTTCCGCGCCGCCGAGCAGGCCGATCCCGGCATTGTTGACGACGAGGTCGATCCGGCCGGCCTGTTGCATGATCTCGGCAATCATCGCCTCCACCGAGGCCTTATCCGTCACGTCGCAGACCAGCATGGTAATCCCGGGCTTGCCGGCAACCTGTTTGCGGCTGGTCCCATAGACGCGATAACCGGCTTTCACCAGGGTTTGGGCGGTGACAAGGCCAATGCCGGAGGAAGCACCGGTGACCAGGGCGATGTTTTTGGTTCTGTCGATCATGCTGTCAGCTCTCATTTGAAGTGGATCATTGGCTGACGCTGTGTTACTATCTTTTAGATATCATGTCACTATCGAAAAGATACCTAATGAAAAATACTTCGATCCTCCAGTGCCCGGTGGCCCGCGGTCTTAAGTCTGTGGGCGATGCGTGGAGCATTCTGGTCTTGCGGGACGCCCATACCGGCCTTACCCGGTTCGACCAGTTCAGGAAGAGCCTCGGCATCGTCCCGACCATGCTCACCAAGCGCCTCAAGGCGCTGACCGACGATGGCCTGCTGGAAAAGCGCCTCTATTCCGAGCGACCGCCCCGCGAGGAGTACGTGCTGACGGAAGCAGGCCGGGATTTCCTGCCGGTGCTGATGATGATCGGGGCGTGGGCGCACCGCCACTGCGACGGCGAACTCGCCCGCTATGTCGATGTCGAAACGGGCTCGGAGATCGAGCCGATCGCCATCGATGCGGTGACGGGTGCAAAACTCGGAACCCGGGCAATGCGGCTGAGTGCTGGTCAAGAACAAGAATCCGGCGACCAATAGAGAGGGGGCGTCGCCCCTCGACATTGATACGGAGGGAGCAGCCGACGGCAGCCCCTATTTCTCCAGCGTCGCCACCACCTCGACATGCGAGGTCCAGAGGAACTGGTCGATCGGCGTCACGCCGGTGATCCGGTAGCCGCCCTCGACGAGGATCGCGAGGTCTCGCGCCAGCGTCAGCGGATTGCAGCTGACGGCGGCGATCTTCTTCACGCTCGAGCGGGCAAGCTCCTTGCACTGGAACTCGGCGCCGGCGCGTGGCGGATCGAAGACGACGGCGTCATAGGGCTTGAACTCCTGCGTCATCAACGGGCGGCGGAAGAGATCGCGCTTCTCGATGCTGACCGGTTTCAGCCCCTGCGTGTTGCGGGCGGCATGGTCGAGGGCGGCGAGCGCCTTTGCCTCGGCTTCGACAGCATGCACGCGGCCGACACGCGCCAGCCGCAGCGAAAATGTGCCGGCGCCGGCAAAAAGATCGGCGATCCTTTTGGCCTTGCCGGCATGGGCAAGCACCAGCTCGGCCATTGCCTCTTCCGCCGGCTTGGTTGCCTGGGCAAAGCCGCCCGGCGGCGGTGAAACCTGGACGCCGCCGAAATCAATCAGCGGCTTCGACGGCTCGATGAGGATTTCGCCGTTCAGAGAAACACGGGCAATGCCGCGCAGGCTGAGCACGGTTTCGACCGCCTTGCGCCGCTGCGGGTCGGAGAGCTTCTTCACCTCGTCGACCGCAATGTCGAGGCCGGACAGCGTTTCCAGCACGGAGACGCGGAAGGGTTCGGCATTGGTCGCGAGTGCTGAAGCAATCGCCCGGATCGCCGGCAGCCGGGCGACGATCCCCGCCGACGAGATCGGACATTCCTCGATCGCGACGATATGATGGCTTTCGGCCTGGTTGAAACCGATCAGCATGTCCTTCTCGGTCTTGCGCGCCGCAAACACCACGCGTCGGCGCTCGCCCGGCCGGGCCGGCACGATCTCGCCGACATCGGGCGTCAGCCCCTTCGATCTGAGTGCATCGATGACCAGCTGTCGCTTGAAGGCGCGGTAGGGGCTATCGGTCATGTGCTGCAGCGTGCAGCCGCCGCAGGTGCCGTTGACGCCATCCGGACCGAAATGCCGGCAGGGCGGCTCCTGCCGGTCGGGCGAGGGTGTCGTGATCGACATGATCGTGCCCTGGCTTTTGACGCGGGCGATCGCCACGGTTTCTCCGGGTAGCGAAAACGGCACATAGATTGGCCCGCCGGCGCTGCCGGCAATGCCGTCGCCCTGGGCGCCGAGCTTTTCGATGGTGACGGTTTCGGTGCTCACGGTTTCGATCCTGCCAGAAGATATTCCTGATTGCCGTCGCCGCCAGCAATCGGGGAGGGGATGAGGCCGAGGCTTTTCCAGCCCATATCCTCGATGAACCAGCGCTCCAGTTCCGCAGCGACGGCGGGCGCGGACGAGGGGTCCTTCAACAGTCCGCCCTTGCCGATCGCCTCGCGCCCCGCCTCGAACTGCGGCTTGACCAAGAGCACGGCGACCGCACCCGCTTCGGCGATATCGAGAGCCGGCGCCAGCGCCAGCTTCAGCGAGATGAAGGAGACGTCGGAGACGAGGAATGTGGCGGGCTTGCAGATATCCTCGGCCGTCAGGTGGCGGGCGTTGAGGCCTTCCTTGTTCGTCACCCGCGGATCGGCCGCAATGCGCGGATGCATCTGGCCATGGCCGACATCGATCGCCGTGACATGCGCGGCGCCGCGCTGCAGCAGCACCTCGGTGAAGCCGCCGGTGGAAGCGCCGATATCAAGACAGCGATGGCCGGCGGGATCGAGCCGAAAATGCTCGAGGGCGCTAGCAAGCTTCAATGCCGCGCGCGACACATAGTCCTGCGCCGGATCGTCGATCTCGATATTGGCGTCGTCGCCGATGAGCGCGCCGGCTTTCGTCACCACCTGGCCGGCGATCCGCACGGTGCCGCGTTGCACGGCGTCGCGAGCCCGCGAGCGGCTGGCGAAGAGGCCGCGGGAGACGAGAAGTTGGTCGAGGCGTTGGCTGTTTTGATCGGACATCGGCTGTGAATGACCGGCAAAGCCGCCGGTTGCAAGCATTTTGTTCCAGACAGCGTCATTGACCCTCGAAAGCTTTCGGCGATAATCCTGCCGCGGCGATTACGGGGCGGCCGCAGGCACGGGGGTGTTTTATGCTGAAGCTCTTCACTCTTCTTGTCGCGGCAGGGATCGCATCGCCGGCGCTGGCAAACGATACCATGGCCGAGGTCAAGACCGGCGGGCTGATCTTTGCCCAATCCGACGATGTCAGCATGGTGCAAGAGGATCTCTTCATTTCCGCTTCTGAGGTGCGGGTCGATTACGTGTTCGAGAACACGTCCGACAAGGATGTCGAAAGCCTGGTCGCCTTCCCGATGCCCGATATATCGGGTCAGATGGACAACAACTCCGCCATCGCAGATTATGACAGCGACAATTTCCTGCATTTCTCCACCGTGCAGGACGGCAAGCCGATCACCGCCAAGCTGCAGCAGCGTGTCGTCTCGCTCGGCATCGACGTCACCGACGAACTTGCCAAAAATAACATTCCGGTCCTGCCCTACAGCGACAAGACCCGCGACGCGCTCGCCAAACTTCCCCAGACCATCCGGAAGGATTGGATCGCCCGCGGCCTGATCTATCCGATGGCAGAGGCCGATCTGGTGCCGCTCTGGACGCTGCGCTCGACCTATTGGTGGCGCACCACTTTTCCCGCGAAGAAGAAAGTGAGCGTCGAGCACCGCTACCAGCCAGCCGTCGGCGGCACCGTCGCCATCAGCTTTCTCGAAAACGGCCAGCCGAAGGGCGAGCGCTTCGAGGAATATTCCCGCAAATACTGCCTGGACGCAGACTTCGTCCGGGTCGCGCAGCAGCGTGCCGCGGAAGCCGAGACGAATGGCGCCAACTACACCGAAAGCTGGATCTCCTATGTACTGTCGACCGGCGCCAACTGGGCGGGGCCGATCCGGCGCTTCCAGCTGACGATCGACAAGGGCAAGCCCGGCAGCCTCATCAGCTTCTGCGGCAGCAATGTCGAGAAGATCGGCCCGACGACCTTCCGGATGACAGCAGAGGATTTCGATCCCGCCAAGGACTTCGACATTCTGATCCTCAATCCGCCGGAAACGGCACAATAATCCGCAGGCTCCGCCGCTGTTGCGCCGCACAAATTTAAACAAATTTAAAGCCTGCCCATATAGGTTCAGCGCGATTGCAGCGGTTCATCTGAACTGCTCGGCGCCATGAAGGCGCAAGCGTTTCCACGCCGATCATGTTTTCAGCTTCAAACATCCCGGCGGTTGCGTCTCACGCGACCTGCCTCTCGCCGCGTCGACTGTCGTCAGGAGAAATCACCGATGTCCGCCAAAAACATATCCTTGAACGGTAAGCTTGCGGCCACGTTCGCAGCCCTCATTCTCATTTTCGTCGCCATTTCCGCTTTTGTTTATTCCAAGGCGACGGCGTCTGCGGCTGCTTCTGCCGAGCAGGAAAAGTCCGAGCTGCTCGTTAACCAGATCGACGATGCGCTGCAGGCAATGCTCGAGCAGGCCGTCAATCTGCGCGGCTTCATCCTCTTCCGCAGCGACAGCACCTATGGCGATGTCTTTGCCAACCGCGAGCGCATGCTGAAGGCGATTGCCGCCGCCAAGCAGACAGCGGCCGGCGAGCCGCAGCTGGTCGAGATGATCGACGGCATGCAGAAGGCAGCCGACCTCTATTTCCATGAACTGGCCGAGCCGCAGACCAAGGCGCGCAAGGAATCCGACATGCCGATCGAAGAGGTCGTCAAGATCGGCGTCAACGCCACCAAGGGCCAGCTCGACGGGTTCCGCCAGGCCTCGGCGAAGATCAAGGCCAGCGCCCGCGAAAAATCCGAAGCGCTTGCTGAAATTCGCGCCGATGCCAACAGCGATCTGAAGACGACGCTGCTGGCCGGCGGTATCGTCGCCTCGTTTGCCGCCGCCGTGCTCGCCTGGCTGATGTCGCGCACCATCGTCCACCCGATCGTCGGCATGACGAGCGCCATGGATCGCCTCGCCGGCGGTGAAAACGATATCGAGGTCCCGGCAACCGACCGCGGCGACGAAGTCGGCCGCATGGCCCAGTCTGTGCTGGTCTTCAAGCAGGCGGCGATCGAGAAGCTGCGGCTTGCCGGCGAGACCGACCGCATGCGCGGCGACGCCGAACGCCAGCGCCGGGCAAGCGACGAGCAGAAGGCCCGCGAGGAAGGCGAGATCCGCCATGCCATCGACGCGCTGGCCGGCGGCCTCGCCGAGCTTGCCAATGGCGATATGGCCGGCCGTATCCAGACGCCGTTCGCGCCGCAATATGACAGCCTGCGCAATGACTTCAACCATGCCGTTGAAAAGCTGCAGGCGGCCCTGCAATCGGTCGGCCGCAACGCCTCGGCGATCAATGCCGGCGCCGGCGAAATCCGCTCGGCCGCCGACGATCTTGCCCACCGCACCGAACAGCAGGCCGCCGCCGTCGAACAGACCGCCGCAGCCCTCGAGCAGGTGACGACGACCGTCCGCGACAGCGCCAAGCGCGCCGAGGACGCCGGCAATCTCGTCGAGCGCACCCGCCTTGGCGCCGAAAAATCCGGCGAAGTCGTCCGCAGGGCGGTCTCCGCCATGCAGCAGATCGAAAAGTCGTCGGGTGAAATCTCCAACATCATCGGCGTCATCGACGACATCGCCTTCCAGACCAACCTCTTGGCCCTGAACGCCGGCGTCGAAGCCGCCCGCGCCGGCGATGCCGGCAAGGGCTTTGCCGTCGTTGCCCAGGAAGTGCGCGAGCTTGCGCAGCGCTCGGCCAAGGCAGCGAAAGAGATCAAGGCGCTGATCACCACATCGGGCGAACAGGTCGTTGCCGGCGTTTCGCTTGTCGGCGAGACCGGCAAGGCCCTGGAAGCAATCGTCGCCGAGGTGCAGGAGATCAACCACCACGTCAGCGCGATCGTCACCGCCACCCGCGAACAGTCGATCGGCCTGCAGGAGATCAACACCGCCGTCAACAACATGGACCAGGGCACCCAGCAGAACGCCGCCATGGTCGAGGAGCAGACGGCGGCAAGCCATGCGCTCGCCCAGGAGGCAAACGCGTTGGACGAATTGTTGCACCAGTTCAAGCTCGGCCAGACGAGGCCGGATGCAGCACCGCGCGCGGCCGTTGCGAACGCCCGCCCGGTCGCTTCTCCGGCCCGCGCGCTCGCCAACAAGGTCACCAAGGCCTTCGGCGGCCGGCAAGCGGCTGCTGCGGTCGCGGTTCAGGAAGACTGGACGGAGTTCTGAGAGGGCGCTTTCCTGGAAGGGAAGAATGTCAAGTGAAGACGGCGGCGCGGTAGTGCCGCCTTTTTTTATGGGAATAAGCTTCTGTTAGGTCTGTCCGACCTCGCGGCCCCCTCATCCGCCCTACGGGCACCTTCTCGCCGAGGGGAGAAGAGGGAGTCGAGACATCGCCGCAAATCTCTTCTCCCCAGCGGGGTCCGAAGGGCGGGTTGAGACCAGTGGCTCAACCCCGGTCGGTGCCGGCGGGCGGATGAGGGCGCCGCACGGCACACCCTCACAATTCACCTATCCCGCAACCCCGACCGCAACACCGCGCCCAAGCGCCCGGAACACCGTGGAAACAATCCCGGCGCGATCCAACCCGGCATGGGCGTTCATCGCTTCCGGCTTTGCCTGCTCCATCCAGATATCGGGCATGACGAGCGAGCGGATCTTCAGGCCGTTGTCGAGCAGGCCCTCGCTCGAGAGATATTGCATCACCTGGCTGCCGAAGCCGCCGACCGAGCCTTCCTCGACGGTGATGACCATTTCGTGGTGGCGGGCCAGCTGGCGGATCAGGTCGTGGTCGAGCGGCTTGGCGAAGCGTGCATCGGCAACCGTCGTCGAAAGGCCGGCGGCATCGAGATCTTCGGCGGCAAGCAGACAATCGGCAAGCCGGGTGCCGAAGGAAAGCAGCGCCACCTTGGTGCCTTCCTTGACGATGCGGCCCTTGCCGATCTGCAGGATTTCGCCGCGCACCGGCATGTCGACGCCGACACCTTCGCCGCGCGGATAACGGAACGAGATCGGCCCGGCATCATAGGCGACAGCGGTGCGCACCATATGCTTGAGTTCGGCCTCGTCGGCCGCCGCCATCACCACGAAGCCGGGCAGGGTGGTGAGGAAGGCGGTGTCGAAGGAGCCGGCATGCGTCGGCCCGTCGGCGCCGACGAAGCCGGCGCGGTCGATCGGAAAACGCACCGGCAGTCCCTGGATCGCCACGTCGTGAACGACCTGGTCGTAGGCGCGCTGCAGGAAGGTGGAATAGAGCGCCGCGAACGGCTTGTAACCCTCAGCCGCAAGGCCGGCGGCGAAGGTCACGGCATGCTGCTCGGCGATGCCGACATCGAAACAGCGCGACGGAAAGGCTTCGGCGAGCTTGTCGAGGCCGGTGCCGTTCGGCATGGCGGCGGTGATGCCGACGATCTTGTCGTCGAGGGCGGCTTCCTGCACCAGCGCTTCGGCAAAGACGCTAGTATAGCTCGGCGCATTCGGCTTGACCCTGGCCTGGGCGCCGGTGATGACGTCGAACTTGTTGACGCCGTGATATTTGTCGGCAGCAGCTTCTGCCGGCGGATAACCCTTGCCCTTCTGGGTGACCACATGGATCAGCACCGGTCCGCGCGCATTGTCGCGCACATTGCGCAGCACCGGCAGCAGATGGTCGAAGGAATGCCCGTCGATCGGCCCGATATGATAGAAGCCCATCTCCTCGAACATTGTGCCGCCGGTGACGTAGCCGCGGGCATGCTCGACGGCGCGGGTGATGGCGCGATCGATGTTCTTGCCGAGATAGGCCGTCAGCTTCTTGCCGAAGTCGCGGAAGCCCATATAGGTGCGGCCCGAGGCGAGGCGGGCGAGATAGGCGCTCATCGCGCCCGTCGGCGGCGCAATCGACATGTCGTTGTCGTTGAGGATGACGATGAGCCGCGCATCGAGCGCGCCGGCATTGTTCAGCGCCTCATAGGCCATGCCGGCCGACATCGCCCCGTCGCCGATGACGGCGATGACGCGCCGGTCGTTCTTGTCGAGATCGGCGGCGATCGCCATGCCGAGGCCGGCCGAGATCGAGGTCGAGGAATGCGCCGCCCCGAAGGGGTCGTATTCGCTCTCGGCCCGGCGGGTGAAGCCGGAAAGCCCGTCTTCCTGGCGCAGCGTGCGGATGCGGTCGCGCCGGCCGGTGAGGATCTTGTGCGGATAACACTGATGGCCGACATCGAAGATCAGCCGATCGTCAGGCGTGTCGAAGACGCTGTGAATGGCGATCGTCAGCTCGACGACGCCGAGACCGGCTCCGAGATGACCACCGGTGCGCGACACCGCATCGATCATTTCGTCCCGCACTTCGCGGGCAAGCTGCGGCAGGTCGCGATCCTCCAGCTTGCGCAGGTCGGCGGGGTAGGTGACCTGATCGAGCAGGGGGGTCTTCGGCAGTTGTGTCACGGGCGGGCGCTCTTTCTTACTTTTCCTTGTACCGCTTTATTCGATTAGAACGAGGCAAAACAAGTGATTTTCAGGAACCGAAGGTTTTCACCTTAGAGCATGGCGGAAAAATGTGTGAGCGGTTTCGGGAGATATCACATTCTATTTCTGCGCGTTGCATTCGCCTGATCCTGGCCGGTTCCGCCCTGTTTTTCCGAACGGTGGCCGAACGCGCGAAGGGCCGGCGAGCAGCTTGAATATGACACGGAATGGTAGCAGAGTTGCCGCGCTCACTGGGAGACGGGCCATGGGAACGATTGTCGCAGCGCATGCCTATGTGAACAACGAGGTCGCCTATGTGGCCTGGCACATAGACGCCAAGATCGATGGATGCCTCGGGTTCGAAGTCGTTCGCGTCTATCTCGACGAACAGGGAAACGCGTCGAAAAGACCCGATGGCAGCGATGACCGAGTGACGTGCGCCGCCTGGGTCGCCTTCAAGGGACAGCGCAATCCGCATTGGTTGCCGCAGACGACATCGCTCTGGCCAGTGCAGAAGCTCTCCTGGCGCGACCTGACGCTGCGCAAGCGGCGCAATGAAATGCGGCGGCGGCCGGACGAGGTGCGGGTGCGCTACGAGATCCGTCCGCTCGGCGATCTGAAGCCGGGCATGGCGGCTGCCCCCGACCCGACGCCTCAGCTTGTCGAGATCAACAAGCGCGACGCCAACGGCAGGCCGATCAAGAAGGCCGACGGCACCTTCGAGAAAATCTCCGTCAAGGCCTATGACGGTCCTCCGCGGCCGCTCGGTTATCTCGGACCGGCGGTCGCCTCCAACCCCGTCCATGTGACGCGCAAGCGCGGCCAGTTCGAGTCGACCTTCACCAATGGTATTCTCGCCGCCCAGTGGTTGCGCAACGTCCTTCTCGAAGACGGGATGAAACAGCCGAATGAGCTGATCGACATGATTTCCAATCCGTCGAACGGCATCCGCAAATATCTTGCCGGCGATGTCATTCCGATGCTCAGGGAATTCATGAGTACACCGGGCCGTTTCCTCGTCGCGCTTTACGAGCTGGAGGACGAGGAACTGCTGGAGCTGCTGCTTGCCAACAAGAACAGGCTGCGCATCATCCTCGCCAATACCGGAAAGGTCGGGGATGCCTGGGATGTGCGCAATACGCCTGCGCGCAAGGCATTGATCGATGCGGGCGTCGAGATACACCACCGGATGTTCAACAATTCGAGCCAGATCGGCCACAACAAATTTGTCGTGCACCTACCGGCGGATGACGCTCCGCGCAGCGTTTTCACCGGCAGCACCAACTGGACGGCCACCGGACTTGCCGGCCAGTCCAACAACGCCTTGATCGTCAGGAACGATGCGGTCGCCGCGGCCTATGTCGGTTATTGGGATCGGATGCTGGAAGACAATAAGACGCTGGAAGCGCCCGTCGAATTCGATGACGGCATGCCCGACAACCAGCAGAGCAAGGAATTCCGCCGCTCCAACGAGACGCCGTCCATTATACCCACAGTCAACGGGGCTTCGCTTGAAACCTGGTTCTCGCCGAACATGCAAAGCCGCAGAAAAGGCAAGGCAATTCCGCCCGACCTTCGCGAGGTCTATCGCCTGATGCGCCGTGCCGAGCATGCGGTGCTCTTTCTTGCCTTCTATCCCGGTCAGTCGGGCCGGGATTGCATCGTCGGCGAGGCGATCGATATCGGCCTGAAGGATCAGAAGCTGATCGTCACCGGCGCCGTTTCCAGCCCGCAGGCCATGCCCAATTACGTCCCCGGCAAGGACAACGATCCCGACGATCCGGATGACGATGAAGAGGGTGTTTCGCCCCATACTTTCGACGAGGCCAATGTATCGATCGTTCGGGCGTCGCGCATCGAAGACCGCCAGTTGCTGGCGGATTTCGGTGCGGAGGAACTGACGGCCAAGAAGGTGGGCGCCATCATTCACGACAAGGTGCTGGTGATCGATCCCCTGTCGGACGAATGCGTCGTCGTCCTCGGCAGCCACAATCTCGGCTTCAAGGCCTCCTATGCCAATGACGAAAACATGCTGATCGTCAAAGGCGACCGGGCGCTGGCCGAAGCCTATGCCGTCCACATCCTCGACGTCTATGACCACTATCGCTTCCGCGCCGTCGAGGCTGAATTGAAGCGCCAGGGCAAGAAGGGCTGGTCGGGCTTTCTCAACGTCGACGACAGCTGGCAGGATGGCTATATCAACCGCACGAAGGGCGCACTGACGCGGTATTTCGCGGCGGGTTGAAATTCGGGGACAGGTGACCGGCGGCGGCCGATCATTGCCGCCGTCAGCCTTCCGGCAAAGGCACGAATTCCTCTTCGTCGCCGGGAACGATATCGAAGCGGCCGCTGCGCCATTCCTCTTTGGCTTTTTCGATCCGCTCCTTCGAGGAGGAAACGAAATTCCACCAGATGTAACGTTTCGAATTCAGCGCCGCGCCGCCGAACAGCATCAGGTGGCAGCCGTCGCTGCCGGCTTCGAGCGTGATCGGATCGCCGGGCCGAAAGACCAGCAGCTGATCGGCGGCGAAGCGGTCGCCTGAGATGACGACCTCGCCGGAGAGCACGTAGACGGCGCGCTCTTCATGCGCTGCGCCGAAAGGAAATTTGGCGCCCGGCTGCAGGTCGAGATCGACATAGAGCGTGTCGGAGAAAACCCCGACAGGCGATGTCATGCCTTCGAACGAGCCGATAACCACGCGCCCGCGCACGCCTGGAGTCTCGATCAGCGGCATTTCAGACTTTTCCGTATGAGCGAAGGAAGGATCGATTTCCTCCTTGTCGTCGGGCAGCGCCAGCCAGGTCTGCAGGCCCGACATCAGCAGCGGATGGCCGCGCAGATTGTCGGGCGTGCGCTCGGAATGCACGATGCCGCGCCCTGCCGTCATCAGGTTGATATCGCCCGGACGGATGACCTTTTCGGTGCCGAGGCTGTCGCGATGGCGGATCTCGCCGTCGAAGAGATAGGTAACCGTCGACAGCCCGATATGCGGATGCGGCTTCACATCAAGCGCCTCGTTGGGCTTCAGGATCGCCGGCCCCATGCGGTCGAAGAAGATGAACGGCCCGACCAGCCGTCGCTGCCGCGTCGGCAGCGCCCGCCGCACCTGGAAGCCGCCGATATCGCTGGTGCGCGGAATGATCAGATTCTCGATCGCATCACAGGCGAAGGCATCGCCGGGCAGCGGATCTTTACCGGGAAAGAAGGACATGATGGAACTCTCCGATCTGAGGCGCCGTTGCAGCAGTTTGAATGATGCAGCTTTGCACTGCCCACAGATAGCGCTTGGAGCGCCGCGCGTCCAATCACGCGCTGAGCCGGCCCGTCTCAGATTGCCGTAAAGCCGTTGTCGACGAACAGATGGGCGCCGTTGACGAAATTCGACTCGTCGCTGGCGAGGTAAAGGGCGGCCCGCGCCACGTCTTCGGGCTCGCCGATCCGACCCTGTTGCGCGGCGATGGCGGCATCGGAGACGTCGACGCCGAGCGCCTGCAGGTCGGCCACCTCGCGCAGGCCGTGCGGCGTGCGGATGAAGCCGGGGCAGACGGCGTTGCAGCGGATGTTGCGGTCGCGGAATTCCACGGCGATGGCGCGGGCAAACATATGCACGGCGCCCTTGGTCGTGTCGTAAAGCACTTCCATCGGCGTGGCGGCGACCGCCGAGATCGACGAGGTGCAGACGATCGACCCGCCGCCCGCGGCAATCATCTTCGGCAGCACCGCCTTGGTCATCAGGAACATCGAACGCACATTGACGGCGTGCAGCCAGTCCCATTCCTGAAGCGTCGTTTCCAGGAAGGGTTTGATGACGATGGTGCCGGCATGGTTGAAAAGTACGGTGACGGCGCCGTAGCGTTCCTCGACGCCAGCGACGGCTGAATTGACCGCAGCTTCATCGGAGACGTCGGCCGTCCAGCAGTCGGCCTCGCCGCCGGCATCACGGATCTGCTTGACGGTCTCGGCCGCAGCTTCTCCATTGCGGTCGATGATCGCGACACGCGCGCCTTCCGCCGCAAACAGCTTCGAGGCGGCACCGCCCATGCCGGTCGCGCCGCCTGAGATGATGGCGACCTTGCCCTTCAATCTGTCCGTCATGTTTCCGTCCCCTCATGATATTGGAAGGGGATCATAGATCGGCCGCGAGCCGATCGCCAAGCGCCAAAAGGCAGCTTTGCTCTGACCCTCAGGCCCCGTCGAGCGGTTCGACGCCCTGCGGCTTGCCGGCGCGGTCGAGCCTGATCTTCTCGATGCGGTTTTCGGCGGCCGAAAGCAGCGTCTCGCAATGTTTCTTCAGCGCTTCGCCGCGCTCATAGATCTCGATAGATTCATCCAGCGCCACGTCGCCGCGTTCCAGCCGGGCGACGATGCTTTCGAGTTCGGCGACCGCCTTTTCGAAGGAAAGGCCGGATACCTCCGGCTTGGCGCTGTCAGTCATTCTCAACCCTTCATCATTCGCAGAATATGCATGCCCGCCGATTCGGCGAGCCCCTCGAGATCATAACCGCCTTCGAGCAGGCTGACGACCCGGTTCTTCGCGTGCCGGTCGGCCAGTTCGAGCACGCGGCCGGTTGCCCAGTCGAAATCCTCGCCCGTCAGGTTGATCTGCGCCAGAGGGTCGCGGTGATGCGCGTCGAAGCCGGCGGAGATGATGATGAGATCCGGCCTGAAATCGGCAACGGCCGGCAGCACGCGCGATTTGAACGCCTCGCGGAAATGGTCGCTGCCGACATTCGGCGAAAGCGGCGCATTGACGATGGTGTTGTGCTTGCCCTTCTCGTCCTTGGCGCCGCTGCCGGGATAAAGCGGCATCTGATGCGTCGAGCAGAACAGCACCGAGGGGTCGTCCCAGAAGATATCCTGGGTGCCGTTGCCGTGGTGCACATCCCAGTCAATGATGGCGACGCGCTCGGCGCCATGCCGCTTCTGCGCATGGCGGGCGGCAATCGCCGCATTGTTGAAGAAGCAAAAGCCCATCGCCGTCATCTTCTCGGCATGGTGGCCCGGCGGACGGGCGGCGACGAACACATTGTCGGCGGCGCCGGAAAAGACGTCGTCCACCGCCGCCATCGCACCGCCGATGCCGGTCAGCGCCGCCTGCAGGCTTTTGGGACTGGCATAGGTATCGGCTTCGAGCTGGTTGATCCGGTCCTCTTCCTCAGGAATTTCCCGCATCACGGCTTTGAGATGTTCCTCCGGATGCGCCAGCAGCACCGCATCCGCGCTCGCTTCAGGCGCCTGCCGGCGCTCCAGCCGCTCGAAATTCGGATGTTCGAGCGCGACATTGATGGCGCGGATCCTGTCCGATCGCTCCGGATGACCAGTGGGCGTCACATGTTCCAGAAAGATCGGATGCTCATAAAGACGGGTGCTCATGGAGACACTCTATCGGTCGCTTATGTCATGTTCCACAGCAGATGGGGCATCGCCCGACGATTTCAACAAGCGCGCCTGCGCCCCATCTCGTCGCCGCCGGCATTATAAATTCCTGTCATCTCAGCGGTTTACTTCGAAAAACCCCGTGCTACTGTCGTCAACGGGGAATTTTGTAGGCAGAGTTGTTGATGAGTCAGTCGAAACGCCCGGGTGTAACGGAAATACATGTGCCGTTTCGCGATGTCGATATGACCGGCCAGATGTTTCTGGCCTCCTATATTTCCTATGCCGAGTCCGTCATTGCGAGCTTCTGGTTAGCGCGGCCCGAGGTCGAGGACGAACCGGTCTATATCGCCAGCAAGATTACCTGCGTTCTCCACCGCCCGCTGCATTACGACGAGCCGGCCCTTTTTACCGCCGCCGTCGACAAGATCGGCGTGCGTTCCATCGGCTTCATCGTCTCGATCGATACGGGGGAGGAACGCGCCGCCGAGGTGGAGATCATCTGGCAGGCCCGCAGCGGCGAGGATCAGCAGCCGGTGTCTTTGCCGGAGGAGACGCGGGACTGGCTTTATGGGTTCTTGGATTAGAGGAGCCATTCGGTGACGCGACTTTCAATGCTCGCAACTGGCCTGTTGCTTGTGTCCGTCAGCGCTGCTTGGAGCGATGATGAGCCCCGTCCCTACCAAGGTCCTCTTTTCTTCAATGGCGAGGGTTACGTCAGCACGCGTTTTATTAGCGCAATCGCACCACTAGGTGACGGTTCTCCCATCTATGCAGGTGCCAAGCCGGGGGGCGGAACGGTACTCGCAGTGCTGCACTCAGAGCCAGGTCCAGGAGTTCGTGCCGTTCACGTTGTTCCGAATGAGGACATCGTGGTAGTGGTGATCGCGCCGAAGCGCACCGGTCTTATAGGATGGAAAGGCTGGATCAAATTTACGGTTGTGACCGAAGGCTTTCCTGATGGAAACGAGGTTTCCCGGACGTTTCCAGCCGCCATCCAAAAAGTCGACAGCAATTGAACCGATCCCGGAGTTGGTCCAGCGCTGATCTCTGAAGGCGACTGGGTGAGCCGGAGATCCGGGCAGAGTTAAATAAGGGATCGGTAGCGGCCCTATCTTGCGTGAGGAACAGAAAACCAACGCGATCCGGCTTATGTCACGCCCTCCGGTCATCTCGCCGCCATGCTGGCGACCAGATCGCTGAACCTCTCTCCCTGAATGCCGACATGCGTGCGCAGCAGGCGGCGGGCTTCATCTCCATCGCCGGCGAAGATCGCATCGACGATGGCGCAATGTTCCGAGAAAGAGGTCGACAGGCGATTGCGCACCCGCAATTGGAGACGGCGATAGGGGCGCAGGCGCCGATGCAATTGCACGCATTGCTCCTGCAGGAAATCGCTTCGGCTTGCGGCGTAGATGGCCTTATGGAATTCCTCATTGTCGTAGTAGTAGGCATCGCTGTCGCCGGCGCCGGCGGACTGCTCGCAGCGGCCGTGGGTGGCGGTGATCGCTTCCCGGGAGGTCTTGTCCAACCGGCGTGCGGCGAGCGCTCCAGCTAGGCCCTCGAGCTCCGCCATCACCTCGAACATCTCGTAAATGCGGTGCGGCCCCGGATCGATCACGACAGCGCCCCGGCGCGGCCGGATTTCTATCAGGCCGATCGCGTCTAGCTGCATCAAGGCTTCGCGCACCGGCGTTCGCGACACGCCGAACCGATTGGCAAGCACGGTTTCATCCAGCCGTTCGCCGGGGGCGAATTCGTAGGAAAGTATTGCATTTTCAATCTCATCCCGGAGCCACCGGCCGACATTCTCGGACATTTTTTCGCATCCTTCATACATAAATGCCATTCTTGTATACACGATTGTTGACTTCGTGTACGAAGAATGACAGTCTACATACTACAGACCAAGCCCTTCGATGGGAAGCAGAGGTCCAAGGCGCGCATAATGTGGCGGGCCTGCAGAGAGGGGAGAATGACATGCCTGAAGCTTCTTTCTTCACCGACATGCTGCAAAGCATCACCGATCACGGACGCCAGCTTCTGTTTTCCGGCTCGCGCAATACCCAGGCTGCGGCCAAAGCCGATCTGCAGACTCTCTGCGAGATGCTGTTGTCGAGCCGGGGTGAAGCATCAGGCATCGCCCTTGCGGCCGAGATACTCGATCGCTGGGGCGCGCTCGAAAGCGCGGGCGCGCAGCAATTCTTCCATATGCTTCACGAAACGTTCGGGCCCGACACGGTGAGGCTCGACCAGGCGATGGAAAATTACCGCGCTGACAAAAGCTCTGCCGCCGTCATCGCGCTCCATCAGGCCGCGGAGCCGCGGCGCCAGGAGCTCCTGCGCCGGTTGAATCATGCGCCGAACGGCACCGCCAGGCTGGTCCGTATGCGTCAGCAGCTGCTTGCCTCCAAGGACCGGTCCGAAGCCTATCACGCGCTCGATGCTGACTTCACGCATCTGTTCGGCTCCTGGTTCAATCGCGGCTTTCTGACGCTGCGGCCGATCGACTGGTCGACGCCGGCAAACATCCTCGAAAAGATTATCAAATACGAGGCCGTGCATGAGATCGCCAGCTGGGAGGAGTTGCGCCGCCGTCTGGCGCCGGCCGACCGTCGATGCTTTGCCTTTTTCCATCCCCGATTGGCCGACGAACCGCTCGTGTTCGTCGAGGTGGCGCTCACCCGATCCTTGCCGAATGCGATCGCCGATGTACTCGACGAGGGGAGGGAGCAGATCAATGCCGATGAGGCGACGACGGCTGTCTTCTATTCGATCTCCAACTGCCAGGATGGCTTGCGCGGAATCTCGTTCGGCAATTTCCTGATCAAGCAGGTCGTGGAAGACCTGCGGCGAGACCTGCCAGGCCTGAAGAATTTCGTCACGCTGTCGCCTGTCCCGGGCTTCGCCCGTTGGCTTGCCAAGGCGCGCGATCCGGCCGGCGCCCGGTCCTTGTCCAAAGCGGCCCTGGAAACGCTGAGCCTGCTGGACGACCCGAACTGGCCCGACAAGGAGAAGAGCAGCGCCGAATTGGAGCGCGTGTTGCTGCCGCTTGCGGCGCGCTACTTCCTGACCGAACGGACGCCGGAGGGCCGCCCGGTCGATCCGGTGGCCCGCTTCCATCTCGGCAACGGTGCTCGGCTTGAAAGAGTGAATTTTCTCGGCGACCGATCGCCGAAGGCAGTCCGGCAGGCGCATGGCCTGATGGTCAACTACCTCTATAAGCTCGACGACATCGTGGCCAACCACGAGGCCTTAGCGCAGCGCGGCGAAGTGATCGCCTCGCCAGCCGTCAAAAGCCTGCTCAACCAGAGCGACGAAGGCCGTCGCGGCGGCAACGGCCAGCAAGGCTCTCGAGCCTTCGCACAGATCATGAACTCAACGCTTGGAGGAGGGCGAAAGTGAGCAACCATCTTTTCGACGCCATGCGGGCCGCCGCACCCGATGACGCACCGTTCATTCGGATTGGCAGCGCTCAGACTTGGACCTATGGCGATGCCTTTGCTCTTTCCGGCCGCCTCGCCGGCGCCATGGACACGCTCGGCATTCGCCCCGGCGATCGGGTTGCGGTGCAAGTCGAGAAAAGCGCCGAGGCATTGATCCTTTACCTCGCCTGTCTTCGAAGCGGCGCGGTCTACCTGCCGCTCAATACCGCCTATACGCTGGCCGAGCTCGATTACTTCATCGGCGACGCCGAGCCGCGTCTGGTGGTCGTTGCCTCGGCTGCGCGGGAGGGCGTGGAGAAAATCGCCAAGCATTACGGCGCGATCGTCGAAACGCTCGACGCTGACGGCAGCGGCTCGTTGCTCGATCTGGCGCGTGACGAGCCGGCCGACTTTGTCGACGCTTCGCGCTCCGCCGATGATCTGGCCGCGATCCTCTACACCTCGGGAACGACGGGACGCTCCAAGGGGGCGATGCTCACGCATGGGAACCTGCTTTCGAACGCTCTGACCTTGCGCGACTATTGGCGCGTCACCCCCGATGACCGGCTGATCCACGCCTTGCCGATCTTCCACACGCACGGGCTGTTCGTTGCCACCAACGTCACGCTGCTCGCCGGCGCCTCGATGTTCCTGCTGTCGAAGTTCGACGCCGACGAGGTCGTTTCACTGATGCCGCAGGCAACCATGCTGATGGGCGTGCCGACCTTCTATGTTCGCCTCCTGCAAAGCCCGCACTTCGGTAAAGAGGCGGCAGCCAGCATCCGCCTGTTCATATCAGGCTCGGCGCCGCTGCTTGCAGAAACGCACACCCAGTTCCAGGCGCGGACCGGCCACGCGATTCTCGAGCGCTACGGCATGACGGAAACCAACATGAACACCTCCAACCCCTATGAGGAGAAGCGGATCGCCGGGACGGTCGGCTTGCCGCTGCCTGATGTGACGGTGCGCGTCACCGATCCCGCCACGGGACAAGTGCTGCCGCCTGAACAAACCGGCATGATCGAGATCAAGGGGCCGAACGTCTTCAAGGGTTATTGGCGCATGCCGGAAAAAACCGCGGCCGAATTTACCGCGGACGGCTTCTTCATCAGCGGCGACCTCGGTAAGATCGACCGGGACGGTTATGTGCACATCGTCGGCCGCGGCAAGGATCTGGTGATTTCGGGGGGATACAATATCTATCCGAAAGAGGTCGAGAGCGAGATCGACCAGATCGAGGGCGTCGTCGAGAGCGCTGTGATCGGCGTGCCGCATCCCGATTTCGGAGAGGGCGTAACAGCAGTCGTCGTATGCAGACCCGACGCCGGCCTGGATGAAAAGACCATTGTCCGCGCCCTCCAGGATCGCCTCGCGCGCTATAAGCAGCCCAAACGCATCATCTTCGCCGAGGACTTGCCGCGCAACACAATGGGCAAGGTTCAGAAGAACATCCTGCGGCAGCAATACGCCGATCTCTACACAGGGACGTAAGACGGCCGCCCTCTGGGAGGAGGGCGCGTCGGTATCCGCATCAATATTGCAAACAGCAGCGACGGCGCCGGAGGCGTCGGAGGGAGGGGAATCATGGGTATTGAAATTCTGGCCATAGGCCTGCTGGTCGCCATGTTCATCGTTGCGACGATCCAGCCGATCAACATGGGCGCGCTCGCCTTTGCCGGCGCCTTCGTGCTTGGCTCGATGACCATCGGCATGAAAACCACCGACATTTTTGCCGGCTTTCCGAGCGATCTGTTCCTGACGCTCGTCGCCGTCACCTACCTCTTCGCCATCGCGCAGATCAACGGCACCATCGATTGGCTGGTCGAATGCGCCGTCCGCCTGGTGCGTGGACACATAGGCTTGATCCCCTGGGTGATGTTCCTCGTCGCCGCCGTCATTACCGGCTTCGGCGCTCTTGGGCCTGCCGCGGTCGCGATTCTTGCGCCCGTCGCGCTGAGCTTTGCCATCCAGTACCGCATTCACCCCGTCATGATGGGCCTGATGGTGATCCACGGCGCGCAAGCGGGCGGTTTTTCGCCGATCAGCATCTATGGCGGCATCACCAACCAGATCGTCGCCAAGGCCGGCCTGCCTTTCGCGCCGACCTCCCTGTTTCTCTCCAGCTTTTTCTTCAACCTGGCGATCGCGGTGCTGGTCTTCTTCGTTTTCGGGGGCGCAAAGGTCATGCGGCAGATACCCGCATCGTCCTTTGGCCCTTTGCCCGAACTGCATCCCGAGGGCGTGTCGGCGTCGATCAGAGGTCACGGCGGCACGCCGGCAAAACCCATCCGGGAGCATGCCTACGGTACGGCGGCCGATACCGCCGCGACGCTGCGCCTGAACAATGAGAGAATTACCACCCTGATCGGCCTGACGGCGCTCGGCATCGGCGCCCTGGTTTTCAAGTTCAATGTCGGCCTCGTCGCCATGACCGTCGCCGTCGCTCTCGCGCTGCTATCCCCGAAAACGCAGAAGGCGGCAATCGACAAGGTCAGCTGGTCGACCGTGCTGCTGATTGCCGGCATCATCACTTATGTCGGCGTCATGGAGAAGGCCGGCACGGTCGATTACGTGGCGAATGGCATATCCAGTCTCGGCATGCCGCTGCTGGTGGCGCTGCTGCTTTGCTTTACCGGCGCCATCGTCTCGGCCTTTGCATCCTCGACCGCGCTGCTCGGCGCGATCATCCCGCTTGCCGTTCCGTTCCTCATGCAGGGACATGTCAGTGCCATCGGCGTGGTCGCCGCCATCGCGATCTCAACGACGATCGTCGATACCAGCCCGTTCTCCACCAATGGCGCGCTTGTGGTCGCCAATGCCCCGGATGACAGTCGAGAGCAGGTGCTCAGGCAACTGCTGATCTACAGCGCGCTGATTGCCATCATCGGCCCGATCGTCGCTTGGCTGGTTTTCGTCGTGCCGGGGCTGGTTTGACGACGGGCAGCCGCAGCCATTGCTTGACGCCGCGGGGCATCGCCCGCGGCGTCAAAATGTCCATGCCGCGCGCGGGCATTCCCAGTTCCATGCGTTTCCCGGCTGGAAGGCGCCAGTCGCCAAATGTAACGACGGTCGAAGATGAAGCATGCTTCGGTTGTAGTATTGCGCAGCCGGCAGCTACCGGATTTGAACGCGCGAATTCCGTTGCATTTCCGAATTCAACGCTATTGATTATTCGAAGATGCTTTCATTCGCTGAAGTTGAAAATCGATCATGGTTCAATCGACTGACGTCTCATCTCACTTGACGGATTTGATTTATGGAAGTCTCTTCGGCGAGTGCAGCTGGCAGGATTTCCTCGATCGCGTTGCGCAAACGTCGCCGGGCGGCAAGGCCGCGCTGCATTACCACGATCTGACCTCGTCGGTTGCCCATGTTCCCTTCATGTCGGGCTTTTCGCAGGCCGAGGTTGACCAGTTCAGCAGCCACTTTGCCGCGGTCAATCCTTGGATCCCCAGATTGGGTCTCGTGCCCGTCGGCCAGGGCCTGTGCGGCGACGAGATCTTTCCGCGCGAAGAGCTGATCAAATCGGAATTTTACAACGACTGGCTGAAGCGACAGGCCGGATGCGAAACGAGTGTGGGTGTTTCCATCATTCGCGAGGAAGACCGCACCTTCATCTTGTCGACCTCGACATCTTCGGCCGACCCCGATCTCAACAGGGAAGCGGCCCAACGCTACACGATCCTCGCGCCGCATCTGAAGAGGGCGTTCGATTTCATTCGCAAGCGCGATCTGTTTGCGCCGCACGAACACGTAACCCAAACCCTGTTCGACAGCATCGGGGTCGGCCTGATCTATGTTTCGGAGCAAGGGAAAGTCCGTCGCTGGAATAATAGCGCGGAGGCCTTGATGGAAGCCGGCCTGCCGGTGCGGATCACCGCAGATGGCAAGCTCGGACTGCAATGCCAGAAGTCGGCTGCCGTTCTTGAATTCCTGACCTCCCGAAACGGTATGCAGACCAAACCGCACACGGCAATCGTCAACGGCAGGGACCAGGATAACTACCGCCTCACGCTCGTCCGGCTTCAGTCCGATGCGTTTACCGAGTTTCTGGAGGGGCCGACCGTGGCGCTCATTGCCGAGCCGATGCTGGCGAGCCCCCTCAGGGAGCGGCGCGATTTGCTGATGCAGCTCTACAAGCTGACCGCAACCGAAGTCCGGATCGCATCGAGCATCGCATCGGGTCATTCCGCAAGGGAAGTGGCGATCGCCGACGAGATCAGTTACGAGACCGTCAGAACTCATCTGCGGAACATCTATTCCAAGCTCGGGGTCAACTCCCAGGCCGGCCTGGTGTCGCTGCTGATGCGTTGATTGGTATCGGCTGGCTGGAACTGTTGGGCTACCGCTTATCGCGTTTCATGCTTTTGAGGCCGATGGCGCCCCAAGCTGCCATCTCGTGAGACGATAGTCGCTATCCCCGAGTTGCCATTGGTTCCGGTTAAACTGAAATCTTCGGTCGCGGCAGCGGTTCGGCGGCATGATTGCGATACCGAAACCGCTTACCTCTTGGCTGCGAATGTCACCGTTACAACATCCTTTGGTTCAGACAGGAATGTAATGCCATGGATCTCCAGCGTTTCGCGCGCCCGCTCGACGTTTTCAGCTTTGACCGAGTGAGCATCCGCTTCCATACGTCGTATTGTGGAAAAGGAAATGCCCGATCGCTCTGCCAGTTCCTGAGCCGTCCAACCGAGCATTGCGCGCGCGGCCCTGATGTGAACTTCGCAGACCGCATTCTGCAGATTGGGTTTCGCGGGAATATCCTCAACCAACTTGGAGACGCCGTGCCATTCAACGATCTCGCCATCGTTATCGAGTAGGGGAACCGCCGTATTTTCGAAACGCTGAAAAACGCCGTCATGCCGTCGGACACGAACGGAGAGATCCAGTTTATACTTGCCCTCAATCGCTCCCTGCCAAGTCGTGCGGAAATGTTGCCGATCGTCAGGATGAACCGCTGCAAGCCTGTCGTAATCCCTGAGCTGCTCCGCCGTCTGACCGGTGAAGCGCATCCAGTTGGTATAGTCGAGCAGCTTACCCTGACTGTCGGCGCGCCAGAACTCGCCACCCACAAGCTTACGCAACGACGCATTGGCCGCGGCGGCGCGGTTGTGTGCAATTTGCGCCTTGTGATCATTGGTTACGTCCTGAACGACACCGTGGAGGATGGCCAGCCGGCCACTGCGGTCATATTGGCGGTCAAATCTGCTTTCGAGCCAAATAAGATGCCCGTCGGGCCGGATGACGCGAAAGCGGCGCGAGGACAGTTGGTTCGCATGTGCCAACTCTACAATTTCTTCGTGCGCTAGACGGTCGTCGGGATGCACAAGGGATTCATAGAGGTCGAAACTTGCCGCAACGGCTTTTGGATCGAGTCCGACGAGACGATAGAGCCCGTCCGACCACGTCAGTTCCCGCGTGATCAGATCATAGGTCCAGGTTCCCGCTCCGAGGAATACCTCAATCAGTTGCGCTCGTTTTTCAGGTGTTTTTGCATTCCGGAGTGGCATTGCCGCGCGCATCCTCTTTTGGCGAGCCCAGAGCCGTCTTTTACGGCCTTCGGAAGGCAGTGAAGACGACATATATCAATTTGAGCAAGATTTCGCCAAGTGAGCAGATATTCGCAGCTTAATGAGCATTAATTGCTCAAAGTCTCTGATGTGAGCAATTATTGTTCATTAGAAATATGTTGGCTGGCTGCCGCGTTCTTACTGACGAGTTACTCGCTAGCGCTAATCTATACTTCAAACGTGGAAGCTCAGGAATTCGGGATCGGATCGCGAATTCCAGAATATTGCCGGTGAATGATCGTGGTGGCCGTCGAAATCGCAATGCTCCTACTGCCCGCAAAATCTGCGCCGCAGGCAAATATTCGTCTCCTCCTTTCGTCGTCAAACTTGCCAACAAGTTCCTGGCGCAAAGCAACTCCAGATACTTTGCAGGTTCCACGACCAAGCTTTCCACTCCTGTGTAACTCCTCCCCAACAAAACAAAGGTCGCCGCTGTGCCAAATCTATCTGTCTCCCGCCTCATCATGCTGTTTGGAATCATCGTTACGGCAGGCTTGATCCTGGCTGTTGGTCTGCAGACTAAGGCCTTCGAGGAGTTAAGGGTCAGGGGTCCGGTCTATAACGGCCTCGTCGAAGGCAAGGATCTGGTTGCCGATATCCTGCCGCCGCCAATTTTCGTCGTCGAAGCCTATATGCTGGCGACGGAGGGTGCGGTGCATACCGAGCTGTTGCATCCCAATCTCGGCCGCATTGTCGAGCTTCACAAGGGATACCTGGATCGCAAGGCATTCTGGGCAAAGGCCGACCTTCCCGCGGAAGTCCGCGACAGGCTGTCGGGTGTCTACAGCTCGGCGGACGTCTTCTGGGACGAGGTAGAGCGCACCTATGCCTCTGCCGTCTCCCAAGAGGACGAACACGCCGTTCACGCAGCGCTTGATCACCTGAAGGACGCGTTTCATGCGCATGAAGCGCAGGTCAATGTTCTGGCGCAGCTTAGCAATGTCTGGTTGGCAAAGTCAGAGACCGCCGCTGAGGCCGCCGGCGTTCGGGCGAGGACGCTTGCGCTGTCGGGCAGCGCGGTTTCGGTTGCACTCTTTCTGCTTGGCCTGTGGTTCGTCCGCAGTCGCGCCATCAGGCCGCTCTTCGCGATTGCCGACAACATGCAGGAGCTTGCAGGCGGCGACTACACGAAATCTGTGCCGTTCCTGTCGCGAAAGGATGAAATCGGCGTGATCGCGGGCGCCGTGGAAGTCTTCCGCCATGCCGGTATGGAGCGTCAGCGCTTGCAGCAGGAAATGGATGACAGCCGCGCCGTCGCGCAACGCGACGCAGCCGAACGCAGCCGCCTGCAGGCGCAGCAGGCAGAATTGCTGCAGCAAGTCGTTCAGACACTCGGCGCGGGCCTCGGTCGACTGGCGGACTGCAATATCCGTACCACGATCGATGAACCCTTTGCCGCCGACTTTGAACCGCTGCGGCACGACTTCAACAATTCGATTGCCACCTTCCAGGCCACGCTCGAACAGGTACTGGCCAAGACCGGACATCTCTCGGCCTCGGCGCAGGAGATGCGCGGTGCCGCAGACAATCTTGCACGTCGCACCGAACAGCAGGCCGCAGCGCTCGAGCAGACGTCCGCATCCCTCGAAGAGGTATCGTCAACGGTGCGTTCTTCGGCCGAACGCACAGCCGAAACCCGCGACCTCGTTCGCGAAGCCAAGGACTGCGCCACCGCCTCCAGCCAGGTGGTGGGCGAAGCCGTCCAGGCAATGAAACGAATCGCGGACGCCTCAGGCCAAATCAGCCAGATCATCAATGTCATCGACCAGATCGCCTTCCAGACCAATCTGTTGGCGCTTAATGCCGGCGTCGAGGCGGCGCGAGCCGGAGATGCAGGCAAGGGCTTTGCAGTCGTGGCACAGGAAGTGCGCGAGCTTGCCCAGCGCTCGGCAAGTGCAGCCAAGGAGATCACTGCGCTGATCCGCAACTCGACCGATGAGGTCGCCTCGGGCGTTCAACTCGTCGACGAAACGGGCAAGGCACTTTCAAAAATCGCTAGCTACGTCACCGAAATCGACGCCAAAGTCGATGCGATCACCACTGCCTCACGCGAACAGTCGATCGGCCTACAGGAAATCAGCGGCGCAGTGAATTCAATCGATCAGATGACGCAGCAGAATGCGGCGATGGTCGAAGAGAGTACGGCGATCGGCCACTCCCTCGCAGTAGATTCCCAAATGCTCACCGAACTGGTTGGCCGTTTTAAACTCAATCGTCGCACCCAGGTCCGCGAGCCGGACGCAGCCTGGGCACGCAGACCAGGCGAGGAGTCGGCGAGAGCCCCCAGACTGGCAGCCGTTCGCTAGTGTGTCAGACGGTTTGGAACCGACAGAACCCAACCTGCGGCGGAGCCTGCCGCCGCAGGCCTCCTGTATGAAGAACGAGATGCAATGCAGCCGCGCGCTGAGCCGGCTCGGCTTGGTGCTGCCGCTCATGCGCTGATTGCCATCAGCCGGCTGGAGCCGGTGGGCTAACCATTTTAGCATTCCGCGCTTTTGCCGCGGAGGGCCGGTTCGCTGAGGATATTGATATCGACGTTTGGATAAACGTGCTCTTCCAGCAAGGTGAGGGATCCAGCTCGCATTCCCATGGGTAAACAGCCTGCGTCGAAACTTACCGCCGGCACCGGCTCTTGGGCGAAAAACCTGAACAGCGTTATATGCGCTATGCGGGGCGGGGTCGGACGCCACTGTTCGAAGCAGACGGCCTGTGAAATGGCCGAGCGAAGTCTGTGCAATTCCGCGGGCTCCTCGGCTTTTACGAAGATAGCCGCTTCCGAAGCCGCCACCTCGTGAAAATGAACGTCGAAGGGTGGGGTCTCGTCGATCAGTCTCTCGACAATCTCCGTCCATTGTTCCCCGTTCCGCTTCCAGACCTCCTCGTTCGGAATGCCGAATTGGGCTGCCGCATTAACGAGGGTGACGACCGTCATGTGCAGGCTTGTGGCCGGGACGCGTGAGAGGGACGCGGCGCTGTCTCGCTCGATGCTGTCTTGCAAGAGGCAGAGTTTTGACAGCGCCTCGCGATCGGGAAGGAACTGCAGGTGAAACGCGCAGCACCGCTTGAACCACAGCGTATCAACCTTCGTGCGGATCACTGGCAGCACCCTTCCACCCAACCGGGGCACGCCGCACCGAGAGCGTGCAATTCCGATCCTTGCTATCACATCGCCAAACTGTTCGCCAAGGACGGGCGACCCGGCCGGAGATCGGCAGATGATGAAGATCTTGAGCCGCTCAGGAATCCCCGCCGCGTCGCTCGGCTCAGTATTCGGAACCGCTACTGTTGTTCAGATCGTGACGTTCCGTCCCTTTCAAAGGCGGATTGAAGACACTGACGAGAATGAGGTCCTTGTCCTTCCCGCCCCGCAAATAGTGGCGATCATGTTTATCGAGGACGTAGATGTCGCCGACGCGGATCGGAAACACGTTGCCGTCCATATCCTCGACCTCGCCTTCTCCCTGGATGCAATAGCAGGCCTCCAGGTGGTTGCGGTATTGCAGCAGAGCTTGCGTGTTGGCGCGAACGACCGTGTGGCAGACCGTGAACCCCATCCCGTCATCATTCGTCAGCAGGCGATGGCTCGTGCCATTGCCCCAATCGACGAAGCGCTCGGTCTGCTCCACGTCTTTCAGGCTTCTCACAAACATGTTGTTCTCCTCGAAAATGGCGGAGATAGCTCGATCTCCATGATCCATTAGGCCCTGAAATCCACGCCTGCTTCAAATGATCTAAATTGAGAAAACTGTTAGAATAATTTACATGTTTCGCCCGAATTTGATGTAGATGCCCGAATTTGATGTAGATAAAGGAGCCTATCCTGGCTCTCATGTGAGGAATTCAAACAGATGCAGCTGCCGCCGCTGAACGCATTGAGGGCCTTCGAAGCGACCGCTCGGCTCATGAGCCTCTCAAAGGCCGGAGACGAGCTGCATGTGACCCACGCCGCGATCAGCCACCAGATCAAGCATCTGGAGACGTGGCTGGGGCGCAAGCTGCTCCAAAAATCCGGACGCGGCGTGGCGCTGACGCCAGCGGGTGCCGAATATTATCTTGCCGTCTCCGGCTCATTGGCAGCCATCGCCCATGCAACCGGCAACATGCGCAGAGACCACAATATGCGTTCGATCACGGTCGGCTGCATTCCTTCGATCGCGTCGCGCTGGCTGGTTCCGGCACTGCCGTCGTTCCGGGAGAGCGATCCCGATCTCGACGTCAGGATCGTTTACGCCAGAGCCGAGGAACGCTTCGATGACGAAAGCCTGGATGTTCTCATCACCATGGGGGAAGACCTGTCGGGAGGACGGGAGAGCCGTCTGCTTTTCTCCCGGCGCAACCAGCCGGTGGCGAGCGTCCACTATCTGGCAAAGCGGAATTGGACGATCGGGAACGTGCCCTTTGCCACGGCCGACCTGCTGCACGACGAATCCGTCGACGGCTGGAAAGAATGGTTCCGGAAGACTGAGATAAAGGCGCCCGAGCCGGTTCGCGGGCCGATATTTCAGGACTTCAACATCCTTGCCACGGCGGTGATCGCCGGGCATGGGGTGGCATTATGCCCGGTCGAAGTGTTTCGGCGAGAGATCGATCGCGGCGACCTCGTCGTGCTTTCGGACATCTCGACCGCCGAGACCCAGGGATATTACCTGATCACCAGTTCCTGGGCGAAAAAGCCGGTGCGTCGTTTTACGGAGTGGTTCACGAAGGAATGCCGATCCGCCGGCTCACCGATCATTGAATAAGCTCCGCCAAGGCGGGCGCTCAACGGGAGGGCAAAGCGCGCCGGCCCAAACAGCGCGCTTGTTCGAAACCACGCTTGATGCTAGAAAAATGGTATGGACAACAACGTGATCAGCACTTTCGTGATGATGATGCCGCGCTCATAGCGTGGCGGGTTTCGTGCGTCCATAATGCACCAGCAACCGCCCTCGAGGCGGTTTTTTCATGGGTCGATCCGTCTCGCCGGCAATAACAGCCTTCGAAAGGAAACACCGATGAACAAGGCGGATATCTATATCACCACTTCCATCCCCTATGTGAATGCCGCGCCGCATGTGGGTTTTGCCCTGGAACTCGTCCAGGCCGATGCCTATGCCCGTCATCTCAGGCTCCTCGGCCATGACGTCAGGTTCCAGTGCGGGACCGATGACAACAGCCTGAAGAATGTCAGGGCCGCGGAAGCCGCGGGACTGCAGGTGAGGGACTTCGTCAATGCCAACGCCGACAGGTTCGAGCGCCTTGGCGGCCGGCTCGATATCTCCAACCAGGAATTCGTCTGCACCTCCCGTGATCCAAGGCATGTCGCCTGTGTCCACGCCTTATGGCGGGCCTGCGCTGACACCGGCGACTTCTATCGCAAGGCCTATGAGGGCCTCTACTGCGTCGGCTGCGAGCAATTCTACGAGCCATCGGAACTCGATGACGGGCGCTGCCCGGAACATGGGATCGCTCTTGAGATCGTCCGTGAGGAGAACTGGTTCTTCCGTCTATCCCGATATGGCGGCAAACTCCGTGAACTCGTCGAAACTGGTGAGCTTCGCATCGTTCCAGCCCATCGGCGCAACGAGGTCCTTGCCCTGCTGCGGCGTGGCCTGACCGACATCAGCGTGTCGCGCAGCGCCGAACGGGCGCGAGGCTGGGGCGTTCCGGTTCCCGATGGGGGTGGCCCCGAAGCAGGTGACGTCGTCTATGTCTGGTTCGACGCCCTGGCGAACTATCATACAGGTCTGGGGCACGGATCCGATCAGGTGCTCCAGCAGCGCTATTGGAATCGCGGAGAAAGCATCCACGTCGTCGGCAAGGGCATCTCCAAGTTCCACGCCATCTACTGGCCGGCCATCCTGCTGTCCGCCGGCCTGCCGCCGCCGTCGTCGATCCTGGTGCACGGCTATGTCACGGTGGACGGCAGGAAGATCGGCAAGTCGGCCGGCAACGGCATTGATCCCGAAGGCATCATCGACGCCTACGGAACGCCGGACGCGCTGCGATATTACCTGCTCCGGCATATACGCTCGGGAGACGACGGCGATTTCTCGGGCGAGCGTCTCGAAGCCGCATGGGCGGGAGAGCTCGCAGGCCAGCTCGGCAATCTCGCCAACCGGGTGCTTACCCTTTTATATCAGTCGTTCGGCGGCATCGTACCGCCCGTACCGGAGAGCGAGTTCGTGCAGAAAGCTTACCGCCTTCCGGGCAAGGTGGCGGAGGCCTTCGATGCCTACGAGCTGCATGTCGGCCTCGCTGATATTTTCGAGTTTGTCGGTGAGGCGAACCGGCGATTTACAAAAGGTGCACCATGGGCTGATGCGAAAGCGCTGCTTGGCGATCCCGCTCCGGAGGATCGCAAGGTGACCGCCGAACGTCTTGGCGCTTGCCTGGCGGAGCAGGTCTGCGGCCTTGCGATCGTTGCCCGCTGCCTGCTCCCGTTGCTGCCGGGCTCGGCCGCAACGCTGCACTCCAGGCTGGGAATACCGTCTCCTCGGCTCTATCGGGATCCGCTGATCGTGGCTGGGGCCAAGGCTGCCCCGCAAGCCGTGCTCTTCCCACAAAGAGCGGTAGCTTGAATCATCCCGGGGCCGGATACCCTGCGCTGCAGCGACAGCAGCGCAGGGTCGGGAGGGCGGTGACAAGAGAGGGCGTTTTGACGCGATCCAGGATGTCATAAAAGTTTTATACTGGAGCAATTGTCCGGATCGAGAAAATAATCTATTATTCTCATAGGGAAACAAGATTTCTCGATGCAAACGAAAGGATACTGATTGGACACATTTTTCTCGGATGCCATGCCCTTCGCATGTTTTGTCCTGCTTGTTGCCCTGCTAATCGCGAGCAGCAAGCGCAGTTCAGGAAGCTCCGGCGATGGCGGTGGCTTCGACGCCTCAGACGACGGCGGCGGCTGTGACGGCAGCGACGGAGGTGGAGGAGACTAAATCAATCTCAAATCGATAGAATGCCCGACCGCCTCAAGGCGGTTTTTTGTTGCCCGGATTCCGGGGCTATGCCGAGATCGCAACGCGGACGATCCCTTATCCCAACGTACCGGCATAAAGACGCGTGGCTCGCTTCCGACGGCGGGCGATGGATTGACGCGGCCATTAACGCATAATGGCCGCCTTCTGACGAAGACGGCCATTGCCAGTATTTGCCATTGGGACGGCTATGCGCGCGCCGGCAGCAGGGGATAGCCGACCATGACGGCGCGGCCGAGGAGCGCGGCGACGAAGGCCTTGATCACATCGCCGGGAACGAAAGCCATCGAGCCGACGAAGGCTTTCGGGAAGCCGAGACCGGCAACCGTCGCGAGATAGGTGATGCCGAAAGCATAGAGCACGACGATGCCGCCGACCATGGCGGTGAGGAAGAAGCTGACCGTCTGCACCAGGCCGGACTGCCGGTCGTTGATCAGCCGCTCGCTGAGGTAACCGGTGACGAAGGCGGCAAAGATCCAGCCGATGAGGAAGCCGGCCGTCGGCGAGGCGAAGATCGCAAGCCCGCCGCGGCCGCCGGAAAGCACCGGCAGGCCGATGGCGACGAGCAAGAGCACGATCAGCACGGCAATGGCGCCGCGCCGGGCGCCGAGCACGACGCCGGCCATCATGACGCCGAGCGATTGCGCGGTGATCGGCACCGGAATGAAGCCGAGCGGGATCGGCGGCAGCAGGCCGAGCGCCACGATGATTGCGGCAAAGAGGGCGGTGAGAACGAGGTCGCGGGTGCTCATCATGAATTCCGTGGTTAAAATTGATTAACTTCCATGCCGTCGAATGCCGCGCGCGTCAATCGCCGCGGCGATATTATCCGCATCCTTGAGCGTCAGGATGATCAGCGGCGCAAGCAGGCTCGCCGGCCGGACCTTCAGCCCGCGCGCCCTGTGTGCCTCGCGGATCGCCTGGTAACGGTCGACGATTTCAGGCACGAAACGCAAGACCAGGCCCAGCGCCAGGCCGATATCGTCGGCCCGCACCCGGCCCGTACGCTCCAGCGGGCGGGCAAGTGCCGTCACTTCGTCGATGAAGGCGGTGATCGACGTCGTCGCCGTCACGGCGGCGGCAAGCAGCATCAGCGCCGTCAGCCGCAGCGGCGGCACGAGCGCCTGCTGCCAGGGATTGAAGAGCAGGTTGAAGAGCGCGACGACCGCGATCGTCAGAAAGATCGGCCGGAGCCGCCTCAGCGCGGCGCCAATCGGCAGGCCGACCATGCGATAGAGGATCGCCGCCGCCAGCAAGGCGAGAGACAGCAGCACGAGATTGCCGGTGATGAACAGCACGATGCTGAAGATCGCAAGCGACAGCAGTTTCACCCGCGGCGAAAGCCGATGCATTGCGCTGTTGCCTTCGACATAGAGCGACTGCATCAGAGGGCGATCTCCCTGTAGCGGGCGATCGCCTCAGTCGCCGGCGCATCCGCGGCAAGCCGCCCTTCATGAAACAGCAGCACCCGCTCGAAACCGGCAATCAGCTCCAGATCATGGGTGATGACGATGGCGCTTTCGGCAAGTCCGGCGATAATTCCTTCGACCAGCGCCCGGTTTTTGAGATCGAGCTGGTTTGTGGGTTCGTCGAGGATCAGAATACCGGGCCCCGTCGCCAGCACCGAGCAGAGGGCTGCCACCTGCAGCTCGCCGCCGGAAAGCTCGTGCGCCCGCCGCCCGGCCAGCGCCTCGGCGCCGAAGCGGGCCAGCACGCCCTCGACTTTCGCCTCGATCTCCGCCTTGGTGAAGCCGCGCCGCTTCAGCCCGAAGGCGATGTCGTCCCGGACGATCGGCATGATGATCTGGTTCTGCGGCGACTGAAAGATGAAGCCGACATCGGCTGCCGCCGTCTTCTCGTCGGCCGTGTCGCGGCCGTTGACGGTGACCCGCCCGACCGTCGGCTTGGTCAGCCCGTTGATCAGCCGCGCAAACGTGGTCTTGCCCGAGCCATTGAGCCCGATGACGCCGATGCGTTTGCCGCTGATGCCGAGCGTGAGCGGCGCGAGCGCCACCCGCGTTCCGAAACTGACCCCGGCGCCTTCGAAGTGTATGTCCAAACCAGTTCCTCGCATTTTTCATCGGAGGAGATTGCCGATCCCGGCCCCTCATCCGGCTGCCGCCACCTTCTCCGCGCAGGCGGGGAGAAGGGGATATGCCGCACCATCTCCTTCTACCTCGACGCTGCGTCTGGCACGTCCCCTCTCCACGTCAAAACGGGGAGAGGTTTAGGGTGAGGGGCAGTCATTGGCGCCGACCTGACAGCAGTGCTTCTACAAAGAGCAAACCTCGCTGTCGACATCCGATAGCGATATCGGGTGGCTAGGAAGATTTTCCGCGTTATGATGTATCCATGACGAATCTGCTCTCCAATTCCGACGCCCGCCGGGTCTTCCTCGCCAAGCAGGGCCTCAGCGCCCCGCCGAACCGCGCTTTGACCAAGCAGGGGCTGCTGCAACTGATCGGCGAACTGGGGTTCGTTCAGGTGGACAGCATCCAGACGGTCGAGCGGGCGCATCATCAGATCCTGTTCTCCCGCAACCAGACTTATCGGCGCGAGCATCTGACGGCACTGCTCGAAAAGGACGGCGCGCTGTTCGAGCACTGGACGCACGACGCCTCGATCCTGCCGAGCGCCTTCTTCGTCTATTGGAAGCACAAGTTCCGCCATCAGGAGAAGGTCATCGTCGAGCGCTGGCGCAAATGGCGCGGCGAAGGCTTCGAGGCGGCCTTCGAGGAGACCTATCAGCGCGTCGAGCGCGACGGGGCGATCCTAGCGCGCGACATCAAGGCCGACGGCCATGTTTCCGGCGGCTGGTGGAACTGGCATCCGAACAAGACGGCGCTCGAATATTTCTGGCACACCGGCAAGTTCGCCATCGCTGGCCGATCGAACTTCCAGAAGATCTACGATCTCACCGAGCGCGTCATCCCGGCCGAATTCCGTGAGCCGGAGGTGAGCCGCGAGGACTTTATCGACTGGGCCTGCCGCAGTGCGCTCACCCGCCTCGGCTTTGCCACCCATGGCGAGATATCGGCCTTCTGGAACCTCGTCTCGCCCGAGGAAGCCAAGGCCTGGGTATCAGCCCATCGCGACGAGCTCGCCGAAGTGCTGATCGAACCGGCGCTCGGAGCCAAGCCGCGCCCCTCCTGGGCCTTTGCCGATTTCCTCTCGACGCTCGACAACTACCCCGCCGCACCGCCGCGCATCCGCGTACTCAGCCCCTTCGACCCGATGATCCGCGACCGCAACCGCACCGAACGCCTGTTCGGCTTCTTCTACCGCATCGAGATTTTCGTCCCCGAGCCGAAGCGCGAATATGGCTATTACGTCTTCCCGCTGCTCGAAGGTGACAGGCTGATCGGCCGCATCGACATGAAGGCGGATCGGAAAAAGTCGACGCTCGATGTCAAGCGGCTCTGGCTGGAGCCTGGCGTGAAGCCGTCAGCCGGGCGGCTGGAGAGGCTGGAAGCCGAGCTGGAGCGGCTGGCGCGGTTTGCGGGGGTAGAGAAGGTTGTGTTGCTCGACGGCTGGAGAGGATAAAACCCCTCCCCCTTGTGGGGAGGGGGCTTTCTCCGAGCCTCAGCAAATCTCCGTCTTGCTGATCTTGATCCCGAAACCTTCCAGCCCGACATAGTGGCGCTCGCGGCTGGTGAGCAGCTTGATCGAGCTGACGCCGAGGTCCTTGAGGATCTGGGCGCCGAGGCCGATTTCCAGCCATTCGCTGTCGCGGCTCTGCGCTTCGGCATGGGCTTCGCGGCCCTGGTTGCGGGCCTTGCGGCCGTTGTCGTGGTGGCCGACGCCGACCGAGCCTTCGCGCAGGTAGACGATGACGCCGCGGCCTTCCTCGGAAATCTTCTGCATGTAGAAATCGACCGGGCTGTTCTTGCCGAAGAGATCCTCGGCGACATTTTCCGGATGCAGGCGCACCGGGATGTCGACGCCGTCGCGGATGTCGCCGAAGACGACGGCGAGATGCTGCATCGGGTCCCAGGGCAGGGAATAGGTATGAGCCTTGGCCTTGCCGAACGGTGTGTCGATGTCGAAGCTCGTGCCGTGCTCGACCAACGTTTCCTTGCGCTGGCGATAGGCAATGAGATCGGCGACGGAGACGAGCTTCAACCCGTGCTGCTCGGCGAAATCGACCACCTGCGGGCCGCGCGTGACGGTGCCGTCGTCATTGACGAGTTCCGAGATGACGCCGATCGGCGGCAGGCCGGCGAGTTTGCAGAGGTCGACGGCCGCTTCCGTATGGCCGGAGCGCATTAGCACGCCGCCTTCGCGCGAAACCAGCGGGAAGATGTGGCCGGGCCGGACGAAATCGGCGGCGCCCACATTCGGATTGGCGAGGTTGCGCACCGTCAGGGTCCGGTCGTCGGCGGAAATGCCGGTCGTCGTGCCGTGCTTGAAATCGACCGAGACGGTGAAGGCCGTCGTATGGGCCGAGTCGTTTTCCGCCACCATGGCGTTGAGGTTGAGGCGCTTGGCCTCTTCCTTCGGCATCGGCGCACAGACGATGCCGGATGTGTGGCGCACGATGAAGGCCATCTTCTCCGGCGTGGTGTGCACGGCGGCGACAATCAGGTCACCCTCGTTCTCGCGGTCATTGTCGTCCATGACGACGACGATCTCGCCGGCCTCGAAAGCCCGGATGGCGTCGACGACGCGCTTTTGATCATACGACATGGGGCGCTCCTATTTCAGGCGGCCGGTCTGGCCGCGGTCGCGAAGATAATGGTCAGCGACGGCGCAGGCGACCATCGCCTCGCCGATCGGCACGGCGCGGATGCCGACGCAGGGGTCGTGCCGGCCCTTGGTGCGGACATCGACATTCTTGCCGTCGGCATCGATCGACTGGCGCTCGGTCAGGATCGACGAAGTCGGCTTGACGGCGAAACGTGCCACGACAGGCTGTCCGGTCGAGATCCCGCCGAGAATACCGCCGGCATTGTTGGAAAGGAAGATCGGCGTGCCGTCATTGCCCATGCGCATCTCGTCGGCATTGTCTTCGCCTGAGGTTTCGGCGGCGGCAAAACCATTGCCGATCTCGACGCCCTTGACGGCGTTGATCGACATCAGCAGCGAGGCGATGTCCTGGTCGAGCTTGGCATAGATCGGCGCGCCGAGGCCGGCCGGCACGCCTTCGGCGATCACTTCGACGACGGCGCCGATTGAGGAGCCCGTCTTGCGGATGCCGTCGAGATATTCTTCCCACACAGGCACGATCGCCGCATCGGGGGAGAAGAACGGGTTCTGGCCGACCTGATCCCAATCCCAGTTGCGGCGGTCGATCTTGTGCTTGCCGATCTGCACCAGGGCGCCGCGCACCGTGACACCGGGCACGACCAGCCGGGCGATGCCGCCGGCGGCGACCCTTGCCGCGGTCTCGCGCGCCGAGGAGCGGCCGCCGCCGCGATAATCGCGAATGCCGTATTTGAGGTCATAGGTAAAATCGGCATGGCCGGGGCGGAATTGCCGGGCGATCTCGCCGTAATCCTTGGAGCGCTGGTCGGTGTTTTCGATCAGCATCGAGATCGGCGTGCCGGTTGTCGTCATCGTCTCGCCGTCGGCGTCGAGCATGACGCCGGAGAGTACCTTCACCAGGTCGTCCTCGCGCCGCTGCGTCACGAAGCGGGATTGCCCGGGCTTGCGCTTGTCGAGCCAGACCTGCAGGTCCTCGAGCTTGAAGCGCAGCCCCGGAGGGCAGCCATCGACGACGCAGCCGAGCGCCGGACCATGGCTTTCGCCCCAGGTGGTTACGCGGAAGAGGTGACCGAATGTATTGTGCGACATGTGTTCCCACGGTGGCGCGCCAAAGCCGGTTGCGCCATTGCTTGAAAAGGCGCGACACTCATAGGCCAAAAAACCGTCGAGGCAAAAGCCTTTCTTTGCGTCAAACCGGCGGTGGCGGAAATGCTATTTCCGTCCCTATCAAAGGAAGGCGGTCAGGATGCCAGCCGCCATCCCGTGCCGGTGGCCTCGGTGGTGAAATCGTCGAAGGAGAGCGGCCGCGAGAAGGCATAGCCCTGCAGGATGTCGCAGCCGAGATCGCGCAGCAGTTCGGCATGGGCCGCCGTCTCCACCCCTTCGGCCACCGTCTCGACGCCGAGCGAGCGGGCGATGTCGATGATCGAGCGGACCAGCGCCCGCTCCTGTGTTGCGCCGACGATCGGCTGCACCAGCTGGCGGTCGATCTTCAGGCGCTTGGGCTTCAGCTTCAACAGGCTGACGATCGAGGTATGGCCGGTGCCGAAATCGTCGATCTCGATATCGATGCCGAGCGCCTTGATGTGCTCGAGATTGTGCGAGACGACGTCCTCGCTCTCGTCGAGGAAGATCGATTCCACCAGTTCGAAGGAAAGCTCGCCGGGGCGGATATGCAGGTCGGCGAGCGATTCCAGCAGGCTGCCGTCATGCAGCCGCCGCGCCGAAACATTGACCGAGACCTTGGGCACGGCAATGCCTTGCGCCGTCCAGCGCATCTTGTCGCGCAGCGCCGTTTCCAGCACGATCCTGTCGAGCATCTGCACGACATTGATCTCGTCGGCGATGCGCAGGAACTTGTCTGGCGTCAGCCACCCCTTGGTCGGATGTTTCCAGCGCACCAGCGCCTCCACACCCGTCAGTTCCATCGTCCGGGCTGAGAATTGCGGCTGGTACCAGGCGGTGAACTCGCCATTGTCGATGCCGGCGAGGATCTCGTCGGCCGTGCGCTTGGTGTTGACGATATCGGCCTGGAGATTGTGATTGAAGAATTCGAAGCGGTTGCGGCCCGTGCTCTTGGCGCGGTAGAGCGCGATATCGGCATTGATCAGCACCTTGCGCGCATCGACGTGAATGCCGTTGGCAAGCGCCACGCCGATCGACACGCCGCAGCGGCAGGAAAAACCCTGGAAATCGATCGGCTGGCGCATCTCTTCGATGATCCGCGCCGAAAGCTGTGCCATCTCCGTGTCGCCGACATCAAGGGCGAGGATGACGAATTCGTCGCCGCCGATGCGGGCGACGATATCGCTGCCGCGGACATTCTTGGCGAGCACCTTCGAGGCGTGCACCAGCATGGCATCGCCGGCGGCATGGCCAAGCGTGTCGTTGATGTCCTTGAAGCGGTCGAGGTCGATGTGCAGGATCGAGAATTTCTGCCGCTGCCGGCGGCCGTCATTCGTCAATTCTTCGAGCGCGATATCGAGCTTGCGGCGATTGGCAAGCGCGGTCAGCGGGTCGTGCAGCGAATTGTGCTCGATCCTGTTCTTGGCAAGCTCGAGCTCGATATTCTTGGCGACCGCCTCGTCCTTGGCGGCTTTCAGCCGGATCGTCATTAGCACGTCTTCGGTGGCATCGAAGGCGATGCCCATGATCTTCATCTCGCCGGTCCCCGTCTGGTGGACCTTGCCGACGGAGCGGACATAGCGCACCGCGCCGCCATCGACGATCACCCGACAGACGAGGGTGTGGGTATCGCCATTTTTCTTGAAGTGGCGCGCGCTTTCGAGCGCCAGACCCCGATCCTCGGGGTGGATGCAGCCAAGCCAGGTCTCCTCGGTCATGAAGCCGTTGCGCGGCGCAAGCCCATAGAGCTCGTGCATGCGCTCGTTCCAGATCGAGCCGCCCCGGTCGGGCCGCGCTTCCCAGATGCCGCATTGATAGGAGTTGAGCGCCAGGTCGAGCCGGCTCGACAGCTCGGCGAGTTGTCCCTCGCGGCTGGAAAGCTCTTCAAGCGCCAGCTCCAGCTCGGCATTCTTGACCTCGCTCATGTCTTTCGCCTTGCGCAGCGTATCGGTCGTCTCCGCATCGGCGGTCACGTCCCAGACGATGCCGATCGTCCTGCTGACGCCGCCGGCATCGGTATAGAAGGCGCCGACCGAGCGCAGGTGACGGATGCCGCCATCGGCTGGCACGATACGGTACTGCGCCGTGCAGGCGGCACCGGCGATGCTGCAGCTGAAGAAATGCACCTCGGCGATCTCGCGGTCCTCGGGCAGGATCGCCGTTAGCCATTCGTCGAGCGCCCGGCTTCCTTCCTGCGCCGGCTTGCCGTGCAGGGCCGCCGCACGTGCATCCCAGAGCAGGCTGCTCGAATGATCATCCAGCTCCCAGATGCCGATATTCGAGGATTCCAACGCCAGATCGAGCCGTTGCGACAATTCCTTGAGTTTCGCTTCGCGCGTCTCGAGCTCGGTGATATTGCGATTACGCTCCCCAAGCAGGAGGGTCGCGAAGAAGATCGGGACGATGATGATGCAGCCGGCGGCAACGACGATCAGCCGCAGCTCGGTCTGGTTCTCCGGTATCGCGTGCCAGCCGCTGTTCGGAACGACGGAAAGTTCCCACTTGCCGCCGGCAAAGCCGATCTTCTGGCGCATAGGATCCTTGTCATCGATCTCGGACGACCCGAAGAACGGCGCGGTTGTCGCGGCCCTCGCCGATGAGCCGATATCCCGGAGGGCGATCGATAGATGGTTGAGATGCGGAAAACGTTCCCGGTTCTCGCGGTCGCGCGCCGGCATCAGCCCGGTCGCCTCGTAGAACATCTGCTGGTCGATGACGAGCTCGACCGCCCCCCAGAGCCGCCGTTGGCCGTTCTCCTTGACGAAAACCGGGAAGAATATGGCAAAGCCGTCCCGGCCGTCGGTGCTGACAGGGCCATAAAAGCGCGCCGACAGATCGGCGGCCGCCGGCGTCATCGCCTGGCGTGAAAACAGCGTTGCGCGCACGTCGCGGCCGATCTCCTCATTGCCGGGTAGCCGGGGATAGACGTTGTCGATGATGAAATCCGGTGCGACGGCGATGTGAATGAAGGACGGATTCTGGATCAGCAGCCAGTTGATCTGCCGCTCCATCTCCTCTCCGTTTGCCGCACTGACGGAGATCAGATTGGCAAGATCGCGGACCATGCTGAGGTCCATATTGATCTCAGCCATCACCCGGGCGCGGATGAGGTTTGCCTCGCTTTCGGTGCGGATATGAAGTTCGCGCTCATAGGATTGAGTATTGGCCCGGTCGAGGCCGAAGCCGACCATGATGACGACAAGGGCGACAAGCGATGAAACCAGAAACGAAACGCGGGTATTCTTCAACACGCGCCGTAACTGCTTGTTGTCGCTCAGCCTGAATAGCAAAATGAAACTCCCGTCTTCCGGGCGACTTTAGGGCGTGGGGGTTAATTTACGATTGCCCGCAAGCGATGCCAAAAATCATGGGAAGGCAAAAGCAGCGGTTAACACGGCGTCTTGATTATATTTAAAATCCTATTCATCAATTAGGCGGGAAAAGCCATTCTTCCGGGCAATTTTCGCCATATTCAGGAGGCTATCTGTGGCCAGTCATGTTCTCGTGCAGCGTCTGAAAAGGATTGTCGCCATGCGTTTCGTCGTCGCCACGCTTTTGGCAACAGCAAGTTTCCTGTCGCCGATGAGCGGTTTTGCCGAGAGCGCCGATGTCGAGGCGACGATCAAGAAGGTCGATACCGCTAATCTGGTGCTGACGCTCGACGACGGCAAAACCTATCAGGCGCCTGAGGAATTCAATTTCGACGGCCTCGAAGCCGGCGTGAAGGTGATCGTCTTCTATACCGAGGTCGACGGCAAGCGCGTCATCAACGATCTCGATATCGTCAAGTAGGGCGGGTCCGCGGAGGATGGCTTGAAGCATGCTTCGATCGTCGTGCGTGCTGATTGGGATGAAGAGGCTGGCGTTTGGGTCGCCAGCAGCAACGATATCGAAGGACTGGCCATTGAAGCCGATACCCTTCGAAGCCCCAAGCCTAAACTTATCGCTGTTGCAGCCGGCCTTCTCGAGCTGAACGGTTTTACCTCGAACCAGCCGGAAATCCCGATCCACATCATAGCCGAACAACTCGTCGGCATCCCCAATCCCACAAAGTGAGCCTATCGCGGGCTAAGATGCGGCAACGCCCTAAAGCCAGACGATCGTCCGCTCAGTAGTATCGATCCTGACAATCTGGTCCTGCGGGATCCCGCCTTCGGCAGCGCTGCTCTTCGGCAGGTCGGCGATCATCTGGAACAGTGTGCGGATGACGCCGCCATGGGTGACGCAGACGGTCGGGCGGTCGACGGATTGCAGCCATGAGCCGGTGCGCCAGGAGAGGATCTCGTAGCTTTCCGCGTCGTCGCCGGGCGGGATGAAATCCCATTTCGAAGCATTGCGTTCGGCCACCCGCTCGCGCTGCGTGGCCTTCAGCTCCTTGAGCGTCGAGCCCTCCCAGTCACCGAAGGAGATCTCGACCAGCCTCGGATCGGTGCGATAGGCAAACGGCGGCAGGCCCATGGCGCCGCGGACGATTTCCATGGTCGCGCGCGTGCGTTGCAGCGGGCTTGCGACGAAATCGAATTCATCGACCGTGTCGCCGAGAATTTCGCCAAGCGCCACCCCGTTCTGCCGGGCCTGTTCCAGGCCCGTGGCGTTCATCGGGATGTCCTTCTGGCCCTGCAGGCGGCGCTCGGCATTCCAGTCGGTCTGACCGTGTCTGATCACGTAGATAAGCACGGTCTCTGCTCCGGGAATGCTTCAGTCCTTGACGACCGAAATGTCAGGGGCGTCGACCGCCTTCATGCCGATGACATGATAGCCGCTGTCGGCATGGTGCACTTCGCCGGTGACGGAGCGCGAGAGATCGGACAGCAGATAGAGGCCGACATCGCCGACTTCTTCGATGGTGACGGTGCGGCGCAGCGGCGCGTTGTATTCGTTCCACTTCAGAATATAGCGGAAATCGCCGATGCCGGAGGCTGCGAGCGTCTTGATCGGGCCGGCCGAGACGGCGTTGACGCGGATATTCTGCGGTCCGAGGTCGACGGCCAGATACTTGACGCTCGCTTCGAGCGCGGCCTTGGCGACACCCATGACGTTATAGTTCGGCATCACCTTTTCGGCGCCGTAATAGGTCAGCGTCAGCATAGCGCCGCCATCCGTCATCAGCTTCTCGGCGCGGCGTGCGACCGAGGTGAAGGAATAGACGGAGATCTGCATCGTCTTGGCGAAATTGTCGGCCGAGGTGTCGACGTAGCGGCCGGTGAGCTCGTCCTTGTCGGAGAAGCCGATCGCATGCACCAGGAAATCGATCTTGCCCCAGAGCTTTTCGACGTTTGCGAAAACCTCGTCGATGGTGGCTTCGTCGGCAACGTCACAGTGTCCGACCAGCGTTGCGCCGATTTCGGCGGCAAGCGGCTCGACGCGCTTCTTCAGCGCATCGCCCTGGTAGGTGAGCGCGACTTCTCCGCCCTGCGCATGAATGGCCTTGGCAATACCCCACGCAATCGAGCGATTGTTGGCGACACCCATGATAACGCCGCGTTTGCCTGCCATGAGGCCGGATGCTTGAGCCATATTTCGCTCCCTAGGAATTCTGATTGATCCTGCCTATGGCATAGGCCGCTAATCGGTTCAAGCTTGGCCTGGATCATCAACTGTTAGGCTTCGTAACAAAGGGTGCGAAAGTCATAAATATTTCACAGGAACAGGCCTTCGCGCATGCTCCGCATGAGATCGGTGACTTTGTCGTCGGGCTTTTCCCACAGGATAATGCGCAATTCGACGACGAGATCGCCTCTGCCGCCCTCTTCGCGAGGCAATCCCTGGCCGGGAATTCTAATCGTCTTGTCCGAGCCGGACCATGCGGGGATCGTCACGTTCAGCGGCCCGCTCGGTCCTTCGATACGCGCCTCGGTGCCGAGCACGGCATTTTCGATGCTGAGCGGCAGCACCGCATGCAGATCGAAACCGTCGACCGTGAAGCGTGGATCGGGCGCAATGCGAATGTTGATGACGGCATCGCCCCGCTGCATGCCCGGCAGCTTGAAGCCTTGTCCCTTGAGCCGCAGCTCGTGACCATCCTTGGTGCCGGCCGGCAACGCGAAACCGATCTCGCGACCCTCCGGCAGTGAGGCGGTGATCCAGCCGCTTTTCAGCACGTCGTCGATCGTCACCGTCGCCGTCGCCACCTCGTCGGGGGCTTTTTCCAGGCCGGTATCCTTGGCGCCGGTGAACCGGCGCACCAGGGATGTCAGGATACTGAGCGGCAGCGGCAGGTTGGCGCCGGCATTTGGCCCAGCCTCGCCGGCCTCCTCGTCGCCCTTGGTTTCACCCTCGGCGGCGTCGCCATCCACGCGCCTGCCGGCCTCGCCAGCCTGCTGGTTTTGGGCCTGTTGATTCTGTGTCTGCTGGCTCTGGGCCTGCTGGTATTGCGCCTGTTGCGCGCGAGCCTGCGCCTGGCCGCCGGCCGCAGCGCGGGCCTGAACGCCGAAAATGCGATCGACCATCTCGTCGGCGGGCTCGGCCGATCCGGCCTGTTGTCTGGAGCCGTCGGCGGCGGCCTTCTGGGCGGCGCGCGCAAGCTCTTCCATCACCCGCTCGGCATTGGCCTGCGCCGCCTTGGCGCGCACTGCGGCCTCACGTGCGGCCTGGCGCTGCTGCATGATCGTCTGTTCGTTCTTCTTGGCTTCCGCCATCCGTACGGCATTGTCGAACAGGCTGCGTTTGCGCGGGTCCTTCAGCGTTTCATAGGCGCGGCCGATCTCGGCGAACCGGGCGGTTGCCGTCGGGTCACCCTGATTGTGGTCGGGATGGGCTGACTTGGCCATATTGCGCCAGGCCGCCTTGATCTCGTCCGCTGCCGCGTCGCGCTTGACGCCCAGAATTTTATAAGGATCGCGCATGTTAAACCGCCGGTGTTGCGATGCGGGAAGCCACGTCCTTGCCCGGCATCCCGAAATTCCGAAATCAAAAGCCCAATAACAATTCGCGCCATCCCGTTGCACAGGCAGGGACAACCACTCTCAACGCTGATCGTGCGTCGGAGTTGCTAATCACTTCTTATTTCTATGGAGAGATGTGGGGTGTTTTGCGCCGAATGGTTAGCTCTTTGCTAAGCATTCGGCCGAAAGGTGTCGGGCGTTAACCTGTCGGCGAGCCGGAGCAGCTTTCCCGCCGGATCAGCTTTCCGGCTGGAAGCTCAAGAGCTGCCAGTTGCCGCCGCCGACGAGGCAGGTCTTGCCGTAGAATTTGGCGATGCCGACATAGGAATGCCGCGTCGTGCGGAACTGGCGGCAAACCTGGCCCGACTCGTTATTCTCGACGATCGTATCGATGACGCCGGCGCTGCCTGTCGATGCATTCGCCCAGGGAAGCGGTTGGCCCTCGAGCCTTTGCACATCAGCCGAGGTCACGGCATTGCGCACCGTCATCTCGTCTGACAGCGTATCGGTGCTCGGCGGCGTCTGCGGCACCGTGCCGGTTGCCACCGATCGGTCGACCTTGGCTTCGCTGAGAAAATCCATACCGCCTGCCAGGCAGCCGGAAAGCGAAAGCATTGCGGCACCGATGACGAAGAACGTGCTGCTGCGACGCCGCAGGCCCTTTGTATGGCGATATGACTTTGCTATGACTTCCACCCTGCATCCTGTCCAGTTATCAAAAGCTGGGCGAGTTTTGAATAATCCGGGGCATTTGAACCAATATGTCGGCAAACGAGTTAACAAGCGGTGACTTTACCGAAAGTGGCGAACCCTTCAAGCTCTTTGCCGAATGGCTTGGCGAAGCGGAGGCTTCCGAACCCAATGACCCGAACGCCGTGGCGCTGGCAACGGTCGATGAGGATGGTCTTCCCAATGTCCGCATGGTTCTCCTGAAGGGATTCGACGACAACGGTTTCGTCTTCTACACCAATTTCGAGAGCCAGAAAGGCCGTGAAATTCTCGGCCAGAAAAAGGCCGCCATGTGTTTCCACTGGAAAAGCCTGCGCCGCCAGGTCAGGCTGCGCGGCCCAGTCGAGATCGTCACCGACGCCGAAGCCGACGCCTATTTCAAGACGCGGGCCCGCGGCAGCCGCATCGGCGCCTGGGCTTCGAAACAATCCCGCCCGCTCGAAAGCCGATTCGCGCTTGAAAAGGCGGTGGCCGAATATACCGCCCGTTATGCCATCGGCGAAATTCCGCGCCCCGCCCACTGGTCGGGCTTCCGCATCCGGCCGACCTCGATCGAGTTCTGGAAGGACCAGAATTTCCGCCTGCATGACCGCATCGAATTTCGACGGGCCTTGGCGGAAGGCGCATGGGAGAAGGTCAGGATGTATCCGTAAGCGGCGCTATTTGCCCATCAGCTTCAGTGGAATGCCGGAGGCAAGCGCTGAGACGTAGCGTCGCTTCTGGTAGAAGCCGTTCAGCGAAATGCGGCTGAGATAGCCGGTTTTCCTCGCCTCCGGCAGGCCCGGCTGGGTGGTGACCGCAAGCTCGAAGCCGAGATTGCGGGCGATCGCCGCCTCGCGGCTGGTCGCAGCCTCCGGCGTGCCGTAGGGATAGGCGATCGTCTTGGGGCGAATGCCGCTCACCGCCTCGACGTAATCGGCCGAAACCTGCATTTCTATCCGCGCTTCGGCCTCCGGCAGGCGGGCCAGCGCCCGATGGCTGATCGTATGGGCGCCGAGTGTGGCGAGCGGATGGGCCGCGAGCCGCTGCAACTGGCGGGGCTCCATCACCAGCGCGCGGGTGAGATCGGTTGGCTCGATGCCGTTTTCCCGCGCCAGCATGTCGATCGCGGCGACGGCGCGCGCCTCGTCGGACCGGTGGATAAAGGCGGCGAATCGGTCGAAGGCATCCCATTGCTGCTGCGGATCGTCGAGCGCCAGCCGTTCGCTGCCACGGCCGAAGTCGAAGTGAAGTTCGCCTGACCGGCGTAAGAGGGCGGCGAGCGTCTCCCACCAAATGCTGTGCGAGCCCTCGGCAAAACCCTTGGCAACGAACACTGTGAACGGCGCCCGATGCTGTTCGAACACCGGCAGCGCGTGCTCCAGATTGTTTGTGTAGCCGTCGTCGAGCGTGAAGGCAGCAAACGGCGTTCCGCCCTCGGGCTCGGCCAGCAGCGCCGGCACCTGATCGAGCGGCACGAAACGATAGCCCTCCCGCTTCAGCCGCCGCAGCGCCGTATCGAGAAAGCCGGGGGTGATTTCGAGATGCGCATTCGGCTCGAAGGCCTCCGGCACGTACGGGCGGACATGATGCAGCGTGAAGACGACGCCGCGTCCGCGCGCCTGGCGCATCAGCCCGGCGGCGGCAATCAGCCAGGAAAGCTCGAGCCCGGCGCCAATCGCCGCGCGTTTTGCCAGTCGCCGGAATTGTCCCATCATGCGCCGTCCGTTGCTTTTTGCCGCAAACTAGCAAGCGCGACTTAAGCCTTGCTGAATCCCGATTTCGCACGGCTCCTTTCATTTCCTGTTAACCAAGGCAATGAAAAGACTAGAAAAATGGTGGGAGTTGCCTCAAAGTCGCGCCAAACTTGCCGCTTCTGTCACGTTACGGCACAACGCCGATCCGATCGAGCGCCGACGCATCAAGGGGAACTGCATGAGAACGCTTCTGGCGGCTGTTTTGACCGTAACGCTGGCCGTTTCGGCGCCTCTTGCGGCCCTGGCCGGCAGCGCTTCACTGGTCCTCGATGCCCGCACCGGCAAGGTTCTCTCCGCCGAGAACGCCGATACGCTGAACCATCCGGCCTCGCTGACGAAGATGATGACGCTCTATCTCACCTTCGAAGCGCTGAAACGCGGCAAGATCGCCTGGGATACGCCGATCAAGATGTCGAAATACGCCGCTTCCCGGCCGCCGACCAAGCTCGGCGTCAAGGCCGGCGGCACGATCACCGTGCGCGAGGCGGTCTATGGCATGATCATCAAATCCGCAAATGATGCCGCCTCCGCCATGGGCGAGAAGCTCGGCGGCTCGGAAAGCGGCTTTGCCCGGATGATGACGGCCAAGGCCCGCCAGCTCGGCATGAGCCGCACCGTCTTCGTCAACGCCTCCGGCCTGCCGGACGGCCGCCAGGTCACCACCGCGCGAGATATGTCGACGCTCGCCATCGCGCTGATGAAGAATTATCCGAACGAATACCGGCTGTTTTCGGTGGCAAGCTTCAATTTCCGCGGCCGCACCGTGCGCGGCCACAACAATCTCATGTACCGCTACCAGGGCATGGACGGCATCAAGACCGGTTACACCAACGCCTCCGGCTTCAATCTCGTCAGCGCTGTTCGGGACGGCAACCGCCGCGTCGTCGGCGTCGTGCTCGGCGGCCGCACCGCCCGCAGCCGTGACGACAAGATGGCCGGTCTGCTCGACCGTTATCTCGGCCGTGCCTCCTCTTCCGGCGGCGCCAAGCTGGTGGCGAGCGTCGGCGCCAGGGAGCCTGTCGAAGTGGCGTCTGCCGCCGACGATTCCGATGTTCCGGTGCCGCTCAGCGCACCGCGCCCGGCCGACGATCTTGCAGCAAAGAGCCTGGCCTATGCCGATGACGCCGTCGTGCCGCTGGAGCGTCCCGTCGCAATGGACGAAATCCTGAACGCCGGCAAGGCGCCGAAAATGTCGGCAGAAAAGTCCGACGGCGACTGGCAGATCCAGATCTCGGCCGCCCCGAGCGCCGATGCTGCGCGTGCACTTCTCGCCCAGGCGAAGTCTGAAGGCGGCGCGCCGCTCAGTTCAGCCTCGCCCTATACCGAAGCGGTCGGCAAGGGCGCCAACAAGATCTACCGTGCCCGCTTCGTCGGTTTCGCCAGCAAGGATGCTGCCGTTTCCGCCTGCGATGCGCTGAAGCAGCGCTCCTACGACTGCATGCTGCTGCCTGACCACGGCTGATCGCCGCAGTCAGGCAATCGACTCTGGACAAGCATCTGGAATCAGCGTCTCCTTCATAAACAAAAGGAGAACGCTTATGTTGCGTCGTCTTGCCGATCAGTTCGAAATCTCATCCGCCGCCCATGTCGCCGCCAACGGCATCGAACGCGATGCCGACTGGTTCCTGTTGAAGCTGCAGGAGGAAATGGGCGAGCTGACGCAGGCCTGGAACCGGCTGACCGGCCGCGGCCGTGCGAAAGGCCGCTCGCCTGACGAGATGCGGCGCGATCTGGCCGACGAGACCGCCGACCTTCTCGGTCATCTGCTGCTATTTGCCCGCCGCAATGATATCGACCTTGCCGCGGCGATCGAACGCAAGTGGCTGTTTCAGCCGGCGGAGGCGCCGAAGAGCTGAAGCATGCCGGTGGCCTTCAGCCGACCTTATGCCGATAGAACTTGGTGTCCACCGCCATCAGCGGGAAGGCGCGGGGAAGGGCGCTTTTGGCGATCTCGGTAAAGCCGTTCTTTTCGTAGAAGCGATGGGCGGCGACGAATTTGTCGGTCGTGCCGAGGAAGATATCGGTCAGGCAGGCATCCCTGGCATGGGCGAACATGCGGTCGAGAAGCAGCGCCGCCACCCCATGTTCGCGGCCGCGAACCTCAGCGGCAACGAACATCTTGCGCAGGGCCGCCTGATGATTGCCGATGTCCTTCAAGCCCAGCGTGCCGACGATGGCGCCATCCTTGACGGCGACCCAGAACTCTCCCTTGCCGGACTGATAGAAATCCGGGATGACCCTCAGATCCGGCTGCGCATCGGCGGTGATGTCGATGCCGAACTCTTCGCGCTGGATCGGCAGGATCACCGAAAGCACGGCATCGGCGTCGCCTTCCGCAAAACGCCTGATCTCGACCTCCGCCATGACAGGCTCCTTTCGCCTCAGGTCTGGGTGCCGCCGACGGTGATCTGATCCATGCGCAGATGCGGCTGGCCGACGCCGACCGGAACCCATTGGCCGCCCTTGCCGCAATTGCCGATGCCGGTATCGAGCTTCATGTCGTTGCCGATCAGCGACACCCGCTTCATCGCATCCGGGCCATTGCCGATCAGCATCGCGCCCTTGATCGGCGCGCCGACCTTGCCGTTCTCGATCAGATAGGCCTCGGTGCAGCCGAAGACGAACTTGCCTGAGGTGATATCCACCTGGCCGCCGCCGAAGGAAACGGCATAGATGCCCTTCTTCACCGAGGCGATGATTTCCTCGGGCGTCTTGTCGCCGCCGAGCATATAGGTGTTGGTCATGCGCGGCATCGGCACATGGGCATAACCCTGGCGGCGGCCGTTGCCGGTCGGCGCCATGCCCATCAGCCGGGCATTCTGCCGATCCTGCATATAGCCGACGAGCTTGCCGTTCTCGATCAGCACGTTGTAGCCGGAAGGCGTGCCCTCGTCGTCGATGGTGATCGAGCCGCGGCGGTTGTCGATCGTGCCGTCGTCGACGACGGTCACGCCGGGAGCGGCGACCATCTGGCCGAGCAAGCCGGCAAAGGCCGACGTCTTCTTGCGGTTAAAATCGCCTTCCAGCCCGTGGCCGACGGCTTCGTGCAGCATCACGCCCGGCCAGCCGGAACCGAGAACGACATCCATCGTGCCTGCCGGCGCATCGATCGCCTCGAGGTTGACGAGCGCTTGGCGCAGCGCCTCGTCGGCGCCGTATTGCCAGCTGCCCTCGGCGATGAAATCGCCGAAACCGATACGCCCGCCGCTGCCGTAGGAGCCGCTTTCCTGGCGATCGCCTTCGCCGACCATGACCGAGATGTTGATGCGGGTCATCGGCCTGATGTCGCGCACGCGATGCCCGTCGGCGCGCAGGATGTCGACCACCTGCCAGCTCGCCGCCACCGACGCCGTCACCTGCCGCACCTTGTCGTTCTTGCCCCTGAGATAGGCGTCGATATCCTGCAGAACCTTGACTTTCTCCTCGAAGCTCGGCTGGCCGATCGGGTTCTGGTCGCCGTAGAATTTCTTGTTGGTGCCTTGCGGGGCGGCCGCATAGGAGCCGGAATAGCCGCGCGTCACCGCGCCCACCGCATCCGCCGCCCGCTTCAGCGCCGCCACCGAGAGATCGCCGGCATGGGCGTAGCCCACCGCTTCGCCGGCAACGGCGCGCAGGCCGAATCCCTGCTCGGTGTTGAAGCTGCCGCCCTTCAGCCGGCCATTGTCGAAGGTCAGCGCCTCGGCCTGCGCATGCTCGATAAACAGCTCGCCGTCATCGGCGCCGGCGAGCGCCTCGGCGACCAGACCACGCATCGTGGCTTCGTCGGCATCGAATAGCGTCAGGAGATCGGTGGTCATGGTCTGGCTCCAATGGGCATGCGTTCGGGGATGCGCTTACGCATCTAGATAGGGCTCCTCATGATAAGGAGTGAAGCCCTGCGGCGGAATATTCTTTGTTGGGCAGGATATCTAGGAGAGGGAATGCTTCCAAAGAGCGGGAAGCGCGGGGAGAAGGTGCCGGCAGGCGGATGAGAGGGCCACGCGGCACACCCTCTCCTAATCCCTGTCCGGCGACGCGCACGGCAAGCGACTTGAAGACAGTCAAGACCATGCCAGTGCGGCCGAAGCTGGATGGACGTTCTTCTTGTTGGACGCTCCGGCTTTGCGGCCCCCTCATCCGCCCTACGGGCACCTTCTCCCCGAGGGGAGAAGAGGGAGCCGAAAGGCCGCGGCACACATCACCTGATCTCAAGGCAGTGCGTCGAAACCCTCGGCGAAGCCCTTGAGGTCGACGGGGATGCCGATGCCTTCTTCGGGGGTCTGGAAGACGATGAAAGTTGCCTGGGCGCCGCTGCGGAAGGTCTTCAGCAGCTCGTCTTCCAGCACGACCTCGGCATAACAGCCGTCGGCGAAGCAGCGCACGAAATAGGCGCGGCCGATATCCTTGCCGTCGACATTAAGCCCGAGGCCGTTCGGCAGCAGCACGCCGAGCGGCGCCAGCACGCGGAGAATCTTCGACTTGCGGTCGGCCGTCTTCAAAACGACGACGGAAAGCCCGACCTCCGGCCGATCCTCGGCGATGACGTTCTGCATCAGCGCGCATTGTTCGGTCGCAGCCCCTGCCGGCTTGTCGCAGACGACCGACCATGCGCCGTGATTGGATTTCACCGTGCCCGGCGCCTGCGGCTGGGTCTGGCCGGGTGTCACCTGGATATTCGGATTGGACGCGCTCGGCTGCTGCGGCGTTGCAGCAGGAGCAGGGGCCGCAGCCGGCGGCTTGGCCGGCGCCGGCGTCGGTTGCTGCTGTGCGAAAACGGGCGTCGTCGCCGCGGCCGCGATGCTGGCAGTCACGAGAAGCGACTGCGCGAGGGAACGGAAACCCATGGAAACCTCTGGATATCGAATCATTGCGGCTATTGTTGAAGCTGCCCACCAAAAATGAAAAGCCCCACCCCGTGAAAACCGGGGGACTGCGGCGGAAATTGGACCTTTCGGCAAGAATGTGCGGCGCGCGGATTGGCCGGAAAGCCGATTTTTCATATGCTGATGAAAAACTTGGGATGTTTTGCCCTTCCGGCCTGCCTATGCTTTCAGCAAAAATGCCGCATAGACAATTGCTCTGGCCTGTTGCGGCAAATGCCAAACTGTGGTTTGAAGCGCTGAAGATGGCAAGGATTCTGCGTTCTATTCTGCAGGTCAAGCGCTCGAGGGAGATTATAAGGTGATGAAGAAGGCTTATGCAGCCCTGACCACGCTGGTCTGTCTGCTTTTTGCTTCCGGCACATATGCCGACCAGCCGCTGCCGTGGCAGGCAACGCTGCAGCCGGCGGCGACGCCGATCATGCGGGAAATCCATTGGTTCGAACAATATACCCTCTGGTTTATCGTTCCGATCACGCTCTTCGTGCTGGTGCTGCTCATTGTCGTCTGCGTCAAGTTCCGCGCCAGCGCCAACCCGGTTCCTTCGAAGACGAGCCACAACACGCTGATCGAGATTGCCTGGACCGTGGGGCCGGTCCTGGTGCTGCTTCTTCTCGCCATTCCCTCGTTCAACCTGCTGACGGCGCAGCTGACGCTGCCTGAAAACCCCGACGTGACGATCAAGGCGACCGCCACCCAGTGGCAGTGGAATTACGAATATGAAGGTTCGGGCGACAGCCCGCTGGCTTTCGACAGCTACCTCTTGAAGGATCAGGACCGTGCTGCCGCCGGCAAGGAAGACAAGTCGGTTTATCCGAGACTTCTGGCCGTCGACAATGAGCTGGTCCTGCCTGTCAACAAGACGGTGCGCGTTCTCGTGACCTCGGCCCCGACCGACGTCATCCACGCTTTCGCCATGCCGTCCTTCGGCGTCAAGATCGACGCCGTGCCGGGCCGCCTGAACGAGACCTGGTTCCGGGCCGAGCGCGAAGGCCTGTTCTATGGCCAGTGTTCCGAGCTCTGCGGCAAGGACCATGCGTTCATGCCGATCGCCATCCGCGTCGTCTCCGAGGACAAGTACAAGCAGTGGCTGACCACAGCCGCCAGCGACCTGCCCGGCGCCTACAAGACACTCATGGCCGCAACCGATGGTCCCGCAAAGACCCTCGACGTCGCCGAAGCACAGTAATTAAGGGGATCGGGACAATGGCTGGACCTTCCGCTCACGACGATCATTCTCATGATCACGCCCATCACGACCACGCTCATGATGACCACGATCATCACGATCACGGGCACAAGCCGAGCTTTGCCAATCGCTGGCTGTTCTCGACCAACCACAAGGACATCGGCACGCTCTACCTGATCTTCGCGATCATCGCCGGCATCATCGGCGGTGCATTGTCCGTCGCCATGCGCATGGAGCTGCAGGAGCCTGGTATCCAGATCTTCCACGGCCTGGCCTCGATGGTCTACGGCTATGAGGGCGATGCCGCGATCGACGGCGCCAAGCAGATGTTCAACATGTTCACCACAGCGCATGCGCTGATCATGATCTTCTTCATGGTCATGCCGGCGATGATCGGTGGTTTCGCCAACTGGATGGTGCCGATCATGATCGGCGCCCCCGACATGGCCTTCCCGCGCCTGAATAACATCTCCTTCTGGCTGATCGTTCCGGCCTTCGCGCTGCTGCTGCTGTCGATGTTCGTCGAAGGCCCGGCAGGCGCCTACGGCACGGGCGGCGGCTGGACGATGTATCCGCCGCTGGCAACGAGCGGCACGCCGGGACCGGCGGTCGATCTTGCGATCTTCGCGCTCCACATTGCCGGCGCTTCGTCGATCCTTGGTGCGATCAACTTCATCACCACGATCCTCAACATGCGCGCTCCCGGCATGACGCTGCACAAGATGCCGCTGTTTGCCTGGTCCGTGCTGATCACCGCCTTCCTGCTCTTGCTGTCGCTGCCGGTTCTGGCAGGCGGCATCACCATGCTGCTCACCGACCGCAACTTCGGCACCTCCTTCTTCTCTCCGGAAGGCGGCGGCGACCCGATCCTTTACCAGCACCTGTTCTGGTTCTTCGGTCACCCTGAGGTCTACATCCTCATCCTGCCGGGCTTCGGCATGGTCAGCCACATCATCTCGACCTTCTCGAAGAAGCCGATCTTCGGCTATCTCGGCATGGCCTACGCCATGGTAGCGATCGGCGCCGTCGGCTTCGTCGTCTGGGCCCACCACATGTACACGGTCGGCCTGTCGCTCGACGCGCAGCGCTACTTCGTCTTCGCGACGATGGTCATCGCCGTTCCGACGGGCGTGAAGATCTTCTCCTGGATTGCGACGATGTGGGGCGGCTCGATCTCGTTCCGCACGCCGATGCTCTGGGCGATCGGCTTCATCTTCCTGTTCACGGTCGGCGGCGTCACCGGCGTCCAGCTTGCCAATGCCGGTCTCGACCGCTCGCTGCATGACACCTATTACGTCGTGGCCCACTTCCACTACGTTCTGTCGCTCGGCGCCGTCTTCGCGATCTTCGCCGGCTGGTACTACTGGTTCCCGAAGATGACCGGCTACATGTACAACGAGCTGGTCGGCAAGCTGCATTTCTGGATCATGTTCATCGGCGTCAACCTGGTGTTCTTCCCGCAGCACTTCCTCGGCCTCGCCGGCATGCCGCGCCGCTACATCGATTATCCGGATGCCTTTGCCGGCTGGAACTATGTTTCCTCGATCGGCTCCTACATCTCGGCCTTCGGTGTGCTGATCTTCCTCTATGGCGTCTTCGAAGCCTTCGCCAAGAAGCGCGTCGCCGGCGACAATCCGTGGGGTGAGGGTGCAACGACGCTCGAATGGCAGCTGCCTTCGCCGCCGCCCTATCACCAGTGGGAACAGCTTCCGCGCATCAAGTAAATTGCGCGGACATCAGGACGCCGCGTTCGATACGGCGTCCTGATGGTAAGACATTCAGGACGGAATGATGACGGTTATCGACAATCACGGGGTGCTTGCAAAGGACGGCGAATTGTCGGAAGCGAGTGCGCGCGATTATTTCGAATTGCTGAAGCCGCGGGTGATGTCGCTCGTGGTCTTCACCGCCTTTGCCGGCCTGGTGCTGGCGCCGGGCCACATCCATCCCGTCCTCGGGCTGATCGCCATTCTCTGTATCGCCGTCGGCGCCGGCGCCTCCGGCGCGCTCAATATGTGGTATGACGCCGATATCGACGCCATCATGAGCCGCACCGCCAAGCGTCCGATCCCGGCCGGCCGCATCGCCCCCTCGGAGGCGCTCGCCTTCGGCCTGGTGCTTTCCGGCTTCTCGGTCGTCATCCTCGGCCTTGCCGTCAACTGGCTCTCGGCCGGCATCCTTGCCTTCACCATCTTCTTCTACGCCGTCGTCTACACCATGTGGCTGAAGCGCTCGACGCCGCAGAACATCGTCATCGGCGGTGCTGCCGGCGCCTTCCCGCCGATGATCGGCTGGGCCTGCGTCACCAACAGCGTGACGGTCGAGAGCACCGTTCTCTTCATGATCATCTTCCTGTGGACGCCGGCGCATTTCTGGGCTCTGGCTCTGTTCAAGATGCGCGATTACGAGGCCGTCGGCGTGCCGATGCTGCCGAACGTCGCCGGCGAGCGGGTGACCAAGCATCAGATCGTCGCCTATGCGGTGCTGACCGCCGTCTGTGGGGTATTGCCGTCCTTCCTCGGTTTCGCGAGCCTCGGTTATGGCCTCGTCGCCGCCGCCCTCGGCGCGATCTTCATATACTGTTCCATCGCCGTCTGGCGTATGCCCGACGGCGATCTGAAGATGATCCCGGCGAAGAAGCTCTTCGGCTTCTCGATCTTCTACCTCTTCGCCGTGTTCTCCGCCCTGATGATCGACCGGCTGGCGTCGGTACTGTTCTCGCATGCGGGGGGTTGGTTCTGATGGAAACGGTCAAGCTCACCGAAAAGCAGATGAAGTCGCGCCGCAACCGCAACATCGCCCTTGGGCTGGTGCTAGCCGGCCTCGTCGTCCTCTTCTACGCGATCACCATCGTGAAGATCGGCGGAGGAATGGCCGGATGAGCGAAAACGGTGCACCGAAGAAGCAGGGCCGCAACAACGGCGCCGTCGTCATGATGTGCCTGAGCTTCGTCTTCGGCATGGGCGCGATGAGCTACGCCGCCGTGCCGCTCTATCGCATCTTCTGCCAGGTCACCGGCTATAACGGCACGACGCAGCGCGTCGACCAGGTGTCGAGCGTCGTGCTCGACCGCACGATGCGCGTCACCTTCGACGCCAATGTCGCGCCCGGCCTGCAATGGGACTTCAGGCCGGTCGAGCGCGAGGTCAATCCGAAGATCGGCGAAACGATCCAGGTCAATTTCACCGCCGAGAATCGCTCGAACGAGACCCAGCGCGGCCAGGCGGTTTTCAACGTCACGCCGGGCGAAGCCGGCGTCTATTTCAACAAGGTGCAATGTTTCTGCTTTACGGAAACGGACCTGAAGCCGGGCGAGAAGCTCGACATGCCGGTGGTGTTCTACATCGACCCGGAAATCGTCAAGGCCGTGGAGTCCAAGGACATCCACACGGTCACGCTGTCATATACGTTCTACCCGAAAGAGGGTCCGAAGCCTGTGGCTTCGAATGAGGGTGGAGCGGTAAAAAGTGAAAAGAAACTTTGATCAAGGCTCGTTTCCGGCTATGCCGGGAGCGGAGTGAAGGAAGACATCCGGGGATAGCTACATGGCCGATGCTCATCAGAAGAATCACGACTATCACATCATCGATCCGAGCCCGTGGCCGATTCTCGCCTCGCTCGGCGCCTTCATCATGGCGATCGGCGGCGTCTGCTACATGCGCTACCTGAGCGGCGGCTCTTTCAAGCTCGCCGGCGCCGAACTCGCCAACCCCTGGCTCTTCTACATCGGCTTCGCGCTGGTTCTCTACGTGATGTATGGCTGGTGGGCCGATACGGTGAAGGAGGCCCATGAGGGCGCCCACACCCGCGTCGTCTCGCTGCACCTGCGCTACGGCATGATCATGTTCATCGCTTCGGAAGTGATGTTCTTCGTCGCCTGGTTTTGGGCCTATTTCGACGCCAGCCTCTATCCGAACGAGGCAATCCAGGCCTCGCGTCTGCTCTACACCGGCGGCACCTGGCCGCCGAAGGGTATCGAGGTTCTCGATCCCTGGCACCTGCCGATCTACAACACCGTCATCTTGCTGCTGTCGGGCACGACCGTCACCTGGGCGCACCATGCGCTGCTGCACAACGACCGCAAGGGCCTGATCCAGGGCCTGACGCTGACGGTGCTGCTTGGCATTTTCTTCTCAAGCGTCCAGGCCTATGAATATGCCCACGCACCTTTCGCCTTCAAGAATTCGATCTACGGCGCGACCTTCTTCATGGCGACCGGCTTCCACGGCTTCCACGTCCTCATCGGCACCATCTTTTTGCTGGTCTGCCTGATCCGGTCGCTGCGCGGCGATTTCACCCCGAAACAGCATTTCGGCTTCGAGGCCGCCGCCTGGTACTGGCACTTCGTCGACGTCGTCTGGCTGTTCCTGTTCTTCTGCATCTACGTCTGGGGCGGCTGGGGCGCGCCCGTCGCAGCCGGCTGATTGCAGCGATTATCCAAACAAAGGGCGGGCCTCGTGTCCGCCCTTTTTTTGTGTGTTCCCCCATGCTCGGTTCTCGTCAGTAGGGAACGGAGCGGTTGCCGCAAATCTCTTTTCCCCAGCGGGGAGAAGGTGCCGGCAGGCGGATGAGGGGGCTACACGGCACCACGCCCGTAACCGCCTATCCCAGTAAGCGACACGGGCGAGACAATTCTGGCGCGGTCGAACCTCCGCAACGTTTGGAAAGACCTGTTTCTGTGGCCCCCCACCCGCCCTACGGGCGCCTTCTCCCAGTCGATAAGCCGCGGCATGCCTTTGCCCATTTGGGCCTCGCCCTTTCTCAGCGCGCGCCGGCGATCCGTTCGAACGCCGAAGGCTCGGGAATGCCGAGATCGAGGCGCTGGCGGATCGCTTCGGCGCATTCAAGTGCCGTCAGCACCGAAGTATCGACCTCCATGTCATAAATGCCCGGCCGGTGCACCTCGTCCTGCCAGCGCTGCACCGGCTCGGGGATCGGCACCTCCTCGGTGGCTCTTACATACAGTGTCTCGCGGCCTTCCTGCTTGAATTCCCGGCGCTGCATGATCGTTTCGATCGGACAGCGCACGCCGACGAACAGCACGGAAAAGCCGTCCAGGCGCCTGGCACAGTCGGCGAGAATGCCGAGCGGCTGCGAGTAGCTGTCATGATGGCCGAGATCGGCCACCACATTGAGGCCAAATCCGGCATGCATGGCGATCGATTCATAAAGCGCCGCATAGAGGAACGGCACCAGTTCTTCGAGCTCCGGCCGCTCGCCGCCCGGCCTTAAGCCGATGCCGGGCAGATAGCGCTTCGGCGTCATGGCATTGTAGCTGTCGACGCCGAGGTTGATCCACGGCCCCTCGAATTCGTCCTGGATTGCGCGCGCAATGCTGGATTTGCCGCTTCTGGGCGCACCGTTCAAAATAATGATCTGGCCGGCATGGTTGTCATTGGTCATCCGTCTTCTTCTTCTGTTTGGCGCGAATCACTGAGGCGAAAGCGCGCAGGCATTTCCATTCGGGATGCGAATACTTTATGGGAGAGTTAAGGCAGGATGGACTGCAGAGAAGGAATGGCCAGAAGGAATGACATGAGCGAAGACAGCGCCCATTATCCCCCCGTCGATCCGGTCAAGACAGGCATCAAGGGCTGCTGCCCGCGCTGTGGTCAGGGCAAGCTGTTCGACGGCCTGCTCGGGGTCAAGCCGCGCTGCGCCTCCTGCGGCCTCGATTATTCCTTCGCCGATGCCGGCGACGGGCCGGCCGTCTTCGTCATCCTCATCGTCGGCTTCATCGTCATCGGCATGGTGCTGTGGCTGCAGGTGAATTACGGGCCGCCGATCTGGGTGCATATTCTGCTCTTCGGCCCGCTGACCATTATCCTGTCGCTGCTGACCCTACGCTGGTTCAAAGGCATCCTGATCGCCATGCAATACCGCCACAATGCCCGCGAAGGACGCCTGAGTGACTGAAATAGAGCATGCCATGCCGCGCCGCCGGCTGCCCGTCATCACTGGCATCCTAGTGCTGATCGCCCTTGCCATCCTGATTTCGCTCGGCACCTGGCAGGTGGAACGCCTCCATTGGAAAGAGGGCCTGCTCGCAGATATCGCCGCGCGGCAAGTGGCCGCCCCCGTGCCGCTTGCCGATATCGAGGCGATGGCGGCAAGCGGCGGCGATATCGAATATCGCAAGGTCACCGCCACTGGCCGCTATATCAACAACAAGGAGCGCCACTTCTTCGCCACCTGGCGCGGCCAGACCGGCTTCTATGTCTATACCCCCCTGGAGCTTGCCGACGGGCGCGCGCTCCTGGTCAATCGCGGCTTCGTTCCCTATGAGAACAAGGAGCCCGAAATGCGCATGCAGGGCCAGCTGACGGATCAGCAGACCGTCACCGGTCTCGCCCGCGAAAAACTTCCCGGCAAACCTTCCTGGGTGGTGCCCGACAACGATATTGCCAAGAACATCTTCTATTGGAAGGATCTCGACGTCATGGCCGAAAGCGTCGGGCTGGAGAAGGCCCGCGTCATTCCGTTTTTCGTCGATGCCGACTCAACTCCCAATCCGGCCGGCCTGCCGATCGGCGGCGTTACCCAGGTGGATCTGCCGAACGACCATCTGCAATATGCCTTCACCTGGTATGGGCTTGCCGCCGTGCTTGTTGCCGTGGTGGGGATCTCCTGGTTTCGCAAGCCGGGCAAGCAGCCGGCGCAATAGTATCGCTTCAAATTCCACCTATATTGGGCTAGAGGTCCCTAAATCTCTCAATCCGGAACAGCCATGAATATTGCGGCGAAACCTCCCTTGACGATCAGGCTCTGCGGGCCGCGCGGCTTCTGCGCCGGCGTCGACCGCGCCATCCAGATCGTCGTGCTGGCGCTGAAATCCTATGGCGCGCCTGTCTATGTGCGCCACGAGATCGTCCACAATCGCTATGTCGTCGAGGGGCTGGAGGCCAAGGGCGCCGTCTTCGTTGAGGAGCTGGACGAAATCCCGGCCGAGCATCGCGCCCAGCCGGTGGTCTTCTCCGCCCATGGCGTGCCTAAATCCGTGCCGGAGGATGCGGTAAGCCGCAATCTCTTCTATCTCGACGCCACCTGCCCGCTGGTCTCCAAGGTCCACAAGCAGGCGATGCGCCACAATCGCCTCGGCCGCCATGTCGTTCTGATCGGCCATGCCGGCCACCCCGAAGTGATCGGCACGATGGGCCAGCTGCCCGAGGGTTCGGTGTCGCTGATCGAGACGATCGAGGATGCCGACGCCTATATTCCTGTCGACGCCGACAATCTCGGTTACGTCACACAGACGACGCTGTCGGTCGACGATACGGCCGGCGTCATCGCCCGCCTGCAGGAGCGTTTTCCCAATCTGACGGCGCCGGCGGCCGACTCGATCTGTTATGCGACGACCAACCGCCAGGAAGTAGTGAAGCAGGCGGCCCCCGGCTGCGATCTCTTCATCATCGTCGGCGCGCCGAATTCCTCCAATTCCAAGCGCCTCGTCGAAGTGGCGCTGAGGGCAGGGGCGAAGAAATCGATCCTGGTACAGCGCGCCGCCGAACTCGACTGGGACGAAATCGGTGCGATTTCGACGCTCGGCCTTTCCGCCGGCGCCTCCGCCCCTGAGGTCATCGTCAACGAGATCATCGAGGCCTTCCGCGCCCGCTTCGACGCCCGTGTCGAGCTGGCCGAAACGGTGCAGGAGACCGAGAATTTCCTGGTCAACCGCGAATTGCGCAGCATCGAGCTGACGGCGGCCGACATGGCCTTCGTCAACGGCTGATCCCCAGACGGAAACCCCATCGACGCCGGATGGTCGATCCGGCGGCCCAATAACCGCAATGCATGAAGGCGAGACCTCACTTGGCAGTCTATACCGATATCGCCGAAGACGATCTGAAGTGGTTCCTGACGGAGTATGACGCCGGCACGCTGCTTTCCTACAAGGGCATCGCCGAAGGCGTCGAAAACTCCAATTTCCTGCTGCATACCTCCAAGGACCCGCTGATCCTGACGCTCTATGAGAAGCGCGTCGAAAAGACCGATCTGCCCTTCTTCCTCGGGCTGATGCAGCATCTCTCGGCCCGCGGCCTTTCCTGCCCGCTGCCGCTGCCGCGCCGCGACGGCGCGCTGCTCGGCTCGCTCTCCGGCCGCCCGGCGGCGCTGATCTCCTTCCTCGAAGGCATGTGGCTGCGGAAACCGGAGGCCAAACATTGCCGCGAAGTCGGCCGGGCGCTGGCCGAAATGCATGTCGCTGGCGATGGTTTCGAATTGAAGCGCCCGAACGCGCTGTCGATCGACGGCTGGCAAACGCTCTGGGAGAAATCCGAGGCGCGCGCCGACGAGGTCGAGGCCGGCCTGCAGGACGAGATCCGCGGCGAACTCGATTTCCTCGCCGCCGCTTGGCCGAAGGGCCTGCCTGGCGGCGTCATCCATGCCGACCTCTTCCCGGACAACGTCTTCTTCCTTGGCGACGCGCTCTCCGGCCTGATCGATTTCTATTTCGCCTGCAACGACCTGCTCGCCTATGACGTCTCGATCTGCCTGAATGCCTGGTGTTTCGAAAAGGACGGCGCTTATAACATCACCAAGGGCACGGCGATGCTCGAGGGTTACCAGAGCGTGCGCCCGTTGAGCAACGAAGAGATCGCCGCTCTGCCGGTGCTGTCGCGCGGCGCGGCGCTGCGCTTCTTCCTGACACGGCTCTATGACTGGCTGACGACGCCTGAAGGCGCCATGGTCACCAAGAAGGACCCGCTCGAATATCTGCGCAAGCTGCGCTTCCACCGCCAGGTCGGCTCGGCCGCCGAATATGGATTGAGCCTATGAAACACGTCGATATCTTCACCGACGGCGCCTGCTCCGGCAATCCCGGCCCCGGCGGCTGGGGCGCGGTGCTGCGTTATGGCGACGTCGAAAAGGAGCTTTGCGGCGGCGAGGCGGATACGACCAACAATCGCATGGAGCTGCTGGCGGCGATCTCGGCGCTATCGGCCTTGAAGAGCCCTTGCGAGGTCGACCTCTATACCGACAGCGCCTACGTCAAGGACGGCATCTCCAAGTGGATTTTCGGCTGGAAGAAGAACGGCTGGAAGACCGCCGACAAGAAGCCGGTGAAGAATGCCGAGCTCTGGCAGGCGCTGGAGGCGGCCCGTGACCGCCACAAGGTGACGCTGCACTGGGTCAAGGGCCACGCCGGCCACCCGGAAAACGAACGCGCCGATGAACTGGCGCGCCGGGGCATGGAGCCGTTCAAGAAGGGCAAGGCGGTTTCGTTTTAGAAAGCCGCCTAGGGGTAGGATTGCATTTCCCCTTGCTCCCTTGAGCTTCTGACAGGCGAACGACGAATGCGACATTGCCACGATTCCCTTCTCCCCAGCGGGGAGAAGATGCCGGCAGGCAGATGAGGGGGTGAGCGGCGAAGCCGCGAATGCGCTGCGCGTGAGCGAACAGCAATCATAAAACTGTTGCCGTGTGGCCCCTCATCCGACCATTCGGGCAACCTTCTCCCCACTGGGGAGAAGAGGGCGCAAGCGCCACCCGCGACGTGCACCCCGCAAAGTGCTCTGACCTCTCTCACCCCACCCGCTACGGCGCCGTCGCAGCCCCCTGGATCAGCCGGTGCAGATATTCGAGCTTGGCGACGACCGGCGAGGACAGCACGAAGGGGTAGGAGTCTGGCTGGCCCATGCTGCGCTGGATGGCGTTGATTGCCAGGCTGAGCGGCACCCAGGCGCTGACCAACTGCTCGGCGCTGCCTGCCCGGTAGGGGAGGAAATCCACCTCGCCGGCGATTTCCTCGTGGCCGCGCGGATCGATAGCGATGCCGAAGGCGCGGGCGGTTTCGAGCGTGTCGACGATGTGGAGGTAATGGGCGAAACATTCGGCGAAATCCTCCCATGGATGGGAGGCCGCATAGGCGCTGATGAAATTATCCTGCCATCCCAAGGGGGCGCCGCCGGCATAATGGTTCTGGAGGGCTGTCGCATAGTCCTGCCGTTCGTCGCCGAAGACGGCGCGGAAACCGGCAAGGCCGCCCCGATCGCGCACCAGCTTGTTCCAGATGAAATGGCCGGCTTCGTGGCGGAAATGGCCAAGCAACGTGCGATAGGGTTCGTTCATCGAACTGCGCGCCTGTTCGCGCGTGGCATCGTCGGCCTCGGCGGCGCGGATGGTGATCAGGCCTTCCTCATGGCCGGTCATGGCCGGCACGATATAACCGTTGCTCTCTATCGAATCCTCGAGAAAATCGAAGACCAGGCCGCCTTGCGGGTCTTGCTCCCGATCGGGATGCGGCAGCTTCCAGCGCAGCAGCGAATAAAACAGATGACGTTGCGCCTGGCTGATGCGCCGCCAGCGATCGATGCCGTCCTGGGTATCGGTGTTCGGAACCAGCCGGTTATGCCGACAGGCAACGCAGAATTCACTCTCGCCGTCACCGTCCACCAGCCAGTTGCAGATATCGAGGCCGGCATTGGCGCAGAAGCGGACGTCGCGATCGGGATTGGAAACGAGCTGCCAGAGTGTCTCGTCGCGCGGCTCCAGCGCATGCATCGCCAGATCGCCGGGCAGGAAGCCGAGGCGATGGTTGCAGCGCACGCATCGCCGGTTGTCGAAGTGGACGACCTGATCGCAGTTGTCGCAGGCAAAAAGTTTCATCGTATCTATCTTTGCAGATCATGAGGGTGACGGATTAAAAATGCCTGCCGCGCGAGGGCGCAGCAGGCATGGTGACAAAGGATGAGCGTCTACTGCGCATTCCTTAAATTGGAAGCACAGCGTCCTTTGCGCGTCTTAGTGCTGTCGCTCAGAGCCGATCGACGGCGCCCTTGAGTTTGTCCTTGACCTTGCCGGTTGCGACTTGTCCCTTGCCCTTGGCTTCCTGGACGGCGCCCTTGGCCTGCATCTCGCGATCGTCCGTCGCCTTGCCGACGGCCTGCTTGGTCTTGCCGGCAATTTCGTTTGCCTTGCCGGAAATCTTGTCGCTGGTGCTACCCATAAGTGATGTCTCCTTGGTCGGCATGGGCCTTTTGTCCATGCTTGCCGAAATGAAACGTCACTCTTGGCTATTCGTTCCCGTTGCCGTCAGGCCAGCCTTTCAGGCATGGCCGGCTTCGGCCGAAAGCATCGCAGCGGTCACGCCCATGCCGGCGAGCGCCCGCTCGTATTTGTCATCGAGGCTGCGGTCGAAGATCAGTTCCTCATTGGCCGGGCAGGTGAGCCAGCCATTGTTGACGACCTCGCTTTCGAGCTGGCCGGCCGACCAGGAGGAATAGCCGAGCAGCATCGTCGCCCGCGTCGGCCCATCGCCCTTGGAGATGGCGCGGACGATATCGAGCGTCGCCGTCAGGCAGATGTCGTCGCTAACGGGAATGCTGGAGTCGCTGGAATAATCGTCCGAATGCAGCACGAAACCGCGGCCGCTTTCCACTGGGCCGCCGGTCTGGATCGGGAAATCGCGCGCCCGCTTCGGCAGCACGATCGAATCTTCCTGCTTGATCATGTCGAGATGCAGCAGCACATCGGTGAAGGTGAGGCTCTGAGGACGGTTGATGACGAAGCCCATGGCGCCGGCATCCGAATGCGCGCAGATGTAAATCACGGTGCGCGCAAAATTGCGGTCTTCCATGCCCGGCATGGCGATGAGGAACTGGCCATCGAAGAAGCCACGTTCCCGTCTGTTCTTCAGCGTCAATAAGGACATCGTTCCTCCTGCTGCTAGACCGCACCAAGGCCTCGACAAAAGAAACATGGGCCAATGTCACACATCAATCAACTGAAAATGAAGATTTAAATCGCCGCGACTTCTGGCGGCCAAACAGCACATTCGGTAAACCTTTGTTCCATGATGATTATTTCCTCAGGCCCGCGCAGGCTTTTAATCGCGGTTGTATCGGTGGCCGCAGCCCTTGTGCCGTTTTATTCCGCCCATGCGGAAATGAGCCCCTGGGCGGACAACGAGGGCGGCCGCATGCGCCTCGTGGGGCTGGCGCCCGATGCCGCCGGCAAAATCCGCGCCGCTCTTCAGATCGAGCCGAAACCCGGTTGGATCACCTATTGGAAAGAGCCAGGCGGCAATGGCATTCCGCCCCAGATCACCATCACGGCGGGCAGTGGCGTCACGCTCGAAACCATCGCCTATCCCGTTCCGAAGCATTTTTTCAACGGCGCGATCGAGGATATCGCCTATGACGCGCCGGTGACGCTGCCGCTGTCGCTGACGGCGGCCGGCAAAGGCCCGGTTACGATCGACGCCTCAGCCTTCATCGGCATCTGCAAGGATATCTGCATTCCCTTCCAGGCGGATTTGCAGCTGAAGCTTGGCCCCGCCATCCAGTCGCACCCGCAGGAGGAGGCGATCCTTCAGGCTGCCGATGCGAGGCTGCCGAAGCCGCCATCGCCGGATTTCGACGTGACGGCGCATGCGATGTCGCCCGATAGGAAGACGCTGTCGCTGACGCTCGCTTTGCCGGGCAGGGGGCCGGGCGAGGGCAAGGCCGCGCCCGATATCATCGTCACCGGCCCGAGCGGCTATGCCTTCACCAAGCAGATCGGCGGCAAACGCGACGGCGCCACCTTCAAGGTCGATGTATCAATCGGCAAGCTGCCGAAAGATTACGACATATCCGGCAAGCGCTGGGGCGTGCTGGTCATCGACGGCGAAAGGGCGATGGAGACCACACTTGCCTTTCAATGATGGGCTCCTATAGTCGCCTCGATCCCCTGCTGCGCCCGCCGCCAAGCAGAACCCCAAAGCCGGAAACCCCCAAGCCAGAACCAAGGAGAACACCATGACCATCGCGATCGGCGACAAGCTTCCTGCCGCCACCTTCAAGGAAAAGACGGCTGACGGCCCGGTCGAAATCACCACCGATCAGCTCTTTGCCGGCAAGCGCGTCGTGCTCTTTGCCGTGCCGGGCGCCTTCACGCCGACCTGCTCGCTGAACCACTTGCCGGGTTATCTCGAAAATCGCGACACCATCCTTGGCAAGGGCGTCGACGACATCGCCGTTGTATCAGTCAACGACTGGCACGTGATGGGCGCCTGGGCGCAATCCTCCGGCGGCATGGGCAAGATCCACTTCCTCGCAGATTGGGATGCCGGCTTCACCAAGGCCGTCGGCCTCGACGCCGACCTCTCCGCCGGCGGCCTCGGCCTCCGCTCCAAGCGCTATTCGATGCTGGTGGAAGACGGCGTAGTGAAAGCCCTCAACGTCGAGGAAAGCCCCGGCCAGGCAACGGTCTCGGGTGCTGCCGCGATGCTGGAACAGCTCTGAGCTTCCGTTGCTGATGGATGAAGGGCGGCCATTCGGTCGCCCTTTTCGCTTGTGTGACCGGCTCGCTCTCGGGCGGCCAAGTTGCAGCGCGATTGTGACGCGCTTTAGTCCTTCATCGGCTCACCGAGCGTATGCATCAGCCGGTTCGCCCAGCCGAAGATGGCAGACGAGAGGACGAGATCGAGAGCCTCCAACTCGTCAAGCCCGACGTCTGCCAGCGCCTGCGCGTCGGCCGCGACCGCCTTGGGCGGTGTGGTCGACAGTCGGGCTGAGAAGTCGAAGATTGCCTGGAGGTGCTCGTCGAGCGTCGCCTCGAGACCATCGGCGAATACGGCTTCGATGACATCGGTGCGTTTTGTCAGATTGTTGAACCGGGATGCATGGACGGCGGCGCAGTAGACGCAGCGGTTGACGACGGAGGCCGCGACCGCGCCCAATTCGCGCTCGCTCCCCGCCAGTCCGTCCTTGCCGTACATGATCAGGTTGAACAGCGGCGAGCGGACCGCGAGTGTCTCGGGATCATGCGCCAGGGTCAGCACATAGGGCGAGATGCCCTTGTTCGACGGCGTCGTCTGCATCGCTGCATGCTGCTCGTCGGTAGCTGTCGCGAAATCGACCGGAACGACATAGGGCTGCCAGCGCGGCACCGTGGTGGTGAAGGTGTGGACGACCTCGCTCATCGCATTTCTCCCAGCAGCTTCAGGCCGGCGAGAACCCGCACCTGGTAATTGACGAAAGCCGCAAGCTCCGCGAGCCGGACGATGTCGGCGTCGGTGACGCCGACCTGAGTCAATGCCTCGACATGGGCACGCGTGGCATCGCGCGGCGCGAGCGTCAGCCGGTCGGCATGACGAACGATCTCCGCAGTTCGCGGGTCCGTCACATTCGTGTCGGGCTCGGCGAGCAAGGCTGTCGCCGCTTCGCCGGCACGGGCAACGAGCGTGTCGTAGTGGCTTGCGAGCGCCGGGCTGCGGTTGTGGCGCGCCATGCGGGCGGCGAGCGCGGCCCTCAGGCCGTGGGACAGTCCGCCGGGATCGCGTGGCAGAAGCACGGCGTCGTGGGCCGCTTCAGTGAGGCGCAGGATTTCCGCGCGTTTCCCCACGGCTTCCGCGAGGGCTGAACCCAGGCTCACGGAGGCAAGAGTTTCGATGAGTGTCAAAACAAGCTCCTCAAGACGTCAAAGGACATAAGCCCTAGGTAGGCCTGACGCCTCATTATGTCAAATTGGAATGATAAACAGCATTCGATGTGAATTTTTTATCTATTTCCCGTCGTCAAATGAGAATTGTCATGCTTTACTGACATGAAGGAGAGTGTTTGATGTCCACTATGCATTCTAACTCTTTCGATATAAGGCAACTTGAAGCCTTCGCAGCGGTGATGTCCGCCGGCAGCGTGACCGGGGCGGCAAGGCTGCTGGGACGATCGCAGCCGGCGGTCACGCGGCTGATTCAGGATCTGGAAGCCGATATCGGCTATGCGCTGCTGCATCGAAGCGGTCCGCGCATCAGCCCGACCGCGCGCGGTCTGCTCTTTCATGCCGAGGTGGAACGCCATCTTGCCAGCCTCGCCCACATTCGCGAACGGGCGAATGCCATCGGTCTCGATGAGCCGCCGTCGCTGACGATCGCGGCCACGCCTTCACTTGCGGCCGGCGTTCTGCCCCAGGCGATCGCAGCCGTCGCGCCGGACCTGATACCGCGTCATCTCCATGTGCAGGCGCTGGCGGCCGAGAACGTCGTGCAGGCGGTACTCGCCCGCTCGGCGGACTTCGGGATCTCAAGCCTGCCGCTGGAACACCCCGGCCTCGACGTGCACTGGATTGCCGAAGCGCCGTGTGTCGTCGCTCTTGCCGCCAACGATCCGCTGGCCAACGATGACGTGGTGCGCCTTTCCGATCTCGCCGAGCGCCGCATCATCACGCTCGCCAATCCCTACCGCCTGCGGCACCGTATCGACGAAGCGCTGGAGCGGGTAGGCGTCGCGCCGGAACGGATGATCGACGTCAACGCCTCGCTGACGGCGCTCACCATGGTCCGGGCCGGACTGGGAGCGGCCATCGTCGAGCCGGCAACGGTCTCCGGCGTTCCGCTCGAGGGGATCGTGATGCGCGTCCTCGACCACACCATCCCCTTCCTGTTTGGCGCCATCTCGCCGGTCGCGATGCCGCTGACCCCGACGGTCGCCGCCGTCATCGATGCGGCGCGCGCGGTGGCCCTGGCGATGCCCGGTTGCCGGCTGCATGACGCAGGCGGCGTCGAAGCCTTGGCCGACACCGTCTATGGCGGCAGCCCGATGACCGAGGACGTACCGTCATGAGCGACCTCTCGACCTCTCCGAACAGTCTCGAGGCCCTCGAGGCACGCCTGCGGCAGGATCTCGCCTGGCTGGAGCTGCCGGCCAAGTCCTGGGTTCCGCCCCGCATCGTCGATGGCCAAGGAGTGGTCGACGTCGTGATCATCGGTGCTGGTATGGCCGGGCTCGTGGCTTCCGCCATGCTGAAGCGGCTCGGCGTCGCCAACCACGTCGTTCTCGACAAGGCGCCTGCCGGAAGCGAGGGGCCGTGGGTCACCTTCGCCAGGATGCGAACCCTTCGCTCTCCCAAGCAACTGACCGGGCCGGCGATGGGGCTGCCGGCGCTGACCTTCCGCGCTTATTACGAGGCGCTGCACGGCCGCGATGCCTGGGCAGCACTCGACAGGGCGCCGCGTGAGACATGGATGGACTACCTGGTCTGGTACCGGCGCGTGCTTGAACTGCCGGTGCGCAATGGGGTCGCCGTCGAGGCCATTCGTCCACGCGCCGACGGCCTGCTCGATGTCGTCTGCCGTCACGATGGCCGGTCCGAAACGACGATCGCGCGTCACGTGGTGCTGGCGACGGGCCGCGACGGCCTGGGCGGTCCCTTCGTGCCGCCGACCGCCGATGACGTCGATCGCAAGTTCTGGGCTCACACCGCCGACGAAATCGATTTCACCGCATTGCGCGGCAAGCGGGTTGGCGTCGTCGGCGCCGGCGCCTCGGCGATGGACAACGCCGCCACCGCGCTCGAGGCAGGCGCCGCCCGGCTTGACTTGTTCGTGCGCAGGACCGACCTGCCACGGATCAACAAGTTCACCGGCATCGGCAGCCAGGGCGTGGTGCACGGCTTCGCCGGTCTGCCGGATGACTGGAAGTGGCGCTTTCTCGACTATGCCATGCGCTCGCAGACGCCGCCTCCGCGTCCGAGCGTCTTGCGTGTCAGCGCTTTCCCGCAGGCCCATTTCCATCTGGGAAGCCCGATCGACCGGCTGCAACAGCAAGGCGACCATATCGTCGTGACGACGCCGAACGGCAGCTATCCCGTCGATTTTCTGATCTTCGGCACCGGCTTCAAGGTCGACCTGACGAACCGGCCGGAACTTGGCCCCGTCGCACCCCATATCCGCCTCTGGCGCGACCGCTTTCCCGTACCCGCGGACATGCGAAACGACGAGCTTGAAACCTCGCCGGACCTCGGCGACGCGTTCGAGTTCCTCGAGGTTGAGCCGGGCGCCTGCCCGGCGCTGGCCCGCATCCACTGCTTCAATTTCCCGGCCACCCTCAGCCACGGCAAACTCACGGGCGATATTCCCGCGATCAGCGAAGGCGCCGACCGGCTTGCCCGCGGCATCGTCAGGGCGTTGTTCGTCGCCGACCGCGAGCGTCATTTCTCCGATCTCCAGGCGTTCGACACGCCCGAATTGCTCGGAGACGAGTGGGCTGACGACGAGACCACGACGCTTTCCGACCTATCTGCCGAAAGGACACCGACCCGAAATGCTTGAGCTCAAAGATCTAAAGCTGTCCTACGGCAACACCCAGGTCCTGAACGGTGTCGATCTCTCGGTGAACCGCGGCGACGTGGTGTCGATCATCGGCCCCAGCGGCACCGGCAAGACAACATTGCTGAAGTGCATCAACTATCTGGCCAAGCCCGCCTCCGGCACGATCGCCTTCGATCAGGTCAGGATGGACTACCGGAAGCCGGACAGCACCGCGGTCCAGGCGATCCGGCTACGGACGGCGATGGTCTTCCAGCAGTTCAACGTCTTCAAGAACATGACCGTCATTCAGAACGTGATGGATCCGCTCGTCGTCGTGCAGCACAAGTCGAAGGAGGAGGCGCGTTCGATCGCTTTGCAGGAGCTTGAGCGGGTGGGGCTTTCGAACAAGGTCGACAGCTACCCGTCCCAGCTGTCTGGCGGCCAGCTGCAGCGAACCGGCATTGCGCGGGCGCTGGCCGTGAAGCCGGATGTCATGCTCTTCGACGAACCGACGTCGTCGCTCGACCCCGAACTCGTCGGCGAGGTTTTGAAGGTGATCAGGGACGTCACGTCGTCAGGCATCACCTCGCTCCTCGTCACCCACGAGATGCAGTTCGCCAAGAACATCTCGAACCGCATCGTCTTCATGGATCGGGGCGTTGTCGCCGCTCAAGGCAGCCCCGCCGAGATCTTCGACACGCCTTCCAACCCGCGTCTTGCCCAGTTCCTGAATTCCGAACACTCCATCCAGTAAAGAAAGGATGCCTGACATGTCTTCCATCAAGTCGACTTCCCGCCGCACCTTCGGCCTCGCTGTCGCCGGCGTTGCCTTGGCCCTCGCAACAGCGGGCGTATCGCATGCCGAGGACGTGCGCACCATCAAGATCGCCACGGCTGCCGAATCGAAGCCGCTCTCGTGGGGTGCCATCGGCGTCGAGCCGCAGGGTTACGAACCCGACGTCCTGAAGGCGATTAACGCCAAGCTGCCCCAGTACAAATTCGAGATGGAGGGTGCAGCCGACATCGCTCAGGAGACCGGCCTTGCGACCGGAAAATACGACATCGCGACCGGCGGCTACTACCGGGCGCCCGCTCGTGAAAAGCAGTTCCTCATTCCCGAGAGCCCGATCGGCGCCAGCCTGATCAAGATCTACAGCCGCAAGGATAGCGGCATCAACGAGATGAAGGATCTGGTCGGCAAGAAGATCGTGCCGGTGACGGCCGGCGGCGGCATCTACAAATTCGCCACCGCCTGGCAGGAAAAGAACCCCGACTTCAAGATCGAGATCACCGCCTCCAGCGCCGGCATTCCCTATCCGGATCGCCTGAAAGAGGTCGAGAACGGCAAATACGACGCGCTGGTTCTGCCGTCGAACCTCGGCGAGCAGACGGTCATCGACCAGCAGAAGCTCAACGTTAAGGCAAGCGAGCCGGTGGCGATCAACAACACCTTCGTGCTGATCCATCGCTCCGAGGAGAACAAGGCGCTCTCCGCAGACATCGACAAGGCTCTGAAGGAGCTCAAGGCCGACGGCACGCTCGCCGAGCTCTCGCAGAAATGGTTCGGCGAGGACATCACCACCTACATGAAGTAACACCCAAGGCAGGGCCGACGATCAAGGCTGAATTTGAAACAAGGAGTGTTCCCAAGTGGACCTTTCCATCATGATCCCCGAGCTGCTCAAGGCATTGCCGCTGACGCTTGCGATCACGTTCACGGCCATGATCGCCGGCTTCCTGCTGGCGCTGATTGCGACAACGTTCCGGGTGCGCAGGATACCGGTTCTCAGCCAGCTGGCTGACCTCTACGTGTCCTATGCCCGGAGCGTCCCCGTCGTGCTGCAACTGTTCGTCGCCTTCTACGGACTGCCGCTGGTCGTCGCTCTGTTCGAGGTCGAGGACTTCGTGTCCCCGAATGTCGCGGCGATCGTGGGCCTCAGCCTCTACCATGGAGGCTATCTTTCCGAGGTTCTGCGGCCAGCCTACCTCGCCGTAGAACGCGGTCAGCATGACGCCGCCGACAGTCTCGGCTACACCTTCCTTCAGAAGATCCTTCGTGTCGTCGGACCCCAGGCGGTGCACATCGCCCTGCCAGGCTACGGCAATTCGATCATCTACCTCATCCACAACGTCGCACTCGTGATGTACATCGGCGCCGCGGATGTCATGGCGACCGCCCATCTCGTCATGGAGCGCGACTACAATCAGTACCAGTTCGAGACCTACCTTGTGCTGGCGGTGATCTATTCGCTGCTATGCCTCGTGGCATGGATGGTCGTGCGCTTTTTCGAAACGCGAAACGCAAAGTTTGCGCCCAATACCGCACCGGCCAAGGCCACCATGATGGCAAGCGTCTGATCGAATAGGAGGTCATCACATGTTCGATTCCGAAGTCCTTCTGCCCGATCTCTGGGACATCCTCGGCGCGGTCCCGGTGACGCTCGCCATGGCGCTTGGCATCTTCGTCTTTTCTACGATCGTCGGCAGCCTTTTTGCGATGGTGGAATACCGGCGGGTCCCGCTGCTTCGGGAACTGGTCGTCGCCTACAAGGTCGTCTTCAAGGGCGTTCCGATGGTGATCGTGATCTTCCTCGCCTATTACGGCCTGCCGCCGACGCTGCAGTTCCTGACCTCGCTCGTCGGCATCGACTATAACGGCCACTCGACGCCGAACTGGATCACGCTCATCGTCGCCCTGACCGCCTGCGTCGCAGCCTTCCAGGCGGAAGTCGTGAAGGGCGCCCTCAACTCCTTCGACAACGGTCAGGCCGATGCGGCCTACTCCCTGGGCTACAAGCGCAGCCAGGTGTTCCGCCGGGTGATGCTGCCGCAGGTCATCGTCGCGGCCATCCCGGATCTTGCCAACTCCATCATGGTGATCATGAAGGCGCTGTCGCTGGGATTTGCGATCGAGGTCGTCGACATCTTCGCGCAGTCGCAATTGACCGCGGCGCTGAACTTCTACTATCTCGAAGCCTTCCTGATCGCCGTCGTCATCTACATGGTGATCGCCTATCTCGTCACCTACGCCGCGGACCGGATGGAGCGGGCGCTGAGGGTATGGGCATAGGGGCGGTTCGCCCTTTCTCGAGCACGCTGCAGGGGTCGGGATTTCCACAGCCGTTTCGGCATGTAGCGGCCATCCGCGACAGCGAACTTTCGCTTCGGGCTCGATGCGCCATCCGCTGCGCCGGCGGGGAGTTTGGCAGAAACGCATCCCAAACCTCCGTCACCCCAGGCCCTGAGCCTGGGATCCATGCACGGTGCTGATGGAGGCGAGAGTGGATCCTCGGGGTGGGGTGGCTTCTGAAGCAAGGACAGCGGAGCGCTGCAACTACGAGCATCCTGACAGATAAAGGGCGACCGTTTATCGCCCTTTTCAATTGTGTGAATAACCCCGTGCTCCTCGCCTCAATCTCGCCCCAATCGTTATAACATAACCGTAATGTTATTACATTGTAGGATGCGCCATGCCGCCGAGCCCCGATCGCCCCTCCGTCAGCCTGCTGGGACAGTCGGCTTTATCTAGGGTGATCGGCATGGCGCTGGTCATTGCCGTGCTCTGGCTGGCGATCCACTGGGCGGTTCTGTTGCCATGACGCCGCTGATCCGTCTGGAGAATTTGACCGTCGCCTATAACAGGCATCCCGCCATCCATCATGTCACCGGCGCCTTCGCCTCGGGTAGTCTGACGGCGATCGCCGGGCCGAACGGGGCGGGCAAGTCGACGCTGCTGAAGGCGATCATGGGCGAGCTTCGCCCCGCCGAAGGCAGGGTCGAGCACCGGCTGGGGCGGGCGGAATTCGGTTATCTCCCGCAGGCGGCCGAGATCGACCGCCGCTTTCCGATCTCGGTCATTGACACCGTCATGCTCGGTGCCTGGAAGAAGACGGGAGCCTTCGGCCGCATCGCGCCCGCCGAGGTGAAAAGGGCAGGCGAGGCGCTCTCCGCCGTCGGCCTCGAAGGCTTCGGCCGCCGCCATGTCGGGTCGCTGTCGGCCGGCCAGTTCCAACGCGTGCTCTTTGCCCGCCTGATGCTGCAGGATGCCGGCATCATCCTGCTCGACGAGCCGTTTACGGCGATTGATGCCCGCACGACCAGGGACCTCATCGATATCGTCACCCGCTGGCACGGCGAGGGCCGCACGGTGATCGCCGTGCTGCACGATTTCGAGCTCGTCCGCGCCCACTTCCCGCAAACCCTGCTGCTTGCCCGCGAGCTTGTCGGCTGGGGTGCGACCGCAGAGGTCATGTCCTCCGTCAATCTCCTGAAGGCGCGCGCCATGGCCGAGCGCTGGGATGAGGATGCGAATGCCTGCGCACCCGAAGAGGCGCCGGCGGCATGACGGCCTACGATCTCTTCCTCGCGCCCTTTGCCGATTACGGTTTCATGCGCCGCGCGCTCATCGCCTGCCTCTGCCTCGGGCTCGGCTCCGGCCCGATCGGCGTCTTCCTGATGCTGCGGCGCATGAGCCTGATGGGCGACGCGATGAGCCATGCCGTGCTGCCGGGGGCTGCCATCGGTTACCTCGTCGCCGGCTCGCTGTCGCTGACGGCGATGGGCCTCGGCGGGCTGATCGCCGGCCTGTCGGTGGCGCTGCTTTCCGGCGCCGTCAGCCGGATGACCGTGCTGCAGGAGGATGCAAGCTTTGCCAGCTTCTATCTCGCGTCGCTGGCGCTCGGCGTGCTGATCGTCTCGCTGCGCGGCTCGAATATCGATCTCCTGCATGTGCTCTTCGGCACCATCCTGGCGATCGATGCGCCCGCCCTTTATCTGATCGGCGCGGTCACCTCGCTGACCCTCGTCATCCTCGCCTTAATCTACCGGCCGCTGGTGGCCGAATGTTTCGATCCGGGTTTTCTGCGCGCCGTCGGTGGGCGCGGGCCGGTCTATCACGTGCTCTTCCTGCTGCTCGTGGTGCTGAACCTCGTCGCCAGCTTCCAGGCGCTCGGCACGCTGATGGCGGTCGGCCTGATGATGCTGCCGGCAGCAGTCGCCCAGCTCTGGTCGCGCAGTCTGTCGGTGATGATGGCGATATCAGCCGCAAGTGCCGCCGCATCCGGCTATCTTGGCCTGATCGCCTCCTACCATCTCGAACTCGCCTCCGGCCCGACGATCATCATGACGGCGGCGATCCTCTACGGCCTTTCTATTCTTTTCGCGCCCTCCGGCCTGGCCTGGCGCTTCTTTCCCCGCCCGCATTTGAAGGGCTGATCCCAAGGAGACTTCGATGACATCGCACAGACTGCTTCTCTCCGCAGCAATCCCCGCTTTGATGGCGCTGTCGGCCATGCCCGCCTCCGCCGAAACGCTGAAGGTTGTGGCGTCCTTCACCGTGCTTGCCGATGTTGTGAAACAGGTCGGCGGCGAGCACGTCAAGGTGACGAGCCTTGTCGGGCCGAACGGCGACCCCCATGAATTCGAGCCGTCGCCGGCCGATGCGAAGAATTTGAACGCGGCGCAGGTAACCTTCGTCAGCGGCGAGGGGTTGGAAGGCTGGATGGACCGGCTGATCTCCGCCTCGGGTTACAAGGGCAAGCCGGTCACCGTTTCCGAAGGCATCAACACCCGCACCATGGAAGAGGACGGCGAAAAAATCACCGATCCGCACGTCTGGAACAGCCCCGTCAACGTCAAGATCTGGGTCGCCAATATCGAAAAGGCGCTGTCATCGGCCGATCCCACGGACGCCGCCGCCTTCAAGGCCAATGCCGAGAAGTACACAAAGACGTTGGATGAATTGAACGCCTACGCCCACGCGAAATTCGACAAGGTGGCCGACGATCGCCGTAAGGTGCTGACCAGCCATGATGCCTTCGGCTATTTCGGCCGCGAATATAATGTCAGCTTCCTGGCGCCGCTTGGTCTGTCCACCGAAAGCGAGGCCTCGGCCGCCGACGTCGCCAAGCTGATCGAGCAGATCAAGGGCGAGCATGTGAAAGCCTATTTCTTCGAGAGTTCCAACGATCCGCGGCTGGTCAAGCAGGTCGCCAAGGCAACCGGTGCCGAGCCGGGCGGCGAGCTCTATGTCGAATCCCTGTCCGACGCCAAGGGGCCGGCGCCGACCTATGAGAAAATGTTCAAATACAATGTCGACCAGCTCGCCGCCGCCATGGCGAAGTCGAGCTGAGGCATCGAGGGCTGCAGGTTTATCCTGCGGCCCTTACAAATTGAGGTCGAAGACCAGGATGCCGGCGAGGCCTCCATCCGTCGACGAGACGATGCGCTCGCCAACAGCCACATGCTCGGGATGGATGAGATAGGCGTCGCGGGCCTCGGGGCTTTCAAAGGTCACGGCAAAACCGTCGACGAAGCCGCCATGCAGCCCTTCGGGCGAAACATTCGGCCCGTACTTGATATCCACTACGCCCGGAATGACCTGTTTCAATGCGGCGATCGCTTCGAACAGCGACTGCTTGTCTTCGTTCGTCATTGCGGTCTTCAGCCGCAGGAATACGCAGTGCAGGATCATCAGTGGTCCTCCCGATTTTCTTTGGCCGATTTTCTTTGGCCCGATTTTCTTTTGGGTGGAGAATAGCGGCGAAAGCCGGGAGAGCAACGAGATTTATTTTCACGCAGACGTTGCGGCGCGAGCCAGGACCCGGGCAGATTACATCTGGTCGGTCTTGACCAGAGGCCGTTTGTAGATCTTCTGGACGAGATCGCTCGCCAGCGCGCGGGCTTCGTCTTTCTCAGCCGGCGTCATCGGCCGGCAGGTGTTCCTGGTGTTGGAACTGTCGAGCACCGTCGCGGCACCCGAATTGGCGATGACGAGATGCCAGCTGCAGGAGGCGACCTTGTCGATGGCGACTGCGCCATGGCAGCCTGTGGACAGGCAGAAGGCGACGGTCACCTGGGCGCCGTGATCGCCCTTATACGCCAGATCCATGGCCGTCTTGAAATCCTTGACCCAGCGCTCGCAGTGCCGCTGTTTGTCCCCCGGCAGGCAGCTCTTGGTGACGGGAGTGAGTTCGCCGGCCTGAAGCGGCGAGACGCAAAAAACACCCAGGGAGAGGGTGAGCAGAAACTTGAGCATGGAATTTTCCTTGTGCAAGCAATGAGAGGCGCACATCGCAGGCCGCAGGTCAATGGCCATCATTGGAAGGGAAGGCCGCAGTCGCGGCGGGTCGTCAAACCGTGCTCGCGCTGGAATTGATTGGCGATCGAACCGCCCGCAACGCGTGGCTGAAACCTCACGCGCTGGAGAGGCTGGCCGTCAGTTTCTAAATTCGGGCTGCGTCCGGTCGAGCGTGCGCTTGATCGATTCGAGATGGAGGCGTGCGGACTCCGGATCGCCTTCACGCATCTGCAGATAGGCCGCCTCGGCGATCTCCGGAGCGACAGGCAGGACCTTTCGCCCGGTCGACAGGGCAAGGGTCTGAACTTTGCAGGCTCTTTCGAGATAATAGAGGTCGTCCCAGGCTTCCGCTATGCTGGGGCCGCAGACCATGACGCCATGATGCTTCATGAAGACGATGTCGGCATCGCCGATCGCCGAGGCGATGCGATCGCCCTCGCGCTCGTCCAATGCGAGGCCGTTATAGTTCGAATCCACCGCGGTGCGCCCGTAGAATTTCAGGGCGGTCTGGCCGGCGAAGATGAGCGGCTCGCCCTCCGTCATCGAAAGTGCGGTGGCATAGGGCATGTGCGTATGAAAAGCAGCCTTTGCCCTGGGAATGTTCTTATGAATGCGGGCGTGAATGTAAAAGGCGGTCGCTTCCGGCTTTCCCTCTCCGGCAACGACGTGACCATGAAAATCGCAGACCAGCAGCATGGATGCGGTCAGCTCGCTGAACGCGTAGCCGTAAGGATTGACGAGGAACAGGTCGTCATAGCCCGGCACGACGGCGGAGAAGTGATTGCATATGCCTTCCTCCATTCCGTAGTGCGCCGCCATGCGGAAACAGGCGGCGAGATCGGCGCGCGCACGCCAGATTTCTTCGGTTTCCAGCTTCGGCTGATTGGGGCCGGCCGAACTTGAAACGGAGGAGGTGTTCAGTGAATGGGCCATGATGTTGCTCCCTGCTGGGGTGAAAGACGGCGGATGTCAGCTTGCGCTCAGGCGCCGGCGGACGATGCTCGTGTGGAACGTGGCGCCGTGGATCAGTCCGCCGTCGTTGAAATCGTAATTCGGATTGTGCAGCGGCGCCGAACCTTCGCCATTGCCGAGGAAGACGAAGCAGCCGGGGACATGGTCGAGAAACCGAGCGAAGTCTTCCGATCCGGTCATCGGCTCGCGCCGGACCTTGACGTTTTCGGACGGGAAGACGCTGCGGGCTGCGGCAAAGGCCTCCTCGGCCAGGGCGGCATCGTTGAGCAGGGGGATGAATTCCCGGGTATAATTCACCTCGGCCGCGACATTGTGGGCGAGCGCCGTCCCCTCGGCGATCAGGCGCATCTGCTTCTCGATCGCCGCGCTGACCTCGGGACGGTAGCTGCGGGCATCGCCCAGGATGCGCGCCAGCCCGGGCAGGGCGTTGCGGGTGCCGTCGGTCAGAAGTTCGGTCACCGAGACGACGCCGATATCGGTCGGGTCGAGCCGCCGGGAAACGATGGTCTGGAGGTTCGTCACCAATGCGCAGGCGGCGACCAGGACTTCGTTGCCGGAGTGCGGACGCGCGGCGTGTCCGCCGACGCCCTTGAGCACGATCTCGAAATTATCCTCCGCCGACATGATCGCGCCGGCGCGGGTCTGGAAAACGCCGAGCGGAAGACCCGGCATGTTGTGCAGCCCGTAGATTTCGTCGAAGGGAAAACGCGTCATCAGGCCGTCGCCGAGCATCGCCAAGGCGCCTTTGCCCCATTCCTCGGCCGGCTGAAAAATGAACCGGACGGTGCCGTCGAAATCGCCGTCCTCGGCCAGCATCCTGGCGGCGCCAAGCAGCATCGCCGTATGGCCGTCATGGCCGCAGGCATGCATCAGGCCTTCGGTCTGCGAGCGATAGGGCCGATCGCCCTGTTCGGTGATCCTCAGGGCATCCATATCGGCGCGGAGCGCGATGGAGCGGTTGCCGCCGCCGCGCCGGAGCGTTCCGACAACCCCGGTGCCGCCGACACCTTCGACGACCTCGTCGAGCCCGAACTCCCGCAGTTTCCGGGCGACGAAAGCCGCCGTCCGCTTCTCCTCGAAGCCGAATTCGGGATGGCTGTGGAGCTCGTGCCTCCAGGCGGTCATGTCCTGTTCCAGCGTCCGGCTGTCCATGGTCATTCGGGCAATTCCCCTGTTGCGAGTCCGCAAACGACGTCGAGGAGGATATTCGCTCCCGCGATGAGGTCTACGTCTGTCGTGAACTCCTTCGGATTGTGACTGATGCCGCTGCGGCTGGGAACGAAGATCATCGCGCTTGGCGCGATGCGGGCGATCATCTGGGCATCATGGCCGGCGCCCGATGTCATGCGCCCGCACGCCAGGCCGCGATCCCCGGCGGCCGCTTCGATCAGCCGAACGATCGCCGGATCGAACTTGACCGGCTCGAACCGCGCCAGCCGCTCGGCTGAAATGCCGACCTTTTCCTCGGCCGAAAGCAGCTCGAGGAAGGCAGCGAGCGCGGCTTCCTCTTCCTTCAGGCGGTCTTCGTCCGGATCACGCAGATCGACCGTGAACGTCGCGCGAGAGGGAATGACATTGATGGCGTTCGGCTCGAAAGCGATGCAGCCGACGGTCGCGACCGTCGGGGTGTTCGAGGATTTCGCCCGGTCCCGCAGAAAGGCGATGACGCGGGCCGCCGCGTATCCGGCGTCCCGGCGCATCGAGATCGGTGTCGTGCCTGCATGGTTCGCATCGCCGTCGATGGTCACCCTCTGCCAGGAAATGCCCTGCAGGTTCTCGACCGCGCCGACCGATACGCCCTCCCTTTCGAGAACGGGACCCTGCTCGATATGCAGTTCGACATAGGCGTGCGGCGTCATGAAGCCGGGCGCATGGGTGCCGGCATAGCCGATCCGCGCCAGTTCATCGCCGAGCAGAGTGCCGTCGGTGCCCAACGTCTTCAGCGCGGCGGCGACATCGAGGCCTCCGGAATAGACCAGCGAACCCATCATATCAGGCGCATAGCGCACCCCTTCCTCATTGGTGAAGGCGGCAACGACAATCGGGCGCGACGGTTCGAACCCTTCGTCTTTCAGCGTCTGGATCACCTCCAGGCCGGCCAGCACGCCATAACATCCGTCATAGATGCCGGCATTGATCACCGTGTCGATGTGAGAGCCGATCATAATCGGCTTTTCCTCCCCGCCCGCGCCATTCCAGATGCCGAAGATGTTGCCGATATGGTCGACCGCAACCTCCAGTCCGGCTTCCTCAAGCCAGGCAACAAACTGATCGCGCCCCAGCTTTTCGCTATCGGAGGCCGCCAATCGGACAAGCCGTCCCTCCGCATCGCGGCCGATCTCGCCGAGCGTGGAGATGCGCCTGAGCAGACGCGCCGGATCGATTGAACGGCGGCTCATGCTGAAGCTCCGGTCTTGAATTTCGCGGCGACCGCGGCCGGTGATCGCCCGACGATCTCTTGATATTTGCCGGGATCGGTCGCGCCTTCAGTGTTCACCAGCAATATGCGCGAATGGCCGTCGAGAGACAGGGCTTGCCTGATCGCGGGATCGCCGGCAGCGCGGATCAGCCCGGCAAGCCCGACGCCGCCGCTTTCGCCGGCGACAATCGCCGGGTCGGTTCCAGCCGGATCGGCAAGCCGTTTCATCACCGAGATCGCCTCGTCTTCGTCAACGGTCATGAACGCGTCGGCGACGCGGGAGAGGATACGCCAGGCGACGAGGGACGGTTCGTAGCATTCGAGCATCGCCATGACGGTCGGCTCGCCATGGGCAACGGTCACCGGATGTCCGGCGCGCGCCGTTTCGAACAGGCAGGCGGCGCGGGCGGGGTCGACGACTGTGAAGGTCGGGCGTTCCTCGCCGAAGGCGATGGCCATGTGGCCTGCGACGGTCGCGGCAATCCCGCCGACGCCTGCCTGGAGGAAGACATGGGTGGGCGGCCGCGGCATTGCCCTGAGCGCTTCCCTGATAAGGGCGGTGTAGCCCTGCATCACCAGCCCGGGAATGCGCTCATAGCCGGGCCATGAGGTGTCCGAGACGATGGTCCAGCCCTTTTGCTCAGCCATGCGCGCCGCCTCCCGAACGGAATCGTCATAGGTGCCGGCCACACGGATCATCTCGGCGCCGAAGCGGGCGATGGCGGCGACGCGTTCGTCGCTAACGCCGGCATGCACGAATATCGCCGCCCGGACTCCCACAAGCTGCGCGCCCTGGGCCACCGACCGGCCGTGATTGCCGTCGGTGGCGCAGGCGACGGCCATCGTCTCGGCCACCTCTCGCACATCGGAAGAATGCAATTCGGAGACATCGACGGGACGGCCGAGCCTCCTTGCTGCTTCCTCGAGGACCAGACGGATCACGGCATAGGCACCGCCAAGCGCCTTGAAACTCCCAAGGCCGAGTCGGTGGCCCTCGTCTTTCACATGGATCGAGCCGACACCGAGTTCGGCCGCCAGCGTCGGCAAGGCGACGAGCGGCGTTTCCGCATGGTTTTCCCGGAATGTCAGGTGGCGCTCGACGGCGTCTGCCGCCTCCATCCCGAGGATTTCGGCGTCCCGCGGGTCGAGGGGCTGGCGGTAGTCGGCATTGGTGTTCAGCAGAAACATGAGCGCCTCATTTCAATTGTTCGGCTAAAACATATTGCAGGCGAGGTGAAAAAGGCGCTGTATTTCGGGCTTGGTTTTGCAATTTTGTTTCGTTGGAGCCCCGTTCTGAGCCGGCCGCTAAAATCTCCCTTGGATGCTTTCGATCACAAAATCCTGGCGATCCTGCAAAGGGACAATACCACGCCGCAGCGCACGATCGGCGAAGCCGTCGGCCTGTCCGCGCCCGCCGTCCAGCGCCGGATCAAGCGTATGACGGAGGATGGGGTCATCCGGGCAAACGTCGCCGTTCTCGACCCTGCAGCGCTCGGCCAATCGATCACCATCTTCGTCGAGGTGGAGGTTATCAGCGAAACGGCAAAACAGATCGAACAGGCCAAAAGCCAGTTCGCAGCCGCGCCGGAAATCCAGCAATGCTACTACGTCACCGGCGAGGCGGATTTCATCCTGGTCATCGTCGTTCCCGCAATGGCCGATTACGAAGCGCTGACGCGGCGGCTGTTCTTCGGCAACAACAACGTCAAGCGCTTCCGGACCTTCGTCGCGATGGATCGGGTGAAGGTCGGTCTCGGCGTTCCCGTCGAGCGCTGAGACTGGCCGCTCAGGCCGCTTGGTAAGCGCAAATCATTTCAGAAATTACACTGAACGGCCGAACATTTCACAATCACCTCTTGCCATTCGTAGTACCACAACAGACCTTGCGCGATCACGGTCGAGACCGCGACAACCAATATCATTTGTTGGAGCGTGAGGGATTTCCAAAACAAAAACCGAGCTAGAAGTAGGCAGCTCGTCATTCCTGCCGGAAACATCAAAACTGGCACGAATGAACCAAATTCTGCTTCAAATCGGTTTTTCGACGAACAGCACAAGAAGTATTTGTGGTCTTCCGAAAGCCCAAGAATGACCTCGGTCACCGCTATATACCCACTCCAAACCACCGACACCGGAGCAAGAAGAAAACCCCACGACAGAGATGACGAGGAATGCCCCGAAAAAAAACAGGAACGAATTCAGGCCCATCATAAAAGCGAGTGTTTTCAGAACGAGGAAAACTGGCGATGTCAGAACACAAAGCAACGCCGCCGATGCCCAAGCCCACTTTTGTTTCTGAGTTGGAAGGTCGACTTCGGCTTGCACATTCATGCGTGGCCCCTCAAATGTGAGAAAGCAAGACGACCATGTGGTTGGTATAGTGGCCAAAGGTGACCTTTGCCGCCGAGGCCGGCAACCGCTGAAACCGGCAGGCCATCTCACGCCCGCTTGGTTAGCGGAAACCGTTCCCGCAGCAGTCGCAGCACGGATTCCGAGGCGATCGGCGGGCCGAACAGATAGCTTTGCCCGTAGTTGCAGCCCATCTTGGCGAGCTCGATCGCATCCTCGTTGGATTCGATCCCTTCGGCCACCACCTTCATTTCAAGTTCGCGCGCCATTGCGATGACCGAGCGGAGCACGGTCGCCTTCTTGTCGCTGCCGTCGCGCACCAGGGCCTTGTCGAGCTTGATCATGTCGAAGGGGAAGCGGGTCAGATAGGCGAGCGAGGAATAGCCGGTGCCGAAATCGTCGAGCGCCAGGCCTATGCCGGCTTCCTTCAGCTTCTGCAGCACGAGGCGGGCCTGTTCCGGATTTTCCATCACCATGGACTCGGTCAGTTCGAGCTTGAGGCGGGCGGGCTGGCAATGGGTCTTGGCGAGAACCGAGCGCACGTCGTCATAGAGCTCGTTGTTGAGCAGCTGCACGCTCGACAGGTTGATCGACACGAAGATCGGCAATTCGCCGGTCTGGTTCTGCCAGCTCATCAGATCGTTGGTCGCCTGCTCCAGCGCGAACATGCCGAGCGGGCCGATGAGATCGGAGGCCTCGGCGATCGGGATGAATTCGGAGGGCGGAATATTGCCGCGTTTGGGATGTTCCCAGCGCATCAGCGCTTCGAAACCGGCGACCTCGACATCTTCAAGCCGGGCGATCGGCTGGTAGACCATCGACAATTCCTTGCGCTCGATGGCGCGGCGCAGATCCGTTTCGAGCTGCAGCCGGTCGGTGCCGAAGTCGCGGAAGGCCGGCTGGAACGGCTCGACGCGGTTGCCGCCGGCCCGTTTTGCCCGGTACATGGCAAGCTCGGCATCGCTGAGCAGGCCGCTGGCGCTCTCCTGCCGGTCGACCCAGGAGGTCAGGCCGATCGACGCCGTCAGGATGATCTCGCGGTTGGCGAAGTTGATCGGCACCATGATCGCCTTGCTGATCGCATCGGCGAAATCGGCGACCTTGGCCGGATTGTGCTCGGACACCAGGATCAGGCCGAACTGGTCGCCGGCGAGCCGCGCCAGCGTGTCCTGCGGCTTCAACAGCCGGCGCAGGCGCCGGGTCAGCGCAATCAGGATATTGTCGCCGGCAGCGACGCCGAGTGCATCATTGACCAGCTTGTAGCGGTCGATGTCGATCACCATCACGGTGGGCTTGAGCGTATCGCCACCCGGCGCCAGCGCCAGCACCGCCTGCAGCCGGTCGAGGAACACCTGCCGGTTCGGCAGGCCGGTGAGATTGTCATGCAGCGCATCGTGCAGCAGCCGCTCGACGGAATTTTTCTGCTCGGTGACGTCGACGATCGTGCCGACGCAGCGGATGATTTCGCCGTTCGAGCCGAGCACCGGCCGGGCGCGGATCAGCAGCCAGTGGAAATGCCCGTCCTCGGCGCGGATGCGGAATTCGTGGTTCAGCCGGCCGCGCCGGTGTTCGAGCAGCACGTCGAGCGTGGCGCGGAAGCGGTCGCGATCGTCTGGGTGCAGCCGCGGCAGCCAGTTGCGCGCCGCCCCATGCATGGTGCCCGGGGACAGGCCGAGCTTGGTCGAAACATCGGGAATGGTGACGACGCGGTCGCGCGCCACGTCCCAATCCCACACCATGTCGCCGGACCCGGTCAGCGCCAGCGATTGCCGCTCGAGATCGGAAAACAGCCCCTGCTGGAAGGCGCCGCCTGCAAAGGCGTGCTGCATGACGGTGAAGCCGATCAGAAGCACGATGAGCACCAAGCCGCCGCCGAGGGCCGGCTGGATGATGTCGTTGTCGAGCCGTCCGGTGACCGTCAGCCATGCGCCGAACAGCCAGACGAGCGTCAGCGCCCAGGCGGGCACCAAGAGGATGGCGCGGTCGTAGCGGTTGAAGCCGAGATAGACGATCAGCAGCAGCCCGGTCGCCGCCGTCAGGGCGAAGGAAAGCCGGGCGATGCCGGCGGCAATCGACGGATCGTAGATCGCGACGCCGAAGAGCAGGGCAAGGCCGAGCACCCAGGCGAGCGTCGCGTAGCCGAGATGCGCATGCCAGCGGTTGAGGTTCAAATAGGTGAACAGGAAGATGACGAAACTGGAGGCCAGCGCCACCTCGGCGCAGGCGCGCCATATTCGCTGGTCGGCCGAGGCCACGCTGATCAGCTTGCCGAGAAAGCCGAAGTCGACGCAGATATAGCCGAGCACCGCCCAGGCAAGGGCTGCGGTCGCCGGCAGCATCGAGGTGCCCTTGACGACGAAGAGGATGGTCAGGAACACCGCCAGCAGGCCGGCAATGCCGAGCACAATGCCGCGGTAGAGCGTGAAGGCGTTGATCGTGTCCTTGTAGGCGTTCGGTTCCCAAAGGTAGATCTGCGGCAGCTCCGGCGTCGACAGTTCGGCGACGAAGGTGATGACGGCGCCGGGGTTCAGCGTGATGCGGAAGACGTCGGCCTCGTCGCTCGGCTGCCGGTCGAGCGCGAAACCTTCGCTGGGCGTAATCGCGCTGATGCGCTGCGAGCCGAGATCCGGCCAGAACAGCTTGGAATTGACCAGCCGGAAATGCGGCGCGACGATGACCCGCTCCAGCTGTTCCTCCGAGACGTTGGCGAGCGCGAACACCGCCCAGTCGCCCTGGTGATTTTCAGAGCTTGCCCTGACCTCGATGCGCCGGCGGATACCGTCGGCGCCGGCCGCCGTCGAAACCTGGAAGGCCTCGCCCTGGTTGACGTAGATTTCGGTCGTCGCGGTCAGGTCGAGCGCGGTGTCGTCACGGGAAATCTTCACCGGTTCGGCCGCCTGGGCCGCGCCCGCCGAAAGGGCGAACACCGCCAGCAAAAAGGCTGCGATCACCGCGATCAAACGTCCGGACGGTGACTTGGGCAGCATGCGGTCTCTGGTCATCGGCTGTCGGTTTTCCTGCCTTTATCCGTATCGGTGGCGAGACGTGAAAACATCACATGGTCATGCCACTGACCGTTGATCTTCAAGTATCCGCGCAGATAACCTTCCTGCTGAAACCCGGCCTTTTCAAGCAGGCGGATGCTGCGCGCGTTATCTGGAATACAGGCTGCTTCGATACGGTGCAACTCAAGCCCGGTGAAGATATAAGGAATAACCATTTGAAGGGCGGCGAACATATGCCCCTGGCCGGCATGGCGCTCGCCCATCCAGTAGCCGATCATGCAGCTTTGTGCCGCGCCCCGCCTGATATAACCGATGGTGATGCCGCCGACGAGGGCGTGGTTTTCCTTGAGGAAAATGAACAGCGGGATTGCCTGGCCCGAGGCATATTCCTGCTTGCCGCGGATGACGCGGGCGCGGTAGGCGCCTTCCGTCAGCTCGTCGCGCCGCCAGGTCGGCTCCCAGGGCTCCAGGAACTTGCGGCTTTCGGCGCGCAGCCGGTGCCATTGGTTGAAATCCTGGTAGCGCGGCAGGCGCAAGAGATATCGGTCGTTTTCCAGCTCGACCGCATCCGGCTGCCGCGACAGAAACCGAAACACCGATTTTGGCATCCATCACTCCCGGCAGGACGAACGCCGGCTCAGCGGCCGGCCTGCATCGTTTTCGGTGCCGGGACCGAAAGCGACGCGGTGATGTCTTCTATCGGCGCGAGCTGTTCCAGCGGACCGATCGCCGAAAGCGTCGGCACCGTGTCGTAGAACAGCCGGCCGGCGAGATCGGTCAGCCGCTCGATGGTGATGCCCTCGAGCCGTTCCATCATCTCCATATTGGAGATCGGCCGGCCGTAAAGCATCATCTGCCTGGCGATCTGGCCGGCGCGCGACGCCGGACTTTCCTGGCCCATCAGCAACTGGGCGCGGATCTGGGCGCGGGCGCGCTCGATTTCCTTCTGGTGGATCTGATCGGCGGATTTGTGCAGCTCGTCGATGATGACGGGCACCAGCTCCGGCAGATTTTCGCCGCCGGTCGCAGCATGAATGCCGAAGATGCCGGTGTCGGAAAAGCCCCAGTGGAAGGCATAGACCGAATAACAGAGACCGCGGAATTCGCGCACTTCCTGGAACAGCCTGGAGGACATGCCGCCGCCGAGGATATTGGCGAGAATCTGCGAACAGTAGAAATCGCGGGCATGGTAGGGCTTGCCCTCGAAGCCGAGCAGGATCTGCGCGTCCATCAGATCGCGCGGTTCGCGCACGCTGCCGCCGATATAGCGCGCCGCTTCCATGACCGGCGGCGCCGAAGGCTCGCTCGGCAGGCTGGCGAAACGATCCTCGACCATGCGCAGGAATTCGTCATGCTCGACGGCGCCGGTGGCGACGACGAACATGCGGTCGGTCGTGTAGTTGCGGCCGAGATAGCCGCGGATCTGCTGCGGCGTGAAGGAGACGACGGTCTCCGGCGTGCCGAGGATGGCTCGGCCGAGCGTCTGGTCGCGATAGGCGACCTCGGAGAACCGGTCGAACACCACGTCGTCGGGCGTGTCGTTGGCGGCGTTGATCTCCTGCAGGATCACCTGCTTCTCGCGCTCCAGCTCCTCCTCCTCGAAGGCCGATTCCGTCAGGATGTCGGCGAGGATATCGACGGCGAGCGGCACGTGGTCTTTCAGCACGCGGGCGTAGTAGGAGGTGGTCTCGGTTGAAGTGGCGGCGTTGACTTCGCCGCCGACGTCCTCGATTTCCTCGGCGATCTGGCGGGCGCTGCGGCGTCCCGTTCCCTTGAAGGCCATGTGTTCTAGCAGATGGGCGATGCCGTGCTCGTCTGCCGTCTCGTTACGCGATCCCGATTTGATCCAGACTCCGAGCGCAACGCTTTCAAGGTGCGGCATGGTTTCTGTGACTACTGTCAGCCCGGATTTCAGCCGGGTGCACTCAACTGTCATTGGCTATCTTTCTGCGCCTGCCGTCGTCTTGCCGCGGGCGTGTTTGCCGATAAAGGTCTCTACGGCTTTCAGCTCCGGTTCGATGATCTGGAAGCGCTCCTCCCTGTGCATCAGATCAGCAAGCCACGTCGGAAGCGCCGGGTCAATACCGCAGGCCGATTTTACGGCGGCCGGGAATTTCGCCGGATGCGCGGTCGAAAGCGTCACCATCGGCGTATTCGGCTTTTCCTTCTTCCTGGCGACGAAGACGCCGATCGCCGAATGCGGATCGAGCAGATAACCGGTCTCGGCATATGTCGTGCGGATCGTCTCGGCCACCTGTTTTTCGCTGGCGCGACCGGCCCGGAAGTCGCGGCGGATCGCCTTCAGCGCTTGCTCGCCGATCTCGAAGCCATTGGATTGTTTGAGGCTTTCCATGGCCGCGCGCACCTTCGAGGCGTCGCGCCCATAGGCTTCGAACAGCAGCCGTTCGAAATTCGACGAGATCTGGATGTCCATCGAAGGCGAGCTTGTCGCCTTGACCGCCTTCATGTCGTAGCGGCCGGTCTTCAGCGTCCGCTCCAGGATGTCGTTCTCATTGGTGGCGATCACCAGCCGGTCGATCGGCAGGCCCATGCGCTTGGCGCCGTAGCCGGCAAAGATATCGCCGAAATTGCCGGTCGGCACCGTGAACGAGATCTTCCGGTCCGGCCCGCCGAGCGCCACGGCGGTCGTGAAATAATAGACGATCTGGGCCATGATGCGCGCCCAGTTGATCGAGTTGACGCCGGAGAGGCCGACCTTGTCGCGGAACGCCGCGTCGTTGAACATCGCTTTGACGAGGTTCTGACAATCGTCGAAATTGCCCTCGACGGCAAGCGCATGCACATTGGCGGCCGTCGATGTCGTCATCTGCCGCTGCTGCACCGGCGAGACCTTGCCATGCGGGAAGAGAATGAAGATGTCGGTACGCTCGCGCCCCGCGAACGCGTCGATCGCCGCCCCGCCGGTATCGCCCGAAGTGGCGCCGACGATCGTCGCCCGTTTGCCGCGCTTCTCCAGCGCGTAATCCATCAGCCGGGCCAGCAGCTGCATCGCCACATCCTTGAAGGCGAGCGTCGTGCCATGGAACAGCTCCATGACAAAACTGTTCGGCCCGGTCTGCACGAGCGGCGCGATCGCCGGATGGCGGAAGGTGCCGTAGGCCTCGTCGATCATCGCTCGGAAAGTCGCCGCGGGGATCTCGCCATTGGTGAAGGGCGAAAGGATGGTGAAGGCGATTTCCTGATAGCTCTTGCCGCGCAGCGCCCGGATTTCTTTCTTCGAAAACTGCGGCCATTCCCGGGGAACATAGAGCCCGCCGTCGCGCGCCAGCCCCGTCAGCAGGGCGTCGCAAAAGCCGAGGGCAGGGGCCTCGCCGCGGGTCGAGATATAGTCCACGTTCATCATCCTTGATCTATCGCTGGAGGAAGTTCGGCCGGGCCGGGCCGTGGCTCGCGCAGCCGGAAACCGGCCAGCGCTGCGCTTGCGGCCATACCATCGCCGTTATCTTGTTGAAGTTGCCCGCATCCGGGGGCGAAAAGTGCATCAAAACGGCGCGTACCCAATCGATTTTTGTTTGCGCCGCTGATATAGACCATCGCAAACCGTCATGAAAGGCCTCGCGCAAAAGACATGGGGCCTCCAAGAAACGCTTGTGCAAAGGGTGGAACATAGTGCTCGGCAAGGTCTCGCGTCTCATCGTCTCCGCTTCCATTCTTGCCTTGCTCGCCGGCTGCGATACGCTGGGCATCGGCGGCGACAGCAAGTCGGCGGCGCCGGCGCAGTCGAACGGCACCGCCCAGATCATGCCGCTGGCGCCGGCCAATCCGACCTCGAACAATCCTTCGATCGGCACCGCAAAGACCGCGCAGGGCGCCGTCGCCCCCGTCGTCCAGGGCGCCTGCCCGCAGATCTTCATGCGCGACCAGGATGCGATCTTCCGCACCTATGCCAAGGGCAAGAAGGACGATGCGCAGCAGATCGTCTTCCAGGCGTCCTTCGGCGATTACACCCGCCAGTGCACGCTGAACGAGGCGAACCTGACGATGACCATCGTTGCCCAGTTGCGCCTCATCACCGGCCCGGCCGGCGCTCCCGGCCCGGTGACCCTGCCGATCCGCGTCACCATCCTCGACGGCGAGACCGTGCTCTATTCCGAAGTCACCAAATTCCCGACCGAGATCCCGGCGGGCGCGCCGGGCACCCAGGTGATCTTCCGCAAGGACGGCATCAAAATGCCCGTCGGCGCCGGCGCCCTGGTGCGCGTCAACATCGGCTTCGATACCCAGCCGGCAAAGACCAAGAAGAACAGCTAAAGCCGCCCGGTGAGTTCGGTCTTCCTGGTTCATCGGAAAAGCATGCGGCAGCACGTTCGGGAAGATGCGCCCCCTGCGAGGACCGAAGTCATGTTGTCCAAGGAAAAATCGCAGATCTCTCTCAGGTTGCCAACGTCGACGGTCGAAGCATTCGATCGCATCGCCCAGGTTCTCGATCGAGATCGAACCGGAGTGATGTTGAAAGCCCTCGACCACTATCTGGCGAATGAGGGCGCCGAGATGCTGCAGGATGCCCATGGCTTCGATGAACTTGACCGCGGGGAAAGCGTCGATCTCGACGACGTGCTTGAAAAGGCTCGGATGATCGTTGACGCTTCGGAAGTTCGACATCGTCGGGTTGGCTGATGCCGGCTGCCCGTCTCTCCAAAAGTGCCGAACGCTGGCTTCTGACCAGAATTGCCGAATTGGCAGAAATCAATCCTGCAGCCGCCAGAAATCTTATCGACCGTCTTGAAAGACAGAAGGCACCGTTGTCGTCCTTCCCCAAAATGACGGAAAAAGGCGGCCGGCTCCCGCTTCTGACGGAGCGCCGTTGCTTGTCTCAGATCAGAGAACGCCTTCCCAGGCCGCCAACGCGGCGACGACACCAGGCAGGTCGTTCATGCGGGAGATCGCCGTTTCGGCGCCGGCATCGGTCAGCTTGTCGGCATGGGCGGGATAGCTGTGCGAGGCGCCGGTGAAGCCGATGACGCGCATGCCGGCGGCGCGCGCCGCATGGACGCCGTGCACGGAATCCTCGACGACGACCACCTTGTCGGGCGAGACACCCATCTGACTTGCGCCGTGCAGGAAGATGTCGGGCTTCGGCTTGGCCCGGTCGGGCCCGAGATCCTTGGCGGAAAAGATATTGGGGGCAAACAGCGGCTTCAGCCCCACCTTGCCGAGCATCATGTCGAGCCGCTTCGTGCTCGAATTCGAGCAGATGCAGCGCTTCATCGAGAGCCTGGAGACGGCGAATTCGACGCCTGGAATGGCCTTGACGTCATTCGCCAGCCTGGCGTCGAGCAGTTGCTCGGACTTCTCGAGCAGCGAGGCAGAAAACGGGATGCTCGCTTCGCGCTCGATCTGCAGCAGGATATTGCGCCATGTCATGCCGGCGAAGCGTTCGCCCATTTCCTCGACGCCGATCGGATATCCGGCCTCCGTCAGAAGCGCGGATTCGACTTCCGCGGCGATGATTTCGGAATCGACGAGCACACCGTCGCAATCGAAGATAATGAGATCGAAGCCGTTCATATGTTCACGCCTTGCTGGAAATCTGGGTCTTGTCCGGGGATTCAGCGGCTTTACACGATGCCCGCCGAAAGCTCAACCTGATCTCAAGCATGGCTGCGATGCGGCAAGCGACCGGCTCCGCGGTCGCTGCCGGATCGCTTCCGTGAAGCCGTCAAGCTGCCCGTCGTGCGAATTGCGCCGGCGCCGTCGCGCGCAGCTTGAAGCGGGAAACGAGTTCGCGCAGCTTGGCGGCTTCCTCGGCCAGATGACCGGATGCGGCGGTCGATTGCTCGACCATGGCCGCATTCTGCTGGGTCACCTGATCCATCGAGTTGACGGCGGTATTGACTTCGGCAAGGCCGGTCGACTGCTCTCTTGCCGATACGGCAATGGCATCCATGTGCTGGTTGATGCGGGCGATCTGCTCGCTGATGGCGCTCAGCACCTGGCTGGTGTCGAGAACCAGCTTGACGCCGCTTTCCACTTCCACCGAGGATTTCTGGATGTGGCCCTTGATTTCCTTTGCCGCCTGCGCCGAGCGCTGGGCGAGTTCGCGGACTTCCTGGGCCACCACCGCAAAGCCCTTGCCGGCCTCTCCCGCGCGCGCCGCTTCGACGCCGGCGTTCAGTGCCAGCAGGTTGGTCTGGAAGGCGATTTCGTCGATCACGCCGATGATGCTGGAGATCTGCTGCGACGAGGCCTCGATGCGGCGCATGGCCTCTTCGGCATGCGACACGACCTCCGCCGATTTGGCGGCGTTGCGATTGGCGTCCGTCGCTTCGGTGCGCGCCTCGTCGGTGCGCTTGCTGGAGTTCGAGACATTGGCGGTGATCTGATCGAGCGCTGCGGCGGTTTGTTCGAGAGAGGCCGCCTGCTGTTCGGTGCGTTTCGACAGATCGCCGGCCCCGGATGCAATTTCCCTTGTGCCTTCGTCGATCGCGGCAATGGCCGTTGCGATGGCGCCGAGCGTCTGATCGAGCTGGCGGATCGACATGTTGAAATCATGCCGGAGGCTCTCGAAGTCGGGGGCAAAGGGCTCTTCGATCTGGAAGGCGAGATCGCCGGAGGCAAGCCGCTTCAGGCCTGCGGCAAGACCGGATGTTGCCGCCCGCAGCCGTTCGGCCGCATCCTCGTCCGCCTGCTTGCGGGCCGTGACCCGCTCGGTTTCGCCCTGCAAGCGGGCGGTTTCGGAGTCCTGCTCGAGCTGCTTGTTGGCGATCGCCGCCTGACGGAAAATTTCGACAGCCGATGCCATCGTGCCGATTTCGTCAGTGCGGCCGATCCCGGTGCAGGCAATGGTCGTGTCACCGCCGGCGAGCCTTTGCATATCGTTGGAAAGCGAAAGGATCGGCTTGGTGACGGTCTTGCGGGTCAGGAAATAGAGGCCGAAGGCGAACAGCGCGGCCGAAGCCAGAAGGGCTTTGAGGGTGATATCGACAGAGGCTTTGATGTCGGCGCTACGCTCGGAAATATCATCCGATACGGCGGTGATCTGATCGCCGGCCTGTTCCATGGCCGTTTCCAATGTCGAGAACTGCTGCATGAATTCCGGCAGCGCCTTCAACGCCGCCGCCGGATCCTTGCCCGCAAGATCGACCATCTTCGTGGCGCTTTCCACATAGACGAGCAGGGGACGTTCGATGCCGGCAAGGACCGCTTTCGTTTTTGCGTCGGAGACAAGAGCCTTGTTGGCGTCGATCATCTCGCGGAACGATGTCTCGTGCTCCGCCAGATCCGCCTTCACCGCGGCGGCGTCTATGCCGGCTGCCGGGTTGGATGCGAGCAGGGAGGCGAGCACGTCGGCGCGCAGTGCGTCATGCATCATATCGGCCTGCATGTGGTTGCGCAGAATTTGCGCCGACTGGGCGACATCGGCGCTGTTGGCCGAAAGGGTGGAGGCAGACCAGATGCCGACCCCTGTGGCGCCGCCCGCCAAGGCGAAAATCGCGATGCTTGCAATGATGATCTTATGCTGGATCGACGCCATGTCGGGTTCTCACGTTAATGTAGAACCTGAGATTATCGGAACATGCTTAATGATTTCTCAGCGAGACCTCGCGAATCCGCGTAAAAACAACAGGTTGTAGTGTTTGTCTCGTGCGATGAGCAGTTGAATGCGCTCGAAGAAGGCCGAGCCTTAAGCACCGGAGGCCATTGCGCCAAGGCCAGGGGCTCGCCCTTGTTTGTGCGAGGCGAGCCCATCTAACCTACTGTTCCGGCAGGATGATCTTCTGATTGGTGGTATTCTTGACTGGCTTCTCGCCGGGAACATGCGACATGGTGCGGGTCGTGCTTTCCAGCGAGCTGCCGTCGGTGCTGGTCTTCGTGCGGGACTTGCTGAACGTCCCCTTGTCGACGGCCTGGGCCTTGGTTTGTGCCTTGAGCTTGTCGCCATTATCGTTGACATGGGTCTTGCTTTGCGCCTTGCCATCGATGGTGGCTGCACTTCCCCCCGATCCGATCGAGGAAGTGGTGCCACCGTCGGTCCGGCACGTGCCTGCGGTTCCCACAGAGCTCGCCGAGGTGCCGCCGGCCGAAGCGCTTCCGCCAGTGCCGACCGTTCCGGCCGCATTGCAATCCTCCGCAAGAACCACCGAACTCGACGCGAGAAGCGCGATCGAGGCGGCTGCGATAAGGTTGATATGTTTCATTGTCCTCTCCTATTTCGTCGGTTTCGTCATTGAGCAGGTGCCGTCGGAACGTTTGGTGATGACGGTGCCGTCGGGCCTTGTGATGCTTGCCGTGGAAAAGCTGTCGACGCTTCCGGATCCCGCCGACGAGCCGGCGGAGGCGGACGACGAAGAGGAGGAGCCGGCCGAACCGCTGCCTGTTGTGGTCGACGAAGACACGTGCCCGTTGCCGGCCGTCACGGTGGTGGACATATCTCCGGCCTGTGACTGGACGATTGTGCATGTCGTTCCGTCGTCGAGCTTGATCTCCTCCGACATCGTCTGCCCGGCGACGAAGACCAGGCAAGCGCTGAGTGCGATTGTGGAAAGCTGGGTCATTGTCTTATCTCCAAGGGTTTGGCCGACGCCGCAAAGGCGCCGGCCGATAGCGTCAGCAGCCCTTGGTGCCGGCGGCATCCTTCTTGACCTGGCCGGGCGCGCAGCCCTTCTTGCCCTTGTCGTCATGCGACGTTCCAGCCGCACTGCCGCCGGTTCCGACGGTGCTGCCCGTCTTGTCGCCGTCCGCAGACGAGGCGCCGGTTCCGACACTCGAGGCCGAGTTCGCATCGCCCGAGCCCGCGGCAGAACCGCCGGTGCCGACTGAGCTGCTCGAGGTGCCGCCGCCGGCCGATGAACCGCCTGTGCCGAGCGTCGAAGCAGAACCCGAGCCGGAGCCTGAACCCGCGGCAGAGCCGCCGGTGCCGACAGTGCTGCTCGAGGTGCCGCCACCGGCCGACGAGCCGCCGGTGCCGATCGTCGAGGACGAGCCGGAATTGCAATTGGTCGCGCCGGCAGGACAGGTGCCCCCGGCAGAGCTGCCACCAGTACCGACGGTGCTGCTCGCAGTTCCGCCGCCAGCCGACGAACCGCCGGTGCCGACCGTGCTTGACGATTGCGCGAAGCCGGAAACGGCCGTGCCGGCCAGAAATGCCGCTGCCAAGGCGAGATGTGTTAGTTTCATCATGATGTATCCTCCGTTTGTTTGTGACTGACTGCCGCAGCGGGCAGCTGATTTCCAAACGAAGGTTCTGCCCGGCTGTTCCGGATCTAGGTATTCAGTCGGATAAGACGTCGGACTTTTGGTCGATGTCGCCGGCGTCCGCGGCAACCCCGGCCGATTTGCCGGTGATCGCCAAGACAAGGCGGCGATAATGCGCCATCTGCCCGGCTACCCAGGTCTCAACCTGAAGGAGCGTATCGTCGGGCATCAGCGCCAGTTCGCCGCCCGGAGAGATGCAATACCAGCCTTTCTCGGCCGCCTCGTCGAGGATATTGCTGATGTGCTGGCGAGAGACGTCGAAGCGCTGGGCAAGAGCCCGATAGGTCAGGCTTCCGGCGATTGCCTTGCCTTGACGCTGGCGCAGGGCTTCGGCCATGACGGCGCAAAACACAAGGTGGCCGGCGTCTCTTTCGCTGTGGCGGACGATTAGAGGAAATGGGCCGAACAGGTCATCCTTCACCGCGTAGCGCTCCGCCGAAAGCGCCAACCAATGCGCCAGCAGGGTCTCGTCCGTCGCCAGATCATCCGGCCGGATCGGCAGGAGAGGTGCGAATAATTCCGATGAGCTCAGAATGGCGAGCGGTGATTGGGCAATCTCCCGCATCAATTCCAGGCTAGGCTTCAGGACTTGTGTTCGCCGATCCGTCTCGAGCGATTTTGCCGTGACGAGACCACGGTCGCGCAGCCCGCTGATTAAAGCGGCAATCTGGCGCGGGCTGCCGGGTGCCGATCGTTGAAGAAGCGCAAGCGAAGGCGCCGGGCCACGCGACTGAAGCCACTGAACATGAAGGCAGATCAGAATGAAGGAGACGAGGTAGCGCTGCTTCTGGGCAAAGAGTTTGTTCGCCGGCAGCAGTTCTGGCACGCGCGCAGTCATCGCGTCGCAATAGGCGAGAAGCGCGCTGCCATAGGAAGGATGCCGTATCAAGCCGGCCGCTTCGACCCACAGACTGTCCGAAGCGAAATCTTTCACCCCGGGATAAAGGCGCGTTTCGCTCATGTTTTCTACCGCCGGCTCAGATGATCGATGCAAAGTTTGGACTCCCCGGAGTGCGGGCAGCATTTTATACAGCCTCCGCGATCAATTTTTTAGTAAAGCTGATTCTGATGAAAGCACAGTGCCGTTTTTCCATTCATTTCGCCGTTGCCGGTTCAGCCTTTATCACCCTTGTTCTCTCGGCCGTTACCGCTCGCGGCGACTCCTCTCTCAGTTCCTATGTCGAGATCAGCAACGGCGGCGAGTTGGGAACCGATCAGGTCGACATGTCGACGGGTGGATGGATCAGATCCGTGGGGGCCGGAACCGTCAACCTGGCGCCGGAAATGGATATTATGGACGGCGCCGTTGTGCGTTTCTCCGCCATCTCCGGCAGCGATCTGAATCTCAGACTTTATCGGGCCGGCACGGGCGCGGAACTTCATTTCGGCGGCGCCGGCGACACCGGCACAGTCACGCTTGCGGATAACTTCTTCTCGGGCGGAAGCCAGGACGTTTATGTCGATTCCGGCACGCTGCTGGTCCCGGGCGACGGTCAAGGGGCACTGCTCCGCGCCACCACAACAACCGTCGCGTCGGGTGCCACCATCGACTTCGGAGCGCACAGCGATTGGATAGCCTCCCTTGCCGGCAGCGGCACGATTCACCTCAGCGATACGGATCTCGAGATCCGAGACTTCTCCTTCGATGGAACGATCGACGGCGCAAACCGTGTGACCTTCAGTCGGAGCGGAAGCTGGCAAGGCAGGTTCGTGGGTGTCGGCGAAGTCGCACTCTCGGCCAATCGGTCCATGAGCATTCTGGATGCTGCCACCGCCGCAAATCTTTCGACGCTCGATTCGCTTCGATTGTCGTCAGGCTCGACCCTGGATTTAAGAACGTACGACGCCTCGCTCAACAACCTGTACGGCGCGGGCATGATCGGCACGACGGAAACGCTGGCAATCGGATCCGGAAATTATTCCGGCGGCATCATCGCCGCCCGCGGCTTGACGATTTCCGGGGATTTCCTGTGGTCGGGCGTCTCGCAAGGGGCCCTGTCGATCGACGTCCTGTCCGGCGCGACACTGACCGCCGATGGCGGCAAAGTCTTCGGAGGCTCGGCCGACATCAGCCTCGATGGGGCGCTAAGAATCAATGCGAGCGAAGCCGTGGACGCGTTGACGGGCAGCGGCACCATCGACGTCGCCAGCAACGCCGTTCTGTCGGTCGGGGCCGGCGACAGTTCCACCACCTTCGACGGCGAAATATCGGGCGCTGGCGGTCTGACCAAAGCCGGCACCGGCACCTTCACGCTCAGCAGCCGTCAGTCCTATACCGGTGCAACGACCATCTCGGCAGGCACATTGCAATTGATGTCGGCGAACGCGCTTTCCGCATCGTCCGGCCTTTTCATGGATAACGGCACCCAATTGGATATGGGCGGATTCAACCAGGCTATTGCGAGGCTTTCCGGCGGCGGCGAGGTTCTGATCGGCAGCGCCAGCCTTTCGATTGGCGGTTCCGATGCGAGCGGATCGTTCAGCGGCGTCATATCCGGCAGCGGGTCCGTGACAAAATCGGGCGCCGGAACTTTAGGGCTTTTTGGACCCAACAGCTTTTCCGGCGCGATGAATGTGCTGGGAGGAACCCTCTTCGTGTCCTCATCCGCATCTCTCGGCGATGGAAGCGCCACCAATACGCTGACCCTCGATGGCGCGACGCTGCAGACATTCGGCACCGTTGCGTCTCCGGCCTCCCGGGCTGTGGTCATCGGCGGCGCCGGCGGCACCGTGAATACGAGCGGCAATGCGGTAACCTTTGCCGGAAACGTATCAGGCACTGGAGGGCTGACAAAGACCGGCGCGGGCACGCTGACCCTTTCGGGCAACAATACGCGGTCGGGGGATACGGACATCGAGCAGGGGCGGCTATCCCTCCAGAACGGCAACGCGTTGGCTGACGGCGCCCGCGTGACCATTGCCGATCTCGCCGGCGCCGGGCTCGACGTCGCCACCTCCGAAACCATCGGATCGCTCGCCGGCGGCGGCTCGTCGGGAGGGGATGTCACGCTTTCCAATGCAGCGACGCTGAATGTCGGCGGCGATGACAGTTCCACCATTTTCGCCGGGTCGATTACTGGAGGCGGCAGCCTCGTCAAGACCGGCGCCGGCTTGTTTCATCTGACGGGCAATAGCAACTATAGCGGCGACACGGATGTGCTGGATGGTACGCTCTCCGTCAACGGCAGCCTGGCTGGCGCCGTCAACATTGGGTCAGGCGCAAGACTTCAGGGAACCGGCAGCGTCGGCATGACTTCGCTTGCAGCAAGCAGCATCCTTGCTCCCGGAAATTCGATCGGAACCCTGACGGTCACCGGAGATCTGAACTTCGATCCAAGCAGCGTGTTCGAAGTCGAGATCGGCAGCACCGGGCTCAGCGACAGGGTCGATGTCACCGGCACCGCCTTCCTGAACGGCGCCAAGGTTCAGACGATCCTGTGGGATCCGGCCGTCAGCTACGTCAACGGCCAGTCCTACACGATCGTCTCGGCCGGGACCGTCTCCGGCACGTTCGGCGATCTGGAGATTGATTCTGCCTTCCTGAAGTCTTTCCTCAGCTATTCCGCTACCGACGTAACCTTGACCTTGCGGACTGTGCTCAGCCCCGGCTCTCTGTTTCCGAGTGCCGCTCTTACGTATAATCAGCAACAGTCGGCTTATGGCCTCGACTTCCTCGACCAGACAAGCGGCTCCAGCAGTCTCGCGCTCTATAACGCGATCCTTTACAGCGACAGGGCAGAAGCGAGGGACGCGTTCGACCAGCTCTCCGGCGAGATCCACGCCTCGCTGCAAAATGGCCTTTTCAGCGAGGCCGATGACGTGCGCAATGTGGTTTACGACCGGCTGGACGAGGCTTTCGAGACTGGCGCCAAGGTATGGACGAGCGCCTATGGCAATATCTCCTGGCTGAAGGGTGACGGAAACGCCTCCAGCGCCAGGACTGCGCGCGGCGGCGTTCTTTACGGGGTCGACTGGCTGATCGACGATCGTGCGGCCGGCGTTTTCGCAGGCGTCGGACAATCCTCTTTCGAGATCCCCGATCTCGGCTCCACGGCCAATATCGACAGTGTGCATTTGGGCCTCTATGCCGGCCAGAGATTCGGCGGCTTGCAGGTCAAATTCGGGGCGTCGAACAGCTGGCACGACATCGAAACGCGCCGAGACATCGCCTTTGACGGTTTTTCCGACAGCCAGACGGCAAGCTATCGCGGCAGCACCGCCCAATTCTTTTCCGAGGCCTCATTCGACTTCGGCCTTTCCCGTGACCTTATTATCACCCCATTCGGCAGACTGGATTATGCAATCGCTCAGCGCGACAGCTTCCACGAAGATGGCGGCGCTTCTTCCCTTTCCGGAGAAAGCGCGCGCGAAGACCAGTTTGCAACGACGGTCGGACTGCGTGCGGAACGGCAGGCTTCGGTCGCCGGCAAGAACGTCGTAACCGGTTTCGATGTCGCCTGGAGACGGATAGCCGATCAGGACACGGCGCTCTCCGCGCTGACATTCGAAAATGGCGGGAGTTTCGTCGTGAAAGGGTTGCGCAATGCCGAAAACAGCGTCGTTGCCGGTGGATCGGTGGCATTGCAGTTGACCGCGGCCGCGGCCGCATCCGTATCGTACCGGGGAGAATTCGGCGATGGCCAGAACCGCCATAGCGCCAACGCTCGATTGGACGTCAGATTCTAACGGAAAGCTACGCCTGTGACGGAAACAGTTTCACGAACTGCCGGGAGCCTTCGAGCGAGAAGATGATCGAGCGGCTTTCGGCGGTGCGCCTCGCCCAGCCCTTGTCGAGGAAGCTTGACAGCAGCGCCTTGCCGAGGCTGCCGGCAAGATGGGCGAGCCTTTCGCTCCAGTCGAGGCAGGAACGGCAGAGCGGGCGGCGCGCCGAGCGGGAGGGCGCCGACGTCGATGCCGATGAGATCGCTTCGCCCTTAACCAGTATCCCGGGCTGGCGCGACACCATCCTCATTGCCGGCTCGGGGGCTGGGGCGTACCATGCAGGGCAAGAGGAGAGGGACCATGAGGCTTTCAGCCCTTGTTCGATCGGCGGCAGCCGTAGCGCTGCTTTTTGCCTTCACATCCACCGAGGTCACCGCCAAGGGCGGCAAGCACCACAAAAACTGTGCGCAGCTGCAGGCGATGATGGATAATGGGCTGACCGGCGGAAAACATGCCAGTGATGGACCCGAGAGGCGAGCCAAGGTCGAAAAGAAAATGAGGAAGAAGGGCTGCTAGCGCATGATGCCGAAAAGTGTGAGCGGTTTTTGGACGACATCATGCTCTAACTCTTTAATTTAGAACAGGATTCAGATTTTAGGCCGATCGGGCCTAAAATCATTCTGTTCGAGGCGGCAAGCCCTTGAAAGTCGGCTACGGACGCCGTCTGGCAGCCGACCGCTATGCCGAGATCGAAGACCGCTCGACCGGTACGTGCGCGTCAGGCTGTTGCCTCAAGCGAGGCGGGTGCGAAATCGATGAAATCCGCGTGATCACCGGCCCATTACAGCCCCGGGACTACCTTTGGCATTCTCATGCACTAGATGGCGCTCGGGGAAGAGGACGCCACCGCCGCCATGGGGAAGAGGAGAGGCGGCACGCCGAAGAACCGACCAAGAGGAAGCCTGCATGACGATCGAGGACATTATCGAAACCCTGGAAAAAACGGATATGCCCGACGGCCGGATCGACGCCTTCATCACCTGTGCCTTTTTGCTGAAACAGCTCCGGCCGGCCGAGCCGAACGATTTCGACGGTCCCCATGATTACATGCCGAGCAGCATCAAGTCGCAGCACGGCTTCCTGATGGCGCGGCCGTTCACCCACGACGTCAATCACGCCATCGATCTCTGCCGGGAGATCCGGCCGGATGCCGTCTGGCATCTTGCCCGCGGCCAGGCGTCTGACGATTGCCTTTACGGCGCGCAACTGCGCGAGATCGAGGAAGGCGAAAACGTGCTGGGTGAAGCCGAAAGCAATCACGCCGCACTGGCGCTCACACTCGCGGCGCTGCGTGCGCATGTGCGGCAGCAGGATGGGTGGAAGGCCGGTGGTCTATAGCCAGCACCAGCCGGAATGGCGCTGAATGGTTGTGCAGATCCGCAGCGAACCTACGCGTCGATCGGAAAGAGCTTCAGAAACTGCCGGTCTCCTTCCGGGGTGAAGAGGACCGAGCGGCTTTCGGGCGTGCGCCGCGCCCAGCCCTTGTCGAGGAAGCTTGACAGCAAGGCTTTGCCGAGGCTGCCGGCAAGATGGGCGCGCCTTTCGCTCCAGTCGAGGCAGGAGCGGCAGAGCGGGCGGCGCGACGATCGGAGGTCGCCGACATCGATGCCGATGCATTTGAGATCGTTTTCGCCCTTCTCGGTCAGCGATAGCCCGTCTCCGACCGCGTCGATCGAGCCTGAGGCGATCAGGCTGTCGAGCATGCGCACGCCGTAATCGCCGGCGAGATGATCGTAACAGATGCGCGCCTTGCGCAGCGCCGGCTCTTTCGGCCCCGGCTGGTGGCGCAGATGCCCGCGTCCGGCGGCAAACCCCATCATGCTTTCGATCAGCCGGGCAACGGCCTCATCGGCCAAGGTGAAATAACGGTGGCGTCCCTGCTTGCGCTGGGCAAGCAGGCCGCCGGCTTCAAGCTTGGCAAGATGTGTACTCGCCGTCTGCACGGTGATGCCACCGACGCCGGCAAGCTCGGTCGCCGTCAGCGCCCGGCCGCCGGTGAGCGCCGCCAGCATGTTGGCGCGGGCGGGATCGCCGATGAGCGCACCGATTTGCGCAATGTCAGGACCTTCCTTCATACTTCGATCGTAACCGAAGCATCGCCGTCAGGCAATGTGCGAAAACGAGCAGGCACAAAGGAGAAACACCGATGATCACCTGCTTCATCCGTTATCAGATCGACCCCTTCAAGAAGGAGGCCTTCGCCGAATATGCCCGCAACTGGGGCCAGGCCATTCCGAAAAACGGCGCCGACCTGATCGGCTATTTCGGCCCGCATGAGGGCTCGTCGACATCGGCCTACGGCGTCTACAACATCGACAGCCTCGCCGCTTACGAGGCCTATCGCGCCAGGCTGGCCGCCGACCCGCTCGGCCGCGACAATTACGAATTCGCCAGGCGCGAAGGCTTCATCCTCAAGGAGGACCGCATCTTCCTCAAAAATGTCTCCGCCCCTCACGCCAAGCTGGTGCTGCCATGATCGCCGTCATCTTCGAAGTCGTGCCCTATATGGGCGAGCGCCACAAATATCTCGACCTCGCCGGCGAGTTGCGAACGGAACTCGAAAAGATCGACGGCTTCATCTCGATCGAGCGGTTCGAGAGCCTGACGAACCGCGGCAAGCTGCTGTCGCTCTCCTTCTTCCGCGACGAGGAGGCCGTCAGACAGTGGCGCAACCTCGAAGCCCACCGGGCCGCCCAGCAAGCCGGCCGCAGCGGCATCTTCGCCGATTACCGCCTGCGCATCGCCAGCGTGCTGCGCGATTACGGCATGTTCGAACGCGACGGGGCGCCGGCCGACAGCCGCAGCGTCCACGATGCGGCGTGAGGAGGGGCGATAACATCCGCAATAAATTCCTGAAATCGGCCACCGCTTCAGGCTTTGGTAACTAAGTTGGGTAACCATAACGGAGAGTTAAGCGTCAAGCGTATGAGTGAGTATCAGAATGGCATCAGTTTTTCCGCTTGCCGACCTCAAGGCTTCCGTCAAGTCGGGTTCCCGGCCGGGGTCTTGGGTCGACACGATTATCAAGGGTGACTGCGTCAGTGCCCTTGAGGCCTTGCCCACCCACTCCGTCGATATCATCTTTGCCGATCCGCCGTATAACCTCCAGCTCGGCGGATCGCTGCACCGTCCCGACCAGTCGCTGGTCGATGCCGTCGATGACGAATGGGATCAGTTCGCTTCGTTCGAGGCCTATGACGCCTTCACCCGCGCCTGGCTTCTCGCCTGCCGCCGTGTCTTGAAGCCGACGGGCTCGATCTGGGTGATCGGCTCCTATCACAATATTTTCCGCGTCGGCGCGACGCTGCAGGATCTGAACTTCTGGATCCTCAACGACATCATCTGGCGCAAGACCAATCCGATGCCGAATTTCAAGGGCCGACGTTTCCAGAACGCCCATGAGACGATGATCTGGGCAAGCCCCAATGCCAAGGCCAAGGGGTATACTTTCAACTACGATGCGATGAAGGCCGCCAATGACGACGTGCAGATGCGCTCGGACTGGCTGTTCCCGATCTGCAATGGCGGCGAGCGGCTGAAGGGCGAGGACGGCAAGAAGGTGCATCCGACCCAGAAGCCGGAAGCGCTGCTCGCCCGCGTCATCATGGCTTCGACCAAGCCCGGTGATATCGTGCTCGATCCCTTCTTCGGCTCGGGAACGACGGGTGCGGTGGCCAAGCGCCTCGGCCGCCACTTCGTCGGCATCGAGCGCGAGCAGGATTATATCGATGCGGCCTCGGCCCGCATCGCCGCCGTCGAGCCGCTGGGGAAGGCGGAACTGACCGTCATGACCGGCAAGAAGGCCGAAGTCCGCGTCGCCTTCAACGTGCTTGTTGAAAGCGGCCTGATCAAGCCCGGCCAGGTGTTGACCGACGCCAAACGCCGCTACAGCGCGATCGTGCGCGCCGACGGCACGGTGGCATCAGGCGGCGAGGCCGGCTCCATTCATCGTCTCGGCGCCAAGGTGCAGGGTCTCGATGCTTGCAACGGATGGACCTTCTGGCATTTCGAAGACGGGCAGTCCCTGCGCCCGATCGACGATCTCAGGTCCGTCATCCGCAGTGATCTGGCAAAGGTGGAGTGAGCACCACTTTCGGCGGATCGAAATACCTTCTTCCGGTTTCCTCCAGTTGCGGAAGAAGGCCAAGGCGCCCGGGGTTTTAGCCCCGGGCGTCTTCGATTTGAGGCCCTGCTTCAGAAATCCTTGTAATCGGTGACGTCGACCCGGGTGATGCGGCCTTCATCGTTGAAGGTGATCGTCTCCTCGCCCTCGCGGATCAGCGCCTTGCCCGTCTTGCTGTGGGTGGCGCGAAGCGACCAGACAGCCCGGCCGGACAGCGGCGTCAGTGTCTCCACCAGCGAATTTTCCGCCGTCTGATCGGGATAGTCGTCGAAATATTTCCTGAAGGCGGCCATGATCTCGCTCCGCCCGGCAAGGCTGCCGACGCCGTTCGAGACGTAGGCGGCATCCTCGGCGAAATAGGCCTCGATCGCGGCGAAGTCGAGAGCGTTGATGGCGGCGTGAAAGCGGTCGATTTCCTCTGCGGGATCGAAAGCCATGACTTCAGACCTTCAGGCCGTAAGCGGCAAGATCGCTGCGCAGCTTGTCCGCGCCCGAAAAAAGCACCGCATTCCAGCCGAACTCCTTGGCGCCTTCGACATTAACGGGCGCATCGTCGATGAAGATCGTCGCCTTGGGGTCGAGGCCGAAGCTTTTCGTGTGGGTCTCGTAGATCGCGAGATCCGGCTTGATCAGGCCGACATCGCCGGAGACGGTGACGCCGCGCGGTTTGGTGAGGAAGGGAAAGCGCGCCTGCGCCTCGCGGAAGGTGTCGGAAGCGAAATTGGTCAGCATCGTCACATCGCGCCCTTCGGCCATCAGCCCTTCCATGATTGCGACGCTGTCCTCATAGGCGTGCGGCACCATCTCGTGCCAATATTTGCGGAAGGCACGGATATGCTCTTCGCGGGCCGGGTGCTCGGCAATCAGCAGCGCTTCGGCCTCAGCCCAGGTGCGGCCGCGGTCCTGCTCGATGTTCCAGTCATGGGTGCAGATATTGGCGAAGAACCAGTTGCGCTCCGTCTCGTCGGGAATGAGGCGGGCGAAGGCAAGATGCGGATCGTAATGGATAAGGACTTTGCCGATATCGAAAACGATATGTTTTATTTCGGTGGTCATGGTCATCCCTTGGATGTTTTGAACGCGAGAGGAATAGCCGCTGCGATCGCTTTTTTCATGATGGTCGGCAGGGCCTGCGCTTCAAGATTTGTAACCGGCTCCCACCATCCGTCATTCGCGCGGTCATCCACCTTGCCGGCGATTGCCGTGCGCCAGATCGACAGCCGGAGTTCGAAATGGGTGAAGACATGGAGGACGGTGCCGCAGGCCTGCCAGGCCGCCTCGAAGGGCGCGGCCGCAGCCGAGGTCTCGCCGTCGAGCCGCGCCGTCCAGGCCGTTGTCGGCACCTCGGTCATGCCGCCGAGCAGGCCGCTTTCGGCGCGCCGCCTGAGCAGGATCTCGCCGTCGGCGGTGACTGCGACAAAGGCTGCACCCTGCCGCACCGGCTTCTCCTTCTTCGCCGCCTTTACCGGGAAGAGTTCGGGATCGGAATGCTTCAGCGCCGCGCAGGCGCCGCGGAATGGACAGAGCGAACAGGCCGGCCGCTTCGGGGTGCAGATCGTCGCCCCGAGATCCATCATCGCCTGGGCGAAATCGCCAGGACGGGTCGCGGGTGTCAGCCGCGCCACCTTTTCCTTCATCAGCGGCTTTCCCACCGGAAGCGGCGTTTCGATCGCATAAAGCCTGGAGATCACCCGCTCGACATTGCCGTCCATGACGGCCGCCTGCCGGTTGAAGGCAATGGCGGCGACGGCGGCGGCCGTATAATCGCCGATGCCCGGCAGCGACTTCAGCCCTTCCTCGGTATCAGGAAAGACGCCGCCATGCTCTTTCGCCACCGCTTCGGCGCATTTCTTCAGGTTGCGGGCCCGCGCGTAATAGCCGAGCCCGGCCCAAGCCGCCATCACGGCATCGTTTTCGGCGGCGGCAAGATCGGTCACCTCGGGCCAGCGCTGCAGAAACTTGGCGAAATAGGGTTTGACCGCCTGCACCGTCGTCTGCTGCAGCATAACCTCCGAAAGCCAGACACGATAGGGATCGGGTTTGGCGCCGCCGGCCGCCATGCCGGGCGAGATGCGCCAGGGCAGATCGCGGTGGTGGCGGTCGTACCAGTCGAGCAGGGGTTTTGCGGTGGGCGTGTCGGGTGTCGTGATCGTCATGATTTGCCGGGATCGGGGGAAGTGCCTATACTTGGCGAAGCAATGCCGCGCGATCAAGCCGGTGATGCAAATTGCCTGTGCGATTGGCAGAGGTGTCCAAGGGTTTCGATGAGTTCTCCACGCAAAGGTGCAAAGCAGATTTCCGAGCTGGCGAACGGGCTGATCGATCCCGTCCTGGCGCGCCGCGCCGGCATCAACACTGCGCTGCTCGGTTCGTGGAGCGAAATCGCCGGCGAGGATTTCGCCGATTGCACCCGGCCGGAAAAGATCGCCTGGGCCCGCGGCGGCGGCGATGACGGCGGCTTCCGCCCCGGCGTGCTGACAATCGCCTGCGAAGGCGCGCGCGCGCTTTTCCTGACCCATGCCCAGGGCGAACTCATCCAGCGCATCAACAGCTTCTTCGGCTTCGCCGCCGTCCACCAGATCCGCATCGTCCAAAAGCCAGTCTCACAAGCCATCCGCCGCTCCCGCACGCCGCCGCCGCTGAAAGGCGAAGCCGCCCGCAAGCTCGAAGGCATGATGGAAGGCATCGAAAACGACAAGCTGCGCCAGGCGATCCAGCGCCTGGGGACCGCGGTGATGGGCAAGCGGGGGCGGTGATCCTTTGTTTGCCGCTTGCCTATCTGTATCGTGCAACGGTGATCCCGGCGTTCAAATCAAACGAATTCCTTTTGCGAGTCCGCGTGAGGTCGTGCTACGTTCTGACTCACGATGAGCAAAAAGCCCAACTTGACCCGCAATGCCAATATCGGTCGCCTGACCCAGGCGCGAGCCGAAAAGATCAGTGCGGTCGAGGGCCTGATACTCAGCCCGCGCATGCGTAAGGTCCTCGCGGAGACTGTAGACCAGCCGACAGAAGCGCGCCGTGAAGCGATCCGCGCGCAGTTTGTCCGCAAGTCTGCCTAAACGTTGGTCTATACTGCCGAATACGACCCGCTCTGTTATCTGGGCACGCCCGTGCTCCGCAACAAACTGGACCTTACGGACCAGGCGGAGCTCGATGAGTTTGAAACAGCGATGTTCGTGCTCCGCTCGGATGAGCCTTGGCCGGAGGGCGATCTGGATGTCATCCACTATCTCGCCCTCCATCAGCACCTGTTCCAGGATGTCTACGATTGGGCCGGCGAGATTCGCACCATCCGTATCGGCAAAGGTGGCAACTGGTTCTGTTATCCTGAGTTCATCGCAAACGAGCTGAATCGGATTTTTCGGGAGCTGGCCCAGGCGAACTATTTCCGAGGACTGGCACCAGCAGATTTTGCAATTCAAGCCGCGCACCTTCTTGCCGAGATCAACGCGGTCCACCCTTTCCGTGAGGGTAACGGCCGCACCCAATTGACCTTTCTCGCTCTACTGGCCGAACGTGCTGGTCTGCCGTTCAATGCCGAAGTACTAGATCGCGACCGTGTTATCGACGCCATGATCGAGAGCTTTGCCGGCTCAGAGCAACCGCTGGCGAGGCTCATCCTCGACATCATCACCGAACCTTGACGCGCGAGCCGCCCGCTCGCAATTTTGCCTAGCGGTCCCATCACGGTCACAATTCTTTGAAGGAAGTTGGTGAACCGTGGCTTGTGAGCGGCCGTCAGCCGTTATATCGCACAGTCACGCCGTCACTCTCATACCTATGGGGAACCCATGCAGATGTCCGAAATGCAACTGACGAAACGCCGCCTCCTGGGTGGGATCGCCATCGCCGCAGCTGCCGCAGCGCTTGTCGCCTGCAACGACAGCAAGGACGCTGCCGATGCATCGTCCTCCGGCAAGACCATGGCCGACGGCACCAATGTCGATACCATTCAGACGGCGGCCACGTCCGCGACCGAAATGCCGCAGTCGGACGGCGATGTCGATATGGCCGAGGTGCTGAAGCCCGGCGCGCTGCCGGAGATGGCGCTTGGTAAGGCCGACGCCCCGGTCAAGATCGTCGAATATATGTCGATGACCTGCCCGCATTGCGCCCATTTCCACAACACCACCTTCGACGCGATCAAGCAGAAATATGTCGACGCCGGCAAGGTGCAGTTCATCATCCGCGAATTCCCCTTCGATCCGCGCGCCGCCGCCGCCTTCATGCTCGCCCGCTGCAGCGCTTCCAATCCCGAGCAGCTGAGCACGCCGGAACAGTATTTCCCGATGGTCTCGATGCTGTTCAAGCAGCAGCAGGTCTGGGCCGCCGCCGATGACGGCCGCGCCGCACTGCTGCAGATGTCGAAGCTCGCCGGATTTACTGAGGATAGCTTCACGAAATGCTTGACGAACCAGAAGCTTCTGGATGAAGTGAACGCCACGCGGGAAAGAGGTTCCAAGGATTTCGGCGTCAACGCCACGCCGACGTTCCTCATCAATGGCAAGCGCTACTCTGGAGACATGCCGGTTGAAACCTTGTCGGCGCTCATCGACAGCCTCATCTGAACCTGACCGTTTCGAAACGACGGGCGACGGCGAAAGCCGTGCGCCCGTTTTTCGTATTCAGCGCAGCTTGCGGCTGAGGGGGCTTCCTGCCGTGGATGTCTACGCATGAAGTTCAACAAGCTGCGCCTGGTCGGCTTCAAATCCTTCGTCGAGCCGACGGAATTCATCATCGAGCGGGGGCTGACCGGCGTCGTCGGCCCGAACGGCTGCGGCAAGTCGAACCTCGTCGAGGCGCTGCGCTGGGTGATGGGCGAGAATTCCTACAAGAACATGCGCGCCTCGGGCATGGACGACGTGATCTTTTCGGGTTCCGGAAACCGGCCGGCCCGCAACACCGCCGAAGTGGCACTCTATCTCGACAATGCAACGCGCACCGCGCCCGCCGCTTTCAACGATGCCGACGAGATCCAGGTCACCCGCCGCATCGAGCGTGAGCAGGGCTCGCTCTATCGCATCAACGGCAAGGAAAGCCGCGCCAAGGATGTGCAGCTGCTGTTTGCCGACGCCTCCACCGGCGCCCGTTCGCCCTCGATGGTCGGGCAGGGCCGTATCGGCGAGCTGATCCAAGCCAAGCCGCAGGCCCGCCGCCAGCTGCTCGAAGAGGCGGCCGGCATTTCCGGCCTGCATTCCCGTCGCCACGAGGCCGAACTGCGGCTGCGCGCCGCCGAAGGCAATCTCGAGCGTCTCGATGACGTCACCTCGCAGCTCGAAAGCCAGATCGAGAGCCTGAAACGCCAGGCCCGCCAGGCCAACCGCTTCAAGACGCTGTCGGCCGATATCCGCGCCCGCGAGGCAATGCTTTTACATATCCGCTGGATGCAGGCCAAGGAGGCCGAGGCCGAGGCCGATAGCGCGCTGAACCAGGCGACATCAGTCGTCGCCGAAAAGGCCCAAGCCCAGATGGAGGCGGCCAAGCAGCAGGGCATTGCCAGCCTGAAGCTGCCGGAACTGCGCGACGGCGAAGCGCGTGCCGCCGCCGCCCTGCAGCGGCTTCAGATCGCCCGAAGCCAGCTGGAGGAAGATGCCGGCCGCATCCTGCGCCGACGCGATGAACTCACCCGCCGTCTCGCCCAGCTTGGCGAAGATATTCGCCGCGAGGAGCGGCTGGTGGCCGACAATGCCGTCATCCTGGCAAGGCTCGACGCCGAAGAAGCCGAGATTGCGGAAGTGCTGGCCGATTCCGGCCGTTATGCCGAGGAAACCCGCGAGGCCTTTGAGGAAGCGGCCGCAAAGCTCGCCGACAGCGAGCGCATTTTTACCGCGCTGACGGCCGAGCGCGCCGAAGCGGCTGCCGGCCGCAACCAGCTGGAACGCGCCATCCGCGATCTCGCCGATCGCCGCATGCGCCTCGAGCGCCAGATGGACGAGGCCAACCACGAACTCGCAGCCATCGGCGACAAGATCGCCGGCCTGCCTGACCCGGATGAAAAACGCGCCATCGTCGAGGCCGGCGAAATCGCCCTTGCCGACGCGGAAGCCGCCGTCCAGGTGGTGGAGCAGGCGTTGGCCGCTGCCCGCCAGACCGAGGCGCTGTCGCGCGCGCCGGTCGATCAGGCCCGTTCGAGCCTGAATGCGCTGGAAACCGAGGCCCGCACCATTTCCCGCATGCTCGCCGCCGGTGCTGCCGCCGGCAAATTTCCGCCGGTTGCCGACGAACTGAAGGTCGACCGCGGCTTCGAGACCGCACTCGGTGCTGCCCTCGGCGACGATCTGGAATCGCCGCTTGCTGCCGAGGCGCCGGCCCATTGGTCGGACAATGGTGATGGTTCCGGCGATCCTGCCCTTCCCGAAGGCGTCACGCCGCTGCTCGGCCATATCAGCGCGCCTGCCGCACTCACCCGCCGCCTCCGCCAGATCGGCCTGGTCGCCGATGGAGACGCGGAACGCCTGATGGCGGCGCTGCAGCCCGGTCAGCGGCTGGTGACGAAAGAGGGCGCCGTCTATCGCTGGGACGGTCACGTCACCGGCGCCGACGCGCCGAGTGCGGCCGCCCTTCGCCTTGCCCAGAAGAACCGCCTGGCCGAGCTCGAAGGCGAAGCAGCCCTTGCCCGCGACGTGCTCGCCGAAGCCGAGGAGCGGCAGGCGGCGGCCGCCGAAGCAATCCGGCTGGAGGAGCGCCGGCTTGCTGACGCCCGCGACATGAGCCGGCTGTCGGCGCGTCATTTGGCCGAAGCCCGCGAAGCGCTGGTAGCGGCCGAGCGAGCCTCCGGCGACCTGATCCGCCGCCGTGATGTCGTCAGCGAGGCGGTCAGCCAGCTGGGCGCGCAGCTGGAGGAGATCGGCGTCCAGGAAGAGAACGCCCGCATCGAGCTGGAAGATGCGCCCGATCTGACCGCGATCGATGAGCGTCTGCGCTTCCAGCAGGCGGAGGTCGCGACCGATCGCGGCGCGCTTGCCGAAAGCCGCGCCCGCCACGAAAGCCTGGCACGAGAAAACGAGGCTCGCCAGCGCCGCATCATGGCGATCGGCCAGGAGCGCGAGACCTGGCGCCAGCGGGCGCTCAGCGGCGAGGACCAGGTCGCGACGCTGCGCGAGCGCGAGGAAGAGGCGCGCGAAGAGGCAGCCGAACTCGAAATGGCGCCGGATGAATTCGACGACAAGCGCCGGGCTCTGCTTTCCGAATTGCAGAAGGCCGAGGAGGCGCGCCGCAACGCCGGCGATCTCCTGGCGGAGGCCGAACGCATCCAGCGCGAGGCCGATCACCAGGCGGCGACGGCGCTCTCCGCGCTTGCCGAATGCCGGGAAAGGCGCGGCCGCGCCGAGGAGCGCTTGGTTTCGGCCCGCGAGAAGCGTCAGGAAAGCGAAAGCCGCATCCGCGAAGTTTTGAATGTCGCGCCGCATGAGGCGCTGCAGCTGACCGGGCGCCCGGCCATGCAGGCGCTTCCCGATCCGCGCGAGGTCGAGCGCGAGCTGGAGCGCCTGCGGATCGAGCGCGAGCGGCTCGGCGCCGTCAACCTGCGCGCCGACGAGGAACAGAAGGAGCTGAGCGAGAAGCTCGAAGCGCTGATCAGGGAGCGCGACGACGTCATCGATGCGATCCGCAAACTGCGCGGCGCCATCCAGAGCCTCAACCGCGAGGGCCGCGAGCGGCTGATCGCCGCCTTCGACATCGTCAACGCCCAGTTCCAGCGGCTGTTCACCCATCTCTTCGGCGGCGGCACCGCCGAGCTGCAGCTGATCGAATCCGACGATCCGCTCGAAGCCGGCCTGGAAATCCTGGCGCGGCCGCCCGGCAAGAAGCCGCAGACCATGACGCTGCTCTCCGGCGGCGAGCAGGCGCTGACGGCGATGGCGCTGATCTTCGCCGTCTTCCTAACCAATCCGGCGCCGATCTGCGTGCTCGACGAGGTCGACGCGCCACTCGACGACCACAATGTCGAGCGCTACTGCAATCTGATGGACGAAATGGCGGCCTCCACCGAAACCCGCTTCGTCATCATCACCCACAACCCGATCACCATGGCCCGCATGAACCGCCTCTTCGGCGTCACCATGGCCGAACAGGGCGTCTCCACCCTCGTCTCCGTCGACTTGCAGACCGCCGAACGCCTGCGCGAGATCGCCTGAATTGCTCCCCCGCGACCGGGCTGGTTGCCGGCGTCGGTTGACGATCGAAGCCGAGCTCCGCCTAAAGCTGATATCGGCCGCGCTCTTCCAGGAGGGCTTCGATCCGGCGGCGTCGCGCAACGGCAATTGCGACAAAGGAAGTGACAACAGCCGCGAGCCCCAAGCTTCCGATGAAAAGCGTCAGCAGCCACCTTCCCAACCGCCGCACCGGCGATGGAAAATCGGCATTGAGCCAATCCATCGCATTCGCAGTGTAGCCGTTGGCCGAGACCCAATCCCGCATCAGCGCCAAGCGCTCGCAGTGAACGCCGGCATACAAAACCTTCATCTCGCTGACCTGGTTGAGGAATTTCGCGGCATCGACGACATTCCCCTCAAGGTAGGCGATCTGTGCGAGCGTATAGGCCGCGAGCGAAGCATCGATCTCCGTCGGCGCAACCGGGGAAGCGGACTTGTTTTCCGCCGCGATCGACCCACGAAGATTGATGTCCAGGCCGCGGAAAGTGTCGGTGACAGGCTGCGGAGGCGCTGTCAGCCCGCCGTTCCCCCGGCCGGCGGCCAGATCCAGCTCCGAACGCAGGCGCTGCGAGAATTGCTGGGGCAAGGCTTCACGACGCGAGTGCTGGGCAAATCGATAGTCATCGATTGCGAAGAATGCGACAAAAACCATCGCGGCCACCGCGCCGAGATATCGCGATCGGCGCGTGGCAAGAACGATCGCGGCAAGGCATATCGGATATTTGAGCCAGTTCAGCAATAGGGGCCCGACCGTCCATTCGTCAGCGCCGGCGATGACTGTAACGCCGTTCTGCTGCGCATAATCGGCCGCGCTTCCGGCAAGCGCCACAAAATGGAAGGCGGTGTTATCAGCCGCCTCAGGCAGCCAGATCCAATAGGCCCCGAAAGCTGACAGGGCCGCAAAGGCCAGAAGACCAAGGACAAACAGAAGGTAACCACGTGCGCGGGCGGCGATTGCTTCGATCGCACGTTCGCCATTGGCAATCGAAGATGGTTTGGGTAGCTTATTGGCGATGCGGCTGCCGAACACGCCAGCCGCGCGTTTGACCGCGCCCGTGAGGTTGGCACGGCGCTGTTCCAGCTCCCGCTCGATCGACCAAACCCTTCGGCTCCGGCGTGCAACCCACCAGCCGAGCCCATTTGTTAGCGGCGCGGCGATGGCAAAGATCAGTGCGGCCGAAAGCAGCAGATATGCCTTTTGCGATTGAGCGGAATTGTCGGCCAGGAACTTTTCGCGCGCCTGCGGTCCAAAACCGCCGGAGGCCAGCGCGAAGTTCCGTATCGCCTGAAAACGGGTCTGATCGAAATTGTTAAGAAGGAAGCCGCCTGTTTCCAGCTTGTCGAGTGCGGCCGCAGCAGCAGCGCTGTCGCCACGAAAAGCCGCCACTTGCGCCAAGAAGTACGGCAAGATCTTCGCATTCCCACCCGGTTGCGCCCGTTGATCTCCATTCGCATCGGCGGCAGCCTCGTAGACGTTTGCCGGCAAATCGGACGGGCGGATCACCCTGTATTTTTCATAGGTCGGCCGAGCACTGAAATCCCGGCAAAGGTCATACATCAGACTGCCGACAACAGGGATGCCCGGAATGCCGACGACAATAATGGCGATGATCGCGCGGCGGGAAAGCGGAGCGTGAAATATCAGGGCAATAAATGCAAACAAGGCGAACGCAAAGGGAGCGAGCAATTCTGCTCCCCCGAACAATCCCCACCGTATCAGAAAGAACACGACTGCCAGGCCTGCGAAAAACCAACGCCCCTTGATGATCATCCCAGCGGTCGCAAGCGCGAGGATGAAGGAGACATATTGGGCATGATAGGGTAGCGTCCAGAGCCCGGTCTGAACTGACGAGTCCGCTGATTTGACGCCGGCCAGCCCCAACGCATTGGTGAACCCGTCGAGCACATAAATCGAGCCATTCAACATCCGCAGATCGATCGCATCAGTTGGCCGGGTATACGCTGCTGCAAAGAGCAGCATGAACGCGACGAAAGCAAGTCCTTGGGCAATCAGCGACAGCAGATGGGATCGACGATGCAATCCGGCATGCTCTTGGTCGCTCGTTTGATCGGGCTTACCTGGTGCTGAGCCAGAGACCGGCGCAGACGAGGCTGCGCCGAGCACACGCCTGCCGAAAGCGGAGGCGTCAGCCACCGGCAACTCCGGCCGCCTTGACACCGGAGAGCATCTCGCTCCGAAGACGTTCCAGTTCGCCGATTGCCTGGCGGCGGTCCGTCGCGCCCTTCTCATGGGCATCGCGAACGTCGGTCAGCGTCAGCAGGATCTTGTCATGGACATGCTGGAGCGTTTCGACATCGACCACAAGGCGCTGGTTGGATTTCGCCGTCGCCACCGAATTCTGGTGCAGCAGATCGGCGTTCCTGCGCATGATGGCGTTGGTTGCGTTGTCGATGGTATCCGCCAAAGCGACGGCGCTTTTCTGTTCGTCCAAGGTCAGTGCCAGCATGAATGCGCGTTTCCACGCGGGCAGGGTTAACTGGCGGATCGTCTGGAACTTGTCGACAAGCGCGAGATTGTTTGCCTGGATGATGCGAACCATCGGAAGGGTCTGCATAGCCGCGTGCTGAAGAACACGCATGTCGTCCGCCCGCTTCGAAAGCTGCTGACGGTTTGCCTCGAGGACAGCGAGATATTCGGTCGCGACAAGGTCACCGGATGGGTTATTCTGGCGGGCAATCTCGTCCTCCATGTCATGAAGCCGCATCTCGATGGCTTCGACATGTTTGCCGAGTGATGCGTATTCGGCGCGGACGCCCTCATACATGAGCTGATAGTCATGGTTTCGCCGCGACAGCGTTTGGGCCGTCGTCTCGATTTGCGCAACGAGCTTGTCGACTTGACCTTTGACGGTGTCGAACCGGGCAATGGCACGTTCCTTCGATCGCGCGATCCGCTTCAAAAGGCCGCCGATGACGGGAATTCGTCCAGTCGGGTTATCGAGTGACGACAAATTGAACTGTTGCGCCGTAAGCACGATCTCGTTCAGCTGAGCTCCGGTGTCCTCGAGGCCGGTTGCGCGTGCCGTTCCAAGGATCTCATCGGCATATTGGGATGACCGCTCACCGACCTCCTGGCCAAACTGCTGGATGGAGAGGGCCGACGACAGGTCAATGGTGGCCGCCAAACGCGCGACTTCCGGATCGATCTGCTGTTCTCCGGCGGCCGCATTTGACGCGTCGTGCAGTGGCAATGCTGCTTTGATCATTGTTGTCCAACCTTCTTCAGGAAGCCTATGAGATTGCTGTGAGCATCAAGAAATGCAGTCACGGCGGAACTGCGGGGTTTTGCTTCGCCATGAATGATCGCCAGCGCATTTCTCTGCCAGAGAGGCAACAGCAGGGTTTCAATGTCGGTAAATCGGTCGAGCAAGGAAGCAAGCACGCTGGCTGACAGCTTGATCTGCTGAATTGTCAGCGTGTTGGCAGTCTCAATCGCCATGATGTTGGCAAGACGTCGCTCAAACCTCGCAACCAGAGCCGGGTCCGAGCCGCTCTCCTGCGAAACAAGCAGCGTGGCGTCCGATATGACGCCGCCAAGACGCGTCTGTTCGTCGATGAGCTCCAGTCGGGTTTTGTCGAGAATTCCCCGGATGCGCTCACCGATCTGTGCCGCTCGGCTCAATTGGCGAAATAAATCGGCGACCCTGTGACTTGCAAGTTCGAATTCCAGGCGGGCCTCGACGGCTGCGCCGGTGAACCGACCAAGCAGGCCCTGCTTCCGCAACATCTTCTGGAGGTCTATATCTTCAAGCATTTCAACCAGCTCGTTTGCCGAACTGCGGATGTCGCGAGCCGGGGTCGAACTCAGGATGTCATTATCCATCTTCGGCGAGCGAGCTGCCTTGTCCAGAACGGCAATCGCGTCGTCATCGATCATCGCAGCTGGAGCAGGTTGCGCTTCCGCATTGTCGGCCGCGGCGTAAGAATGATTGGTGCTGAGGGCCATCGCAATATTGAGCTCAAAAGAATGCAAATCTTCAAAAGACAATCTCGACGCGAATATTGAAAATAAAATGAATCTGGTTGTACGCCTTTTATTGGCATGGAAAATGTCGGCCGGCTGCTATCGGCACATCTGGACATTCCGCCGCTCTCGGCCTCGAAATCACCCATTCCGCCCGTCGCCGATCAGCGCTGTGAGAGGAGGTCAAAACAGGCGGTCGGCAAATTGATCGGTCTCCCAGGTCTTCAGAAAATTCGCTTCTCTCGCAATCCAGCCGACGGCTTCGCTTCCCCATTCTTGCGCACGGCTGGCGTATTCGCCCATCAGCCAGAAGTGGCGGACAATCACGAAGCGGAGGGCGGCTTCGAAGTCTTGGGGCGTGATCGGCCGGACGGCGCGATATCCGTCGATGAAGGCCTCCCACATGCCGGTCAACTTGCGGCCGAAGGAAACTTTCGCCCAGAGGAAAACCGACAGGTCGTAGGCGAGGTATCCCAGGCCGCTGTCGTCAAAATCGAAAAACACCGCTTCACCGGCGTCATTGATGCGCGCGTTGAAGCCGTGGCAGTCTCCGTGACAATAGGTCCAGGTCAGCGTGTCGAACGCCTCGATCGCCTTTCCCGTCCGCGTGGCGATCTCTTCAAGATCGCGAAGAACATCGGCGTCTTCGACGACGCCGCTCTCGCATATGCGCGTCAGCGGGCGATGCAGCAGGTGTTCGAGGTCAAGACCATATACCGCGCCGTCAGGGGAAAATGTCTCGGCGGCATTGTGCATCAGGGCAAGCGTCCTGCCGTTGGCGCTGGCATCGCCGGCGTCCGTCGCGTTTATTCCGCGGCCATCGATCGCCCGGAAAAGCACGCCCTCGCGGAGGCCCTCCGGCGCATGCCCCTGCAGGAAGAGGGCACCGTCGCGTGTGGGGATGGGGGCAGCCACCGGAACGCCCGCTTGCCAAAGATGCGTGAGAAAGGCCGTCTCGGTTTTGACGTCGGCCCGACCACGTGCGCGATGGTGGGACAGCCGGAAGACATAACGCTCTCCGTTGCTGCCAACGACAAGATAGACATCGTTCAAGCCCCGATGAAGCATGCGGCAATGAACCGGACCAGCGAGCGCGTAGTGTTTATCGATGAACTGTCCGATCGCCCCGATCTGCGCGGTCGAATAGAGCGGGTCAAAATCGAGCATGGGATGGTCCCGTAGAAGCGCTGGCAGGCTCTGCAGGATAGGGAGTGTCTGGCACAGATGCAACGCTTGCTTGTGGCAAGCGGGCCCAGATTCACCACACCCTCCGTCCCCCTCGAGCTTGCCCGAGGACCCGTCTTGGCACCATCAGCAGCAGTGGCGTGGATTCCAGGCTCAAGGCCAGGAATGACGGAGGTTGAGGGGACGGGACCGGCAGGAGGCGCGGACCCGGAAAGGGAGAACCTGGCAAGAGGCGGCACCGCATTCATATCTGGCGTCCGTCGCTGTTTTGCTGCGGTGGTCACCCCACCCTCCGTCCTCCTCGGGCTTGACCCGAGGATCCATCTTAGCGCCATCAGCAGCAGCGCGTGGTCCGAGACTCAGAGGGCCTGGGATGACCGAGGAGAGGGACGAAACCGGCGGGAGACGGGGCTTGACGGGCGGCGTTTGGTCATATTGCGTAACAGCGCGCCATACGGCGTGATTTCTGAGGCATGAAAGAGTGGCCCGGGAGGGGCGGAGACACGCAGGCCGACGGCCGAAACCTGCTGAAAAGGCCCGCACTTTCGTCGGAATTTTCGTAAGCACCAAAAAAGGTCGGCTTCTTTGCGGCTCGTACCCCATTTGGGTGATGCTCTTTGCGATGACTTGCATTAGAAGTTGTTTCAACGCAACCTGATGCTTCTGCGGAAACGTGGGCGGTCATATGTGCGTATTGTCGGATTTGCAGGCGGTTTTCCGGGCAGAGGGCAAGAGCCGGAAAATCGGGGGCAGTTCCAGGAGGCGCGCAAAGCGGCTTTCGCAGGAATTGCGTGAAGACCAAGCGATAGGGCATTCCATTACTTGAGGAAAGTGCCCTGGGTTGAGGGACCCCCCGTCCGGTTTTCCTGGCCGGACGGAAACAAGGCTTTGCGGGACATGTTGCAGTCCCGCAAAGCTTTTTTTATGCCGTCTTCGTGCCGGGCGATGTTTCAATCGTTTCGATCGCTGCCCTGCCGAAGATTTATTGTGCAACGCAACATTCTGCCGCATTTGTCGATTTTCATTTCAACACCAACGGATTAAGCTAATCCCGGTTTGGTGTTGGGGGGAAGATGACCAAGTGGGTCTATACGTTCGGCGACGGGCAGGCTGAGGGCCGGGCGCGCGATCACGAGATTCTGGGCGGCAAGGGCGCCAATCTGGCGGAAATGTGCGCGCTGGGTCTGCCGGTTCCGCCGGGGCTGACGATCATCGGCGATGCCTGCAACACCTATTACAGGAATGGCCGCCATATCGAGGACGGCGTAAAGGCCGAGGTGCGCGCCGGCATTGCGGGCATCGAGGCGATCACCGGCCGTCGCTTCGGCTCCGGCAGCCAGCCGCTGCTGCTTTCGGTGCGCTCCGGCGCCCGTGTTTCCATGCCCGGCATGATGGACACGGTGCTCAATCTCGGCCTCAACGACGAGACGGTGCAGGCGCTCGGCCATGATGCCGGCGACGCGCGTTTTGCCTGGGACAGCTACCGCCGCTTCATCCAGATGTATGCCGATGTCGTCATGGGTCTCGGCAACGACGCCTTCGAGGAGATCCTCGAAGACGAGAAAGCCAAGCTCGGCCATGAAACCGATACCGAACTCAGCGCCTCGGAATGGCAGCACATCGTCTCGCTCTACAAGAAGCTGATCGAGGAGGAACTGGAGCAGGAATTCCCGCAGGATCCGGAAGTCCAGCTCTGGGGCGCGGTCGGCGCCGTCTTTTCCAGCTGGAAGAGCGCGCGCGCCGTCACCTACCGCCAGCTCCACAATATTCCCGAAGGCTGGGGCACGGCCGTCAACATCCAGGCGATGGTCTTCGGCAATCTTGGCAATGCGTCTGCGACCGGCGTCGCCTTCACCCGCAACCCCTCCACAGGCGAGAAGGCGCTCTACGGCGAATTCCTGGTCAATGCGCAAGGCGAGGATGTCGTTGCCGGCATCCGCACGCCGCAAAGCATCACCGAGGAGGGGCGGATTTCCTCCGGCTCTGAAAAACCCTCGATGGAAAAGCTGATGCCGGAGGCTTTCCGCGAGCTTTGCCGCATCTGCAGCGAGCTTGAGATCCATTACCGCGACATGCAGGATATCGAATTCACCATCGAGCGCGGCAAGCTGTGGATGCTGCAGACCCGTTCGGGCAAACGCTCGACCCGGGCGGCAATGAAGATCGCCGTCGACATGGTCGATGAGGGAGTGATCACCGAGGACCAGGCGGTGCTGCGCATCGAACCCTCCAGCCTCGACCAGCTCTTGCATCCCACAATCGATCCGCGCGTCACCCGCCAGGTGATCGGCACCGGGCTTCCGGCTTCGCCCGGCGCTGCGACCGGCGCCATCGTCTTCACCGCCGAAGAGGCCGTCGAGGCGGAATCCGAAGGCCGCAAGGTCATCCTGCTGCGCGTCGAGACCAGCCCCGAGGATATTCACGGCATGCATGCGGCCGAAGGCATCCTGACGACGCGCGGCGGCATGACCAGCCATGCGGCGGTCGTTGCCCGCGGCATGGGCATCCCCTGCGTCGTCGGCGCCGGCACCATGCGCATCGATCAGCGCAACGAGCGGCTGCTCGGCATTGGCGTCACCCTGAAGAAGGGCGACATCATCACCATCGACGGCTCGGCCGGCCAGGTGCTGAAGGGCGAGGTGCCGATGATCCAGCCGGAACTCTCGGGCGATTTCGGCCGGATCATGGGCTGGGCCGACCGCGCCAGGCGGATGACGGTACGCACCAATGCCGATACGCCGGCCGATGCGATGGCCGCCCGCTCCTTCGGGGCCGAAGGCATCGGCCTTTGCCGCACCGAGCACATGTTCTTCGAGGGCGAGCGCATCCATGTCATGCGCGAGATGATCCTGGCCGTCGATGAGAAGGGCAGGCGGCTGGCGCTCGACAAGCTGCTGCCGATGCAGCGACTGGATTTCACCGGTCTCTTCACCGTCATGCACGGCCTGCCGGTAACGATCCGCCTGCTCGACCCGCCGCTGCACGAATTCCTGCCGAAGACCGATGACGAGGTGGCCGAAGTCGCCTTCGCCATGGGCATGGAAGCGCAGGCCTTGCGCCAGCGCGTCGATGCGCTGCACGAGTTCAACCCGATGCTCGGCCATCGCGGCTGCCGGCTGGCGATCTCCTATCCTGAGATCGTCGAGATGCAGGCCCGCGCCATCTTCGAGGCGGCGGTTGCCGCGGCGAAGGAGACCGGCGCGGCCGTCGTGCCTGAGATCATGGTGCCGCTGGTCGGCCTGCGCTCCGAGCTCGATTACGTCAAGGCCCGCATCGACGAGGTCGCCGGCGATGTGATGAGCGAGGCCGGCATGAAGATCGATTATCTCGTCGGCACGATGATCGAGCTGCCGCGGGCGGCGCTGCGCGCCCATGTGATTGCCGAAGCCGCCGAATTCTTCTCCTTCGGCACCAACGACCTGACGCAGACCACCTTCGGCATCTCGCGCGACGATGCCTCGGCCTTCATCCCCACCTACCAGCGCAAGGGCATCATCGAGCATGACCCGTTCATCTCACTCGATTTCGACGGGGTCGGCGAATTGATCAGCATCGCCGCGGAACGCGGAAGGCGCACCCGCAACGACATGAAGCTCGGCATCTGCGGCGAACATGGCGGCGACCCGGCCTCGATCCGCTTCTGCGAAACGATCGGCCTCGACTATGTCTCCTGCTCGCCCTTTCGCGTGCCGATCGCCAGATTGGCGGCCGCGCAGGCGGTCATATCAGGCGGTCTGAAAGACCTCCGGGGGAAATAGTCAGCTCGGCCTCAATGATGATGGTGCCAGCGATCGCGGTAGATATAGGGCCCGTTCAGATCCCAGGCCATGCTCTGCATCATCTCGGCACTCTGCGCCCGCGATTCGGCCCGCCGGTCGAGATCGATGCGCTGCAGGCAGGTGGCAAAACCATCGGTGCCGCGGCGGAAACCATAGCTTAAACACCGCTGCTCATCCGCCGCCCGCCGCTCCTCCGGCGTCATCGTCTGACAGGCGGACAGGCCGGCGATGGTGGCGAGAAGGGTGATGAGGACAGCGGTGCGCATCGGGGTATTCCTTGCTTTTCCCGGAGGAAATGCCATTCGGGTGCGGGCGTCAAGTTTCGGGCCGCGGGCGTGCCCCTGGTTTCGCTGGCGGATGGCCGACAGGGATGTCTACCTGTGAATGGTTTTTCCTGCCCACCCCACCTTCCGCCATGCTCGGCCTTGAGCCGAGCATCCATCAGCGGCAGTGGCATGGATCCCAGGCTCAAGGCCTGGGATGACGGAGAGTGCGGTTGGCGTTTTCGTCAAAGCCGCCAAACCAGGGAGACTCCGCACAAGAACGAGCGAGTGTGACGGTCAAGCCGCCCCGGCCGGATCGCCGATCGGCAGCAGCGCCGGATTGAGCGGCGGGTCCTGCGGGTTTTTCGTATCGCCGGGGTCCTGGGCAGGCGTCAGTGGCGGTTTTTCCTGGATGCGGTCGGGAATGCCGGGTGTTGGCGTCGGCCCGCGCGGCGTATCGGTCGTCGGTGTCGGAATAGGATCTCTGTTCGGCATGATGGCCTCCTTTTCGAGGAGGGGAACGGCACCGCCGGAAGATGGTTCCACTTTCACGAGCCGGCATTCCTCTGTATGAGAAGGCCTCAAGCATGAGGACGAGCATGGCCATCCGCGATCGATTTTCGAAGAAACTGAACTGCCCGCAATGCGGCAATGAGGGCTTTGCCGAAGCCTCGGAGATCGACGATCCCAAGCGCAAGCACCCGGATTTCAAGGTCGATCAGCTGCCGCGCGGTTTTGGCGTGCAGCGGCCGTCCAACCACCAGGAAAGCTTCATGCTGAAATGCGAATGCGGCCGCAAGTTTCCCTTCCGCAGCCTGGCGGAGGCTGCGGCCGAGCGGCGCTAAATTGCGCAAAAATCACGCGTCAGATCCGCTCCAGCAGTTCGATGAAGGCATCGGCGAAGCGCACCAGATGCGCGGTCTCCTCGTTGGGCGCCTGCATGCGGATTTCGGTGCCGGCATGATCGAGCAGCGCCAGCACGACGCGCATCTGACTGCCGCCATCGGGAATGCGCAGCACGGCGATGCGCCGGCAATCCGCGACAAGGCCGCCGGCCGGCAGGTCGAACAGCAGCTCGCCGCCCGACCGCTGTGCTGCCTGGCGCACTGCCTCGCAGAAACCGGCATCGCCGCCGGCATAACCTTCGAGCGAAAGTTCGAGCTCGACGAGCTCCAATGGCAGCATCGGTTCGCTGTGGTCGATCCCGCCAAGCGCGGACGCCTGCGGCCTGGCTGCTATCTCCGGTGAAATCATCCCGTCTCTCCTTGCCTTTGAATTCGGAGATGAAACCGCGGCAGAATGACCCTTTTTAACCATATCAGCAAGGGCTCATGAAATGGCCCCATCTTCGCCTCACCTTTCGCCTCGGCCATCCCAGGCGAATTCCGGCTGATATTCCAAGACAACAGCTTCAACTCAGCCGAACCTGCCCAGATCCGGATGATTTTGGGCCGGGCTGGCCAAAAATCTGAATCCGGATCCAAATCAAAGAAATAGAGCATGATGTCGTCCGAAAACCGCTTCACACTTTTCGGCATCTTGCTCTAAACAGGGTTATGGCGATTTGCGTTGTTTGATGGCGCGGCGCTGACGAGCAACCGGTAAGTTTGATGGCCATCCGTTTCGACCGTCCCGTTTCAGGCGCCGCCCGCTTTTCGCGGCTGCTCGGGGCGTTTTCGCTGGTTCTGGCGCTGGCGGTGCTGATCGCCCATCGCTTCGGCGGCCTCGCCACCCCCTATCTCGTGCTGCTTCTGATCGCCGCCGCCGGCTGCGGGCTGCTGGCCGCCATGCTGGCCGCACTCGGCCTGCGCAGCCTCTGGATGACAGGCGCCGAAGGCGGGCTCGCCGCACTCGCCGCCCTGATCTATGCCGCCTTTCCGCTCGGCATCGGCGCCTTCGCCGCCGAGCGGTACATGACGCTGCCTGATATCTACGACGTCTCCACCGACCCGGTCGCAGCCCCTGACTGGCTGTCGACCCCGAAATCCGATCAGATCTGGCTGAAGCGCAATCTCGTGACGCCGGAGGATCGCGAAAAGCAGATATCAGCCTATCCCGAGCTGACCGGCCGGCGCTATGAGGGCGCGCTCGACCGCGTGCTGGAAGCGGTGCGCAAGGTCGCCAAGCAGAGCGGCTTTACCATCGTCAAAAGCACCGGCACCAGCGAGCCGGACCGCGACCCGGAGGACGGACCGGCCAAACCCGAGCCCGGCGGCGAGGCCGTTGCCGATGCGCCCGGCATCATTCCCGTGCCGACGCCGCGCCCCTATGACGACGATGTCGCCAAGCTGATCCGCGGCGCCAACGGCGTGACGCTGCAGGCGAGCAACCGCACGCTGATCCTCGGCCTGCGCTTCGATATCCTCATTCGGCTGCGCGAAGAGGCCGAAACAACCTTCGTCGACATCCGCGTCGCCTCCCGCTACGGCCAACACGACCTCGGCTTCAGCGCGGAAATCGCCGGGGATTATCTGAAGGCGCTGGACGCCGAGTTGCTGGGGATTGCGGGTGGGTGAGCCGCGGTGGCGCAAAGCGCCTGCAATCGATCCAGCGAATCGATTGCAGTGGGTGAGCCGAGGTGCCGCGGAGCGGCAGCAATCGATCCAGTGAATCGATTGCAGCGGCGAACGCCCTGAGCTTAAAGCGAAGGGCCGGGAGAGGGTGCGGCAGGCTCGACATTCTTACGATGCCGCGAATTCGACGATCGGCCTCTGGAGAGACGGCGACACGCACAAAGATCAGCCCTCATCCTGATGTGCCCCGCAGGGGCCTCGAAGGAAGAGGGCGGGTGGCTGAATTGCCGCGGCATCGCGAAGGTGGCCAGCCCCGTCCTTCGAGGCTTCGCCCTGCGGGCTACGCATCTCGGGATGAGGCTGGAGAGGGCTCACTCCACCACCAACCACCCCGTATATCTTACCACCAGCCCGGTCAGCGGCCCGCCGATCTCGACGTGAAAATGGAACCGCCCCTCACGTTCCTCCTCGAACGTCTGCCCGCCCGGCGCCAGAAACAGCGGCAGCGGAATCCCTAAAAACCGCCAGCCGCGCACGACCAGCCGCAGCCTCTGCCCCTCCGGCACCAGCACCACCAGCACCCGGAACGGCCCGAACACTTCGGTAAGCAGATGCCGGTCGCGGCCCTTGCCCTCGAGCTGCAGGCTATGGAAGCTCTTATCGCCGAAATGCCGCGTCCAGATCTCCTTCTCGCCATCGGCGGTAAAGCGCACCGTGACCGGCACATCCTCGCCCGCCGGGGGAAAGCCGATCAGCCGGGCGACGATCCTCGCCAGCCACCCGCTGCCGCGCTCGACCCGCGCCCGCCCGGAGGCGACACGGGCGCTGCCCGAATATCCGCCCGCATGCATGGCTGATATGGCCGGCGGCAGCCGCGCGAAGGCGCTGCCGAGAACCCGGTGGTAAAGCGATAGGCCGGCACCCTCGCTTTCCGTCCTGATCCCTGTTGCAATCGAGAACCGCCGGAATTCCGCTTCGAAATCTTCCAGCCGCAATTCCCCCGCCGCCGGCCGCGCGCCACTTTCCGGCCGGACGCCGTGCAGCAGCCGGCGCACCAGCGCCGCCACGCCGGTGACCGGAATGAACGGCCCGTCATCACCCTCGGCAATCAGATGCCAGCCGCAGGCAAGCGGTTTGCCGGCGGCATCGAGGCCGCTCAGGCGCACGAACATGCCGCCGCGATGCTCGCCGATCGCCAGGCCGTGGCTCGCCCGCTGCATGAGCCGCGCAAACGGCGTGAGCGACGGCAGCAGCTTCCGCCGCGTGAGACCTGCCGCAAGCCCAAGCAGCCGCTGCAGCAGCTGCGGCTCCGTGCCGACCCCGGTGAAGCTCGATTGCAGGCCGGCAAAGCGGCCCGGCAGCAGCGCCAGATCCGGCGCATCCACCAGCAGGAAATTCCGGCTCTTGAGCGGCGCCACCCCGGGCGGGGCGACCGTCACCCGCATCGCCTCGATCAGTCCCGGCGCCTGCGCCGGCCGGCCCTGGCGCAGCACCGAGACCGGCTTGCCGGCATAACTCGCGATTGCTCTCACGACATTAAGCCCGATCTTCACATGCGCCGACGGGGCAATGCCGGCGGCCACCGCATCGATCCGGGAAAACCGCGGCGCCATCACTTCGAGCGCGGCGAAGGACAGCGCCGGCAGGCTGCTGAGGCCGGAGAGCGCAAAAACCCCCTTCGCTCTCGCCTCGGCATCGAGCCCGCCGATCCCAGCGACGAAACCGGTGCTGTCGGCGAGATCGGCATAATCGATGTCGAGCCCGATGCAGGCGCGCACGACCTTATAGCGGTCTTCCCCGAAGCTCTGGAACGGCCCGGAGGCATCGATGACGAGATCGGGCCGCAGCCGCGTCAGCTGTTCGGCGAGATCACCGTCACGATCGAAGGCCACTGCCTGCAGCGTTGCCCCGAGATTGGTGCTTCCCAGGCCCTCGGATCCATCTTTCGGCGATCTGAGGTCGGCAACGAAATCATCGGCCTTTTCAAGCGAGCGCCCGGCGATCAACAGCCTGAGCCTGGGTTGATCGCCAAGCAGCCGCGCCAGCCGGCCGCCGAAGGTGCCGTAACCGCCGATGATCAGCAGCGAAAGCCGGCCGCCGCTCATGCGATGAAACGGCTGCGCTGCTCCGCCGTCGGCACCATGCAGCTCTGCCGGCCGGCGATCTTCAGCCGGTTGCGGGCGATGAATTCATAGAGCGCATCGGCCACCCGCCGCGGCAGCAGCCGGAAGATCCTGACCAGCGAATAGGGAACGCCGAGGCCGGCCACCATGCGGATCGACCCATCCGACTTGAAGAAGGCGCGGCCATTCTCGATGAGGATATTGGTTTCATAATCGCGCTCATTCAGCCCATAATGCCGGTAGAGCGCGGCGCCGAGCGGCGACTGGGCGGCGAGGAAGCGGTATCGCCTCTGCCTGTCGTGCTTCAGCGCGAATTTCACCCAGCCGGAGCAGAAGACGCATTCGCCATCGAAGATGATCAGCGGCCGGTCATCGGCAAAATCGGGCACGGCGGGATCGTTGCGATAGCTGTAAGCGGCGCGCGTCATGGTAATCTCCCCATCTCCCGCTTACAACAGCCGGTAGGTGGCGGCAAGCGAAGGCGGCCCATCCGCCGCAATCTCGCCGCGCTCGACGAGATCCTCGATATGGGCGAGCACGGAAAGCGCGGCCGCCCCATGCAGCTTCGGATCGGTATCGCTGTAAATCGCCTTCACCATCTCGGCAATCCTATGGTCGCCCGCCCGGATGCGCGCCAGCACCGCCCGCTCGCGCTTCAGCCGATGCGCCTTCAGCGCCGGCAGGAAACTGGCCGGCGCCGTCACCGCCCCGCCATGGCCGGGCAGCAGCAGGCCGTCCTCGCGCTCAATCAGCCGCTCGAGCGAGGCCATGTAATCCGCCATCGACCCATCCGGCGGCGCGACGATCGAGGTCGACCAGGCCATGACGTGATCGCCGGAGAAGAGGATGTCGCGACCCGCAAGCGCGAAGGCGGCATGATTGGCCGTGTGCCCCGGCGTCAGCACTGAGGTCAGCGCCCAGCCATCGCCCGCAATGCTCTCACCGTCGCCGAGCGCGATATCCGGCACGAATTCCACATCCGAACTCTCGGAAAACTGATTGATCTCGCCGGCGCGCAGCGGCCGCGCCGGCCGATGCGGCCCCTGGCCCACCGTCACCGCCCCCGTCGCGGCCTGCAGCCAGCCGGCGAGGGGAGAGTGGTCGCGATGCGTGTGGCTGACGAAGATATGCGTCACCGCGCGGCCGGCAAGCGCTGCCATCAGCGCCTGAAAATGCGCCTCGTCCTCCGGCCCGGGATCGATGACCGCGACGGAGGAAGAGCCGACGATATAGCTGTTGGTGCCGAAAAAGGTGAAAGGGCCGGGATTGTTCACGGTAACCCGCTCGACACCTGCAACCACCGGCACGGCCTGCCCATAGGCCGGCTCGAAAGCGAGGTCGAATGCGGGACTGTCCATGAAGGAATGATCTCGGCCGATGACGTCGCCAATTCCTAGCACGACGGCGGCCGCTACGCAGCGCATAAATCTGCGCCGGGTTAAACTTAGTCATTGTGACAGGCGAAGAGCTTTGCTAATCAGGCGTCGATTTGAGCAAGCGGTTTCCGCTCAAGCTCTGGTGGGGCGTCGCCAAGCGGTAAGGCAACGGTTTTTGGTACCGTCATCCCTGGTTCGAATCCAGGCGCCCCAGCCACATCTTGATTCCTCGTGTTTTACGATTCTTCCAGGCGCTGCTGAGTTTCGAGGGGGGGACGCGCATGGTTGCTTGCGGCAAGATCGATGGCCACGTTACCTGCTCGGCCTCCAATGGCTTGAGCGGCGCTCGGCGTCTCCTATGGTTATCATCATAAAGATAACCATAGGATTGTATTTATATCTTTACAAATTTCATTTGTTCTCTGTCAGATTCATTGGCTTTCCAACAGGAACTCATTCAGGCGCGACGCCAAACCTGCCTGATCCTTCGTGTCGCATTCCCAGATTACCAATACAGTCCAGCCAAGCGCCTCCAGTCGTGACTGGCTTACCTCGTCCCTTCTGACATTATCATCGAATTTTTGCTGCCAATATTCTGCATGTGCTTTGGGCGTAGTGGTTCGCGTGCATCCCGGATGACGATGCCAAAAGCACCCATGAACAAATACAACCTTGCGAAGCCGCGGAAAGACAAGATCAGGCGTACCAGGGAGCGTTCGAACGTGAAGTCGATACCGGAAGCCCAGCCTGTGCGCTGCGCGTCGTACCAGCATTTCGGGCTTGCTATCGGTCGGTCCCACCTTTGCCATCAAGCGGCGGCGCTGCTCAGGTACATCTGCAAAAAGATCGCGAGTCTTCATGGCACCAAGGTAGCGCCAGGCGTAAATCCGAACAGCCTTTCGAACGCCTTATCGAAGTGAAGGCAGTTGTCATCCGCGAGACCGGAGCGGTCTTCGGATGATAGATGACCCCACTTCGGTAATGGCGTTTTCAATAAAAAACGTTTGTAAAAGCGCATCCAACCTTGGTTAAGAGCTGGCGCTTCTGCTTTTGCTGTCACCTCGAGTAGGCCGCCGTTTAGAACCCGTTGGAGTACTTCTACCGGCCATTCCCCTGGCCAGATCGCGTAAATGGAATGTGTGGGAATTGCCGTGGTTCGATCCAGGGTGACAAACGGTTTGTTGCATAGTTCGGGCATCAGAAGTTTGGGACCTTCTGACCAAAGGGCAGGAACAGCATCAATCGTACGCCAGTACTCGCCCTTCTCCCTGAAGTGGCTTCTCTTGCTGAGTGCTTCCTTGTGCCCCTCGATCCAAGCGGCGAAGCCTGGCCACTGCGTAGGATCGATAAGTGTGCCACGGCGATCATACGGTACCACTACCCGCAATCGCGTGGCCTCAACCACGGGACCGGCCAAATCTCTTCGCTCGACAAAAGGTCGGATGAGTTCGTCTTCCACTTCTGCGGCCTGCTCAGGTTCCAGTATAAACGTTTTGCCCGCCCCAAGCGCTGGTCCCACGCGGACGACGCAACCAGCCTCGAAAAGACTCCCATGTCGGGCAAGCAGTTCGCGCTGTATCGCTCGCGCTTTTTCTCTTCTGTTCGATGATACGCGATGGATCGACTGATCGCTTTGCGTCAAAAGGACGATGGCGCTGTACGCGCCTACCGTTCGCAAAAATGGATCCGATGGACGCTCGTCCGCTACGGTAATCGTCCAGCCCCGGGACTTGGTGTTTTCCACAAATGCGTCACCGTACTGCGCAAACATCCAACGATCGCTGGTCAACGCGGCAATAGAACCCCCATCCTCGGCCCACTCCTGCATTCTATTTATGAAAGCGACAGACAGATCACCCCGCGTGCTCATGGTCGGCAAGGCCTCACGATAAATATCTGCCAAAACAGGCGGAAGATTTTTCCAACGGACGTAAGGCGGGTTTGCCGCAACGTGCGTGGCGCGTCCCGGCTTCTCCAAAAGGAAATCGCGCTCTGCTACCCATTCTAGGACGAGTTGGTCGGCGAGATGTGGGCCAAGGTTTTCCTCTACGAGCAGCGCCCGAAGAAATCGTCGCACCGTAGCCGCCGCTCCCGCATGAAGCTCGAAACTCTTGATTCGTGGTTTCAAAGTCGCCAGAGAAGCTGTCTGGCCGTGCGAATGGAACGAGCGAATAAGACGGCGGACTGCTTCCAAGAGGATCGCGCCTTCGCCAGCGCAAGGTTCCAAGAGAACTGCCTGCGATAGGTCCGTGGCGGGCGTCCAACCAATCAAATCAAGCAAGCGGGCCACGGTTGGAGCTGAGGTATATATTGCGCAACGATCGTGCAATTGCTCTATCGCTGCGTGCAGTTCCATTCATTCGTCCTCTGGCAATTTCCTTTCAGTGCTTATAACAATATCACCGGCCTAAGGGCAGTGAGAAAACCATCAATATGGTCGGGAGTTTCAGTAAATGATGAGTGTCCAACGGCCACACCTCTTCCCGATCAGTTTCCGGCAGATGTCCAGCAGATGACAGGCTTCAGTGTTGATACCAAGCTTTTCCAAGAGCTAGGCGAGCTGCTGGTTGCGAAAGAGAGTACTGCGCTCGTCGAATTGATCAAGAACTCCTACGATGCTGATGCCACCGTGGTAACGGTAACTGGCCACAATCTGGGAGATGCCGCACGTGGTAGCATCGTCGTGTCGGACGACGGTGTAGGGATGAGCGGCGACGAATTTAACCGCGGGTTTCTTACTATTGCGGGTCGTACCAAAAATTCTGGCGACCGCCGATCCCCGGTGTTTGGCCGACGCTATACTGGTGAAAAAGGAGTGGGGCGTCTCGCCTCTCATAAGCTAGGAACAGTTGTAGAGGTTCAATCGCGCAAAGCAGGACCGGCGCCCAGAGGCGCAAACACTCTGCCGCCACCACTATCGGAAGTGGTCGCTCATATAGACTGGCGTGCGATTGAGGCATTGGAGACGCTGGATCAGGTGGATGGGAGCGGCGCAGTTCGCGTTGATGAACGGGCAAAGCCGTCCAAGCCTACTAGCGGTACGACGTTGAAAATCGCGCCTCTGCGGACGGCATGGACCGATCGTATACGCTCAAGTTTCCTGCGTGAGGCCGCTACGCTCGCACCCTTGGCTGCCACTTGGAAGAAGTTACGTGAAAACGTTCTCGCGGATAAGCTGCTATTCGAAACTTTGCCGATCCGAGATCAACAATCAGGCGACCCGGGGTTTGAAGTCGTCTTCGGCGGGGATCTAAGTCTTGGCGATCTCCTTTTGCCCGATAGCGCGGCAGCAGCGAGTTGGATCGCGGAACTATCTTTCGATCGAGGAACGGGAATACTCCAAATCGCGCTATCACCCACGAAAGCTGAGGTCCGCAAGTATCCCGGCGCCGAGGGGTTTCGATTGAAAAAAAATCTTGGTCCAGGTTCGGGGCCATCTTTCACTGGACGAATACTTCAACGTTCCGGCGCATCTTGGGAAACTGAGGTCCAAGGCATTCGCGTGTTTATGGAAGGCTTTCGTGTGTCGCCGTATGGCGACCTTCGCGACGACTGGCTGGGCCTAGAACGCACCTATCTTTCAAGAGCTAAACGTCAGTTGACAAGTTTGGCAGTCTTAGATGCAAATCAAATCCCTGCTGGCCTGGAGAACGAAGAGCTCGTGACCCAAGGTAATCACGCGTACATGGGCGGCATTTTCCTGCACAGGTCGAGCAGCCCAGGACTTGAGATGGTCGTTAGCCGCGAAGGCTTCCTGCCGGGTGCAGCGTTCGACTTCATCACCCAATGGACTCGTGTGACGACGGATCTGATTGTCCGACTAGGGTCTGTAGCACGTAGAGAGGTCAAGGAGATCCGAAGTCAGCAACGTGTAGCTCAACGTGACGCGAGCATTCGCTCGGATGTCAATGAAACACCGACTGCGCTACGAGTCAGGGAGCACGCGATGCAAGTTGAGCGGAGCTTTGCCAACATCCAGAAAGCGGTCGAACGCAACGACTTCGTGACAGCGACGCGTGAAGCTAAAGAGCTGCAGCCCAATCTTTCAGAAATTCGGGAGATGGCCGATCAGTTCGGCAGCGAGGCTGTGCAATGGCGGGTCTTAGCTTCACTCGGTACCGAACTCGCGGCGTTCGTTCACGAAATCAATGCCGTGGGACTTCAGATATCGGCGCTGGCTCGCGAGCTTGAGGATGCCCTTACGATCGACGATCTTGCGCGCACTCGAACTGCAATACGCAAGGCCAGACAAAGAGCGCTGGATCTAGCCGATCGGATACGGCGCAATGCCACATATTTGGTTGATGCGACGAGCTTTGAAGGACGTCGCAGGCGCAGTCGGCTGTTGCTGCGAGACAGGTTCGAAACTGTGCGATTGTTTTTTGAAACCAGAATTGAACAGAAGAACATCGCGGTAGTGAACAATATCCCGACCGATTTGCGAACCCCGCCGATGTTCCCATCTGAGTTGTCTGGGATATTCACGAACCTGCTGTCCAATGCGGTCAAGTTTAGCGACGCAGGTGGGCGTATTGAAGTCGTAGCACGCGAGCATGGCGGTTTTTGCGAGGTTCAAGTCTCCAATACCGGTGCCGCCGTTGATCTATCGCGCGCCCGGCGTCTCTTTGAGGCGTTCCAGTCTACCACCGAGCGACCTGACGCCATTTTGGGTCAAGGCATGGGAATGGGACTCACGATTACCCGCGCCTTCGTTCAGGAATATGGCGGCGAAATCGATTTTATCGTGCCGTCAAGCGGCTTCGCCACGACGATACGCTTCAGAATTCCGATGAGGTAATATTGCATGACTATAGTTTATATCGACGATTCACCTTCGGAGTTGATGGCGCTGGCCAATGGAGCTGCGGCCTCAATCTCGGCATTCACATTTGAAAATGATGATTCGAACGTGGCCTTCGCTGCCGCGCAAACCGCAGATGTATGGCTTTTCGACTTTTTTCTGGTTGCCGATCCGCACGACGACAATGGCCTTAGTCTTTTTCAAAAGTGGAAGGCGACGATCGGCGGCCGTCCGACGACCGTGGTGGTGAGCAGCGACGTCGAAAAAGCAGTCAGAGAACCGCTCGGACGCATAGAACGTCACCACGTGATTGCGCAAAAGCATGGTGTCGAATGGATTGGTGATAAGTCAAAGGAAACGCTTCAGCGGATACTTGCCCTTGCTGATGCATCCAACGTCATTGCGAAAAGCTTGAAACCGCTTCCGGTCAAAGACAAAACGTTAGGAACTTATGAACCCGATGGCCTCGCCTTTGAGGTTCTCGGGCTTCCGAAGGACGCGGAATGGGCAAATAGCGCTCAGCGTCAAATTGATCGAGCGCGCCCGCCTCGAGAAGTCCCGACGTCCTCTGGACCTGCCGCCGCGCGGTCTATTATTGGCTGACTGATTGCGCACGTACTTCCCTATCCATCATTTCTATTGACCGACGCTCAGGCCGCACTTCGCCTAAAAATTACTCCGGAAAGCTTTCGCTCCATGACAAATGCAGTGGAGCAAAGAAAAGGGGAGTTTGTTCGCCAAAGCGTTTTAGATGCATGTGAGTATCGCGGCCCTCTAAACGAATTCCTTGGCAGACGCTGGTGGCGAGCCGCGATTGATGATCTCTCATGGAATCTGTCACAAGATGAGCACGGATACGAAGCTGCACTTGGAAAGCTGAATGTCGGGGAGAACATCACTTGGCTAATGCAATCGGAGCCGGTCCTTCTCTCGGACGCCGATTTGGTAGAGACGGATGAAATTGCAGAGGCAAGCGAATGCGTTCGCGTGACCGACGAGGACTTCCCGGCCAATGTCGATCCTGCTTGGGTGCTGATAAAATTGGTGAAAGAAGACAAGCACCTGAGAGCTAAGGTTGTATACGAAGATCGTGATTTGCTGGACGACGAATGAAAATTGACCTTCGGAATTACGCAACGGAACTCAATCATTGGATCGCCGCTTTCAGTCCTTTGATTGAGACTGCGTCGCATCCTGCTTTGTCTCGAATGAAGGACGATCTCGATCAAGGTCGTTTCAACAAGGGGCGCGACTCATTCCCGTGGTTGCTCGGTAAGCCGATTTGGACAAAACCGGCTGAACACTATGATGGATTGGATAAAAAAACCCATAAGGTTAAAATTGGCTGGAAATTTTACTCAATATTTGCAGTGGACCAAAAAGCGAAAAAGACAGGATTATGGTCTGTCGAAAGAATGGAGACGCACATATACGTTTATTCTGTCGAGACAGATGAAGAGATAATACATTTCCATTTTGACTTAAAGAATAAAGACCAATTGGGACCGCATGTACATATGCAACTTTCGGAGAATTACTTAATCAATAGCAAGAGAATTCCAATAGCCGTTCCAAGATTTCCGTTTAGCACAGTACTTCCAACTGATTGCCTCGACTTGGTTTTGTCCGAGTTCTTTCCAGAAACGTGGCCGAAGCGGCAATCAGAGGCAGAGGGCGTCAATGTTATCAGATCAAGACAACGAAAACGTTTGACCGAGATTTCGGAAGCGCTTTTGAAAAAATGGGATGCCTCGATCAAGCAAACGCCGGTCTGCGTCACCCAAAATTACTACTTTCCTGACCTGCAGCTCGCGTAATGCGTATCGCAAGCCTATTTAGCGGAGCTGGCGGATTTGAGGTCGGTTTCGGCAGCGCCCACAATACTATCCTTCTGAACGACATTGCACCCAGTGCCATTAGCGTCCTCCGGACGCAATTTCCACAGGCGACTTTGATAGAAGACGTGCGAAACGTTCAACAGGGTGACATCAACTCCGCCGACGCGCTGGTCGCGGGTTTTCCATGCCAAGACGTCTCCATCGTAGGCGGACAACGTGGCTTGGCAGGTACGCGCTCGGCTTTGGTTGAACACGTGTTTCGACTCGCGACAGCGATTCGTCCGGCCCACATATTGTTGGAAAATGTCCAATCTATCCGCTTTGTTCATGGCGGGCGAGTTCTTCTATATCTCATGTATGCGGCGGAGAAGCTGGGCTACTCGTGGGCATATCGCACGTTGGATAGCAGAGCTTTTGGGCTTCCCCAGCGACGCCGACGCTTTTACTTCATGGCCTCACGAGATTCCGATCCGGGCGAAGTGCTCCTTTCGGATGCCGGCAGTACCCTGCCGGCCAATTCTTTGGACCCATCGCTACCAGTCGGCTTCTATTGGACGGAGGGCAGAAGCGGCCATGGCCTGACGGCCGACGCGATACCACCGTTGAAGACCGGCTCGTCAATCGGGATACCATCGCCGCCCGCCGTCTTGTTTCCAAATGGGGGCGTCAAGATTCCGACAATCGAGACGGCTGAAAGATTTCAGGGGTTTCCAGAGGGGTGGACGGAAGCCGCACCGCCGCGCCTACGGTGGGGATTGGTTGGTAACGCAGTGAGTGTTCCGGTAGTGCGATGGGTTTCTGATCGGATGAATTCTCCGGCAGTTTGGGATCGTAAACTTTCTTCGCCCATGCCCGACCGACCCATATGGCCATTGGCTGCTTGGGGAGACGGGCGGGGTTTACGTCTCGCCGTCAAAGTTCAAGAAGCTCCCAGTTCTCTTGAACTGGGGCGAATATCTGATGGGAATTATACGTGGACCGATTTGTCGGATCGCGCCCTTACCGGCTTTGTAAATAGGGCCCGCGAAAGCCGATTGCGCTATCCCGAAGGCTTTTTAGAGCGTCTTGAGGCCCGATTACGGTGATTGCACCGGATCGGTGCTGGCCTTTTCAAAAGTCTTTATAGAAGCGACATGAGCCGCAATCACGACACCGCGATGATCCCGACCGTAAGAACCCTCGAAGATCTGTGCCTGACCGTGCTTCAACTGAACGAGCACCTCGTTGGGGCCTAATAAGGGAACCTTGTTCCCGGCTCCCCCTTCGTGCCGAAGAAGCCACTTACCGTTTTCAAGAAAAGTCGTTCCCATGATCTCGTTCAAGGTGCCCCTCCTTCAATATCTTATTCAGAACAAGATGCCGATCGATTGCGCTGGCTTTTGTGGAAGCAGTTGCCACCGGATGGCTCCCCGCAGCAGCCCATTAATCATCTCGCGCTGATTGCAACACCGAAAGAGCAAGTATGTCAAACGCCGATTTCGCAAACACAGCGGCTGCTTCAGAGCGCTTCTTCCGGTTATATGAACGTCATTGCGGTGAACCAGACGAAGACACGCTGTTCTCTTTTTTGGAGGCGAGCCACAGTCTCAATGACCGCTTGAAGATTGGTGCCGATCTCGATTTTTTTGACGTTAGCCAATTCGCCGCGCTCAAATGCCTCAGGAATTATTTCCATCACCATCAGGAATTGAAACATCTCGTAAGTTTGGTGCCCCTTGGCGACTATCCAATCGTCACGGACCTCATGTACATGTGCGTGGTGCCACGCACCTCCGTGGAGGCGGCGATCGAGGAGACAATGCCCCGCCACAAAGATGCCGCGCGACGGGCATGCCAAGATTTATTTCACTGGTATGGGCCAGTGGAAATATAAATCCCTGTATTTTTAACTTCGTCGTACTGGCCTATGAACGTCTTGTGAAAGCTGGCATTCCGTTGGCAGGCGACGCAGTTGAGAATTTTCGAGCGAGCTATGATTATGAGGAAAAAATGCGAATTCCTCACTTGATCGACGGACGCTTTTCCACGTCGGCTGGGAATGTTGACAGACTGCTCTCTGAGATCGTGGCCAGAACAACGTTATAGCTCGCTGATTAGTCCTCATCTCGGATTCTCAAGCCTCACCCACTCTCTGCAAACAAACGAACACCCGTCAGCCCGGCTAGCTTCTCCACCAGCACATCCTGAAACCCTGGATCGCCAACATCCGCCGCCGCCTCCCGCCGCTGCCGATGATACCAATAACCGCCGCTGACCTTGGCGGCTCCCTCATCGCTCGCCGCAAGCCACGTCTGCGTCAGATGCCCCATTTCGAGGTCATCGGGCGCGCCGGCGCCGCCCATCTTGGTCGGCACCCAGCCGGGATCCACCGCGTTGCTGAGGACATCCGGCCAATGGCGGGCGACGGCGGCGGCGAGGGTGGCGATGTAGAGCTTGCTTTCCGAATAGGCCTGGCTGGCGTTCCACGGCCGCCTCTTCCAGTCGATATCGTCAAGGGTGCTGCTGCCGCTGCGGTGCATGCCGCTGCTGAGATAGACCAGGCGATCGGGGCGGGTGATCCAGGCGGTGAGCAGATAGGGGGCAAGCACATTCACCGCCAGCGTCTTGGCGTGACCATCAGGCGTTTCGCCCCGGCTCCGCTCGAGGTAGATGCCGGCATTGTGGATGACGGCGTCCATGCGGCCGATGGCGTTGACCTGTTCGGCAATCGAGCGCGTTTAGGCGGCGCTGGCGAGATCGCCGATGACGAGGCCGAGTGCGGCGGCTGAAATCTCTGATATGGCGGCGGCCCGCTCCCGGGAGCGGGCATGCAGCACGACGTCATGGCCTTCCTTCATCAGGGTGCGGGCGGCGGCAAGGCCGAGGCCATCGGTGGAACCGGTGATGAAAATGCGGCTCATGGGGGCTCCTTTCGCGGTGGCGTGGTGGGCGTCAGTCAAGCAGCTTTCGTTGGGCTGCTCAATGCGGGAGTTGGGGTGTGGGTTCCCGGGGTTTGGTCGATACAGTGTGCGGGTTTTTGGCCGCCCCTTCGTGCGGATGCCTGCCCCTCACCCTAGCCCTCTCCCCGTTCTGACGGGGCGAGGGGACGTACCTCGCGAGAGGTTAGTGGGGGACGGAGAGGTTGCGGCATATCCCCTTCGTCCCGCCTGCGGGGGTTCGAAGGACGGGGCGAGACACGTGGTTCGGCGCAGGCAGAGGTGCCGGCAGGCGGATGAGGGGCATTTTTTCCGGTGATTTCAGTGGCTTGACTCCAGTGCCGCCGGCATCATGGCGGCGGGTGTAGATCCTCGGGTCAAGCCCGAGGATGACGGAGGATGGGGTGGGGCTCGGCGAAAACGGCAACGTCAGCCTGCGCCACTCGACCCCGCCACTTCACCAAACGCCACCTCACACGCTCGCTTCACGCCGCCGCTCCGCCCCCGCCGCAATCGTCTGCACCAGCTCATCCACCTCCCGCGCCAGCCGCTCCAGCGGCAGGCCGACGAAGCGGCCTTCGAGGCTGATGCTGACCACCCCATGCACCGCGCCAAACAGGGTGCGGGCGCGGATGGCGCGGTCTTCGGGGGGCATGTCGGGCTGCAGTTCGGCCAGCGGTTCGGCGATCACGTCCATCAGGAAGAGGTGTTCGTCGAGGTGCCATTGCGGCGTCGGGCTGGTGTCGGGGGGGAAGTGGTCGAACAGCGCCTTCCAGAGGTTCCGGTGCTCGACGGCGAAACTGAGGTATCCCTGCGCCAGGTTGCGCAGCCGGTCGGTCGGCGGCTTGTCCTTGGTTTCGGCAAGCGTCAGCCTCGCTTCCAGCGCCTTCAGCGTGGCGGAATTGACGTGGATGACCAGCTCGGCGAGGTCTGAAAAGACCGTGTAGAGGCCGCCGAGCGCGCAGCCGGCATCCTGGGTGATGTCGCGGGCCCTAAGATTCGTCAGCCCGTCGCGGGCGATCCGCTCGCGCGCCGCCTCGATCAGCCGGGCCTTCAGGTCTTCGCGTTTTTCTTCTCGTCTGCCGGCCATTAACCATTCCACTTCGATTTTTTGAACGTCGTTCAAAATTTATCTTGAACGACGTTCATGATTCTGGCATAACACCTCTCGTGAACAACGTTCATAAACCGGAGGCAAGAAATGTTCAAACTGATTTCTATTCTCTTGCGGGGCAGGGCGCATGATGGCGAACAGGCTTTCGCCGACCGCAACGCCGTGCCGCTGCTTGCCCAGCAGATCCGCGATGCCGCCCAATCGATCCAGTCGGCCCGCCGCAGTGTCGCCGTCGCCATCGCCCAGAACGAGCAGGAGAGGGTGCAGCACGCAGCGATCGTTGCCCGCATCGCCGATCTGGAAAACCGCGCCTCCGCCGCATTGGCGAAGGGCAATGAGGGACTGGCCCGCGAGGCGGCCGAGGCGATCGCCTATCTCGAGGCCGAGCGCGATGCATCGGAAAAGGCGCAAGCCCAGTTCACGACGTCAATCGACAAGCTGAAGGCGATCGTCCGTGCCTCCGAAGCGCGGCTGCAGGAGCTGCAGCGCGGCGAGCGGCTGGCCCGTGCCACGCAGGAGGCGCAGAAGCTCGATGTCGTCGTTGGCGGTCCGGGGCTTGCGACGCTCGACGATGCCGAGGAGACGCTGGCCCGGCTTCGCCTGCGCCAGAGCCAGAATGAGCTGACGGCGGCCGCCCTGAAGGACATGGAAGGCGCCATCCGCCCGGCCGGTATCATCGAAAAACTTGCCAATGCCGGTTGCGGGGCGCCGCTCCGCTCATCCGCCGATGATGTGCTGGCGCGGCTGAAGAGCCGCATCACGCCTGCTGCCTGAAATTGCATCCATCGAACCATTCATCCATCGAACCATAGGGACCACTGATATGAACGACAGTTTCCAGAAACATTCCTCAAGCTGGGTCAGCTTCTCCTACATCTCCTTCGGCTCGGCCGCCTTCATGCTGGCGCTTGGCCTTTACATGATGCCGCTCGATCTCTGGGGCAAAGGCTATCTCGCCATGGGCATTCTAATGCTGGTGCAGACCACGGTGAACATCACCAAGACGCTGCGCGATAACGCCGAATCCGAGAAGCTGATCCGCAAGGTCGAGGATGCCCGCACCGAGAAACTGCTGGTCAAGTTCAATCGTAACGATGAAGATTGATCTTCGTTAACCGCACTGCAGAGTTGTTATCGCACTCAACTATTGCGTAACAACTCTGTGGCCTTCTCTGCCTGCCGAAAGAGGAACGAGCCCGTGCAACACAATCTGATGACATCAAGGAAATTCGCGCCGCTGTTCTGGACCCAGTTCCTCACGGCCTTCAACGATAATTTTCTGAAGAACACCCTGGTGTTCCTCATTCTCTTCAAGATGTCGGCGAGCGAGGGGGCTGCGCTGGTGACGCTTGCCGGCGTCATCCTCATCGTCCCCTTCCTGCTGCTCTCGGCGCTCGGCGGCGAACTCGCCGACAAGCATGACAAGGCCAGGATTGCCGAGCTGCTGAAACGCTGCGAGATCGCCATTGCCGGGCTTGCCGTCGTCGGTCTGGCGTTTTCCTCGATTTTCGTGCTGATGGCGGCGCTGTTTGGGTTCGGCGTCGTCTCGGCGCTGTTCGGGCCGATCAAATACGGCATCCTGCCCGATCATCTCGAACGCCGCGACCTGCCGAAGGCCAATGCCTGGATCGAGGGCGGCACCTTCATCGCCATCCTCGCCGGCACGATCATCGCCGCCTTCGCCTTCTCCGGCGGTGACAATGTGCTGATCTTCGGCACGATGATGATGGGGCTTTCGGTGCTTTGCTGGCTGGCCAGCCGGATGATCCCGCCCACCGGCTCCAAGGCGCCGGATCTCGAAATCGACCGCAATGTCATCCGCTCCAGCTACACCTTGGTCATGGAAATCCGCGCCGACAAGCGCCTGTGGCGTTCGGCGCTGATGAATTGCTGGTTCTGGCTGGTCGGCGCCTTTGTGCTGTCCATCCTGCCGACCATGGTGACCGAGCTGCTCGGCGGCTCCGAGCTCGTCGTGCCGGCCTATCTCACCGTCTTTGCCATTGCCGTTGCCGTCGGCTCGGCGATTGCCGCCTGGATGTCATCCGGCCGCATCGTGCTGCTGCCGGCCCCCGTCGGCACGGCGCTGCTCGGCCTCTTCAGCCTCGATCTCGCCTGGAATCTCTGGGGCTTGGCTTCCACAAGCCATGCAACGACGATCGCCGGCTTCTTCGCCGGTGAGAATACCATCCGCGTCGCCATCGATCTCGCCGGCATGGCGATCTCTGGCGCCTTCATCGCCGTGCCGACCTTCGCCGCTTTGCAGACCTGGGCGCATGAGGACCGCCGCGCCCGCGTCATCGGCGCCGCCAATGTGCTCTCGGCGCTGTTCATCACCTTCGGCCTCGGCCTGGTTGCCGCCGTCCAGGCGCTCGGCGCCTCCATTCCGCAGATCCTGATCGGCCTCGGCATCATCAATTTCGCTGTTGCCTGGCTGATGCTGAAGACGCTGCCGACCAATCCCTTCCGCGATTTCATCTCGATCCTGTTCCGCGCCTTCATGCGCCTCGAGGTCGAGGGGCTGGAGAATATCAAGAAGGCCGGCCGCGCGCCGATCATTGCGCTGAACCATGTCAGCCTGCTTGATGGCGCCCTGGCGCTCGCCATCACCGAGGAAGAGCCCACCTTTGCCGTCGATTACAAGATCGCCCAGGCCTGGTGGGTGCGGCCCTTCCTGAAGATGTGCAAATTCCTGCCGCTCGACCCGACCAAGCCGATGGCGACGCGCTCGCTGATCAAGGTGGTGCAGGACGGCAACCCGATCGGCATTTTCCCCGAGGGCCGCCTGACGGTGACCGGCACGCTGATGAAGGTCTATGACGGTGCCGCCATGGTCGCCGACAAGACAGGCTCGATGGTCGTGCCGGTGAAGATCGACGGGCTGGAGAAGAGTTATCTCTCCTATCTCGATAACGGCAAGATCCGCCGCCGGCTGTTCCCCAAGGTCAAGGTCACCATTCTCGAGCCGGTGAAGCTCGAAGTGCCGCCGGAGCTGAAAGGCCGCAAACGCCGCACGGCGGCGGGCGCCGCCCTCTATCAGGTGATGTCGAACCTGCTGTTCCAGACCGCCGATACCTCGTCGACCGTGCTCGATCGCGTCATCCGGGCCGGCCATGAATTCGGCATGGGCAAGCTCGCCGTCGAAGATCCGGTCACCGGCCGGCTGACCTATGGCAAGCTCTTGACCGGGGCTGCCGTGCTCGGCGCCAAATTCCGCGCCCGCTTCCCGGAAACCAACCTCGGCGTCATGCTGCCGAATGCCAATGGCGCCGCCGCCACCCTTCTCGGGGTGATGACGGCGGGCAAGGTGCCGGCGATGCTGAACTTCACCGCTGGTGCCGCCAATATCCTCTCCGCCTGCAAGGCCGCCGAAGTCAAGCATGTGCTGACCTCGCGCGCCTTCGTCACTCAGGCGAAGCTCGGTGCCGTGATCGAGGAGATGGAAAAGCAGGTGACGATCGTCTGGCTCGATGATCTCAGGGCCGAAATCTCACTCAAGGACAAAATCCTGGGTTATCTCAGGAAGGCGCGGCCGCTGGTGAAGCGTAAGCCGGATGATCCGGCCGTCATCCTCTTCACCTCGGGTTCCGAGGGCACGCCGAAGGGCGTGGTGCTCACCCACCGCAATATCCTGTCGAATGCCGCCCAGGCCGCCGCCCGCATCGATTTCCACAGCGGCGACAAGGTGTTCAACATCCTGCCGGTGTTCCATTCCTTCGGGCTGACCGCCGGCACCGTGCTGCCGCTGATCTCGGGCGTGCCGGTCTATTTCTATCCGTCGCCGCTGCATTACCGCATCGTGCCGGAACTGATCTATGTCTCCAACGCCACGATCATCTTCGGCACCGATACCTTCCTCAATGGTTACAGCAGGACGGCGCATCCCTACGACTTCCGCTCGATCCGCTACATCTTCTCCGGCGCCGAGCCGGTGAAGGCCGCAACCCGCCAGACCTATATGGAAAAATTCGGCCTGCGCATCCTCGAAGGTTACGGCGTCACCGAGACCGCGCCGGTGATTTCGATCAACACGCCGATGTACAACAAGTCGGGCACGGTCGGCAAAATCCTGCCGGGCATGGAATGGAAGCTCGAACCGGTGCCCGGCATCGAGGAGGGCGGCCGGCTGCATGTGCGCGGCGCCAATGTCATGGCCGGTTATCTCCGCGCCGAAAAGCCCGGCGTGCTCGAGCCGCTCGTCGACGGCTGGCACGACACCGGCGATATCGTCACCATCGACGAGGATGGCTTCGTCAAGATCCGCGGCCGCGCCAAACGCTTCGCCAAGATCGGCGGCGAAATGATCTCGCTCGCCGCCGTCGAGACGCTGGCCGCCGAGCTCTGGCCGGGCGCCCTCTCGGTCGTCTCCTCGCTGCCCGACGCCAAGAAGGGCGAGCGGCTGGTGTTGCTCACCGACGCCCCCACCGCCACCCGCGCCGAATTCCTCGCTTTCGCCAAATCCAAGGGCGCGATGGACATGATAGTCCCGGCCGAGGTCAATATCGGCAAGGTGCCGGTGCTGGGCTCCGGCAAGGTCGATTTCGTCGCGGCGCGCAAGCTGGCGGAGAGCGTGGCCGAGAAGGGGGAGGCGGCTTAGGCGGACTTAGGTTTGGGGCGTCGCGTCCTGCGGCACCCCCCTCTGCCCTGCCGGACATCTCCCCCACAAGGAGAGAGATCGGCAGGAGGCCAACGCTCGGTCCCACTTTGCCGGTAAGTTGATTCCAAATGGCAATTGTTTGGGGAAGCCCTAACGTCTATCCGATCTCCCCCGTTGTGGGGGAGATGTCCGGCAGGACAGAGGAGGGAGCCCCCGCCACGCGCCAACAGAAGCGCACCACGACCGGCTAACTCACCGCCGCCCGCTCCGTCGTCTCCAGCCGCAACCCCAGTACCAGCGGCACGGCGAGCGCGTAGACGGCGACGACCGATAGCCAGATGGCGCCCGGCCATTCCTCTCGGAAGAGGAAATAGAGGCTGGAAAAGCCGAGCGGCGCGACGATCGAGGCGAGGCTGACGGCTGAGGCCAGCACGCCCTGGAACTGGCCCTGGCTATTTTCATCGACCTGCCGGGTCGCCAGCGACTGCAGCGCCGGCACGCCGATGCCGCCAAGCGCAAAGACCGGCATGATCGCGAAGATCATCCAGCCCTGGCCGGCGAAGGCCATGACGGTGAGCGCGAGTGAGACGGCGGCAACACCCACGAGGATCGCGGCGCGTTCGCCGAGCAGCCGGACCGCCGGCCCCGGCAGCAAGGCCTGGGCAAATGTCTGGCAGATGCCGAAGGCGCCCAGCGAAAGGCCGATCGACAGCCCGTTCCAGTGAAAGGCCTCGCTGCCCCACAGCGCCCAACAGGTGCCGTAGGCCTCGCCGGTGGCGCTGAAGATGAAGAACAGGGTGACGACCGGCAGCAGGCTTTTGACCTCCAGCACCGACCGCAGCGGTTTCAGCGGATTGAGCGCCGCCAGATCGATCGTCTCGCGGCTGCCCGGGCGCGATTCCGGCAGGATGAAGAAGGCAAGCAGCAGGTTGGCGCCATTGAGCACGGCGGCTGCGATAAACGGCAGCCGCAGCCAATGATCGCCGAGCACGCCGCCGAGCACCGGGCCGATGATGAAGCCGAGGCCGAACATGGCGTTGAACAGGCCGAAGCGGCGGGCGCGTTTCTCCTCCGGCGAAATGTCGGTGATATAGGCGGTGGCGACCGAGATATTGGCGCTGGTCAGCCCGGCGATCGCCCGGCCGACGAACAGCAATGCGAGATTGGGCGCAAAGGCGAGGAACAGGTAGTTGACGGCGGCGCCGGCGAGCGAAATCAGCAGCACAGGCCGGCGGCCGAGCCGATCGCTCAGCGCCCCGAGCACCGGCGCGAAGATGAACTGCATCACCGCATAGAGCGCCGTCATCGTGCCGATATACGGTGCGACGTTTTCGGCATGGGTGATATCGCGCAGCAGCGACGGCAGGATCGGGAAAATCAGCCCGATGCCGACGGCATCGAGGACAATGGCGGTAAAGATGACGATAAGGGATCTGGTCATGGGTGCGTTCCGGGTCGACGCAAGCCCGCAGCGCCCACAGAGTGCGCCGATAGCTCACGATGAGGCCTGAGCTATGTCAGGCGATTGGTTTCAGGGAAGTGCTGGCCGAACCATGGCTGATGCGCATGGCTGGCGTGTGCTCGACCACCTGGACGACCCATTCGTCCACCTGTTTACTCCGCCACTGAGCGGATCAAGGGAGGCAGTCGCTTTTCGCGACGGGCAAGACATACGCCGGATGGTTGAGTAGGGCAAGCCTGTTTTTGTGTGGGGGATGGTTGCCGGTGTGAGGTTTTGTGGCGCCGTCGATCAATTCTCTGCCGTGTTTCAAGTGAGACCGACGAGGACCTCCAACAGAATGGAAGGTGAACTCAGAAAGCCTCCCGCCACGAGGCCAACGAAGCCAAGCGCCAGCGCTCCAGCAATTCCGTGGCTCTCCCAGCCGTAATGGGCCCCCAGGGCCGTTGCCGTCATGACGATCGAAAATGTCCACACGATCTTGACCAGTGAAATCAAGCGTCGCCCAATCGTTCGTCTTTCTTCTGCCTCGGCCAAACCAACCTTCTCGAGCGCTTCCCTGCCACATTGAAGCATTGCAATTTTTAGGGGCATCATCAACGGGGCGAAGTATCGAAGGGAAGAGATGGTAAACGCGCGCCCGCACGGTCGCGCGGCACGGCATGCCCTCTCTCCAGCCTCATCCTGGCCGTAGCCCGCAGGGCGGAGCCTCGAAGGCGGGGCTGGCCACCGCAGCCACCCGCCCTCGTCCTTCGAGGCCCCTGCCGGGCACCTCAGGATGAGGGCTGATCGTTGTGCGTGCCGCCTGGAGATCGAAAGACCGGCGGCAGCGGCCCCTGGGGTCGAGATGGGTGGATGGGGGTGGGCTTCGCGGGGATATTATGAACGCCGCACCCCCAATGACGCGTTTCGTCTGTCGTTCGGCGCATATGAGGTTGTCCCGCCGGGGCAGTCGCTTCACCATGAGGCAACTTCAGCTCGGGGAACAGACAGGCAGGCCATGACCGATATCGCGCAGATGCAGGAACAGCGATTGAGCGCCCTTCGACAGACTGCGTCGGGTGCGCCGAAGCTGCCGTCCAACCCGTTCTTCGGCGTCGGGCCGATCACCGATGCGACGACCGATGAAGTGGATAGCCGCCTGCGGCGCATCGCCTTCGACGCCTGGATCGAGAAGACCTATCGCAAGTTCGACGATCGGGGCAACGATATCGGCGGCTTCACCACGGCCGAGATTTCCCGCAGCATGCATCGCGGCTATCCGGCCGACAAGATCCTGACCGACATGATGCGGGCGATCCATCGTTATTTCGGCTTTCCCAAGACCAACCGCATGGCGGTGGGGCTCGGCGGCGGCCATAGCGGGTTCACCGTCTGCATCCAGCACCTGATGAATGCCAACGACGCTGCCCAGCGCGTCTATGTCGATACGCCGCGGCCGGAGAGCGATCCGTCCAAGGCCGCCGGCTTCTTCCGCCAGTCCTGGGCGACACAGCTGATCGAGATGCAGCGCTTCGCCGAAAAGGGTTGCGAAAGCCGCATCCATTTCGCCGCCTCCGAGGGGGTGATCCCGACAGCGGCCGAACTCTCCTCCCTCGGCGTTTCGATCTTCGTCGGCGTCGGCCACGAGACGACGGGGGCGAACGCCTATACCAGCGCCGAAATCCACGAGCTGTTGAACTGGCTCGACGGCGATCCGGCCAACCGTCATGCGGTGTTCGACGCCACTTCGATGCTCGGCGCCATGCCGTGGGAGCCCGAGCTGGTCAGCGCCGTGATGGCGAAGTGCTGCCTGTTCATGCCCTTCCAGAAGGCGATCGGCGGGGTATCAGGCTATTTCGTCGCCTCCTTCACCCCGCATGCCCTGGCGCTGATCGAGAAGAACCAGCAGGATCCGGCCTGGGCGATCCCGCGCCAGTTGAAGATCGCCCCGCCGATCGATCCGCGGCAGCCGTTTTCGGCCAAGCGCTCCGTCGATGCCGGGCCGTTCTTCGATCCGGCCGAAGACCGCATGCTCGGTGGCGTCATCAACACCTACAGCGCGCTCGCCTTTGCCGAGACCACTTTCGGCCTGCTGCAGTCGGAGGCCCGGGTCGGCTCCGTCGTCGAGCTCAACCGCCGCTCCGCCGCCAACCGCGCCGTGATCGACGAGTGGGTCAAGTCGCATCCGCTGCTGTCGCTTGCAGTCGCCGATGCCGAGCGGCGTGGCGCGGCCGTGACGCTGCTGAAGGTCGAGGACGACGGCATCACCGATGCCGGCCTCCATGCCCGCATCATCGCCCGTTCCAAGCAGCTGCTCGGTTATGAGGGCATCACCCATCCGAACGGCGAATACGAGCCGGGCCTCGACGCGGCCCGCTATGTCAACGCCTTCCCCGGCACCCCCGGCGATTACCGCGCCTGGGTCGGCGGCATCCGCGAGCCCGAAGATGTCGTGGCGCTGCTGGAAAATCTTGAATACGCTTATCTCCGCGCCAAGATCGTCGTTCTCGAAGAGGAGCTGGCAAAACACGGCGTCACCTTCGAGGCGCCCGTCAAGACCGATGGCGCCGTGCGCAAGGACGATCCGAACCGCGCCTATACGGTGCTGGTCGCCGATCTTGTGGGCCTGCGCTTCGGCGCCGACAGCGAGCCCGATTACAGCGAGGTCAAGGCCTATATCGAGGAGAAGGGCGGCAGCTTCCATCTCGGCCCGCTCAGTGACCGTTCGGTGCTCGAAAAAGGCCGCATCCACTTCTTCTATCAGCCGAACCTCAGCACCGAGGCGGAGATCCTGCCGCAGACCGACAAGGGCCAGTATGACGCGCTGATCGCGGCGGCGACCTTCATCCCGAAGGCCTCCGTCTTTTCGCTCGGCGGCGTGCGCATCGGCGCCGGCACCGGCAATATGGGCTCGGCTTCCTGGGGCGGCGGCAATGGCGAGGGCGGCAATGCGCCCCTGATGAACACGCCCGGCATCAACAGCCGGGCGACCGCCCAGATGGCTCTCAAGGCGATCCTGAAGGTCGTGCCCGACCTGCCGGTCGACCGGCTTCACCGGATGGTCGCCGGCGGCGATTTCGATACCGGCCGCCAGCTCAAGGATTTCCCGACGGCAAAGCTCGAGGGCCGCAAGCTTGCCGTTCTCGGCTACGGCAATATCGGCCGCGAAGTCGCCAAGCTCGCCAAGGCCTTCGGCATGAAGGTGGCGATCTATGCCCGCGAGCATCACAAGCGCTGGATCGAGGCTGAAGGTTTCGACTATGCCGCAAGCCCGGTGGAAGCGGCCAGCGGCGCCGACGTGCTCTCCGTCCATATCGGCCTCGGCCGTCTCGACGCCTCGACCGGCACCTATTCCAATGCCGGCACCGTCGATGCCAAGGTGCTCGGCGCCATGAAGGACGGCGCGGTGCTGGTCAATTACGACCGCGGCGAAGTCGTCGATCCCTATGCGCTCGATGCGGCACTTTCTTCAGGCAAGATCGCCCATGCGGCGATCGACGCCGATCTCTTCAGGGATGCGGCGACCGGCACGCTCAGCGGCCCGATGCTGCCCTACCTGCCGCTCGAAGAGCGCCACAAGGGCAAGCTCGAACTGCTGCCGCACGCCGCCGCCGACACCGACCACCCCTCGCGGGTGACCGGCGCCAGGCAGGCTGTCGACCAGATCTTCGACGTCATCCGTTTCAAATCCGTCGTCAATCTGAAGGGCGACCTGCCTGAGGGTTACGTCTCCGGCGGCAGCCGCACACCGGCCGGCATCGGCCGGGTGACGAAGCAGGTCGTGGCCGAAGCCGGCGGCAAGGCGAAGCTGCTCGAAGAACTGCGCCAGGCCTCGGAAAAGATCGCCGCCATAACAGGCGCGCTGTCGGCCGTTTCCGATCCGGATCATCGCCAGCGGATCGTCGAGCGTTACACGAGCCTGCTGGTCGAAAATGCCGACCGGCAGCGGGCGCTGCTCGACCAGCTTGGCCTGTATGGGCCGGCGGAGGGGTGAGCTGCAGCGGCGCGGTTCGGGCCAAGCCCAAGACCCCGCCCCAACCCCTCCCCACAAGGGGGAGGAGCCAACGTGCGGCACCGCTTCACTAATCTCCATCGTACCGAACCGTGGGGCGATAACAGCCAGCAAGAACTCGTCTTCTGGCCACCGCCCAACACCACAGCTTAGTTCCTTCCCCTTGTGGGGAGGGTCTTGCGGCGGGCGCATGGAGGATCCGGAGCGGCAGCCCAAAAACAAAACAGGCGGCACATCGGCCGCCTGTTTTCGTGTCTTCGGGTTGCCCGTTACTTCTGTTCCGGCGCCAGGAACTCGGCGCAATAGGACGGACCGTTGACGCCGGGAATGTCGGCGACGGTGCGGATGTCGCGGATCGTGTAATCCGAGCTGGTGGTAATTTCGGCCTGGCAGCGCAGATAGGCGGTGCGGGCGGACGCGATCTGCTTGCCGCGCTTGCCGTCGGCGCCTTCGGCATATTTTGCCGGAATGCGCACGGTCTTGTAGCCGCCGCGCCAGGTATAGACGGTGGTGGCGCCTTCCTCGCGGTCGCTGAGCGGCGGCCCGTAGGCGGCAAAGAAGATGCCGGCCGATTTGCCGACCCAGCGGGCCTCGATCGGATTGCCGGCGGAAGGAATGGTGGTGCATCCGGCAAGCCCAATTGCAAGCCCGGCCGCGGTGATGGTGCGGAGTTTCATCGTGTTGTCCCTGGTCTCTAGCGCAGTGGCTGCGAATCCGCTCTTTGCGCGCGGTTTCGCCTGTCCCGTCGAGCCCTTTAGCGCGGAACCCGGCAAAAGAAAATTGCCCCCGTCGCACTTCCCGACGATTTGCTCCGGGTGTGTCTTTTTGCTGCAGCAGCGCACCGCCGCGCCCTGTCATCAACCCGTCAAAAATTCCACCGGATTTTTGGAATTTGGTGCTTGTGCAACCAGATAGGCTGTTCTATAGAAGCGCCGCTGGTCACGGAGTGTAGCGCAGTCTGGTAGCGCACCACGTTCGGGACGTGGGGGTCGAGTGTTCGAATCACTCCACTCCGACCAGCTAGAAACCCCGCTTCGGCGGGGTTTTTCGTTTCCGCTAAGATCTTGGCTTAGGGAAACGCGGTCGGCAGGCTGTCGTCCAGAATATAGAAGTGTTCGCCGATCTTGCTGACACTGATGAACTCGTCCGCACCGGGATAGAGAGTGACGCATTCCTTCTTTCTCTCCAGACAGAACGTCTGAAGGCGATGTTGCCAGGCTGCGGATTGCGCGCCTTTGGGCAAGGCGATTTCATCGCTCTCATCATAGACGAGCGTCGAGTATGTCTTACGCCTGAACGTATCGTCCCATACGAATGTCCGGAAGCGCTGCTCCGCGCCCGGGAGATCGGCTCGTTTGATCTCTGCCAGATATGCCTGCTTGGTCAGTGCAAATCGAACGCTGTCGGGCGTTATGCCGGCGACGGCGAGAAGATGAAGGCAGACGAGCAGCAGCAGGGGCGTTATCAGCAGAGACAGGACACGTCGCCAGCGCCGCAGTACCAGGTTGAAGCAGAGGGAGCCTGCCATGGCGATCAGCGTTGCGAGGAAGACGAAAAGATCGACCGTCCACCAGTCCCATTGGGGAGCAAGCCAATAAAGCCAATCCTGCCCCAGAAACGGCAACAGCCAGAGAGCATATGTCCACGTAAGCTGGTCGCCACGTTTTTCTGGCTCTGGCACGTCTGGCTACCGGCAAGTTGATTCGCTCAGCGACAATAACATGTGAGATAATCGCCTCAACCGGAACGAGTCCGAACGCCGCTCGTTGAGTCGCGTGTTCTGCGTGAGGGGCTGCATCATGAGCAAGCGACGAAGCTTCAAACCGGTGAAGATCACCATCAATGGCAAGACCAGGACGGTCTATAATGTCGTTCAGGCCGGCAATACCTTGCTGAACGATTGGCCCGAGCAGACGCCGGCGGCCAAGGCTGCCGAGCTGCTTGTGCTCGATGTCTTCAACGATATCGCCGAGCCAGAGCAGGTGCGGCGGGCATTCATAACCGCAGCCAGGGCAAGCGACATCAAGTTCACTTCCTGACCGGCGGCGCTTCAAAAAGCATTCGCTTACTTCCATGACACCTGTTCCTGATTGGCGCGGTCCTGGTTCTTGAACTGTGTCTCCATCCAGGCGGCCGAAATGATCGCGGCGAGGAAGCCGAAGGTGAGGCAGGTGATGGCCTGCTTGCGCCAGGAAATGAAGGTGACCGGCGCCGGGGTGAGGGGCTTTTGCGCGCATTCACCGAGCGGGCAGGCGCAGCCGGAAAAGGCCTTGACGATGCAATCGGCAGACATCTCCGTTCCCCCTCAGGCGTAAAGCTGATCGCGATCGGTCGTGCCCATGATCTCGCGGGCATAGCGGTAATGCTCCTCGACGGAGGCGCGGGCGCCGCGCAGCCAGGAGGGGCCGCGGATTAAATGTTCGGGGCGGCGCAGGAAGGCAAAGCCGAGGGCGCCCATGCGCTGGGCCTCGATCGCCATATAGGCGCTGCAGTCTCCCATCCCCAGCGCGCCATTCCAGCGGGCGTCGCGCCTGCTTTCCACGGTCTCGATATTGCGGATGTGCTGCATCGCCCTGTCCTCTCACGCGCCTCTAATCGGCTCATGAGATTAAGGTATATATAATACCCTAAATCGTCAACCGCAGCAGGTATAAAAAATACCCTACTGATTGACGAGGTACGAATCATAGGCGTATGTCTGTCGCCAGCGATTGGGCGACCGGGTGCAACTCCCGAGCTGACGAAGCCCAGCGGCGCGGGAAGCGAAAGTCCTTAAGTGCGCTGTCAGAAAATCAGGACGAGGGCGAAGCGAATGGCCCCTCTGGCACGTGTCCCATCCCGGCTCCGGCCTTCAGGACCTTGGCCAATGCTCTCCCGGCTTCATGGGCTTTGCTCATGGGGTAGGGGGAAGCTTTGGCCGGAACCCTCCCTCACCAGCCTTCAGAAGCGAAGACAGAGAGATAGAAACAAGATTCTCTTGGAGTCTGATGTTGCGAGAAAAACGGCGGGGCGCAACGAGATCGAAATCGCCGGCGAGGGTGTGACCGGGCCCGGGTCTTGGGGTCGCCGAATTTGGAGTCGTGGGGGAGGGCTGCCAAGGATATTCTCGCAGCCATTCGCTCCATCCCGGCGGTAACGCGGCGGTGCGTGGACGACGTCCGGAGCTTTTGCATTTTTTGATTTCGGAAGAAAGGATGCTCTCGCGATCCTGGTTGCCGGATCGGGGAAATCGAGTGGGATCCTACAGGCCGTACATTTCGCGCGTGGCGCTGAAGGCCAGGAGAAGCGCCGCTAATGTGACGATATGGAACCAGATTCTGCCGGCGCGAGAGGAAGGGAGGATCGTCTTGTTTTCCTTGATAAATATGGCTTGTTCGCAACGAGCATGGATGCCTACATCTCGATGATCGACCGGCGGACGCGGCCGACGATGGTGACGACGCCCTGGAAATCCGGCGGCGGCACGTCCTCATAAGAAGCGGGCTGAAAGGGCGGGTTGTCGTTCGGGCGATAGCGCTTGTAGGTGGCAGCCCCCGTCTCGTCGGCGACGACATAAAGCGCGTTCGGCGCCAGGCGCTTGTCGCGAAGGTTGACGAAGATGATCGAGCCCGGCGGCGAGATCTTGTTCATCGAATTGCCTTCAACCTCGAGCGCGATCCATTCGCCATCAGGCAGATCGAGGGCGGCCACCGTCGGGAATTCCGAAAAGTCGGTGATCGGCGCCTGCTCGCTCAGCTGGCCGGCGCTGACCCAGGAGATCTTCGGCACGTCGGCGACAGAGACCGGCAGCTCATCCGGATCGAGCGCATTGCCGGTGCCGAACTGCAGCCAGTTGAGATTGACCTTGAAGGCGCGGGCGTATTTCTTCGCATCGGCAATTCCGAAGCCGTTGCGGCCGGACTCATGTGCCTTGTAGACATTCGCATTCCAGCCGAACCGGTCGACGATCGCTTTCGGCCCGGCAAAGCCCGCGTTTTTCCGGGCCATGACCAGCCGCTTTGCGCGTTCTTCGCGCTCAAATTGTTCCTGATCTTTCAACATGATATAAAAAATACCCCATTCCAGGGTATATGTCATGCTTTTTTCTGCTTGACGTGCGGGGTATTAAATATACCCTATACGCATGACAAACAACCAAAACATCAACGCCTCCATCCAGGCGACAGTCGATCCATTCCAGCGCGAAAACGCCCGCTACACCGGCTGCCCGAACTGCGGCAAGGCGCTGTCGATCGCCGAGGTGATCGAGCACCATTGCGAAAATTGCGGCCGGCAGACCAGCCCGAAGGAGATGCGGCAGACAGCCGATCGGCCCGGCGCGTCTGCGCTCACCGATCCCGACAGCCTCACGCCTCCCTGACGGCTCTCGGTGGCCGGCGTCGTCGCCCTCCCTCGGCGACGCCGGCAGCTATTTCCGGGCGGCCATCGCCGCCGATGAACTCACATGAAGCAGCTGGCAGCGCCCGCTTCGGCGGCAACGGCCCGCTGCGCCCGAAATGGACAAGAAGGATCATCCCGGCATGAACGCGCTCGAGCTCTTCCGCACCGGCAGGGACTACATCGAAATCGCAGCCATTCTCGGCATGTCGGTGCCTTCGGTGGAAAGCGAGATCCACCGGCTTCGAAGCGCCGAGAGGGGCGATACCGCCCAGCAGGATCATGCCGGCGCGGAGATCCGCCGCTTTCCGCATCGGATTAGGCCGGGCACGCCGGTGAATTTTGCCGGCGGGCAGCGGCGGCAGGTTTGAGCGGCGGGAGAAGGGAAAACGGCATGGCGAAGGACACAATGAGCAAGGACATCATGGACATCCTCAGCCCGGTGCTGGGGGAAGAGCTGGCGGCGGCCGTCATCGAGCATCGCAGGCGCACGCTGAGGAAGCCGCTGACGGCTTACGCCGCCCGCATCCAGGCCAGGGAATATCTGCTGACCGGCGATCCGGCCGGCGCTGCCGAGATGCAGATCTTCCGCGGCTGGCAGGCGATCAAATGCGACTGGTACCTCAAGGAGAAGGCGAGGGAAGCCGGGTCGATCAACAGCAGCACGAGAAGGACGACAGTCGATGCCGCAAGAGATTTCCTCTCCGGTGAAGATCATAGCGGGGATGCTTTCGGGTTTCCCGGCATCATCAGGCACTGATCCCGACATGCAGATCCGCGCCTATCTCCTCGCCATCGACGGCATCCCGCTGGAGGCCGTCTGGCAGGCGGCCAAACTGTTCATTTCAGGCAAGGTCAGGAATCATAACCGCGCCTTCGCACCGAGCTCCGCCAGTTTCGCCGAGCAATGCCGCCGGCAGCAGGCGGCGATTACGGCGCAAAGCCGCCCGCGCGTCGCGCCGGCGCCCGAGCCGCCGCAGCCGAAGGTCGCGGCCTACAAGCTGCAGCTCTTGCGCGACGCCGCGAATGGCAGCCGCAGCGCCAGGCGGGAGCTGGCGGAGATGTTTCCCGACAACCCGATCATTGCACGAGCCACACGACACGAGGAGGCATTGAGGTGAGAAGCCTGTTCTGGACGGAAGACAAGATCGTCAAGGCGCAGAAGCTCTGGCAGCAGGGGCTCTCGGCAAGAGAGATCGCCAACCTGTTCGGCTCGAAGAAGAACACCGTCATCAACATGGCGCACCGCAACCGCGACAGGTTCCCCGCAAGGCAGGTCACCCGGCCGCCGCCCGAGACCCGCGAGGCGCCGGCACCGATCCGCCACCCCGACCGCGTCACGCGGGTGACCTTGTCGGGGGCTGAGGTGACAATGCCGCGCGTGCCCTGCATCGATGGGCCGGCATCATGAGCCAGCCCACCCCGCGCGAAACCGAAATCATCGGCTGGATGGCGGCCGGAAAGACCGCCGCCGAGATCGGCACCATTCTCGGCATCTCCCCCATCACCGTGAATACGCACATCGCCAACGCCAAGGCGAGACTCGGCGTCTTCAAGGATACCGCACTGGTTGCCGCCGCACTGCGCAACGGCATTATTCGATAGAAGGACAATCAACATGGGTGGCAAAGCAGCCAAGGTCAGGACACAGCGGGCAAACAAGGGCGCCGGCCGGCCGCGCAAGGCAAATGTCGAGCGTTTTCCCTGCGGCAAGATCAAGCCGTTCGAGACCGAGAAGGACAATATCAGCGTCGCGCTATCAGCCCGCCGCCGCATCCACGGCTTCGGCCGGACGGTCGACGACGAGACGGTCAAGAGCCCGTTTGCCGGTTATACGCTGGGGCGCATGTTCCTCGACGGCCTGATCACCGCAGCGCAGCGCCAGGCCGGCGACGACTATGCCGAGGCGATCGCCCGCTACCACAAAACCACCGGCATCCCGGCCCCGAGCCCGCGGGCGCAATCGCTCTTTTCCGTCAAGGGCCACGAAGGCGAAGTCACCGAAAGCCTCGCCGACCGCGCCCGCAAGGCCAGCAACCGCATGATGGCGCTGCAGGGCATCCTGCTGCGCTGCCAGGACGGCCCGCAGGTGCGCAGCACCGTCTATAACGTCACGGTGATGGACTACGAACACCTGCGCCAGATGCCGCCGCAGCAATTGCTCTGGCTGCGGCGCGGGTTGATCGCGCTGCGCGGGGCGAGGGGTGGGTGATGATGACGGGGCGAGGGAAGCGAAATTCGCCCACATCCCATCCGCCGTCGCTGTCCTTGCCGCAGAGCTCACTCACCCTCCGTCGTCCTCGGGCTTGCCCGAGGATCCACGCTCGGCCTCCATTAGCAGCGGCCCGGAGACACGGGCGGGAGCGGGGCGAGGGGCATGCTGCGACATCTGTGATTACAGCCGTCTCCCTTCATAGGAAGGCTTCACGAGGCTGAGAATTTCACCATGACACCACGCTGCCGAAAGTAGGCCTCCATCCGCTTCCTGCCAGAACGGTTATTCTGCACGAGCCTGGCCGGGTCGAATACGGCCTCTTTCAAACCCGCCCGCGTCAACGCTGCCTTGAGGGCCGCGATATGCACGTCGATGTCGGCGTTGTCCGCCTGGAGCGACTCATAAATGCGGTTTGTTGCATCTGCTACGGTCGGTTCGCTCACGATTACACTCCTGTTGTCGTCTGGCTGGCCTGACCGTATTGGGGTGAAACCCGTTTACGTCAATGGGTGACAATGGATTGGAACATTTCGTCCACTTTCGAAGACGAACCACCAGAAGCCGCCTCCCGTACGAGAGCCGACCTCATCGTTGGCGAATGGCTCAGTGTTAGATCTTCAAAAATCGATAGGCGAAGCGATCGGTCTCTCCCTTGATCGAGGGATCGAAGACCTTGATCGAGTGCGAATCGTCCTTGTTCGCGAGCAGGGTGCTTTCCGCGTCCAGTACGAAGCCGGCCGCCTCCACCTCCTCGCGAACGGATGCAGGCTCAATCCGATGCAGCGACTGTGCATCGCTCGTGCCCGCCCCGACGGCGGCGGCGTGGTCGACGATGACATAGGACCCGCCGGGCTTCAGCCGCTCGTAGACGGCTCGATTGAAGACGGCGGCCGTCGCGCCCCTGGCCTGGATCAGGGCGGTGTGGAGATCGTGGTAAAACAGATGCAGCCACAGGACATCCGCTGTTTGCGTGACCTCCGGCATCGCCACGAGGTCCGCCGAGACGGCTTCGACGTTCGCTCGGCCCGGTTCCATCGCAAGCGTTCGCATGCGGCCGACCGGATCGTTCTTGAAGTGAGCGACTTCGGCCGGCACGAAGCTGAAGACCCGTCCGTCGGGTCGCACGATGTCGGAGAAGAGGCGGGTCCAGTCACCGTCGCCCGGGTAAACGTCGATGACGGTGGAGCCCGCATCGACCCGTGCGAACCGGATCAATTCGGATAGCTTGGATTGGTCGTACATTGGGATCTCCTTTACGGTTGAGTATTCGACGAGCGCGCGGCGTGCGAGGCTCCGATCCATGGCTCATTCACCTTCGACGCCGGGCAGAGGGCCGCCGTCGGCCAGCGCTACGCCAGCCCTGACGCGTCCATCTGCGCGGCGCGCGCCAGTGCTTGCGTGTCGACGTATTCCCGGATGTTGGTCAGTCTGCCGTCCCGGACCGTGATGGCGAAGACCCAGTCGTCCTCGAACGGCTTGTTCGTGGCCTTGATCGTTCCCTTCGCGAAGCCGACGACCAGGACCCGGTCTCCTTGCGCTACGAACTCCCGGGGTTCCGTGGACGTTTCTATCGACTTGGATGCCGTCTCGAGCAAATCTGCCAGTCCCGCGTGCCCGCGGTGCGTTCCGGCCAGCGGCCAGTCCTTGCCCGGAATGATCCACTCGATCTCTTCGGCGACCAGCGCCAGCAGAGCCTCCCTGTCGCCGTGGCCGATCGCGGCGAAGAAGTCCTTCACGGTCTTGATGTTCTTCTCGATGCTCATGGCATCTTCTCCATTTTCTGCCGATCGGATCGCGCTCGATCCGATCGGGTGCATCGTGTCGCTGCTGATGGGGATATCGTGTTCGTCAGTCGAACTTGACCAGGTCCTTGAAGATCAGCCGGCCCCAACTATTTCCGCGCGCCTGCACAAGCAGTCCGCCTTCAGAAAGCCCGCCAAGTTCGATCGGCGCGAAACCGAGATTTTTCGCGAGCGCACCAATCTCCGCTGCGGCAGCGTCATCGTCGCTCGCCAGGAACACGACTCTCCTGCCACCCTTTACGGCGGGATCCTGGTCAAGGCTGGCAGCGATCAAATGGTTGAAGCCCTTGACCAGTTTCGCACCGGAAAACGCCTGTGCGATGTACCTGGAAGACGGCTGTCCTTCCAGTTCCTCCGGAGGCACGCCGTAGGCATTGGTCACATCGACGATTGTCTTCCCCTGCCAGGTGGGAAGCGTCTTCGCGACCTCCGGGTGCGCCTCGAAACGGACAGCCAAAAAGATGATGTCCGCCTTGACGGCTTCCGCCAATCTCTTGGGAATGATCGTGGGCCCGATCGCGGCTGCGGCGGATGCGAAGCTTTCCGGGTCGCGCGTGGTTGCAACGGAAACTTCGATGCTGTTTCTGGCAAAGGCCCTAGCAATAGCCTGGCCGATATTGCCGAATCCTATAATTGAGTAGCTCATAATGCTTCTCCGATCCTGTGTTGACGCCGGGTCAGACCTGCGCCCAACCACCATCGACGGCGAGATCTATACCGGTGATGTAGGAGCTCTCATCGGAGGCGAGGAACGTGAGCGCAGCCGCGATTTCCTCTGGCTTGCCCCTGCGTCCCATTGGGATCTGTGCAGCAAACTGGGCGACCGCCTCCTCGGCTTGCTCAGCGGTCAGGCCGGTCGTTGTCGCCAAGGCGGGAGTCTCGATCGCGCCGGGGCTCATCGTGTTGACGCGGATATTGCGGTCCTTCAGCTCTTGGGTCCAAGACCGCGAGAAGCTGCGAACAGCCGCCTTGCTCGCTGCGTAAGCGCTGAACGCTGGCAGCCCCATCACATTCGAGACCGAAGAGTTCAGGATAATCGAGCCACCGTCCTTGAAGAGGGGAAGGGCCTTCTGCACCGTAAAGAACAGACCCTTCACATTCACATCGAAGGTCTGGTCAAAATGGGCCTCAGTCGCGGCCGCAAGCGGCGCGACCGTACCTGCGCCCGCGTTTGCGAAGAGAATGTCGATGTGACCATGTTTCTCCTTCACGGTGGCGTAGAGCCGGTCCAGATCTTCCAGGCGCGAGACGTCGCCCACGACTGTCGTCACGTTTTTCCCGATAAGGGCCGCGGCCTCTTGTAAGGCTTTCTCGCGTCGCCCGATAATCACGACCTGCGCACCTTCCTCCACGAAGCGCTTGGCAGTGGCCAATCCGATGCCGCTGCTTCCGCCCGTCATGACTGCTACTTTGCCTTCAAGTTTTTTCATGATGTTCTATCCTTCGTTGTGTTCCTAGAACGCGGGATCGCGTCGGGTCAGAGTTGCGCCAGGCCGCCGTCGACGGCGACTTCGCTGGCTGTCATGAAGCTGCTGTCCGACGACGCGAGAAAGGCGGCCACCGCCCCGATCTCCGCGGGATCGGCCATACGCTGGAGTGGAGTCATCGCGCCGTAGGCCTTCTGGCCTTCCTCACCCAGCGCCTCCTTCGCGAGTTCGGTCGCCGTCGCCCCGGGTGACAGCACGTTGACCCGGATGCCGGTGCCCTTCAGGTCCTCTGCCCAGGTCCGCGCGAGATTGCGTACCGCGGCCTTGCTCGCGCTGTAGGCAGTGAATCCCGGGGCTCCCGTGGTGCCGGCGCTCGATCCCGTCAGGATGATCGAACCGCCTGAGCCCATCAGCGGCAGCGCCTTCTGGACCGTGAAGATCGTGCCCTTCACATTGGTGTCGAAGGTCTCATCAATGTGCTCGGCGGTGATTTTGCCGAGCGGAAGCGGGCTTCCCGCCCCGGCATTGGCGAAGACGATGTCGAGCGCTCCGCGCTCTGCCTTCACCGCGTCGTACAGGCGAACAAGGTCGGCCTCATCCGAGACCGAGCCCTTTACCGCCCGCGCATTGGGCCCGAGCTCCGCCACAGCGGCGTCAAGCGCCTCCTGCCGGCGGCCGAAGATGAAGACGAAGGCCCCCTCGTCGATGAAGCGCTTGGCTGCGGCGCGGCCGATGCCGGTAGCGCCGCCGGTGATCACGGCGGTCTTTCCATTCAGTCTGTTCATGTCATGCGTCCTTCGTTTCGCCGTCACATGTTTTCGGCTGTACGGGGATGTCTCCCGAGAACTCCGATATGGGTTCGTCGAAGTCGGGCGGTGAGTGCGCAATCACGCACATGGGTGGTGCAAAAACGATCCATCCAGATGATCAAGTGCCGCAACACTCGCGCACATTGCGGCTCAGTGTGCTAGAAAGGGCTTCGGAAGCCGCGCCGCGCGGCGCGGGAATGCACCATGATCGACTGGGATGACGTTCGCTACTTTCTTGCCGCCGCGCGCGGAGGCTCAGTGCGGGCTGCCGCCAAGCGCCTCGGGGTGAACCACGCGACGGTGCTGCGACGCATCGCCCAGCTCGAGGAACGCCTCGGGGCGCAGATGTTCGAAAAGCTGCCTTCAGGCTACCGCCTGACGGCTGCGGGCGAGGAGGTCCTCCAGCTCGCGGAGCAGATGGAAGCGTCGTCGCACCAGCTGGAGACGCGCGTCTTCGGTCGCGACCAGAGCGTGCGCGGGCTTCTGCGGGTGACGTTGGCTCCGACCCTTGCGACACACCTGCTGATGCCGGACTTCGCCGATTTTGCGCGTCTGCATCCTGATATCGAGATGGAAATCGCGTCGTCCGGCGAGCTGGCGAATCTGACCAACCGAGAGGCTGACGTCGCGATCCGCGTCGTCTACGACCGCAAAACCCTGCCGCTCAATCTTCACGGCCTGAAGGGGCCGGATATATTCGGCGGTATCTACATGTCCCGCGATCTGCTGGCAGCGTGGCGTGCGGGGGCGCCGGATCCCATCCGATGGATCGTCATAAGCATTCATGGCATCCCGGACTGGGTCCGCGACGGCGAAGTTCGCACCATGGGGGTCCCGTTCAGGACCACGGACGGCGAGGCGCAGATCGTTGCAGTACGGCAGGGGCTCGGGATCACGACACTGCCGTGCTTCGTCGGAGATGCCGATCCCCAGCTGGTGAGGGTGCCGGGCACCGACCTGCACATGTACGGAACGCTCTGGCTTCTCACGCAGGGGGAGACACGCAAGACGAAGCGCGTGCGGCTCTTCACGGAGTTCGTATCCGGCAGGCTCGCCGCCTACGCTCCGCTTCTCACGGGGCTGTCCATATCGCGCGACTGACGCCCGGCAGGTCGCCGGCGGGCATGTCGAGCCGCTTGATGGGAGCCGATAGTCCATAGGTCCCTCCATGCCTTGATGCTGGCGACCACAAACGAGTGACGGCTGGGTCGGCGGGCTCAGCGGCGGACGCGGTAGCGGATGTGCGTGGCCTCGGGTGTATCGATCACCCGAACGATCTCCAACTCGACGCGCGATGGTAAGACTTCGAACATTCGGCGGCCACATCCGAACAAGACTGGAACCTGGTGTATTTGCAGTTCGTCGAGCACGCCAGCTTCCAGCGCCCGTTGCGCCGTATACGCGCCAAGCATCAACACGTCCCGGTCCCCGGCGGCGGCCTTCGCCTGCGCCATTGCGCTCGTGATCCCGTCGCTCACGTATTTGACCAACGGATAATTCGCGACGGATGGCCCGGGCGGCCTGTGACTGGGTACGAAGATCGGGACACCGTGATTGTCACCGCCCCAGTGATCGACCTGCTCCACGGTTCGCCGACCCGCCAGAATCGCACCTGGCGCGTTCCATTCGTCCCACAATTCTCCGACCGGTCCGGTCGGTCGGGAAAAATCCCCGTACCACTCGTGCAACCGCATAAAGTCGTCGCCGCCGGGATTGCCCACTTCATCGTTGGGCCCCGCGATATACCCGTCCAGTGACATGGACATGAAGAGCACTGATGCAGACACTTTTATCTCCTTTGGTCTTTTCCAAACTGGGCGGTGGGAATTCTCTCTGCGGGTGGGCTATTGATGCAAAAGCTCGTTCAGGCAAGCCGAGAGCGCGGGCGGACAGTCTCGATGTTCCCAAGGACGCTCGAGCGACGCTGACGCCGACATCCCGAATACGATTTAGGTACTGCCCTATCTCACAGGGGACCGAACCATGCTCGAGCCGACTGGGTTGGCGCCAAGCGCGGTGAAATCAGCGCACTGCTCGTCGGAGAACTCGTAACGATCCTGGCCTGGGCGAACGATCAAGACCAGCGGCGGGAAGCCCCTGGCATATTTCCCTGGTCGTTCGGGGAAGGCGTGTCGGTGCGTGTAGGCTCAGGGCCTGGGATGACCGAGGGTGGGCGTGTGTTTTCGCTAAACTCCCCGCCGATCGAGCCGAAACCCGCCGTGGAGCAATAGCGCACTTTAGCGATGCCTGATGAACCCTTTCCGTTGCCGTTCTGTGGGAGTATTTTGATCGCACTCAACTTGGCGCTGGAGAGTGCAGTGTTTGTAGACGGCCGTCGCACGTTTCTGCTCTTTTTGGCCATCGCATTCTGTCAGATGGCGTTCGCGCCGCGATCAGGGGCGGCCGACGACACCGTGACGATCGACGGCGGAATGCTGAAGGGTGAGAGGTCGGGCACGGTCGTCAGCTTCAAGGGCATACCCTATGCGGCGCCGCCGGTTGGTGATCTGCGATGGCGCAATCCGCGGCCAGCGGAGACATGGAGCGGTATTAGGGATGCCCGCAATTTCGGTCCGTCCTGCATGCAGAGCGACGACCTGCCGAAGTCAGAGGATTGTCTGACCCTCAATGTCTGGACACCCGTCAAGCGTCCCCGCACACCGCTGCCGGTGATGGTCTGGATTTACGGCGGCGCTCTTGCCCATGGAAACACCCCCCAATATCCTGGTGGCCAGCTGGCCGCCCGGAAAGTTGTGTTCGTCAGCATGAATTACCGCATGGGCCGACTGGGTTATTTTGCCCATCCGGCGCTGATGAAGGAATCCCCTGACGAGCCCGTCGGCAACTATGGTTACATGGACCAGCTTGCCGCCCTGAAATGGGTCCAGCAGAATATCGAAGCCTTCGGCGGCGATCCGAAGAAAGTGACGATCTTCGGAGAGTCGGCCGGTGGCGGCTCGGTGATGGCGCACATGATATCGCCACTGTCACGCGGGCTGTTCCGGGGCGCCATTCTACAGTCACCGGGTCTGCCGACCGCGCGTGCGCAGAGCACGCCCTTGTCACCTTTGGAAGAAGCAGAGAAAATCGCGTTGGACTATGCGGCTTCTCTGGGAATCAATGGCAGCGATGCCGAGGCTCTCGCGGCCTTCGGGCGCTGCCTGCGGAAAAGCTGACCGAAGGTGCATCGGCACAAGAGGTGCTTGTGGGAATGTCGACAGGCAAGCCTGTCATCGGCATCTCAGGCGCGATCATTGACGGACGGTTTTTGCTCGAAACGCCGGAAGCGGCTTTTGCGGCGGGCCGTCAAGCGCCGGTTCCGGTCATCGTCGGGGCAAATGATCGAGATCTCGGCATCGGTGAGGCCGCGACGAAAGACGATCTCTTCGCGCTCTTCGGGAAGCATGCCGCCGAAGCCCGCAGACTCTACGATCCCAGCGGCCAACAGACCCTCGATGAGCTGAAGCAGCAGGTTCTGGCCGACAAGACGCTTGTCGAACCATCCCGCCACCTCGCTGACGAGATAGCCCGCACCGGCCAGCCGACATGGTGGTATCGTTTCTCCTATGTCGCCGAGGCCTTGCGCAACGATCCGATGTGGAAAGGCACTCTGCACGGCTTCGAAATTCCGTATACGCTCGCCATTCCAAACGCACTGGTGAAAGACAAGGTGACACCTGCCGACTGGGCCATGGCCACATTGGCAAGCGAATACTGGCTCGAATTTGCAAGGAGCGGTGACCCCAATGGCGGCTCACGGCCAAAATGGCCCCAGCACAACCCGGCCGTCGACAGGGTCATCGACTTCAGCAATCACGGCGCAATGGTCGGAGCCGATCCGCTGAAGCCGAGGCTCGACCTCTGGCAAAGGCATTGGGAGGAGACGAAATGACGGGGGCGGCACCTGTCGCCTGATGTGTTGCCTTACCCATTGCGGGAACTGCCGAATAACACAAGCCCCCTTTGTCATTGCAATCTTCCTGGGAAGACCGGATGTCGCGATTGACGGAAGCCCGATCTCCGCTGAATTGCGCTTGGCAGCTTTGGGGCGACAGGCGGCAGCCGGGTCGGTCGGATTGGGCCAGAAGCAGACGTCCTATTCCCGCTGGGCTGTCTCGCATAGGCTGAGAATCTCGCCTAGTCGCTGAGCTAAAGTTGTGCGATATTCAAAGCGGGATCGAACTCTGTCTACCGCAGCTCTTTGCAAGACAATCTGCCGATGCCGGCAAACACAGCCGTCCTTGACGCTGATCCCATCTGCACTAGCAGGCATGATCGCCCCTTCGGCGCATAATACATAGCCACGAACAACTTTCAGCCTACCGCATTGCACGCACCTTAGCACCGTTCAAACCGGTGCCTTAACGGGCGCGCAAAACTCAGGAGGAGGAGTCATTATGAGCTATACAAAAAACCTCTGTTTCGGATTACTGGCTTCGGCATTTGCTGTCACGTTAAGTGCACCGGCAATCGCTCAGAACCAAACGCCGAAACCAAACATCGTCGTCATCATGGGCGACGACGTTGGCATCTGGAATATCGGGGCCTACAATCGCGGTATGATGGCGGGCCGCACGCCAAATCTCGACAAGCTTGCGGCCGATGGCATGCTCTTTACCGACTACTACGCCGAGGCGAGTTGCACGGCAGGCCGTGCGAACTTCATCACCGGCGAGTTGCCGGTCCGCACGGGCATGACCACGGTGGGCCAGGCGGGTTCTCCGATCGGTCTGCCGGCGGCTGCCCCCACGCTCGCGACCGTGCTCAAGTCGATGGGCTATGCCACTGGGCAATTCGGCAAGAACCATCTCGGTGACCTGAACGAGTTCCTGCCGACCGTTCACGGTTTCGATGAGTTCTTCGGTTATCTCTACCACCTCGATGCGATGGAAGACCCTGCGCACCCTGGTTATCCGCAGGACCAACTGAACGTCGTCGGGCCACGCAACATGGTCCATTCCTGGGCGACAGAGGTGGATGATCCGACAGAAATGCCGCGCTGGGGCAAGGTGGGGAAACAACGGATCGAGGATGCCGGCACGCTCTATCCTGAGCGCATGAAGACCGTTGACGACGAAATCCAGTCCCTCTCTTTCAGGTTCATCGAAAAGGCCAAGGCGGAGGGAAAGCCGTTCTTCCTGTGGCTCAACCCGACCCGCATGCACATCGTAACGCATCTCTCGGAGAAGTATGAAAATATGCGCAACTCGGAGAATGGATGGACCATTCACGAGGCTGGCATGGCGCAACTTGATGACATCGTGGGCGCTACGATGCAAAAGCTCAAGGATATGGGCGTAGACGACAACACCATCGTCATGTTCACCACCGACAACGGAACCGAGAACTTTACCTGGCCTGATGGCGGGCAGACGCCGTTCTATGGCGGGAAGGGCACGACCTTTGAGGGCGGCTTTCGCGCACCGGCAATGATCCGCTGGCCTGGACATGTCCCGGCCGGCTCAATCGGCAACGGCTTGATTTCGGGCCTCGACTGGTTCCCGACTTTCACCGCGGCCGCAGGCAATGCCAATATTGCCGTGGAACTTAAGGCCGGAAAGGAAATGAACGGGCAGAAGTACAAAGTGTACCTCGACGGTTATGACCAAACGAGCATGATCACCGGGTCGGGTCCGTCGAACCGCCACGAAATCTGGTATTTCGCCGAAAGTGCTCTCGGCGCTGCCCGCGTCGAAGACTACAAATATACCTTCAAGGAACAGCCTGGCGGCTGGCTCGGTGACACAGTGACATTGGGTGCGCCAACCATCGTCAATCTACGTCTGGACCCGTTCGAGCGGACAGCGTTTTACAAGGGGAACACCGGCTCCCTCGAATATTTCGAATGGTATAAATTCGAGTTCTGGCGCTTCGTGCTTGTACAGCAGCGGGTAGAACAATTGGCGAAATCCGCCGTCGAATTCCCACCCATGCAGGCTGGTGCGAGCTTCGGGTTAAGTGCCGTCAAGGCGCAGATTGCCGAAGCCATGAGGAAGCAAGCGCAATAGGCAGTCCTGCATTTCGAAGGGCAGCTCGCAGGGGCTGCCCACTTTCGTGGCTAAGCCGCAAGACTGCGGTCCCGGCCGTAACAGCAAGCTCTTCTCATCCACGTGCTCATGCTTTCACAGCCGAAAAGAACAGGAACCGCGGCTTGGTCGTCAGGCTCTGATAGGCCTGCGGAAAAAGCGTGCGGGCTTCAGGATCGGGCTGGGGCTCGCTGACGATGTCGATCTGAAATCCGGCCGACTTCAGCGCCTCGAACATGGCGTGCAGCGGCCGATGCCAGAAGCGCATGGCGATATCCTTTCCGCCGCGCTGCCAGGTCTCATCGAAGCTGTAGGTCTCGAAATAATTGTCGCGGCCGGTCGAGGCGTGATCCATGAAGGGATGGTGGGTGGAGAAAACCAGGCGGCCGCCTTCGGGCAGCAGCCGGTTGAACTCCGAAAGGGGCCCCGACCAGTCGGGAAGATAATGCATGACCAGCGAGGCGAGGATCAGATCGAAAGCTTTGTCCGTAAACGGCAATGCTTCGTTGAGATCCGCCGATAGCAGCCGCGCGCGCCCTTGCAGGCGACGTTGCGCGATCTCAAGCATGCCGGCACTGGCGTCGATCCCGGTCACGACAGCCCCGCGCTCAAGCAGCGCTGCCGCATGCGCCCCACCGCCGCATCCCGCATCGAGCACGGAGAGACCGGCGACGTCGCCAACCAGGGCAAGAATAGCCGGCCGCTCGTAATAGGCATTCCAGGCATTGGTCTCGTTATCGGCATCATAGGCCGCCGCGAAGGCATCATAGTCATTCTCGGCCAAGATTTTTCCCTTTCCGAAGACTGTTCGAAGACGCCTCTGTGTCAGAAGCTTGCTCGATCGACCTGCAAAAGGCCGAGATCAGTCACGCACGATCTCAAGGGTGACATTGCCAAGACGCGCTGCATCCGAGCGCGAGCCTCCGCCATAGATCAAGGCAAGCGCCAAAAGACGACGCGCCTGCGCCGCGTGCTTGCTCTTGCGGGCCAGACGCCGAACACCTTCCGCGTCAAAATCCGCCCGTAATGAAATCGCTGCTCCCATCGCAAACCTCTCGTTTGGCGTATTGATCCCTGTCAGCTTGCCGGATTGCGCGCGGTGACGATCCACGCCGCGCCGTTGATCATCACCGACCGCTCACCGGGGCAGCCCGCGAAGGCGGCACGAACCGCAGCCGAGGCGCGGGCGCGGATATCGTCGGGTTGATCAGCGAGAGCGCGCGCCAGCGGGCCGACTTCGAGTGTCATCTTCACCGCGTCGTCGAGCGCCGCATCCCGCGTCTCCCCCTTGCCGAATGGGATAGAGGCATCGAAGGGCGCGATAGCGACATCGGTGAAGCCAGCCGCCGTTAGAATGCGCGTCACCCGCCCCTGGTCGCCAAACGAGAACGGGCCGGGCGCTTCGGGATCGGGCGGCGCCGTCGGCGGGAGGATGCCCTTCATGGCGCCTACCGGCAAGCGAACCCAATCGTTCTCGGCCATGGAGCGCCAGCAGACGAAAGCGACCCGCGCGCCCGGCTTGAGCGCACGGCGCATATGAGCGAACGCCACGGTCGGATCGTCAAAGAACATCACTCCGAAGCGCGAGAACAGGATGTCGAACGCGCCCTCGGGCAGATCGGCGCTGCTGGCGTCGGCCACCTGGAACAGGGCCGGCGTATCCTGCGGCGCGCGCACGCGCGCTCTGCCGATCAGCGGTTCGGATATGTCCACGCCTAGCACATGGCCCCCAGCGCCGACGCGGGCGGCAAGATCTAGACTGGACGCTCCCGCGCCGCAGCCGACGTCCAGCACGCGTTCGCCTGTAGCGGGCGCGGCGGCTTCGATCGCGGCCTGACCGAACACCGCCATCATGGCATCGAGCCGGACCTGGTAAGCGACCCAGCGCTCCCCGCTTTGGCCTTTCCAGTCGGCGACCTGATAAACATTTTCCTCTGTCATGCCATATCCTTGTTCTGATCCGTTCTTAATCAAGCTATCCGCCCGCGTGATTGTTGCCACCGTGCGCGGCGATGAACATGGCGACGGCCGACCGGCAATAGGATTCGATTTCGTTATCGTCCTCTGCTCTCGCCTCATCGAAGCGTGCGATAATCAGGAGATCGGATCCTTTGATAAGCGCGGCAAACAAGCGGGCGGACTGGAGAGGATTGGGCACGTTCAAAACCGCCTTCGTGTGCAACTGACGCAGCAGGGCCTCGATTTGGGCGATGACATAGGCGGGGCCGGCTTCGTAATGGAGCTTGCTTAACGACTTTTGATTCGTCTTGTCGGCCATGATCATGGCTTCGACACTGCGCACCTCCGGGCTCAACAGCGTGCGAAGCAGGGATGATCCCACCGCCATGAGCTGCTCTTGGGCCGAACCGTCGATGCCTTCAAAAAGGGCCTGTGGTGCAAACTGATGGCAGTGGGCCGCAATGGCCGCACTGAACAGCGCCTCCTTGTTCTCGAAGTGCCGATAGATGCTGAGCTTGGATATCTTCGCCCGTTGGGCGACCTTTTCCAATGTCGTCGCTTGAAAGCCCAATTCCACAAAGAGTTCGCACGCGGCGTCGGCTATCGTTTGGCCAAGCGCCTCATTGGCGGGCCGGCCGCGCCGGGCCTGGCTGTTTTTTTCGGTCACGACAATTACGATCCTTGACAGTATCTTAATTCCTGCATTAAGATACCACGCAGTATCGGAAATGTGCAAGCCAGAGATTGGATTTTACCCTGTCCCCCAAATCAAGTTTCCCGAGGGCGCCCGGCAATATCGAATGCGGCATCGTCCGCCCGGTCAACACAGTGATGGGCGACTGTCTCGGCGATGCCGGAGCCCTGCTCGCTGCCCGTCTCGAGCGCTTATCGCTGGCCGCTATTTCGCGCCACGCCCACCCCAACCCCCACCATCCGCAACACGGAGCCCATCACCATGGATGACGTCATCATCATCGGCGGCAGCTTTGCCGGCCTCGCCGCCGCCCTTCAGCTCGGCCGTGCTCGCCGCAAGGTCACCGTTCTCGATACCGGCCTGCCGCGCAATCGCTTCGCCGGCCACTCGCATGGCCTGCTCGGCCACGATCACAAGCCACCGCTGGACATCCTGGCCGAGGCGCGGCAGCAACTCGCGCGTTATCCCACGATCAGGCTGGTCAATGCCCGGGCCGACAGCATCTCCGGCACCATCGACGACTTCTCCGTCCTCACTGGCGATGGCGAGCGCCTTGGGGCCCGCCGCCTGATCCTGAGTTACGGCGTTGCCGACCAGATGCCCGATGTTCCGGGCTTTGCCGAAAGCTGGGGCACATCCATCGTGCCCTGCCCCTATTGCGATGGCTTTGAAGTCGCCGACCAGCATTGGGGCCTCGTCTGGTCCGGCCCGCCGTCGCACAATTATGTCAGGCTGTACCACGACTGGACCGAAACGTTGACGGTCTTCGCCGATGGTCACGACATTTCACCCGATATCCGGGCCGATCTGGCGCGCCGCAACATACCTGTCGTTGATGGCCGCATCGCCGAAATCGCCCATCACCGGGGCCATATCACCACCGTTAATCTCGAGAGCGGCCGCAATGCCGCAGTCGACATCCTGTTCGCACATCCGCGCAACAAGCCGTCCGCAAGCCTGCATGACTCACTGGGCCTCGCCACGGTCAATACGCCCTTCGGCATCGCCCTCAAGGTAGACGAGCGCCGCGAAACCAGCACGCCCGGCATCTACGCTGCCGGCGATCTTGCAAACCCAGCCATGGCCTCGGTCACCACGGCAATATCGCAGGGCGCGACGGCGGGTATCTCCGCCCAGCAGTCGATGCTGGTTTGAGAAGACACAGATGGAGTTCCAACACGTCACCTTCGACTCTGATCAACGAGGAAGCCATGGTCGCCCACGTGCTGTCGACCAGCTGGCCTGTCTGGCCAGCACACTTGCCGCTATCGTCAACGGCCACAAGCAAAGCCGGATCGATGAGTTGCGGCCTTGGAATTACGTGAGATAGAAGCCGGTTCCGCCTTAACGCAGATAAGAAGGTGGTGGCTGCCGGTTCATATCCTGTGATAGTTCATGGGGATGATCTACAAGCATCAACACCTTTGGCCCGGCGTCCCGCTCGCTCTTGGCTCGGCCATTCTCTTCGGGGCGTCAGCGCCGCTCTCCAAGCTGCTTTTGGGGTCAATCGATCCTTGGTTGCTGGCAGGCGTTCTATATCTTGGAGCCGGGCTTGGGCTCGCCGCCGTCAGTTGGGGGCGTCGCCTGATCGGGCTGCCGAACGTGGAGGCTCCGCTTCAAAAGGGAGATATTCCCTGGTTGGTCCTGGTCGTCTTGTTTGGTGGCGTACTCGGTCCGCTTTTGTTGATGCTGGGTCTTTCTCGGACCTCGGCATCTTCGGGATCGCTGCTTCTCAATCTTGAAGGACTGGCGACCATGGGCATTGCTTGGCTTGTATTTCGCGAGAACGTTGATCGGCGGCTATTGCTTGGCGCTATGGCTATCCTCGCTGGGGCGGCTGTGCTGTCATGGAACGGTGAGACGCTTCACCTCGATATCGGTGGTCTGCTGATTGCAACTGCGTGCCTGTCATGGGGTATCGACAACAACCTTACCCGCAAGTTGTCTTCGTCCGACCCAGTTCAAATCGCGATGATCAAGGGGCTCGTCGCCGGTACGACCAACCTTGTGTTGGCGATAATGTTTGGCGCGTCATTGCCAAATGCTACTCTCGTTTGGGCTGGTTCATTGGTCGGCTTCCTTGGCGTAGGAGTCAGCCTGGTGATGTTCATGCTCGGACTCCGCCATCTTGGGGCAGCCAGGACAGGAGCCTACTTCTCGTTGGCTCCGTTCATTGGCGCAGTTCTTGCGGTCCTCATTTTTGGCGAATCCGTTACACTGCAGCTTGTTGCGGCGGGCAACCTGATGGGCATTGGCCTATGGTTGCATCTGGCCGAGCGTCACGACCACGAACACTTGCACGAGGCGCTGGAACACGACCACTCGCATGTCCACGACGCACATCACCAACACGTCCATGACGGGCCATTCACGGAGCCTCATTCTCACTGGCATCGACACGAGCCGTTAAGTCACAGGCACGCCCATTACCCCGACCTGCACCATCGCCATTCGCATGAGTAAGCCATCGAAACGGTAGGGCACGCGATGCGGTCGGACAGACCCTCCGGTTATAGAGAGCGCGACTCCGACAAAAATCACCTTGTAACGGCCACTTCAGGCGCAATACGGACAGCCGCTGTCTTGCCCGAGGATCGAGCCATCAGCCGCAGCCATGGATCGGCGCCTACCATCGACAAGCGCGCCTCAGCGAGGAATGGCTGGACATCGGCCTAGTTCTGCGGTGTCGGTCTCGCTGGCGCGAGCTGTTCGTCGCAGCGTAGGCAACAAGGCCCAGCCAAGGTTCTGCAAAAGGCAAGCCCTTCGCACGCCCTACGGCGTAACCGTCAGCCTGGCTTGCATCCCGGCTTCGTAGTGGCCCTCCATGTTGCAGAAGAGCAGATAGGTGCCCGGCGTCAGCCTGGCGTTCAGCTTGCCGCTGGCGCCTGGTTTCAGATCGGAAACCTCGCCCAGGCTTTTCAGCTTCGATTCATCGATGCGATTCTTGGTGGCGTTGACCGGGATGGGCAGGTCCGGAGATTTCAGGCGAACGACGACCATTTCATGCTGCTCGGTCATCGCATCGTTGTGGACTGCGAAGGTCGCGGGGCCGGCTTTCACCGTCGGCGGGTCGAGCTTCAGCGACATCGCACCGCCGCCTTCTCCATCTTCCGTAACATTGATCACGGTGGCGGCCGCAAAGCTTGCTCCGGCCGAGCAGGCGAGAATGGCAGCTCCGGCGAAAAGGGACAGCAGTCTGGCACGTGGCTTCATCGTTGGTCTCCGTCGGGGTTTAAGAGTGGTGGGCGCTGAGCCGGTTGCTCAGCCAAGGATCATCCGGGGCGGCATGCAGTGGGTCGCTGTCGTCATCGAAGGCTCGCTGGTTGTCGTTTCGATCGCGGGAAGGGAGGCGTCCACTGCATGCCGCACGACGCTGGTAGCGCGGCATTCTTACGCGCACTTTGCCGGGATCATACCAATCCGTAAGAATGCAGCCCCGGCCGTTCGACCCTCGCACTTTACGAAAATGTATAGTCCGGGCGAGGTTCCCGTGAGGTTTGGAGCGCAGCTTGGCGCCATCATTGCCAAGTCGAGGTCAGCTCTCTCATGTACATGTGCACCGCACCTGCCGCCCCTTCATCCGATCAGCCTGCGGATGAATACCTACCTGATCAATCTCGACCGCGCGCCATTGCGCCGGTTTCGAATGGAGGGCCTGCTGGCAGGTTTCGGCCTTGCCTTCGAGCGCGTGGCGGCGGTCGATGGGGCAGGGCTGAGCCTGCCGCATCCAAGCGGAGGCTCAAATGTCGCCTCTGCCGGTGTCCCGTGGTAGCCCCCTCTGCCCTGCCGGGCATCATCTCCCCCACAGGTGGGGAGAACACAAGTGGCTAAACCTTCGCATCCAGCTACCGTTTCGTCGGGCTGCGACGCCAATTGTTTGGGGAAGCCAGCGCTCCCAGCCAATCTCCCCACCTGTGGGGGAGATGCCCGGCAGGGCAGAGGGGGGCGGCCGGGACACGACCCTCTCAGCGGCGGGCATGGATCCCAGGCTTGAGTCCTGGAATGACTGAGGTTGGAGGCGTGGTTTCGCCAAACTTCCGGCTGAGGTTAAGCCTTGCCCAGATGCTTCGGCCAGAATTGCTGATGCACTTCGGCGGCTTCGTCTTCGAGGTTCGTCGGGCCAACCACAGTGACGGTGCGAGCGCCGGTTTGCAGCACCGCACGGCTCGGCACGTTCAACCCGATGCCGGCGATCTCGCCAAGCCGGGCTTCGGAGCAGGCAAACACCATGCGTCCGATGCCCGACCAGTAGATCGCCCCGGAGCACATCGCGCACGGCTCCGTGCTGGTGTAGAGAGTGCAGTCGGCGAGAAAGCCGGTGTCGTAGTGCTTCGCCGCAGATTTAATCAGGTTCATCTCGGCGTGATTGGTCATGTCGTGGCCGGTGAGGACGCTGTTTTCGGCGCGCAGGATGACCTCGCCGTCCTTCACCAGCACCGAGCCGAATGGTTCGTCGCCTCGGTCCATCGCGGATTTCGAGAGCGCAATCGCCTCGCGCAAAAACCGCTCATGGTTTTCCATCAGAGTCTCCCCCATAGCTAGAGAAGAGCGATTTTGTCTTGAATCGGAGGGATTTCCAAGGGCTGCAAATCCGATTCAGGATCGGCGATCGAATCGCGGCAACCAACCGTGTTCTGGCCGCCGAGCAAGTCTGCCGGCTGGGGACCGCCGGATGCGGAAGAGCCGTTCCTCGCCAAAACAAAGCCTGTGCAAGTCTTTCAATTGCCGTTTGACGCTGCTTCAATGCAACCGTCTAACTATGAGCGCGAGAGTGTTTTTCTCGATCAGTTGCAAGGGGGTACTGTGCTCAAAACATTCTCGTTACGGGGTAGGCTTGGTCGTCTTCGCTATTTCCTGTTTACCCTCGCAGTCATCATTATCGCCGCGGCCGCGGTATTCGTACTCACGCGCCTACTGACGCTGGCCGGCACTCGAGAAGCGTTTTCAATTGTTCAGGGCTTAATCGCTCTAACCTATGTGCTGGCTATCATCGCCAGCTTTTGCCTGATGGCGAGGCGACTGCATGACTTCGATCAGAGCGGCTGGTGGACCCTTTCAGTCCTTGTGCTTCACTTGGTCTACAGCCATTACGAGGCAGCCGGCTCCCTGACCGCGACAATTCTCATGGGTATCGTTCTGCTGGCCGTCCATCTTGCAATCATCCTCACTCCTGGCTCGAAAAATCCCAACAGGTTCGGCGAACTGCCCGGCTCCGTCGCAGCGCCCGTTTAGTTTGCTCGGCGGATAATAGCCGCCGCGAGCAAGGTCTGCCGGCTGGGGACCGCCGCCGGATGTCTCGTCCGGGGTGCAGACCCGCACCTTACGAAAATGTATAACCCCGGCGAAGTGCCCGTGAGTTTTCCGGCGCAGGCTTGGCGCAGTCGTTGCCAAGTCGAAGGCCAATTTCATGAATATGCGCGCCACACCTGCCGCCCTGATGCCGGCGATCCATCCGGTCAGCCTGCGGGTCGACACCTATCTGATCAATCTCGACCGGGCGCCGTTGCGGCGATTTCGGATGGAGCGCCTGCTGGTGGGCATCGGCCTGGCCTTCGAGCGGGTGGCGGCAATCGATGGCGCAACGCTCAGCCTGCCGCATCCGGATTTTGACGAAGCCGCCTATCTGAGCCGGCATGGCCGCCGGCCGAACCCTTTCGAGATCGGCTGCTATCTCAGCCATGTCGAATGCGCCAAGCGCTTCCTCGGAAGCCATGCCGAGTTCGCGCTCATTCTGGAAGACGATCTCGATTTCGATGACGATCTGGCCGAGCTGCTCGAGGCCGCGCTTGAGCATCAGGCGCGCTGGGACATCCTGCGCCTGTCGACCGTCAATTCCGGGAAAAAGCACAAGGTGGAGCCGCTGACCGCGTCACGCTCGCTCGCCATCGCGCTCACCCGCGAGAAGGGGTCCGGCGCCTATCTGATCAACCGCAAGGCGGCGGGCTGGATTGCCGATGTGCTTGTCCCCATGCGCCTGCCCTATGATCTCGCCTTCGATCTGGAGTTCGATGATGGGCTGAGCGCCTGCTTCGTCGATCCGCTGCCGGTCAGCCAAAGGGCCGATCCCTGCTCCCAGATCCAGGCAGGGCTTTCGACCTACCGGCTGGGCCGCCGCCGGCCGTGGAGCGTGCTGCCGTATCGCGCGGCGGCTGAGGTGCGCCGGTTCGTTCGCCGCTTCCGCCGTCTCGCGGCTTGGAGGGTGAGCGGCTAGGGCCCGCTCCCCCGGGGTGAGCGGCTAGGGCTTCTCGGCCGAGATCAGCGGGAAACCGACCGAAACGATGAGGCCGGGATGATTGTCCGCCATGGTGATGTCAGCCGAATGCAGGTCGGCGATTGCCTTGACGAGACTGAGCCCGAGGCCGCTTCCCGGCGTCGTGCGGCTCTTGTCGAGCCGGTAGAGACGCCGGAAGACCTTGTCCCTTTCGTCGGCGGGAATGCCGGGGCCGCTATCGCCGACCGAGACAATAGCGCGGCCGCCCTGGCAGCGGAGCGAGACCGTGATGCCGGTTCCATCAGGGCAGTGGTTGATCGCGTTCTCCACCAGGTTGGCGATCATCTGCGTCAGGAGATCGCGGTCGCCCCAGACGAGCGCGGGACAGCGCTCCGCGATCGTCAACGCCATCAGGGCGTCTTCGGCGACATCGGCATAGACCTCGGAAATGACGGCAAGCACGGTGTCGATATCGGTCGCCTGGAAACGCTCCTTGCGGGCGCCGGCCTCGATCTGGGAAATGCGCAGCAGCGCCTCGAAGGTGGCGTTGATCCGGTCGCTCTCGTGTCTCGCTTCGTCAAGCAGAGCCGAAACGTCCGCCTGCTGGTCGTTTCCAGCCACCGCCGCATCCAGCGTCAGGCGCAGCCTGTTGAGCGGCGTCTTCAGATCGTGGGCGATATCGGCGCTCACCTGCCGCATGCTCTCGACCAGTCTTTGCAGCCGCTCCAGCGCCGCGTTGATCTGGATCGCCACCGTATCGAGGTCGTCGCCGTTGCCGGTGATCGGAATGCGGGCGTCGAGTGCGCCGTGGGAGACATCGTTCATGGTATGGGCGACCCCGTCCAGCCGCGCCTGGGCCCGGAAGGCGAGAAAGACGCCGCCGCCGATCGCTGTCGCCACGACGATCGCAGCGGCCCATTCGAAGCTGACCAGCACGATCCGCAGCATCTCGTCGACATCGTTGAAGTTTTCCGCCACCACCAGGCTGTAGGGACCGATGGTCGAGACCTGCATCCGGTAGCGCTCATGCCCCTTCAACCCGACATCCCTAGAGGTGACGGTGTAGACGCCGTTGGGGATGCGGGGTGCTGCAAAATTGCCGGCGAGTTTCTTGCCGGCATGGTCGGTCAGCGAGTAGAGCCCGTCGGAGGTCGACTGGAAGCTCGCATAATTGTTCAGCGTATTGATCAGATCCTCGGTATCGTTGGGCTCGTAGGTCGAGACAACCAGCGAATTCATTTCGCCCAGCGACTGTTCGAGATCACGCGCAAGGCCCAGGCGCAGCATGTGATAGATGATCGCGCCGCTCAGGATGAAGGCGACGACGAAGAGCACGCCGAAGGTGACGGCAAGCCGGAACGGCGTGCTCCTGCGTAGGCTAGCGAGGCGCATGCAGGCTGTATCCGGTGTTGCGGACCGTATGCAGGAGCTGGACCTGGAATGGCTTGTCGACCTTCGCTCTCAGTCGGCTGATATGGGTCTCGACGACGCTGGTCTTCGGATCGAAGTGGAAGTCCCAGACCCGCTCCAACAGCATCGTCTTGGTGATGACCCGGCCTTCGCCGCGCATCAGCACTTCGAGCAGGGTGAATTCGCGCGGCTGCAATTCGATCGCCTGACCGGCGCGGCGGGCTTCGCGGCGGATCAGGTCGAGCTCGAGATCGGCAACCTTCAGCACCGTCTTCTGCTCCTGCACCGGCGGCCGGCGGCCGAGCGCGTTGACCCGGGCCAGAAGCTCGGAGAAGGCAAAAGGCTTGGTGAGATAATCGTCGCCGCCCGCCTCCAACCCCTCGACCCGGTCATCGACGCCGCCGATCGAGGTCAGGAACAGCGCCGATGTGCCGACCTTGGCGGCCCGCAGCGAGCGGATAATCGCCAGCCCATCCAGCCCCGGCAGCATGCGATCGACGACAATGACGTCATAGGCTTCGCGCTGCGCCTGAAACAGCCCATCGCGGCCGTCACCGAAGACGTCGCAGACATGGCCTGCCTCGGAAAGGCCCTTGGCGATATAATCGGACGTCTTCCGATCGTCCTCGATAAGCAGGATCCGCATCAGCCCGATCATTCCCACAGGTGTGGAGGCAATCTAGCGGAGCCTACGGCTGAGCGACAACTTACGGATTTGTAAGGTGGGCAGGGCTTGAGCAGCCGAACCCCTCTGCATTTGCAGCGCTCTCAGCCTCGCGGGCGTGGTTTCGCCTCATATGTCGTCCGAACGATCGAAGTGGGGTCAAGGCCGCGTGCGACCGGCGTCCAGCCGGCGGGCTGGCTCCGTCTGACGAGGCCGACATCGTCCAGATGCTCATCATCCAGCCGATCGAGATCCGGCATCGCATCATGGCGGGATGCCCTGTTTTCACGCCAGTTGGAAAGGCTGTGAAGCGCAAGCGCAAGCGGATGCGCGATCGCGGCGAAGATGGCGGACTGGGTGTTCGATCTGGCGAAGCTGGTCATTTGCATGTTCCCCTCGGTTGACGGTGCATGCTGGCATCACGGGCTGGACATGTACCGACGGGCGGCTGACGAAGAGCTGAATTTTCGCTGAAAACAACGTTTGCCAGTGCGACGGCGTGGGGCCGCGCCAAAGTATGTCGCGCAAAAAGTGTGCAGCGCTTTTCCCAGGCAAAGCGCGAAGCGCTTTTGCAGCGCTTTAAGCCTCTCCGGGAAGGACCGGGAACCGGGCCGACTTCAGCAGATCGAGTATGTGGGCGCGCTGCTCCGGCCGCTTCACCCCGGCATGATCGAGATATTGGCTGGCGGACTTGTAGCCGATCAGCATCGCCTGGTCGCGCCAGCCCGCGGCTTCTTCCGGCCGGCCGACGGCAACGGCGCAGCAGGCAGCCGTCACCAGGTCGTCCATCGAGCGGGTGTTCGGTTGCCGGCGCAAAACGAAGGACAAAGCTTCCTCATATCGGCCGGCATGGAAGGAGGCGCGGCGGAATGAACTGTCGTACCAGATCGGCCAGCTCGGATTGAGCCGCCGGGCCTTTTCAGCCGCAGCGATACCCTCCTCGATGCGCCCGAAGACCGGCGCCCAGCCGGAGAACATCGCCAGCACGTCGGCGTTCGAAGGACCGAGACCGAGCGCCCGATCCAACGCCGCCTCCGCCGCTTCCATCTGTCCCATGTTGCCGAGCATCTCGCCGAGCGCCACCAGCGCTTCCGCGTCGAACGGATCGAGTTCAACGGCGCGCCTGGCGGAATTGAGCGCCGCAGCGTCGTTCTCGGTCATGTCGACGCCGAAGGAGGCGAGTTCATCGTGCGACCAGGCAAGACCGAGCCAGGCGCGGGAAAACAAGGGGTCTATCTCGGTTGCCCGCTGGAAACAGTGCAGCGCCTTTTCGGCATCTTCCCGGTTGAAGCGATTGGTGTGATATCGCCCGCGCAGATAGAGTTCGAAGGCATCGCGATCGGCCGCCGCCCGTCGATGCAGGTGCTCGGCGGCGACGTTCAGCAGCACGCCGTGGCCGGCAAGCGCGTTGACGATGCCCTCGGCGATTTCCGACTGGATTTCGAGCGCATTGGCGATCGCCCCGTCCCAGCTGGCTGACCAGACGATCCGGCCGCTCGACATTTCGGTCAACACGGCGGTGACCTTCATCATGCCGTCGACCGACTGCACCATGCCGTTGAGGTCGAATCCGAGTGTTGCGCGCAGAGGCGAGGGGACTGCCTTCTCCGGCAACCAGGTGACCTCCAGGTCGTGGTAGCGGGCCAGCCTGGAGGCGACCTCGGTGGAGAAGGCCTCGGCAAACCAGGCCGCATCGCTGCCGGGGCCGATCAGACGGAACGGGGCCACCGCCAGGGGAAGCGTCCGCACGAAGGCCTTCTCCGGCATGGCGTTGGCGGCCGATTGCTTGTTCTCGAACAGATAGCCGCGCCGGAACAGCGTGCGGATCAATCCGTCGGCGCCGATCGCCTTGCGGATCTGGCTGATCGCCTGGGTCAGCGAATCCTCGGTAACGATGACACCTGGCCAGACCGCTTGCATAAGCTCGTCCTTGGAGACCACGCGGCCCTCGTTCTGGACGAGATAGGTGAGCATGGCCAGCGGCTTGGCGCCGATGTCGACATCCATGCCGCGCCGCATGAGCCGCCCCCTTTCGGGGTCAAGCGTGACGTCAGCGAAGGTGAACAAATCCGTCATGTCAGAGACCGCTTTAACCGTAGGAATTATACCAAGGCGAGCGCGAACCGAAGCCCCGCGCGACGGTGCAGATGAGGAGGCGCTAAAGCGCCTCACGGCAATTCTGGCGGTCGCCGGCCTCGGGCATGTCATGGTAGCCAACCCGGCAAAACCTCGATTGCCGGTAAAGTTACTACCGTTGTCGAGCGTTTCAAATCACCCAGGGGGAGTATGACGGATTGCTGGGCGTTGTGGGGACACATGCCCGATACGCTCGGCGGCGGCCACGTGCTGCTCGCCGATCGCGCCTACGACAGTGATGCCTTGCGCCTCGAATAGCCCCCCTCGAATGCTCGCAGAGGCGTTCGGGCAGGAGCCGGACCATGATCAAGATGAGCGTCTACTATCCGGCCGCCGGCGGCTCGAAGTTCGATCACGACTACTATCGTACCAGCCACATGCCACTGATCCAGGAACGGCTCGGCGATGCCTGCCTGCGCTACGAGATCGAAAAGGGCCTTGCGGGTCCCGAACCTGGAAGCGCGCCGGCGGCGATCCGACACTTGCCGCGGGCCTGATTTCGCCTGAAGTCTGACCGACCTTGGCCGTGTCGACGCAGGTTATTCGGCGCGTTTGTTAAATCCCCGAGCCGTCGAGCTGCTCGGCGTCGTCGCCTTCCCAAGGTGAGGGCATCGAGAGGCGGGCGAGATTGGCCGAGGGCATCGGCATCCAGCACTTCAATTCCGGCTCGGCATATTCGATGATCTGCCCGGGCGAGGAATCCGAGGCGCGCCAGCCTTCTGCGCCAAACTGATCGCCATGCGACCAATAGGCGAGGTCTACTTCCGCTGGCCCCTGTTCGGACGGGCGGATGGTGACCAGGATCCGACTGCCGTCTTTCGGTGCGCTGGCCATGCTGCGCCAGCGGTCTGCCTCGTCCATCGTTTTGCCTCCTGCCTTGCTGCTTGTGCAACTGTCGCCTCGCCAACGAAAGCGGTCAACTCAAACTTTGAGGGGACCCTTCGCTATCGATGGCGGTTAAGCTATCCTGACGTCCCGGATGGAGGAACAGCGCATGGCGAAGCTCGTCTTCGGAATGAACGTCTCCCTGGATGGCTATGTCGATCACCAGAAATTTGCGCCCGACCCCATCCTCTTTCGCCACTGGATCGAGCAGGCGCGCGGCCAGACGGGGAGCCTCTATGGCCGCCGCCTGTACGATGTGATGCGCTATTGGGACGAAGACAATGCCGAGTGGACCCCGGAGCTGCACGATTTCGCGCTTGCCTGGCGGCGCCAGCCCAAATGGGTCGTGTCGCGCTCGCTGACCTCGGTCGGCCCCAATGCCACGCTTGTCACCGACGACATCGAGACGGTGATCCGCGGCCTGAAGGCCGAGCTTGCCGGGGAGATTCAAGTCGGCGGGCCGGAGCTTGCGGGAAGTCTGGCCGACCTTGGCCTGATCGACGAGTATCGACTCTACTTCCACCCCGTCGTGCTCGGCCACGGCAAACCGTTCTTCACCGGCCCGAGGCCGCCGCTCCGCCTTGTCGCCAGCGATCTGATCGGTGGGGATGCGGTGCGATTGACCTATGTTCCTGGTTGATTGGGTCGGTGCCCTGACTGAAATCCCTCGAATGGGTCTGGTCACCGCTGATGAAGAGCATCGGGCGAGGAGAGCCCATCTCGATATCGTTGGGATAGAAGACGTCAGAACGCGCCCTGCGGCGACGGAACGCCGACGCGAATGGCCTGCGAAAAATTCGGCGAAAGACCGTCCTCGTGCGCTCTTGCAGCGATGTGTGCGGCCGACCGCAGTTGCGACAAGGGAACCGAGATGTCCAGCGCGCGCCGGTCATAGGCGTATTCCGGCAGGTATCCGTTGACGATGAGACGCCAGTCCATCGGCACGGCGTCGCCTGCCACGCGCATCATCTTGACGATGGTCGTCGTGCAGTTGGTCGTCAGCGAATTGTAAAAGGCGGGCCGTGCTGCAAGCGCGTTTGCGTCGGAGACGTACTCGCGCAGAAGAAGCCTCGCAGCCGCCGGCGTCGCCCTCAGGCGGTAGATCTGGACGTCCTCACCGCGAAAATTGGAGCGGAGGCCGATCACATCTCTTTCGTCTGCCGCGATGATGACCAGAGGACTGCTTTTGAAGAGGTCCGCCAGCGGTGAGAACGAACCGCCGGAAAGGCGGCGCACTTCGATAGACCACGCCAGATAACGGCCGTCGTCGAAGCCGAAGCTCATTATGACATGCGCGATGGTCGGACCTGACCAGTATGACATGAACATGTCGACGTTCTTCAGCTTGTTCAGGTCGTAACTGCGAGTCGTCCATTGTTCCGTGAAATCGGTGGCACTGCGCCACTGGAACTCGCGGACATTCGTCAGCGTCAACTGATCACCGTCGAATTCGCCGGTGACCTGACGAGCAACGTCCGGAGCCCACGCGCCATTTGCCTGCGGCTCGATCGTGCTCCACCAGAAGAGGACTATGACGAACGCGGCCACAAACGCGAGGACCGCACGAATGCGTCTCCTGCCAAAGAGCGCCACGATGACGGAGGCGCCAAAAAGCCCGAACAAGATGGCACTGGCTTGCCTGCCGAGTTCGGGCAACGGCAAGCGGTACCAAAGCGCGAGCGACGACCAGGCAGCGGCGGCGGCGACGACAAACAGGAGCACTGCAATGACGATCGCGCGGACCGGTCGAACCATTTTGATTTTCCAAACGGGTTTGAAACGTTCGTCCTGATCGTCGACCCTAGCGGTTTCCGAGCGTGAAGCCCAGAACCTATCCGAAGCGACGGGGCTCCGGATTTTCTATTTTGGCAAGGCTCGATTGCGCCGGCAACGGCCCTCGCTTTTTCCGGCGCTGAACGATATGGACGATCTTGCCTGATCCAACATGAAGAGCATCCGATGATCCACGAATTGCGCATCTATACATGTCTGCCGGGGAGATTGCCGGCACTGCAGCAGCGTTTCGAGACCGCGACGCTGGCGATTTGGGAACGGCTCGGCATCCGCTCACTCGGCTTCTGGACGACGATGATCGGTCCTTCCAGCAACGATCTGACCTACCTGCTCGAATGGCGGTCGCTTTCGGAGCGCGAGCAGAAATGGGCCGAGTTCATCGCCGATCGCGAGTGGCAGGAAGCGAGGGCGAAGAGCGAGGCGGATGGGCCGATCGTCGCCAACATCGCCAGTTCGCTGCTGCAGCCGACACGCTTCTACCGCGGCTTCTCCAAACCGTCGGAATAACGGCTAAAGCGCGTCGTGCCAAATTTGATTCATGCGACGTGCTTTAGCTCTTTGTTTTTACGCATGTCGTTGCCGCAAAACCGCGGCACACTTTTGCGCGACATGCTCTAGAAACTCCGAACGCAGTTCATTGAGAAGTGTTTCGGATGTGTTTCTGCATGAGTGCGGGCCGTCGTGCGCAAATGGCGCAATCTGCACGAAGCGGGCTCCCGCCGGGACCACCGCCATCTGCCGAACAGCGCAGCCATTGTGCGTTGAGCCGCAAAAAGGAAACGCCAGAGCATAGCCCTGGCGTTTCGGTTCAGGCCACCAGGCCCTTGGTCAGCTCCAGCGCCTGCCGCTCGAACAGCCGGCGGTAGATGCCGTCGGGGCGGCGGATCAGCGCCTGGTGGTCGCCTTCTTCGACGATTTCGCCCTTGTCGAAGACCAGCAGCCGGTCGAGCGCCCTCACCGTGGACAGGCGGTGGGCGACGACCAGTGTGGTGCGGCCGTCCATCAGGCGTTCCATCGCCTGCTGGATCTGCACTTCGCTCTCGCTGTCGAGGCTGGAGGTCGCCTCGTCGAGGATCAGGATCGGTGCATCGGCCAAGAAGGCGCGGGCGATGGCGACGCGCTGCCGCTCGCCGCCCGAGAGTTTGACGCCGCGTTCTCCCACCATCGTCTCATAGCCCTTGGGAAGGCTCAGGATGAAGTCGTGGGCGCTCGCCTGCTTCGCCGCCTGCTCGATTTCGCGCCGCGAGGCATTCGGCCTGGCATAGGCGATGTTCTCGGCCAGCGTGCGGTGAAACAGGATCGGCTCCTGCTGCACGATGGCGATCTGGCTGCGCAGGCTGGATTGCCTCACCTCGGCGATATTCTGTCCGTCGATGCGGATCGAGCCCGAATTCACGTCGTAGAGACGCTGGATGAGCTTGACGAAGGTCGTCTTGCCCGAACCCGAATGACCCACAAGGCCCACACGCTCGCCCGGTTTGATGGTGACCGAAAAGTCCTCATAAAGCGGGCTGGGATGCGCGCCATACTGGAAGGTGATGCGATCGAAGACGATCTCGCCCTGGTCGATCGCGATGGGCGTCGCGCCCGGCCCGTCCTCGATGCCGAGCGGCATCTTGTCGAGCAGCACCAGCTCTTCCATGTCGTTGACGGCACGCTGCAGGTTGCGGATGTCCTGGCCGACATTGCGCAGATAGCCCTGCAGGACGAAGAACATCGCGAGCACGAAGGTGACGTCTCCAGGCGTCGCCAGCCCCTGCTGCCACATGATGAGGCCCGTGCCCAGAATGCCGGCCTGCATGGAGACCATCATGAAGCCCTGGATCGTGCCGCTCAATGTGCCGCGCTTCCATGTCCGCCGCGTGCGGCTGTCCCACGTGCCGAGCACACGGCCGAGCCGGGTCTCCTCGCGGTTTTCGGCACCGAATGCCTTGACCACCGAGTTGCAGCTGATTGCATCGGCGAGCGCCCCGCCGAGCTTGGTGTCCCAGGCATTGGCAAGCCTTGCCGCCGGCGACACGAAGCCCATGGAAAGCGCCACGGTGACGCCGATATAGATCAGCGATCCGAGGCTGACGATCAGGCCCATGACCGGCCAATAGCTGCCGAGCACGATGCTGGCGCCGACCAGCATGACGATCGACGGCAGGAGGGCGACCAGCAGCAGGTCGTTCAGCGAATCCAGCGCCCACATGCCGCGGGTAATCTTGCGTACGGTCGAGCCGGCAAAGCTGTTGGCGTGCCAGTCGGTGGAGAAGCGCTGCACCTTGTGGAAGCCGCCATTGGTCACATCCGCCATGGTGCGCAGCGTCAGCCGGATGATGCCGTTGAAGATGAAATAGCGCAGCGCCACGCTGGTGAAGCCCAAGGCGACGACGATGACGAAGGCGCTGAGGGCGCTGTCGGCCGGATTGCCGCCGGCGATGGCATCGACGATCTGGCCTGAAAAGACCGGCACCATGACTTCGGCGAGCGTGCTTGAGATCACCAGCACGATGATGAGACCCACCAATCCAGGCCGGTGGCTCCAATGATGAAAGATAAAGCCGAGCACGTTGCGATAGGCATCGGCGCGGAAATCGAGCTTCTTGCGAGTCATTTGAACCAACCCGGCCGCATATCGGCAACCGGTCCTCAAAATCGAGAGTTAAATGGCACAGCCCAAGCGGGAGACAAAATGATCCCGTCAGATCATCGGGCTATGAAGAGAGTGAAAACCGCATGTCGGGCGCGCTGGAGGCGGGCCGCGAATGGAAATGACCTAGTGTCGGTTCATTCCGCACGGGAGGATTTTGGTGATTGCTGATGATGTCATGCAACGCCTCCCTTTTGTTCGATCTGACGCGGTGAGCCTCTTGTAGCGAAGGCAACCGCGCTTGCCAACCGGGAATTTGCAACCTGACAGAAAGTGATGCGAAAACGACACAATCTGCAACGTGCAGGTTTACGCGCCGCCGTTTGCAGGCGGGTTCGCCGAGCCGATGGCGGAAATACTACGCCAGACGCGAAAGGTCGGTCGGCTCCGGCTTTGCGCCCGCTGCCGTCAGCATCGCGTGGACCTGGCCACGGTGGTGGGTCTGGTGGTTGAAAAGTTCGATCGCACAGTTGGCCTTCGGCTTCTCGACCCGCGTTGCACCATCGCCGGGATACCAGACAAGCATGCCGTCGAGCTCCGCGTCGCGCAATCCTCGCGCCCAGCCTTCGATTTCGGCGTTGCGTTGCAGCCGCAAGACCTTGAATGCATCCCAATCCGACGGGCTTGTCAGCGAGTGCGTGATGGTTTCCTCGGGCCGCTCATTGCCCTTCAATCGCGCGAGGATGAGGGCGTCGGCCCAATAAAGATGGTTCAGCGTCGCGGCGATCGATTGGAAGAACGCCCCCCGATCCTTCCAGCGTTCCGCATGCGTCAGCCCGTCGGCGGCGGTGACGAGTGAGGTGTTCTGCCAGCTGTTGTAGCGGGCCATGAGTCGGCAATAGTCGGCTGAGATCATTGTCTCGGGCTCCAATGGTTAGCGATGATGGGGGGAGGGTGGCGATTGCAGGGAAGACCCATGGGGCCGTTCGTGCTCTGTCGCCTGCGCCAATGAAGGCGTGCCGTGCGAGAGGGCACGGACAGCGATCAGTCTATCCTGAAACGGCCTCGCCGCAAATTGCTGATGACATTTTTTCTTTTCAAGGGTCTTCCGTTCACGGGGCAGGTCGTCGCGGGAGGTTCCCGACGCAGCCCGTCGGTTCGCCGAAACTGCTCAGAGCGCGCGAACTTCGGCAAGCCGCTTGACAGCGTATTCGTCGTCCCAGCAGATGGCGGCTTCCCATGCTGCCGATGCTTGCGCGGCGATGTCATAGGCGATGCCTTCCAGACCGGCTGCATTATGGGGCAGGACGAGGTCAAGGTCGGGCACGTCGACATGCGACTCATCCCAGTCGATCAGGGCGACGCGGTTTGCGGTCATGCGGATGTTGCCGGGGTTGGTCGGGTTGCCGTGGACGACGCTTGTTTCGCGACCGACAAGCCGCGCCCACGCCGCGCGGCATCGGGCGACGCCATTTGGCGGCATCGCGGCAAGGTCGATCCTCGTCCCCGTTTCGGCGTGCAGGAGGTCAGTCGAGGATCGCCAAGCTGGGCGCTGCGGCCAGCCCTGCGTCAACCGATGCAACTCGCGCAGTGTCTCGGCCACGCGACGCCAGTCGGCCTCCGTCTCGGGCGGCCCGCCCTGCATGTATTCCATCACTGTCAGACCATCGGCGAAGAGGCGGCCATCGGCCGTCGGGATCGGCACCGGCACGCTCAGACCTTCGCGGTCGAGGTGGCGTAGGAGTTCTGCTTCCCAAGCGAGATCAGCGTCGCTCCTGGTCCCCAGACGACCGACTGCAAGTTGGCCGCGGACGCGCAGGCTCCAGACATCATTGGCAACTCCGCCGGAGAGCCTTTCGATGCGAACCGCGTCCTTGCCCCACAGCTCCAGCGCTTCCCATCCCATACATAATCCTCAGTCTTTGATTTCCCCGACAAGCTCCCAAATGTCGACCTTCTCAGCGCGTCCCTTGACCGGGGCGAGGCCGAGGGGGCGGAAGGTGAAGCGGTCGGCGACGGCGTCGCGGGTGGCGGCGCTGACCAGGATCGATGTGTTCAGCTCCTTGTTCATGCCTTCGAGCCGTGACGCCACATTGATCGTATCGCCCATCGCCGTATATTGCTGGCGCGAAATCGCCCCGAAGCTGCCGACGACTGCCGGGCCGGTGTGCAATCCAAATCGAGTCAAAAGCTCGGGGCGGCCATTGCTGAGATTGGCTTCGTTCAACCCGTCGACCGCCGCTTTCATGGCCAGGGCGCATCGACAACCATGTTCGGCATGGCTGGTATCGTCGACCGGGGCGTTCCACATGACGAAAATGGAATCGCCGAGATATTGCACGACGGCCCCGCCGTTGCGCTCGGCGATGGTGTTCAGCAGTTCGAAATAGGCAGAAAGCGTGTCGACCACCTCCTCGGGCGAATGTTGTTCCGCGATGGTCGTGAAGTCTTTGATGTCGGTGAACAGCACCGTCACATCCTGTCGCTTCGCCCTGACGATCGCTCTCGTCTCGGGGTTGACGATCTGCCGGACCACTTCACGCGGCACATAAAGCGCAAACTGGCCGATGGCATGACGGCTGGCCGCCAGGGCGTTTGCCAGCGTGTTGATCTCGCTGATCCAGGAGTGGGCCATCGGCTTCTCCCCCACATCCAGATCGCCGATCCTGCGCGCCTCGTCGGCCAGCCGATAGAGCGAGCGGCTGACCATGCGCGACAGCAGCACCGAGGCGCCGACACCGGCGATCACCAAGGCGGCGGCAATGAAGAGATTGCGCACCAGCAGCCGATGGGCCTCCGCCACCAGATCCGCCAGCGGCACGACGATGGCAGCCACGCTGCCCGTGAACAGGCCGGAGACGCTGACCGGGGCGATCTGCACAAGATAGGTTTCGCCATCGAAATCGACCCGCGCCAAGCCACCGCCGGCAAAGGCCGGGTCCTGCCTGAGCCGCACCACGGTTTTAAGGCTCGGGTCGAAACCGTTTGCCGTCGTGGCAAAGGCGCCTGATGTTCTCGACCATAATGCGATGATCCTGCTCATGATATCAGGGTCGGAATGGGCGACGAGATTGCCGTCGGCATCGATGATGTAGGCGCGGGCCCGCGGCGAGATCTCAGCTGCGTCGAGCAGCCGGCTGACGGTCTGCAGGTGAATGTTGATGCCGAGCACCACCTTGCCGTCGTCCCGCAGCGGGGCTGCGATCGTCAGCGTCGGAACATTCAGTGTCCCGGTGATATAGGGCCCGACGGACACCGGCGCGCCGTCCTGAATGACGGATCGATACCAGGGGCGTTGCCGCGGATCGAAGGATGTATCCTCGATCGTGCGCTCCGCGATCGGCTTTGCATCGTTGTCGACAAAACCAAGCGTCGAGACGATATCGGTCGCTGGTCGCCGTGCGATCATTCTAATCGCGAAAGCCGTACGATCGGGTGCGGCCAGCGTCTGGCGGACGTCGCGCCGGGCCGTGTTGATCACCTGCAGGTAGGAGCCATCGGGATAGCCGGCGTAAACGCTGGTGGCGTTCGGGACGTTTCGCAGAACCTCCTGAAAGAATTGCTGTTTATCCTTGATATCCTCAGGCGGCGGGGAAATGAGCTGCGGCAGGGTGGAGGCCAGCGCCACGGCCTCGGTACCGCCCTGCAGCGTATTGCGGTATCCCTCGATCAGCCGCAAGCTCATCGCCCGCATCTGCTGCGCGCCGGCGCTGACCGCAGCTTCGCTTCCATGGCTGAATGCCATCCAGATGATCGGCGCCGATGTGCAAAGCAGCGACGCGACGACCAGGACGCCGAGATGCAGTCTGAGCGGTTTGGACCAGCGCACGCGATTTCCCCGAAATGCGGACCTGTCTCAGCAGGTAGCGCAATGCCTGCCCGGCATGCCCTACCCAACGATGCCAGCTAACTGCTTTTTGAAGGCTTGCACAAGCTGGTGATACCAGCGCTCCCGCCCTGGGAATTTGGCTGTTGCTGCGCGATGCCGGGGTAATGGAGGCTGAGCTACGAACGTCGCTGAGTTTGCCACTGAGCTCACCCCACCCTCCATCCTCCGCGGGCCTGCCCCGAGGATCGACGCCGGCCTCACCAGCGGGGGCCATGGAATCCCAGGCTCAAGGCCTGGGGCGACGGAGGGTGGGGGTGCGTCTTGCCAAAGAGATGGCGTGTGCGCCTTACCGCTGAAGCTCGGCATCATGAGCGTTTTTCAGCGCGTCGCATCCACCAAGCTCTTTCGTAGCGCTCGATGCCCAGTCCTGCACCTGCCGTTCTGATATCGGCAGGTCAGGGGCTTCTGCTTCGGCGAGAACCCGCAAGCTCGCGCCCTCCAATTTTGCGATTGCCTCCTCGACGTCCGAATAGATCTCGGTTCCCGGAGGACAGCCCTGTTTTTGGATATATCCCAAAAATCGTGGACGCATCGGCTTCGGCTCTACTCCGCAATATTTCTCCGCCAGGACATGCACCATCAGCGCGTAGTCGATTCCCATGAATCGCGACTCGATCGGTTCGTTCGGCTTGAAACTGTTTCGGCAAAGATTTGGAGATGCGGCATTGGCGGCAACGAGCGGCACGCAGGCGAATATTAGGCCGCAGACATAACGAAACAAATCACTTCCCTTCATTGTTTGGGAACGAGGCCATCGAGCAGGAAGTCGAGGCCTTTGCTGAAGGCGCCGTCCCAATCATTGTCCAGCAGCAGCCGGGAGCGTTCGATGGTGGGGTAGTGCTGGCTGAGACTTGTGAGGCGCTGCTGCGCGGCGGCTCTGTCGTCGTCCGAGAGGTCGAAGCTTGCCCGGGTGGTGGTCGCGCCGATCACATAGTTCCAGAGCGACCAGATCGCGACGTTCAAATCGGCGTCGGCCACGCCGGCTCTGGACAGGGTGCTGCTCAGCAGTTCCAGGCGAGCAAGGATGTTCGGGCCGAGCGCCCGGCGTGGCAGCAGCGCTGCCGACCAGGGATGGCGCAGCATGCCGGCGCGCCAGTCTTTCAGCATGTGAACGACTTCGCCGCGCCAGTCCTGAGACGCATCGATTGGCACCGGGCCGCGATATGCGAGCACCGAATCCAGCGCCAGATCGAAGACCTCCTCCTTGTTGCCGACGTGCCAGTAAAGGCTCATCGCACCGGCGCCGAGGCAATCGGCCAGCCGGCGCATCTTCAATCCGTCAATTCCTTCGCTATCCAAAAGCTCGACCGCGGTCGCGACGATCCGTTCCAGCGAGAGGGGCTGTTCGCTGCGCGGTTCCGGCCCGGATGGCGGAGGCACTTTACGTTCAGACTGCTTGCTCTGCCCGCCGCTGCGTTTGGCTGCCATCCGTTTTCCCTGCCAATCAGAACGTCGATTTAAGCCGACAATGCGATGAATGTCGATCCCGACGGATTGACTCGTACAGTGTACGATGCGAGTTAATCGTACGTCGTACGAGTCAGTCGTATCGGCGGCAAATCAATTGCGGGCCGCGGTGAGGCGGCCCGCAGTCCTCAAAGCTCAAGAGAAAATCATGTCACGCGCAATCAAGCATCTGCTCATTGGAGGGCTCATCATCATGACCATTGGAATTCCGGCTGCAGCGATGGCCAACGAGAACGATCTCAAGCTGACCATCGTCAATCCGAAAAATTTCTACGACCCCTCGCCGAACGGCTACAGCACGGCGGTGATCGTGCCGAGGCAAGGCCGGCTGGCCTATATCTCCGGGCAGGGCGGCCAGGACAGCACCGGCGCCCTGTCGCCCGATTTCGCCGTCCAGGTGAAGCAGGCCTATGCCAATTTGCGCACCGCCCTCGATGCACTCGGCGCCAGGCCGGATCAGGTCGCCAAGCTGACGGTCTTCGTGGTCGACCACGATATGTCCAAGCTTCCGGTGTTGACCGAGAACGTCAAGGCGATGTTCGGCGCAGCTCTGCCGGCGCAGACCTTGATTCCCGTTCCCAAGCTGGCGATCGACCCCATGCTCTTCGAGGTCGAAGCCGTCGTTGTTCTGGATTAGCGATGGGACTGCAGCTCGCCAGCTTTCGAAAGCGAAGCAAGCTCGCGAGCGGACTGGCCCGCGGGCAGCATGAAATTCTGCGCGGCTGCAGGGGATGTAGCGGACGGACGATTTCGCATCGAAAGGCTTGAAATTTCCGATGGACCTTGTCGATTGCAGAACCGTAAGATCGACAACCGTCTGTCAACACGGAACAATCACATGCCGATCTTTCATGCCAAGTGCAGCTGCGGCGCCCTGTCCCTGGAGGTCGATGGCGATCCTTTGCACAACCACATATGCACCTGCAGACGTTGTCAGCGTGCATCCGGCAGCGCGCTTTCACACAATGTATGGTTCCGCGAGGAGAATGTCCGGGTCGTTTCCGGAGACTATTCCGTATGGTATCCGCAGGGCGAAAGCACAGCTGATGTGATGAAAGCGTTTTGCCGGATCTGCGGCGGCGGTGGATTTTCGAAATCCGGAACATACTTCCCCGGTTCGGTCGTCATCGCGGGCGGCACATTTGCCGATCCATCCTTTCCCGCGCCGGATCATGTTCATTGGTGGAATAGTCGCCCGCACTGGATCGATCTGGCCGAGGCAATCGAGCGTCATGCCGACGAGTGAATTCGTTCGAGCAGCTGAAGACCTGGAATGACGGAAGTCAGGGCGCGGGGGTTTCGCCAAGCGGTCTGCCGACGGCTCAATCCGCCTTCGGCTGCCCCGGAAGCTCTCCGTAAGCCGTCAGAATGGCCTTGATCAGGCCCGGGAAACGCTCGTCCAGCTCGGCGCAGCGGGTTTGATTGCGCATCTCGATACCCTGGCGTTCGCTGAGGATCAGGCCGGATTCGCGCAGCACTTTGAAATGGTTCGACAGCGACGACTTCGGGATGACGCGCTCGCCGAGTTGGCCAAGTGCCGAACAGGTCCTGCCGCAGCCGGCACCGGAAAGCCAGGCGAAAATTGCGGCGCGCTCCGGATCGGAAAGCGCATAGAGGATCGCTTCGGGCCGGATGTCCTCCAATGCGGGGTGAAAAAGCGGTCTCATCAAATTTTATATAGCGACACTTGACATCAAGATCAACAGTTCCGAATTTCTGAACTACGGAACAAGGCCGCCAGTTTCGGCGGCAGTCCGGATCAGAAGGAATTGGATATGGCTAAGCTTACGGGAAAGGTCGCTGTGGTCACGGGGGCCTCCAAAGGCATCGGCGCCGCGATTGCCAAGGCGCTTGCGGCCGAAGGTGCGCAAGTGGTGGTGAATTACGCTTCGAGCAAGGCCGGAGCAGACGCCGTGGTTGACGCAATCAGCGCCGCCGGCGGCAAGGCGATCGCCGTGCAGGGCGACGTCTCGAAGGCCGAACAGGCGCAGGGCCTCGTCGATGCCGCCGTCAAGCAATTCGGCAAGCTCGACGTGCTGGTCAACAATTCGGGCGTCTATGAATTCGCGTCGATCGAGGAAGTGACCGAGGAACATTATCGCCGCATCTTCGACGTCAACGTTCTCGGCGTTCTCCTGACCACCCAGGCGGCGGTCAAGCATCTCGGCGAGGGCGGCAGCGTCATCAACATCTCCTCGGTGGTCACCAGCATGGCGCCGCCGGCCTCTGCCGTCTACACCGGCACCAAGGGCGCCCTGGAGGGCATCAACAGCGTGCTCGCCAAGGAACTCGGCCCGCGCAAGATCCGCGTCAACGCCATCCTGCCTGGAATGGTCGAGACCGAGGGCGCACACACGGCCGGCGTCATCGGCTCGGATTTCGAGCAGGTCGTCGTCGGCCAGACGCCGCTCGGCCGCGTCGGCCAGCCGGATGATATCGCCGGCGTCGCCGTCTTCCTCGCTTCCGACGACGCCCGCTGGATGACCGGCGAGCGGCTGGCTGCCAGCGGTGGTTTTCGCTAAGGCTGGCTGATGGCGCGCGCGTCTCGACGGGGCGCGCGCTGCCCGCCGGAGAGAGCCTAACACTTCCATGGCAACCAAAAGCTCCCGCATAGGTAAGCCGCGCCGCACATTCCGACCAAAGGCCCAGGCCCTTAGCCTTCAGGAACAAAGTCGGCATGGCGAGGTTGGTATTGCGATACAGCGCAAAACCCTGGGAGAAACTCATGCGGAAATCTCTTCAATTCATCCTGGTTGGCCTCGCCGCCATGACCGGCTTGACGATCTCGCCGGCGATCGTGGCTGCGCAGGATCTGGAATTGCGGGTCGGCCCTGGCGGTGTCGGTGTTTACGATCGCGACCGTGATCTTGACCGCTATGACGGATATGAACGCCGAGGTCGGCGCGGCTGCGATCCCAACGATGCGCTCGACATCGCCCGCAGCGAAGGACTTCGCCGGGCACAGATCGTCCGCATGTCGCCCCGCAGCATCGTCGTCCAGGGGATGACGCGCCGGGGACCAGATCGGATGACCTTTGCCAACCGGCGGGGCTGCCCGGAAATCTGAACTGCGTCAGTGACGAGTTGGACGGGCCGGGTTTGAGAGCGCGGCGCGGAACCTTTGGGCGCGCCGGACATTGCTGCCCATGCAGCGCTCTGCACGGGTCGGCTGCACTCTTTGAACCTTGGGAGGATTCATCATGATGAGCGGTCAATTGAAGGCGCTTCTCGCCGTTCTTGCCGTTGCCGGCTACCAGAACAGAGACAAGATCGGGGAACTCCTGCGCGGCATTCAGAACCCGCAGTCGGCCGGCTCCGGCGGCCAGCAGCCGGGCGGGCTTGGCGGCATCCTCGGCGGGCTGGGCGGTTCGGGTGGTCTTGGCGGCCTTCTCGGCGGGCTGACCTCCGGTGGCATCGTCAGCGGCGGTCTCGGCGATCTGCTCAAGACCTTTCAGCAGAACGGCCATGGCGACAAGATCGACTCATGGGTAAAACCCGGCCAGAATGCCGAGATCAATGATGGCCAGCTCGCCGAAGCCCTTGGCCCCGATGTCCTGAACGAGATTGCCCGGAATACCGGCCTGTCGCGAGACGAGATTCTCGGGCGGCTGAGCCGCGATCTCCCCAAGGCCGTCGATGATCTGACGCCTGAGGGAAAGCTGCCGACCGCCGACGAGGATTTTCTGTCGTCGGCGAGCCAATCGACCACCTCCGGGCGGCCGAGCAGCATCTGAACTTGCGATAAAAGTGATGGCGATGAAAGCGCGCGCGACCTGCCGGGGCCGCGCGTTTCGCCACAGTGGACTCGACAATTGTGGTCGGACTTGATGAAGATTCTGCGGCGCGATAAATCACCTGTTGCCATCAACGCGGATCGCCCGAAGTGAACAAGAGACATCGCAGCTCCGATACTTCCGCAACCCATGTTTTCACACGCAGCGCCATCGCGTCAGATCTTGCCTGGGTGCCTGACATGGTTGGCCTTGGAAAGCCATCGATTGCCGCTGAAGCCTATATCCAGGCCTATCTGGCGGATCCCGGCGGATGGTACTGGTCGACGATCCTGCTTCACGATCCGAAAGATATGGTATTGCAGCGGGTTCTCGCCATTGTCGAGCAAGCCAAATTGCCCGATCACGAGGAGGCGCTCGGTCAATTGGGCGCCGGCCCGCTCGAAGACATCATGTCGGATGAACTGCTGGATCATCTGCAGCATTGGCTGCCGTTTACGCCCGCCATGCGTTACGCGCTTGGTCAGGTTCGCATATCTGCCGAACATCCCGCCTTGCAACGGCGATTAGAGGCGATGCTTTCGCGGTAGTGCCTCCGATGACGGGTGGGCATGCCATACGTTGCTGATTTACCGCAGAGTTCACTCCACGGTCCGTCCTCTTCGGGCTTGACCCGGGGATCCACGCCGGCCCCCATCAGCGGTGGCATGGATTCCAGGCTCACGGCCTGGAATGACGGAGGTTGGGGGGGTGATGCCGAACTCGGCGTTCCGCATGGCAGCGTCTTGCCGATTGCGGCCGACCTTTATCTCGACAGGGATGTCCGAAGAAACGCGTAAACGCTGCGCATGGACTTTGCCGCGGCGTCCGGGTTGTATTTTTCGATATGTCCCAGCACCCTTCTTCCCACCGCAAATTCCGCGGCATCAAAATTGTGATAAACGCCCTTGTAGAGATTGAACTCGATGGGCGGGGCATCATCACCAATACGGGCGAGCCTCTTGCGGCATGGCTCAGCCGGGCTCCAATTGTCTCGGTCACCGCTTAAAATCAGGGTCGGCACCGTCGCATCGCCCTGACTGGCGGCGCAGGCCGGATAATAGGCGACCGCCGCCTTGAATTTGTGCTCCATCAGCTGTTCGTTCCCCTCGATCTTTGTGGCCTCCAGCGTCGCGGTGCCGCCCGTGGAAAAGCCCATCAGTGCGACGCGCCTGATATCGACGAAGCTCGATTTCGATAGGAAATTCAAAGCGCCATAGGCGTCGAAGACCCGGTCGGGCAGAGAGCTTCGGCAGGTGTCCAAGATATTGCGGGTGGTGAAGCTGTCGACAACAAGCACGACGTAACCCCAGGAGACCAGCCGCTTCGGCCAGAGGTCCTTGACGCTCGGACGCATGCCGTCGCATCCATGCATGATCACGACCGCCGGAAACGGGCCGTCGCCCGGAGGGCGGGACAAATATCCGAGCAATGGCGTGCCTGGCGGCTGCGAAAGGATTTTGCCTTGTTCCGCAGCCTTGCGAATTCGAAAGGCGCTGAGCGTGACGGGAGCGCTTTCAAACCGCACCATTTCGTCGGCATCGGCTGGGTTTTCAGCAAGCGTGATGCCGAGACAGGCGACAAGGCAAAGAAAAAGTCTCGCGGTTTTCACTGACGCCTCCATCGTCTGAGCGACAGAATGCCAATTTTACGCCGGACTTGACGGTTGGCAAAGGCGCTGATGGGGTTGGGCGGGAAAGAGTTCACAACCGCTATTTCTCACAGAGTTCACCCCTTGCTCCATCCTCCTCGGGCTTGCCCCCCAAAGGATCGACGCTGGCTTCCATCAGTGGCGGGCATGGATCCTCGGCTCAAGGCCGAGGAGGACTGTGGGGTAGCGTTTTCGCCAAACTTATCGGAAAGCGGGGCATTCTGGGTCGGGCAGAGCAGAGTTTAGGCTGAGCCTCGCTCATGCTATGCTTGAAAGGCCTTGATCACCCCCCGGCAAGTCGGTTAAGCCTACCGTAAATCCAAGCTGCAAAATTTGAATCCTTACCGAATGACGATCAAATCGGTGTCGTCCTTGCCGCCGAATGCGTTGCTCACCAAGACTTGCGAGCCGGCCAAGGTCGTTGAGCGCAATCGCAGGTTTGCCACAGAGTTCACCCCTTGCTCCGTCCTCCTCGGGCTCGACCCGAGGTCCACGCTGGCTTCCATCAGCGGCGGGCATGGATCCTCGGCCCAAGGCCGGGGAGGACGGAGGGTGGGGTGGCGTTTGCGCCAATTCCGCAGCTGGGCGCCAGAGGGGCTGCCGTCAAATGGGGCGGGCAGACTTGATTCTAGGCCGCATTAGCGCTTGATCACCCCCCGGCGGATCATTTATCACTACCGTAAATCCAAGCTGCGAATATTGAATCCGAAGGCAATGTCGATGATCAAGTCGGTATCGCTCTTCGCTCGCATGCATTCGAGGCTGCACGGCTAGTCACCGAACGCCACGGCGGGTTTGGCAAAGTGCTCACCGCTTTCTCCCTCCTCCTCGGGCTTGACCCGAGGATCCACGTGGCCTCTGCCAGACGTGGGCATGGATCCCAGGCTCGAGGCCTGGGATGACGGAGGGTGGGTGGGCGTTTTGCCAGGCCTACCGGAGCTAAGTCCCTGCGGCCGCCCACATCGAAGACCACCTCACAAGGAGAACAGCAATGGACGCTTCGATTGCGCCGGCCTCGCGGGCTGCCGTGGTGACGCCGAATGATAGTGCGATTGTCGGCGCGCGGGCGCTTTATATCGGCACGGCGGGCGATGTGGCGATTGCGCCGCGGCGGGATATGGATCCGGTCATTTTCAGGAGCGTGCCGGCCGGGACGATCCTGCCCGTGCATGCAGCCATCGTGGCGCTGACCGGGACGACGGCGTCGAATATCGTCGCATTGTTCTGAGCTTTCAGACGCGCACCCATGGGCAGACCGACCAAGTTCACCCAGGCGCTGGCCGAGAAGATCTGCGATCGCATTGCCGATCGGGAAAGCCTGCGGTCGATCTGCCGGGATGAGGATATGCCGGCGAAATCGACGGTGCTCTCCTGGCTCGCCGATGACGGCAAGGCGGCGTTTCGGGCGCGCTATGCGCTGGCGCGCGAGATCCTGGCCGACGGCTTCGTCGACGAGCTGGTCGAGATTGCCGACGACCGCAGCAATGACTGGGTCGAAAAGAAGAATGCCGCCGGCGAGACCACCGGCTGGCAGGAGAATGGCGAGGCGATCCGGCGCTCGCAGCTGCGCATCGCCACCCGCCAATGGGTCGCCGAGAAGCTCAGGCCGAAGAAATACGGCTCGAAAGCCGAGCCCGAACAGGGCGCCACCGGCGAAGTCTCGCAACTGCTGGAAGATATCAATGGCAAAACCCGCGGACTTCCAAACGGCGGTTGACCAGTTTTCCGACTGGCGCTGGCGGCTGAACAATCTCTACTGGATCACCGACAAATCCGGCCGGCGCGTCAGGTTCGAAATGAACTGGACGCAGATGACGTTTTTCGAGGAGATGCATTACCTCAACGTGCTGCTGAAGGCCCGCCAGCTCGGCCTGACCACCTTCATCCAGATCTTCATGCTCGATGCCTGCGTCTTCAACCGGGATATCCGCGCCGGCACCATCGCCCATACGCTCGGCGACGTGCAGACGATCTTCCGGGACAAGGTCAAATATCCCTACGACAATCTGCCCGAGGGTATTCGCAACGCCGTGCCTATCGTCCGGACCAACCAGGCCGAACTGCTGCTCGCCAACAATTCGAGCATCCGCGTCGGCACCTCGCTGCGCTCGGGAACGCTGCAATATCTGCACATCTCCGAATACGGCAAGCTCTGCGCCAAATATCCCGACAAGGCGCGGGAAGTGCGCACCGGCGCGCTGAATACGGTGCAGGCCGGCCAGCTTGTGTTCATCGAAAGCACGGCGGAGGGCCAGGAAGGGCATTTTTACGCGCTCTGCGACGATGCCCAGGTGAAGCAGCGCCAGGCGCTGGAGCTGACCGAACTCGACTTCAAGTTCCATTTCTTCCCCTGGTGGAAGGAGCCGCAATATGCGATCGCGCCTCAGGGCGTCATCATCGGCGACGCTTTCGCCAAATATTTCGGCCAGCTGGCCGAACAGGGCATCACGCTGACGGAGGGGCAGAAGGCCTGGTACGTCAAGAAGGCCGAGACCCAGCTCGGCGACATGAAGCGCGAATATCCCTCGACGCCGGCCGAGGCTTTCGAAGCAAGTGTCGAGGGCGCCTATTATGCCGATCAGATGGCGGTGGCGGACGCTGAGGAGCGCATCGGGGTTTTCCCGCATGTGGACGGTTATCCCGTCCACACCATTTCCGACATCGGCATGGACGATACCAACAGCGTCTGGCTGTTTCAGGTGCTGCCCGGCCGTATCCGGATGATCGGTTATTTCGAACATACCGGCACCGGCATGGACGGCATGCTCGGCGAGCTGGAGCGGCGCGGCGGCGACAATGGTTATGTCTACGGCGTCCACAACATGCCGCACGACATCAAGGTCCGCGAATGGACGCGCGGCGGCATGACCCGCATCGAAATCATGCTGAAAGAGGTCAAGGCGCGCGGCCTCGGCACGGTCCGCAAGGTCGAGCGCGCCTATGTGCATGACCGCATCAACGCCACCCGCCGCATCCTGGCAAAGATCGAGTTCGACCAGGCCGGCTGCGCCGAGGGCATCAAATGCCTGCGCAATTACCGCAAGGACTGGGACGAGGATCTCGCCGTCTTCCGCGACGAGCCGCTGCACAACTGGGCGTCGCATGGGGCGGATGCCTTCGGCGGTCTGGCGATCATCTTCACCGGCTTGGCGCCGGAACCGCTGAAGCCAGAGCGTAAGCCGCTGCCGACATTCCAGACGATGACATTCAACGAGTTTGCCGATGCCACCCCAAGACAGAGCGAGCGTGTTTGATGGAAGACGAAATAACGGCTTCAGAGAGCGGGCAGCGCTGGGACCCGGCAAAGGTCGGCGCCCATTGGCAGCAGGAGCTGGAACGCGCCCAGCGCTATTTCAAGTCCTGGCACGACCGCTGCGTCAAGATCGAGAAGATCTATCTCGACCAGCAAGCGGACCAGACGAGCGCCGCCAAGCGCCGGTTTCCGATGCTCTGGGCCAATACTTCGGTGATGCAGCCGGCGGTCTATGCCCGCGTGCCGCAGCCGGTGGTCGAGCGCCGCTTCAAGGATGCAGAGCCGGTGGCGCGCATTGCCTCGGAGCTGGTCGAGCGCAATCTCGCCTATATCGGCGATGAAGCCGATATCGATTCGATCATGCGGGCGGTGCGCGACGATTTCCTGCTCTGCGCCCGCGGCACGGTGTGGCTGCGTTACGAGGCCGATTTCGAGCCGCTCGATATGGGCGTCCAGCCCTCGGACCCGGCGGCTGAGGCTTTGCCCGGTGAGATGGGCGGGGCGCAGCCGGAAGCGATCAGTGACGAGCGTGTCTGCATCGATTACGTCCACTGGTCGGATTTCCTGCATTCGCCGGCGCGGCGCTGGAAGGATGTGACCTGGGTGGCGCGGCGCGTGCCGATGACCGACGAGGAGATGGAAAAGCGCTTCGGCCCCGAGGCCATGGCATCGCGGGCGGCCGAAGGTTCAATCGGCAATAAGGGCGCCAGCCAGGCCGAGCGCCTGGAGAATGAAGGCAAGACCCATGTCTGGGAAATCTGGTGCAAGAGCGAGAACTACACCGTCTGGATCGCCGACGGTTCGCCGGTGGCGCTCGAGGTCTCCGAGCCGCCGCTCGACCTGACGCAATTCTGGCCTTGCCCGCGCCCGGCCTACGGCACGATGTCGACAAGCTCGCTGATCCCGGTTCCCGACTATGTCTATTACCAGCAGCAATGCGACGAGATCGATCTTCTCACCAAGCGCATCAACAAGCTGACCGATCAGCTGCGGCTGAAAGTCTTTTACCCCTCCGGCGACGGCGCGGTCTCGCCGGCGATCGAAAAGGCGATGCGGCCTGAGAACGACATGGTGATGGTGCCGATCCCGGAATGGGCGGCCTTCACCGACAAGGGCGGCTCGAAGGCGATCGTGACATTGCCGATCGACGAGGTGCAGAAGGTGATCGTCGCCTGCATGCAAGCGCGCAAGCAGCTGATCGAGGATGTCTACCAGATCACCGGCATCTCGGACATCGTCCGCGGCGACACGCAGGCCTCCGAAACCGCGACGGCGCAGCGGATCAAGAGCCAGTGGGGCTCGATCCGCATCCGCGACCGCCAGGCCGAGCTTGCCCGCTTTGCCCGCGACATCATCCGCCTTGCCGGCGAGATCATCTGCGACCAGTTCCAGCCGGAAACGCTGATGCTGGTGAGCGGCATCAAGCTGCCCAGCATGGCCGAGAAACAGCAGGTGCAAATGCAGATGCAGCAGATGCAGATGGCGGCCATGCGGGCGCAGCAGATGGGGCAACCCGCACCACCACCGCCCGATATGCCGCCGCAGCTGCAGCAGATGATGCAGCAGCCGACGATCGACGAGGTGGTGCAACTGCTGCGCAATGACAGCATTCGCGGCTTCCAGATCGAGATCGAGACGGATTCGACCATCGAGCCTGACGAGGATGCCGAAAAGCAGCGCCGCATGGAATTCGTCCAGATGGTCGGCGGCTTCATGCAGCAGGCCGGCGCCATGGCGCAGCAGAGTCCGATGCTGGTGCCGGTGATGGTTGAGACGCTGCTCTTTGCCGCCCGCGGCTTCCGGGCCGGCCGCCAGCTCGAAAGCACGCTGGAGCAGGTGGGAGCCCAGCTTTCCCAAGCGGCAGCCGCGCCAAAACCGGAGCCGCAGCCTTCGCCCGGCGAAATGCTCAAGCTGAAAACCGCCGAGGTGAAGGCGGGTGCCGAACAGCGCAGGGCCGAACTCAGTGTCGCAGAGGCCGAGATCGAGCATCGCGCCACGGTGGAGCAGGCGCGCGGCGAGATGGCGGCGCAGGCATTGCAGCAGATCGGGGGGCAGCAACTTCAGGCACAGCAGCCGCACTATCAGTGAACGGGAGCAGAAGCATGAGAGAACGCTATTGCCGCGTCTGCGGCGGCTGGCACGCACTCGACCAATGGCCGCAGAATTGCCTGCCGGCGCAAAATGCGGCGCAGTCGGATCTGCCGGCGCCGCATTTCGTCAGCGACAACATCGATATCCAGTCGATGCATGACGGAAAGCATTACACCTCGAAAGCCAGGCTGCGCTCGGCCTACCGGGCAGCCGGCGTAGTCGAGATCGGCAATGAAAAGCCGCAGCCGATCGAGCAGCCGAAGACGGATCGAACGGCGATCCGCAACGAACTGCGGCGCGTGCACGCCGAATACAACGCCTGAACCGGGCATCAATCCCCGACATAGGAAATTTCCCCATGGATATGGAAGACCTGAACCAGGCCGGCAACGGCAGCGAAGATTTTGGCGCGTTCGACGACAAGCCGGTCAGCATTCGCGACAGCCTGAAAGCGGCGATCGACACCGTCGAAGCCAGTGGACCGGGCGATATATCAGGCCAGCCGCGCGACGGCGAAAACGGCCGCTTTCTGGCCGGGGGGCAGGAGCAAGTTCCTGCAGCGAGGGCAGGGGCGCAGGCCCCCCAGCAGCCGGCGCTTCAACCGCAGTCGCGAGGCCAGGCGGGCGAACAGCCGGTAGTGAGCGCCAGCCGGGTTCCGCCCGGCTGGTCGGCGGAAGCCAAGGCGCAATTCGGAAGCCTTCCGAATGAAGTGCAGGCTGCGATCGCCAAGCGGGAACAGGAGGTCGATAACGGCTTCCGCGTCCTGCAGGATTACAAGGGGCTCGAGGAATTCACCCCGATCATCCGCCAGGCCGGCATGACCCATGCCGATGTCATGCGCCGGGCGATCGACTGGGAGAAGGCGCTCATCCATGATCCCGTCAACACCGTCGTTCACGTCGCCAGGATGGCGGGGGTCAATCTTCACGCTCTGGTCAACGGTCAGACGGGAGAAATCCTGCAGCGGAATTCGCAGCAGGCCATATCACAACCGCAGCCTCGATCTTTCAATGTCGAGGCGACGGTCGAACATGTTTTGCGGAAAAGGGACACCGAAACTCAAGTCGATGCCTTCCTTTCCGACCCAGCAAACGCGCACGCCGAAGATGTGCTTGAGGACATGATCGCCCTTGTCAACGCAGGGCGGGCAACGTCGCTCCAGGACGCCTACGACGCCGCATGCTGGATGCGCCCGGACATTCGCCGGCAGTTGATCAGCCAGACTGCTCAAGCCTCCGTCCCACAACTCCAAGCCCAGAGGGCCGCAGCGGCAGATCAAGCCCGCCGCGCCTCGCGATCCATCTCGGGTTCTTCCGCGCCGGGCCCGACCCGCGATGCGGCAAGAGGCCAGCCCACCTCCATCCGCGACTCGCTGCGCGACGCCATGCGTTTTTCGCGCGGCCAAGTCTGATCAAAGGCCAATTCTGATCAAAGGAATGATCGATGCCCATCTCCCCCAACCTCTCTGAAATCGTCACCACGACGCTGCGCAACCGCAGCGGCACGGTCGCCGACGACGTGACGAAGAACAACGGTCTTCTCACCCGTCTCAACAGCCGCGGCCGCAAGAAGCCGATCTCCGGCGGCCGCACCATCGTCCAGGAGCTGCAGTATCAAGAGAATAGTACCTTCAAGCGCTATTCCGGTTATGACATCCTCAATGTCCAGCCCTCCGACGTCATCACCGCCGCCGAATACGACCTCAAGCAGGCGGCGGTCGCCGTCTCCATGTCCGGCCTCGAACAGCTGCAGAACTCCGGCGAGGATGCGATCCTCGATCTGCTCGAGCAGCGCATCGAGAATGCCGAAACAACTTTGAAAAACAACATCGCGCTCGATTGCTATTCCGACGGCACGGCCGATGGCGGGCGGCAGATCGGCGGCCTGCAGCTGCTGATTTCGACCTCGCCGACCTCCGGCACCGTCGGCGGCATTTCGCGCGCCACCTGGGGTTTCTGGCGCAACCAGAAATTCTCGGCCTCGGCCGATGGGGGGGCGGCGGCCACCAACGCCAACATCCAGAGCTACATGAACCGGCTCTATATGTCCTGCGTGCGCGGCTCCGACGCGCCCGACCTCGTCGTCGCCGACAACAACTTCTTCCGACTCTACTGGGAATCGCTGCAGGCAATCCAGCGTATCACCTCGGCGGACAAGGGCATGGCCGGCTTCCAGTCGCTCCAGTACATGGGCGCCGACGTGATTTTCGACGGCGGCTTCGGCGGCGGTGCGCCGCTCAACCAGATGTTCTTCCTGAACACCAAATACCTGTTCTACCGCCCCCACCGCGACCGTGACATGGCGCCGATCGGCGACGAGCGCATGAACACCAACCAGGATGCCTTCGTCCAGCTCATGGGCTTTGCCGGCAACCTCACCATGAACAACGCCTTCCTGCAGGGCGTGTTGTTCGCCTGATCGAACGAAAGGAACACAGCAAATGTCGGTCGCAACAATCCAGTCCGATCGTCTTGGCGCGAACCCGTTCGTCGTCGAAGGCCCGATCGTTTCCGGCTCCGGTATTCCCGGGCCGAACTTCGCCCTCGGCGCGATTGCCGGCGGCGATCGTGAATCCGAATGGGTCTATTGCCAGCTGGTGCTGGCGTCGCAGACGAGCCTTCAGCCCGGCCAGTGGTTCCAGTGGACCCGGGATTACGTCGCTTCGCTGCTGACCACGGCGGCGGCCGTCGTCGGCCAGCGCTGCGGCGTCTTTTCGGGTGCTGCCCAGCCGCCGACGCTGACCGGCGGCCCGGCCGGTGCCATCACCCTTGCCGCCGGCACCTATTATATCTGGCTGCAGCGCAACGGCCAGGCGCCGTCGCAGGTGGCGACCGCAACGGCGGCCCTCGTCGTTGCCGAAACCACCACCACCGCAGGCCAGGTGAGCGCCCCGGCCTCGGCCACCGCCACCACCAAGGCGATTGCCAACGTCAACTTTGCCGCCGCCAACCAGACGTTTACGGCAACGACGGTCAACGGCTCCAACCTGCTGACGGGCATTGCCGGGCTCAGCGCCGGTTCCGGCCCGTTCATCGGCGCCGCGGTTTCCGGCACCGGCATCGCAGGCGGCACGACGATTTCGGGCATCACCTACAGCCCGAACGGCGTCGTCCAGAGCATCACGCTCTCGGCCAATGCCACGGCCAACGGCACGGGCATCACCATCACGGCGACGGGTGTGCTTGAGGCGACGCTGATGCGGCCGTTTCTGTCGAAGGTGAACTAAACAATCGGTGGGCGTTTCGGCGCCCGCTTCACCGACCTCTATCCGCGTGGCGTGCCCCTCATCCGGCTGCCGCCACCCTCTCCCCGTTTTGACGGGGAGAGGGTTAGGGTGAGGCGCACACCGGACACGACATCACAGCGGCGCTGCGGCGCCCGCATCTCCCCGCCATCAACAGCGAGACCAGCACATGCCCGACAACACCGGAATCTACGCCTCCTTCAGCCTCGAGCCGGTCGAACAGACCTTTCTGACCGAGAAGGAAGGCCGGCCGATTTTTGCCGATAAGGAATTCGTCCGCATCTTCATATCAGGCGACAAACACACCGAGGTCTACCGCGAGGTGACCGACAACGACAAACAGCGTTTTGCCGACGCCTATAAGCGGTTCAAGGAAGGGGCAGCGGCCCGCGAGCAGCTGACCGGCACGCCGCTTTCGCAATGGCCCTATCTGAAGCCCAGCCAGATCAAGGAGCTGGAGGCGGTCAACATCTATACCGTCGAGCAGCTCGCCGCCCTTTCCGACACCGCCAAGCAGAAGATCGGCATGGGCGCCAACGAGCTGACCGCTGCCGCCCGGGCCTATCTCGCCACCGCCGAAAGCTCCAGCGCCGCCTCGGCCTTTGCCGCCGAAAACGAGCGGCTGAAGGATGAAGTCACCCGCCTGCAGGAGCAGATGCGGGAGATGGCCGCCCGCTTCGAGGCGTTCGAAAACGAAAACGGCGGCAAGTCCCGAGGTCGGCAAGCAGCCTGAAGAAGCGCTGACACAAGACGCCCGCTCATCCGACCCTTCGGGCACCGACCGGGGTTGAGCCACGGGTCTCAACCCTCACGCAAATTCACCTCACCCGCCACGCCAACTGCTCTGAACCGGAGATCCGCGCATGTCGCTCTTGACCATCATTCAGAACGTCTGCGCGGAAATCGACCTCGATCCGCCGACGGCCGTCATGTCCTCGGCGGATCCGCAGATCATGCAGCTGCGCATCCTTTCCACCCGCGCCGGCCGCGACCTGATGCGCGAGCATGACTGGTCGGCGCTGATGGTGCGGCGGCAATTCGCAGCGACCGGTGCAAATCCGGAGCCGGCCGAGCCGCCCGCCGACTGGAACCGTTTCGCCGCCAATGCCAAGATCTGGAATGCCGCCCGCCTCTGGCAGCTCAACGGCCCCGTCGAGCCACAGACCTGGCAGCGCCAGACGATCCTCAACGCCAACCCGGTGCCGCAGATCTGGCGCATCGCCGGCGGCAAGCTCGACATCTACCCGAACGTTGCCGGCGAGATGATCGAATATGCCTATATCTCCGGCTTCTGGGTGGCGGTGAATGGCGGTGCGGCAACGGCTGGCACCTGGGCCAACGACACCGATACCGCCCGTCTTCCCGAAGACCTCCTCGAACTCTCGCTGATCTGGCGCTGGAAGCGGGCCAAGGGCCTCGATTACGGCGAGGAGCTTGCCGGTTTCGAGCGATCCAAGGAAGCGGCGATCGGCGCCGACCGCGCCGCCAGCCCCGTCGATCTCTCGTTGCCGGCGAGGAACGGGGCGCCCGAGAATTATTGGCCCGGCACGATCACGGTGGCAAATCCATGACCCGCAGACCTGTCCCTCCAAACGGGCGCACCGGCCGCGTTTCGCCGAGCAAGGACTGGATCGCGCCGATCGGCGGCTGGCGAACCGATGTCGAGATGGCGGATATGCCCGCGGATGCGGCGTTTCAGCTCGACAATTTCTTTCCCGAGGCCAACCGCGTCCGCGCCCGCTATGGCTTTCTCGCCTTTTCAACCGGCCTTGGCGGCGACGTGCAGACGGTCATCCCCTATTCGGGCGTCAGCAACAGGCTGTTTGCCGCCGCCGGCGACAAGATCTTCGACGTCACAGTTGGGGGTGCTGCCGGTGCGCCCGTCGTCTCGGGCATGGCGAGCGCTCACTGGTCGGTGCAGCAATATACCAACCCGGCCGGCCAGGAATTCCTGCGTCTCGTCAATGGCCTCGACACGCCGCTGATCTTCAACGGCACCTCCTGGACCAATAATTTTCTGGTGGGCACGGCAGCGCTCGCCACTCAGAACGTTGCCGTCCGCAACACGCCCTATACGCTAAGCTTCTTCGGCACCGGCTCGGTCACGCTCTCCGGCGCTTTCTCAGGCACGTTGAACGGCACCGGCGTCAACAACCGCGTCTCGCTTTCCTTCACGCCGGCGGCCGGCACGCTTGTCGTCACCGTGACGGGAACGGTCACCAATGCGCAGCTGGAAAAGGGCGCGGCCGCCACCCCTTACGTCGCCTCGACGATGATATCAGGCATATCGGACTCGTCGCTGTTGATCGCGGTCACCGCCTATCGTTCGCGCCTTTGGTTCATCGAGAAGAATTCGACCAATGTCTGGTACCTCGCCACCGACGCCGTCAGCGGTGCGGCCACGGTTCTGCCGGTCGGCGGCAACATGAAATATGGCGGCACGCTGGTAGCGATCAACGTCTGGACGATCCCGGTTTCGACAGGACTGCAGCAATGCCTGGTGCTGATCTCCTCGGAAGGCGAGGTGATCGTCTTCCAGGGCTCCGATCCTTCGAGCGTTTCGAACTGGGGGCTGATCGGCACTTTCAAGCTCGGCCGGCCGCTCGGCAGCGACCGATGCCTGCTCTCGGTCGGCGCCGATCTGGCGATCATGACGACCGACGGCATCGTGCCGATCACCAAGGCGGTGCAGCTCGACCGCGGCGCCACCAGCCTCGGAGCGATTACCGCGAGGATCGGCCCGACATGGCGCGAGACGGTGGCGGCGACCGGCACGACCTCGCAGGAATGGCAGCTTTCGAGCTTCCCCGCGCGGCAGATGGCAATCGTCAACCTGCCGTCCTCCTTCGGCCCCTATCAATATGTGATGAACACCGAAACCGGCGCCTGGTGCCGCTTCGTCGGCATGCCGGCCTCCTGCTGGGCGACGTGGCAGGACCGGCTGTTCTTCGGCGCCGGCGACGGCACGGTCTACGAGGCCGAGGTCGGCGCCAACGACAATGGCGTGGCGATCGACGCGCTGATGGTCGGCGCCTGGAGCCGATATGGCGACGGGCTTTCGACCAAGCTCTCGAAGCTGATCGGGGTGACGGCGCAGATCGGCGTTTCCTCGCTGATGTATGGCGGGATCTCGGTGGATTACCAGACCAAGATTCCCACAGCGCTGCTGTCATCCGTCGAAAACAACGCGGCGGCGAAATGGGGAGCGGCGGTCTGGGGCGTCTCGAAATTCCCCGGCGTTTCGCTGGTGCGCAAATTCGCTTCCGCCGGTGGCGCCGGCTCGGCCTTGGCGCCGACGATCCGCGCGCTGATCTCCGGCTCCTCAGGCTCGGTCTCGGAAGCTGCCGTCGTCGGCGGCTCGGTGCTTTATGAGAGAGGCACCCCGATTTGATCGTCTCCGAACCGCGCGAGGAAATCGCTGCCTGGGTCGGCGGCCGGATCGGCGTCAGCTTCCACCCGCCTTACACCACGCTCGCCCATGTCGACCGCGGCCGGATCATCGCCGGCTTCGTCTTCAACGTCTGGACCGCGCATGACGTCGAGGTCTCGCTTGCCGCCGACCGGCTGACGCGGACGCTGATGCGATCGGTCTTTCACTATGTCGTGCATCAGCTCGCCTGCCGGCGCGCAACCGCCAGGACACGGGCCGACAATCTTGACGCCCAGACGATGCTCGCAAGGCTCGGCGCACGGCTGGAAGGCCGCCAACAGGCCTATTTCGGCGACTGCGACGGCCTGCTTTACGCAATCATGAAGGAGGATTTCCCCTATGGTCTCCACGCCGAAGGCGCCTAAGGCCCCAGATCCGACGCAGACCGCGGCCGCACAGACGGCCACCAACGTCGACACCGCCATCGCCAATGCCGGCTTGAGCCACACCAACCAGTACACGCCGGATGGTTCGCTGGAATACAAGCAGACCAGCAAGAGCATCATGAAGGATCAGAACGGCAATACCTATGAGCTGCCGGTCTATTCCGCCTATCAGACCTATTCGCCTCAGAACCAGGCGATCTACGACCAGACGCAGCAGACGCAACTCGGCCTCGCCAGGCTTGCCAACGACCAGACCGGCAAGATCTCCGGCATTCTCGGCACCAATGTCGATCTGAGCGCCGGCAATGTCGACAAATATGTCAATAATCACTGGCAGTCCGGCTTCAACAACCAGTGGGACCGCGACCAGGCGAGCCTCGACCAGAGCCTGGCCGACAAGGGCATCGCGATGGGCTCGGCGGCTTACGACAACGCCATGCGCGATTTTTCCACCCGCAAGCAGACCGCCTCCGACCAGTATCTCGGCGACATGTATTCGAATGCTCAGAATTCGATCCTGACCGAGCGCAACCAGCCGCTGAACGAGATTTCGGCGCTGATGTCGGGATCGCAGGTCCACCAGCCGAGCTACGTCAACACACCGACGACGCAGCTGCCGAACGTCGACCAGGCCGGCCTGATCAACGATAATTTCAACCAGAAAATGGGCATCTACGACCGCCAGGTCGCCCAGTCCAACGCGGCGATGGGCGGCCTTTTCGGGCTCGGCGGAACACTGCTCGGCGGCTGGGCGAAGTCCGACCGCCGGCTGAAGGAGGACATCAAACGCGTCGGCACGCTGGACAACGGCCTGCCGGTCTACGCCTACCGATATAAGGACGGCGGCCCGATGCAACTCGGCCTGATGTCCGACGATGTGCGAAAAGTCCATCCGGACGCCGTCTTGGAACACGCCGACGGCTTCGACCGCGTCTTCTACGAAAGGGCAGTGGCATGATCCCAACCATCTTCGGCGGCAACACCGGCAAGACCCAGGGCGACATCGACGACAGACGCAAGCACCTGGCCTACGCCTTGCTGGAGCAGGGCATGGATGCGAGCCCGGTGCAATCCGCCTGGCAAGGGGTGGCGCGGATGGCGCAGGCAGGACTCGGCGGCTTGGCGATCCGCCAGCAGGAGCAGCAGGCAGACGCGAGTCAAGGTGCCGGCGTTTCGAAAGGCCAGCCTTCCAAACCAGCGCCGGCCTCTCCCGGGTTCCTGTCGCTGTTCTTCGGTGGCGGGCCGACGCGCCGGACTGACGGCTGAATTAGGACATCAGCGGGATAACGGCGTGCCGATCGGTCCCTACCGATACGGGGACGACGGTCCGATCCGGATCGGCCTCGCGTTCAATAATGTGTGAAAAATCCATCCAGACAGACGGTTTCGACCGCGTCTTCTACGAAAGGGCAGTGGACCAATGTCACTAGCGTCATTCATTTTCGGCGGCGATACCGGCAAGACACAGGGCGACATCAGCAACCGGCGCAAGCAGCTGGCTGATGCCATGCTGCAGCAGGGCATGGATTCAGGCCCCGTACAATCCCCTTGGCAAGGGGCCGCGCGTCTTGTCCAGGCCCTCCTGGGCGGGCTGGCGATCCGCCAGCAGGAGCAGCAGGCAAGCGGCGAGGGCAGCGCGGCGCCGGCCGGCGATGCGGGCGACTATCCCTTCGCGCCGCTGCCCGACAACGGGCCCGTACCGCCGGAAAGACCCAGTCTCGACCCGCTGATGACGACGGACGATCGCGGCGAACAGCCCATGGCCCCGGCCGCCCAGCCCGGCGCCGGTCTCTTCGCGCCGCTGCCCAACAACGGGCCTATTCCGACGCCGAACCCCTATCGCGACCCGATGGTCACGACGGACTATCGCCGGGCGGCCGACCAGCCTGGCGACGATCCCTTCGCACCGCCTGCCAATCCTCCCATTCCGACGCAGCGGCCTTATCGCGACCCGATGGTTACGACCGACTATCGCCGCGAGCAGCCGATGGCGGCCGATGAACCAGGCGACGATGCCTTCGCTCCGTTGCCTGACAACGGACCCATTCGCTCGCCGAGACCCGGATATCGCGACCCGCAGGTGACGACGGACGAACGCCGCCAACAGCCCGCGGCGCCGGCTGCCGGCGGCGGTGCTGCCGGATCCGCCAATGATGGCGGTGAGCTTAAAACCATTCTGTCCGACCCCGTTCGTCGCGCCGAGCTGCCGCCCGGCATGCGCAACAACAATCCCACCAATCTCAAGTATGCCGGGCAGCATAGGCCAGGGATCATTGGTCCTTCCGAGAACACCGACCAGGGCGATCCGCAAGTCGTCTATGCCACGCCGGAAGCGGGCATGGAGCACAATGTCTGGCAGATCATGAAGAAGTATCGAGAAGGCATGCTGACGCCGAACCAAATCATCGCTGGAAAAAGGGGATGGACGCCCGACTCTTTTACGGCGGCTGCCAACATCGCGCAAATGATGGGCATTGGCCCTGACGACGATCTGAGCCTGAACGACCCGGCCATGGCAAAGAAGTTTCTTCGCGCCCTGATCACGCAGGAGCAGGGTACATCGGGCGCTCTTTACCCGGACAGCATGATTGAAGCGGCAATCACAGCGCAGTCCAAGGGCGTTGCGCATGCCGTGCCTTCCCAGCCGGCCAAGGGGCCTGTCCCCGCGCCGAGGCCGAAATATCCCGATCCGCAGATGACGACGGACGAGCGCCGCCAGCAGCCCGCGACGGCGCCCCAACTGCCTGGTGACGATCCCTTCGTTCCAACGGGCAAAGTGCCCGTTCCCACACCGAAACCCGGCCGCCACGATCGGCAGGCGACAAGGGGCACTCCCAGCCAGCAACCCGTCGACGCCGATGTCTTCGACGGCTTCATGGGCACGATCAAGAACGGCTATAAGCAGCGGGATGGATCGATCATCAAGGTGACCAACCCTTATGGTCTTGCGGCTATCGCCTCGACAGGCCAGTCCGAAAGCCAGTTCTCGGCCAAGAGAGCCAATAGTTCCTGGTCCGACCCAAGCAAGAGCGGAAAGCCCGGCAGATCAGGCGCCATCATGTCGTGGCGCAACACCCGACTGCAGGCGCTTTACGACTTCGCCGCCGCCAAGGGCGAAGAGCCGGGTGCGATCAGCCCGCAGACACAGGCCGAGTTCTTCCTGCAGGAGGACCCTCGCCTGATCGCCAGGCTGAACGCGGCTCAATCGCTCGAGGAGGCGCAACGCCTCATGGACAGAGCCTGGCAATTTGCCGATTACGATAAGCCGGGGAACCAGGAGGCCGCAGACCGGTTCGCGAGAGCAAAGAGCTTTCTGCCGCAGTACCAGATTGACGGCGCCGCCGATCCCTTCACTCAGACCGGCACTCCAGCGATTCCGGCGCCCAGACAGGGCTCTCGCAACCCGCAGGAGACGATGAAACGAGGTCGGAAACAACCGGCGGCGGACGCGCTCGTACACGCACTCCTTGGACGGCAGCAAAGTGGCCTGTGGTAGCCCGTTCAGGCTTTCGAGGGCAGCAACGCGTGAAAGCTCTCTCGGCGCCGGGTGCTGACACCGTGGCGCCGGCGGGGCGGGCTAACGACTGTATAACGCAAGGCCTCGCAATTCGCGGGGCCTTTTCCTTTGGAGAAGACCAATGCCCAGAAATCCATCAACCGGCGTCTATTCCAAACCCGCCGGCACGACACCTTCCGTCGGCCAGGTCATCGACCCGGCGCCGTGGAACGCGCTGACCACCGATCTCGGCAACGAAATCACCAATTCGCTGCCGCGCGACGGCTCGGCGCCGATGATCGCGCGGGAATAAACAGGCCCATGTGCGACACGGAAATAGAAAACCAAGTAGTACTTTAAATTGAAGTCTCATCGTTCTAAAACTATTGGTAGCGGGCCGCCCGTTAGTGCTGTAGACGGTCAGTTCAACCTCGACTGTCACTCGCCAATATTTGAAACGCAGGCCTTTTATGCTCAAACGTCTCGTCAAAAGAGTTCTCCCTAGTTCCGCAATTGAAGCCGTAAAGGAATGGCGGACGCGTGAGAGGTCGTACAGATCGTGGAGAAGAGCAGCCGCCGCGGCTCCCCCATATGGGGATAAGCATCTCACAGCCTTCCGGATAGAACGGTCGCGGCAGTTGGTTGGTCAGGAAGAGGCCTATGTCCAACCTCCCGCGGACCTCCTGCCGACCATGGATGTTCCGTCGGGCCGGTTCGTCGATTTCGGCGGATCCGCTGGTGAGATGTGCGCCGTTTTGCGAAAGCAGCTCCCAGCCTGGTCATTCACAGTCGTGGAAACAAAATCCATGGCGGATGCTGCGCAGGTTTTAAGGCCAGGGATATCGTACTCCGAACAACTGCCGGCTGAGTTTGACGTATTCTACAGTAGCGGGACGCTTCAATACCTTGCGGATCCGGAACAGCTTTGGCGGGAGGCTCTGAGCAGGACAACTCGTTACGCTTATTTGGCGCGGAATGCCTTCTCGAACAGAAAGCGTTTCACCATCCAGTCGTCCCGCCTTTTTGATAACGGCGCTGGCCCGGTTCCTGACGGATTCGACAACATAGAGATACGTTATCCCCACCGGACCATTTCAGAAATATCAATAACGAGAATAGCTGATGAAATGGGCTTTGATCTGGCTGCTCGTTTTGAGGGGCGCAACAGTGGCTTGATAGGAACCCGAACCGATCTCTATGGAGCCGACCTCTTGTTCAAGCGAAGACAGTCTGACGTAGTTCAGAAAACAAAGCGGAGAACAGGGCGTCTCTTTCGAGCCGTCTTTTCCCCCGTTGCCTGATCTCAACAGCGGACAAATTCAAGTGTCCGGCTTATGGGGAACGTTGCGTTTCCATATCCGCGACGTTGAAGTGGCAAGCCGAGGCTGTCGATCTCCAGGTTGATCAACCCATGCAAAATGCGGCTGCCCGTCACCCGGCATCACTACACACACCAGAGGCCTCGCAATTCGCGGGGCCTTTTTCTTTGGAGAAGACCAATGCCCAGAAATCCATCAACCGGCGTCTATTCCAAACCCGCCGGCACGACACCTTCCGTCGGCCAGGTCATCGACCCGGCGCCGTGGAACGCGCTGACCACCGATCTCGGCAACGAAATCACCAATTCGCTGCCGCGCGACGGTTCGGCGCCGATGATCGCACCGCTCAAGGCCGCAGGCGGAACCGTGTCCGCGCCGGGCGTCGGCTTCGCCTCGACCCCGCAGACCGGCCTCTATCTGAAAGGCGGCGGCCTGCTCGGCTTTGCCCAGAACGGCGTTGAGGTCGCATTCGATCAGGATCTGGTCTATGCGGTGAAGTCAGGCGATTACACCGCGCTCGCATCCGACGATAACGCCGTCCATCGCTTTACCGCGGCAGCCACGCTCACTTTGACCGCGGCGGCAACGCTCGGTGCAAACTGGCACTATTGCGTCATCGCCGATGGCGGGGATGTGACGATCGACCCGAACGGTTCGGAGACGATCGACGGCGCAGCCACGCTTATTCTCAAGGACGGTTACAGCGTCGAAATCATCTGTTCCGGCGCCGCTTTCTTCACCAACAAGCTCTTCGCCAGGATCCAGAGCAAAGCCGACAGTTCGGCGGTCGGCGATTTCATTGTCGGGCTCACCCTTTCCAACAACGGCGCCAGCCCGAATACGCATATCGATTTTGCTGCAGGATCTGCCAGGACGGGATCGAGCTTCGTTTCCAGCGCAACGTCATTGACGAAGCGAGTGACGGGAACATTTGCGGCTGGCACCGGTGCCGGCGGCCTTGACACTGGCGCCGTTGCGGCGAACGCGACCTACTTTGCCTATGCCCTGCGCAAGGATGCAGACCTGTCTTTCGACATTGTTCTCTCGACCTCGGCGACGATCGGCGGCATCGCCACAACGCTGCTCACCGGCTATAGCATTGTCAAATGCATCGGCGTGGTGCTGACCGATGCCAACTCGCTCGTCCGGCAATTCGTGATGTACCCGCGTGACGAATATACTTTCGTTACGCCTGTCAAGGACGCCATCAACGTCGCTATCTCTACGACTTCGGCACTCCTGGCGCTGACAGTGCCGAATGGGGTGAAGGTCAAGGCCAAGCTGCGGTTCCAATTCAGCTCTCCGGCTGCCACCAATTCGGCATTGCTTTCGGATCCAGCGCAAGGCGTACTCATCGCGGGCATCGTGGGTGATGGTGGCAACGTCGGTGCCGTTCAAGTTGCAGGCAATTACGCTATAAGTTCTGCGGAGGTCTGGACGAACACCAGCAAGCAGATCCGGCAAGTAGCTGGTGCGGCCGGCACCGTCTGGATGTGGACGGATGGGTTTCACTTCCCTTGCGGAAGAAGCGCATGAAGCTTTCTATTTCAGAAGACGAGTTTCCCGAAAGGCTCTCCCATGGAGAGGAAAATCTAGACATTTTGAGCGCGGTCGGCGGCAAGCGCTGCGACGTGTTTTTAGTAGAAGACGAACTTCCGCGAGGGCCAGCCACGCTGGCAGTTGCCGCACTCAGCGCTGCGCCGAACGTCTAAGCCCCAACACCACCGGAGCCCACCCCATGCTCGTCCATAACTGGCGCGCGGTGATCAAGCACGCCCGGTCCGTCCGCCTCATGGCGCTGGCGCTCATCTTCATCGTGCTTGAGCCCGTCATCAATTTCTTCGCCGCAACCTGGGTGTCGCGCAACCTCTACATCCAGCTCGCCATGTCGGCGATCACCGGCCTTTTCGCCGTGGCGGCGATCGTCGCCCGCATCTTCGTTCAGCAGAAAATCTCAGGAGAATTGAATGGCAAACCGCCTGCAGAAGGGTAGTGCCGCAGCGGCCATGGCTGTGGCGCTTGTCGGCTCGTTCGAGGGATTGCGGCAGAATGCCTATCCCGATCCGGCCACGAAGGGGCAGCCATGGACGATCTGCTATGGCAGCACCAATGGCGTCAAACCCGGCGATCACAAGACGGTGGAGCAGTGCAAGGCGCTGCTGGCGCTGGAACTCAAGTCCTATGCGGGCGGCGTCGAACGCTGCGTGCGCGTGCCGCTGCCGGATGCGCGTTTCGTGGCGTTGACCTCGTTCGCCTATAATGTCGGCGTTACGGCTGCCTGCGGCTCGAGCGCGATCAGGCTCATCAACCAGGGCAGGACGGCCGAGGGCTGCGAGGCGCTGTTGAAGTGGAACCGCGCCGCCGGCATCACCTTTCCCGGCCTCACCCGGCGCCGGCAGAAAGAGCGCGCCTTCTGCCTCGAGGGCATCTGATGTTCTCCCTCCTCGACACGCTCAAGATGGGCGCCGGCATCGCCGCCGGCTTGGTGCTTTATCACCTCTATGCCGTTTCGATCGGCTATCCCTCGGCGGCCCGCGAGGCGCGGGCCGGCTATATCCTGCTGGCCGAGAAGAGCGCAGCCGACGCAAGAGCCGCCGAGATGGAGCGCCAGCGCAATGCGGCGTCCCAAGCCATCGAAGAGCACCGCAAGCGGTTGGCCGCCGCCGAAGCGTCGGAGCAGGCGGCCAGAGACACACTCGAAACCGAGATCCAATCCTATGAGCTTCAGCTTTCGGAAAAGAACCGCGCTTGCGCTGTCACTGCTGCTGATCGTCAGTGGCTGCTCCGCCACTGAGCGGCTGAACAGGGCGGCGGTGACGAAGGGGCAGGCCGCGGCCGGCATGGCGCTGCCGCCCTTGCCTGATGATCTCCTGAGGCAAGAAGCGCATGCGCCTGTCGTGGAGGGCGAGCCCGTCATCGCCATCCTCGCCCGCGAGCGGCAGGCGCTCGACCGCGCCAATGCCCGCCAGGGGCGCACCGTTCGCTTCTACGCCGACCTCACCACCAGATATGGAGCCCGCCCATGATGAACGGCATCTCGCTTGCCCTGACGTATCCGAGGGGTGGAGCTGTCCTGGCGCCACCGCCTTGGGTGCCGGATCCTGATCGCTACATGCCGGCGGCGACGCGCACGCGCTGGCCGACCGGCGCGACCGCCACGCCATGGACGTTCCCGGCCGGGCTGAATTACCAATGCACCAAGCTGTTCTTCGGCTCGCCCGACTATCCGACGAACGACTTCCTTATCCCGTTCGTCGGCTTCGCGCTGACCGAAGGCGGCAATGCGCCACAAGAAACGCAGTCTCCGAACGCCGATACCGTGATCGACGAGGCGTTCTTCGTGATGCCGAACGGCACGGAATACCCGATCTTGTTTGGCGGTCTGGTGCCGGCGACGGTCACCGCCGCAACCGGCATTGTTTACGGGCAGGTCATACTGCCAGTTGCTCTGCCGGCATGGTCGATCTTTGGCATCCGGACGGTCTATCACGGCGCAGAGGGTGCGCAGCGCTGCGGCTCCTATCGCATCCAGCGCCATCGCGGCGAAAAGTATTGGGGTGCCGCCGACTTGGCGTCTGTACAGGCGCTGGCGGCCGCTGACGGGGCGTCGACGGCGGCGCTCGATCCTGACAGCCTTTACAACACGATCGGCAACGCGACGAATTCGCAGATCCAGGCTTACGGGCCCGCGCTTGTCCTGGCGAAAGGATGGGACGGCCGGCCGGTTCCACTCGTCGTCGGTGACAGCCTGATCGAGCGGCAGGAGATCGCCGCGTCGGCCGACGAGCGCGGCAACATGGGCATGATACGGCGATGGCTCGACCAGCGCGACCAGGTATGGGGGAGCACTGTCCCGCTCGTCATGGGCGTGCCTGGCGAGCATAACGAATTCGAGCTTGCCACCAACGCTACCAAGCGATGGGCAATGATCGACGCCATCAAGACGACGTTCAACGGCGGCAAAGACATTTGGACTTTCTGCCTCGACCAGGGCGGCCGCAACGACAACAACACGACGCTTTCGCTCTGGCAGTCGCGCAAGTTCGGGCTCGATGATCGGATCATCGCCCGGTATCCCGGCGCGCATATGGTGGGCATGACCATTCTGCCGACCATGGCGGGATCGTCGGATAGCGGCCGCACGGTCGCCGGCTACAGCGCGACGTCGGCGCTGTGGAACCCGGTCACGGGGACGCTTGCCAGCATGAACGCGTCACTCATCGCGTCAACGCGGTTCGCCAAGACGATTGATATCGTGCCGGCCTTCATGTCGGACAGTGATCCGACGAAGGGATCGGCGGCCGAATTGACGCCGCTCGGCAACGTCATCGGCCATCCCGGCAACCAAGATGGCGTGACGACATGGGACACGATGCGCCTGCCAAACACGACAAAGCTCGGCGCGCGCATCATGTTCGAATATCAGCCTGGGCTCTGGACCAGCCGGACGCTGGTAGACCGAACGGATTTGGGAGACGGCACGGCGAACTACCGCGTCGCCGAAGTGCTGGCGACCAACGTGCAGGATAACGCCGCCCTGCTCGGTCACGCCTATACGGCCGCCGATTTCGTTCACCCGGCTCTCTATGGCGCCCTGCGTTTCGTCAGCCGTCTGCCTCAATCGCACAAGGCGAAGTTCTATCCATGACCTCCAATGACGATATTCTCCGCGCTCTCGGGCGCGTCGAGGGAAGGCTGACCGGCATCGAGGAAAACGTCGCGCTGCTGCGCAACGAGGTCAGCGACGAAAAGGCCAATGCTCATGACAGCCGCGCCGTGATCCACACCCGGCTCGACGAACAGGCAAGGCAGATCGCACATCTCGATACCAGGGCAGCGCTCAGCGGCGGTGTCGACGCCCAGATCCGCGAGGAGATCAAGAGCCTCAAGGAGACCGTCGAGAAGAACCAGGAGACGGTGGCGCCGGCGCTGGAAGAATGGAAACGGATGAAATCGATCGGTTACGGCATTTCGGGGCTGATTGCCTTTGCCGGGCTGACGGTCGGCGGGATGATTGCCTATGCGAGCGACGGTGCGGTGGCGGCCTTGAGGCATTGGTTGAAGATCAGTTGAGACCGCCTAAGTTACTGCGCTGCTTGGCGATCGATACCTTTTTGCTGAACAGGGAGTAAGTAATACCAAAATTTAGACTTTGCTAACGAACCAATTCGCATCGTGCAGGTTTCCCTCTCAGGAGGAAACGGTCATGAAAAACATGAACAATCGCCAAGTTCGCATCCCCGGTCCGCGGGAGCATGATGTTGCAGAACATTGCCGCAAGTTCGGGATCGGTCCGGCCGAGGAAAAGAAGCTGAAGAAACTTCTCGGGGTTCGGGCGCCGCTGCATGAAATCCAGGCCAATGCGCCGCCGAGACAGCCGCGGTGGCGTTAGCAACGGTCGCGGTTCAGGCAGAGGATCTGACTTGTTTCACGCTGCGTTACGGTGATGATTCAAAGATTGAGCGAACCGCGGAAAGGGGAGGGGAAATGATCCCGTTTTCCGGTCTCTACGGCCGATTCTGTTGCTCATGCAGGGCCGTTTATGGTGATTATCCCGCGAAACCCGCTGAAAGCCCCGCTCTGCCGGGGTTTTTTGCTGGGCTGATGATACGCGTTCGTTTTTCGTCAGCGCCGACACATACCAGTCTAGCGATTGAAGCGAAGCGAAGCAATTTCCGCTTGTTCCTCCGGCCGACTTGCGAGAGCAAAGGCTCATTTGCGGCGCCGATATGGGCGGAACTTCCGACAAATATTGACGTTGTGGCCGACGGACCGCGTAGCAGGTCTTGTCTCCTGTACCAACTGCTGCCCCTGCAGTCGCTGCGCGGTCCACTGCCACATCTCTCATGGCGGAAGTGCTCTTCCGCCCAGCAGCGCACAAATCCAATCAATACCGAAGTTGGCGCGACAGCATGAGGATATAATCGTCGGCGATATCGGCGATCACCATCGCGGCTTCCGCCGGCGGATAGCTCCTGCTGACGGCCTCGCCGAGGATCTTCATGACGAGAGGTTCAAGCGCTTCCCGGCAGTCGGCGAGAGTTTCGACATGCGGGCATTTGGGACGAAATTCCAAGACGTTGTTCATGGCTTACCCTCCATATGATCGAGCTCCGGCCTATATGGAAGCCGGCCTCTTCAGGAGAGGCGGGCCACGGTTCCGGCGAGCTGCTTCAGGAACCACAGATGTTACCCTGAAGATACGATGGCATAGGGCCTGATGTATTCAAGCGTATGCTGATATTAAGGTAAGCCAGTAGGGTTAATTCGTCCACTGAATCGTGTCATCGCAAGCCAGTGCCGGGAGCCGTGAGAGTTGCCCACCTGGCAACCCCCTATCCTTGTTCCCTTTTTCAGGCGCTGGTGCGGCGGCCGGCCTTATCGGCCTCTTTGCGATTGGCGCCATATTTTTCGATGATATCTTTGGCATCCTCATTGGAAATACGATGTTTCTTTGCGAAGTAGATCACGTCGTAGGGTCCGTCGGTCGTCGCCGCGTTTTTGGTTTTGTCATCGGTCATGCTATTTCCTTTCATGGAATTGTCGAGCTGAGTGGCGCGTCATGGCAGGACACGCCAGCTGCATGGTCTCATCAGGATTTGAGAGCCAGCATTCCGTCAACGTCGGCCGGACTGGCTTCGTTCCGGTTATCGATGCGACCGAGCTGTCGTGTGTTTTTCCCAGATCTGGGTTGCCTGAGCTGCGGTGCCGATTTTGTAGAAGGTGAGCAGGTGACGCCCTTCCGCCCGTCGTTTTTCGTCGAAAGCGCTGTTTTCGTAGTCGGAGCCTTCGATGATGCTCTCGCTTTGAAGAACGTCCTTCAGTTCCTGTACGAAATGTCCGGTGATGTTGAAAAGCGTCTCGTTTTCGGGTGCGTGGTTCATGGTTTTCCTTCGTGATGGTCGCGTGCCACTAAACGCGATGCTGGCTCAGCACGCGTTGGTAAAAAGCATCAAGCAATCCGCGCCCCTATGGGAAGGCTGGTATCGGACAGCGCTTAGCCGTGTCTGTGTGGAGTTCCATATATCGTGCAGCAACGCCGCCCTGCGAAATCGAGGGGGCACGGCAGGTCTGAAGGCTGCACCTTAAACCACTTGCCTCCCAGATACCATATCAATCGAAATGCCGAAGAATATGGAGGGAGCAGGACTGTCTTCGCTTTCCGAGTTTAACGCAAGCGCTCCGGGTTCCCACCAAAACGGTTGCTTTTGCAGAAGAGACCAGGCGTGGATGCGCTCGTCACGGCGGGCCGGCGTATCGGTCAGCTCATCAGAGGTGCCCTGAACAAGCACACTCTTCCACGTTCGGTTTTCGCCGAATTCTTCGACCTGAACACAGGCTGGTGCATTGGCCCGCAATAGATCAACTTTCAGGCCCGGCATCGAAAATATAAAAATCCGGTCTTTTTCATACGCATAGTGGATGGGAACGATATAGGGATATTGGTCGCCCTGGCATGCTAGGTGGCCACGGGTGTGGCCGGCCAGAAAGGCGAGGCAATCTTGTTCATCCATTTCTCGCAACTGCATTTGCGTTGTCCAGTTCCGTCATCAGGGTTAGTGACCTCGTCCGACAAGCGCAGCGAGGCGCGTCTTGGCCCGCCACGGTGTTGCAGCGCTTACCAGAGCACATCCTTGAAGACGACATAGATGATAAAAGCCACGCTGATCGCCGGCGTCAATTTCACCAGAAAGTCGATGTAGCGGAGCCTCCCGGCATGCTGAGCCAGACTTTTCCACGAATGGATTTTTATCATGGCTGACATGATGCACTCCTTTGGGGCCGGTGAACTCTAACTACCCCGAAGCGGTGCCCGTTCACAAACTGCCACTACACCAGATATGGGTGCCAAACGTCTGCGCTACAAGGCGTGCGCGATTGCCGGTCAGGCAGGGAGCTCGCGCCGCTGCGCACAATCGCCAAGGGCGGCGCGAGCGTGCCGCGAGGACGGGGCGCGCTCATACAGGACTGTGCTTTTACCTCGACCATCGCTTCGATCAGCTTCAGGCGATCGAGCTTTCGCCGTTGATCATCGTAGAGCCTGCCCAACAGCTCGTAGGCCAATCCCGAGGGGCTGCCCTTAAGCCGTAGTCTCCCGATCACCATTTCCTGCTGGGCAATGCGTTGCGCCGCCTTCACGATGTGGCAACGTGCAAGCCTCAGGTCTTTCGTTCGGTATCGTGTCGAAACCATGCTTTGCCCCTCTCTCATCCGGCAGCCGCAGGTCCACCGTCGTTTCAGTCGCCGCGGTTCTGCGTCCGGAATTGTGCAGAACAAAAAAGGTGAGCATTTCCGTGGTTCTGAGAGAACGGAAATATTCTAACGAAAATCTTCGGCCTTGAGCGTGAAGTTGTTTCCGCGTCGATGCTGATAGGCTCTCGATGCTGCCTCCTGAATGGAAGAACGCGCGGCGTCGAAGGCATTGAGGTATGCGGCCTCGGACGAACTCTGTGTGATAGCACCACCGAGTGCGCCTTCCTCGACCAGGAACCGGACCTCGAACATGCCGTCATAGCCGGTGAAGCGCACGCCTTTTCGCACTTCGTCGAAGCTCCGGCTTCGGTTTGGAAAGATAAGTGCCATGGCGGTCGATCCTTAGAGATGGGCGCGGGCCGTTGTGCGGGCCCGGGAGCCGACGATGAGCTGGATGCACTCAGAGAAGCACGAGCTTGAAGCCTGTCGGCATGTAGCGACCGCCAACCGATCTTAATGGCCCATCTTAGTGGCCAACCGATCTTAATGGATAGTCTGCACGATGACCCTGTTCTCCAGCAAGGCCTCCGATGTCTTGATCAAGCGCACAGTGCTGGCAATAATCTGGTCGGAATAAACAGGGTCCGCACGGGAAATTTCATCCGTCATATCGCGGAGAACGCTGTTTATCTCAAGCAGAGACGGCACAAGATTGAGCAATCCATCAGCCGCCAGCCCGTAAGCCAGGCGGCCGATGGCCTCACTCAGATGATCTATAAGGGCACGTCGTTCGGAAACCGCCAATGCCGACGGCCTTGTGAGGGTCGCTTCACCGTTGAACTGCATGATGCGTATCCTCCTCTCTCTAAAATGGGTTTTGCGACGACATTATCAATGGCTGCCGGCGAATGAGGTTGCGGCCATGTGGCAAAGAGCGCAAGCTGAGCGATCGGCGGGCACGATAAGGGCACCGCCGCTTGGGGCGCGTGAACCCTAGCCCCAATAAAGGAGGACTTCATGTCTTCCACATCTGAACGGTTTTTCGATGTCACCAATTTGCGAATGCTGGAGCGCATTCTTCGAAAGGCCGGTTTCCGCGGCGGCGAAACCTATGCGATTGATATCAGCGAGATCAGCGCGACTAGTTTCCTCATTCATTGTTTCCAGATTGGAATCGTCGATGAGGCGGCGCTGAGATCGGCTCTGAGAATGTATCTTGCAACCCAATTGAGTTCAGGGCCGCTCACCCAAGCAATCGAAGACGCGTCCTTTGTAAGATGGCAGGATGACGGCGGCGCTCCGCCCAAAGCCTATCGGATTTGCCGGTATACGGCACCCACGGGTGCCAACCCATCGCGGCGACCGGTCGGCTATCGCTTCCCAAGAACCAGGTTGCCTGAACGATGATCGTCAGTCACCGCCGCTCACTGCGGCGGCATACGCACCCAAGAGGGTGATCTCCCGACGCAGCAGCAATTCGACGCAATAGATTGGCGAGAGCCGAACGCGAGGGGGGCGGTTGGTCGAAAGCCCGTTCTCACGGGCTTTCCTTTGACTTCGAGCCGTCAGGCCGCACCGAACGGCACGGCGACGAAAGTCTTGCCGCCATCGCGTTCGACGAGCAGTAGCACCGATTTGCGGCCGGCCTTGCCGGCCTCGGCAATCGCAGTCTTGACGTCGCGACTGTTGTGGACCGGCCTGTCGTTGACCGAGACGATGACATCGCCCGACTGAATGCCGGCGGCCGCGGCCGACTTGTCGGGATCGACGCTGGCGACCACCGCACCGCTGACGGCGCGCGGCAGGTTGAGCTGCTGGCGCACGTCCGGCGTCAGGTCGGCAAGGCCGATGCCGAGGCTCGGCTGGCCGCTGCTCTCACCCTTGTTGTCCGAGCTTTCGGCGGCGGCCTGTTTCTGGCCATCCTCATTGCCGCCGACGGTGACGTTAAGATCGATCGTCTTGCCGTCGCGCCAGATGCCGAGAGATTTTTTGGCGCCTGGCGAAAGATCGGCCACCAGCCGCGACAGGTCCTTCGGCGTCTTGACGCTCTCGCTGCCAACCGAGGTGATGATATCGCCCGGCTTCACACCGGCATGGGCCGCCGGCGTATCGGCGGTGACGGCGGCAACCAGTGCGCCGCCTGTTTTGTCGAGGCCGACGGCATCCGCGACGTCTTTCGTCACGGGCTGGATCTGCACGCCGAGATAACCGTGATCGATCGTGCCGTCCTTCTGCAGCTTGGCGACGATCGCCTTGGCCTCGTCGGATGGAATGGCGAAGCCGACGCCGACACTGCCGCCGTTCGGCGAATAGATGGCAGTGTTGATGCCGACGACATTGCCGCTGCGGTCGACGAGTGGGCCGCCGGAATTGCCATGGTTGATCGGCGCGTCGATCTGGATGAAATCGTCATAGGGGCCGCTGTGCAGGTCGCGGCCGCGCGCCGAGACGATGCCAGCCGTCACCGTGGTGCCGATGCCGAAGGGGTTGCCGATCGCGAGAATCTGGTCGCCGAGCTTCAGCCGGTCGGAATCGCCCCAGGCAATGGTCTGCAGCGGCTTGCCCGCCTCTATCTTCAAGACGGCGACATCGGATTTCGGGTCGGTGCCGATCAGCTTGGCCGGCAGTTCGGTGCCGTCATCAAGCGTCACCTTGATGTCGACGGCGTTGTCGATGACATGGTTGTTGGTGACCACAACGCCGTCCGGGCTGATGATGAAGCCGGAGCCGAGCGCCATTGCCTGCTGCGAGGGCCGGTTTTTCGGCGCCTGCCGCGGCAGTGGGATGCCCTGATCCTCGAAGAACTGGCGGAACTGCTCATCCATCGGCGACTGTTGATCGGCGCTGACATCGGTCGCCTTCACAGTCGTGGTGATGGTGACGACGGCAGGCTTGTCGGTGTCGACGATGGAGGCGAAGGAGCCGCCGGCGGCGAGGACGCCGCCGGCATCCGCAGGCGAGGCGACGGCATTCGCCGCGTTGAGGGTGAGGGGCAGGCATGCCGCGCCGGCGATGATGGCAGCCCCGACCAGGGCTGCGGCGCGATGTTTGCGGAGGATGTGAGACATGGTGATGGTCCCTTGCGAGAGTGTTGGATTGTGGCGTCGGGGTTCCATGGCGTCGTGGTTCATGTCTTGGGACCTGGCGTCGGATGGCGTTGGCGCCAATTCATCTCATCGCAGCGCAGTCGTTTAGGTCGCGACCGGGCGAATGCAAGAATTCGCGCTCGGGATTCATATGATCGCGGTTGGTGGATTTACAAATTAAATATTGATCATCTTTATATTGCCGATTTGTAAGAAATGACCGGAATTTAATCTTTGTGCCGAAGGTGTTTGGCCGGGATGCCGCGCGCCGGAAATTCCGGCCGGGACGTTGTCTCGCAGCGCACTCTTCGCAGCGATTTCCTTCGCAAATAAACGGACTTATTCCAGGGCGCGGTGATCCGACCTCCACATCCGCCCGTAACTTGCGGACAGACGATCGCGCCGCCGTTTCCCGAGATTCTATTCCCGGAATCTGTTGCGAATATAAAATGTTAGTAGACTCTAAATTATTTATTCTTCAGAAGTGAAGACTGCGAATCGGGGCTGCTGAGTCTCGCGGTGGCATAAGAGGGGCGATGAACAAGGCAGTTGAGCGGGGGCGCAACGGCAAGCGCGGCGCGCATGTGACGTTGAGCGATGTGGCGAAGAAGGTGGGCGTCAGCCCGATCACCATCTCGCGTGCGCTTCGCAATCCTCAGATCGTCTCGGAAGATCTGCGCGAGGTGATCCTGCGCACGGTCGAGGAGATGGGTTATATCCCCAATCTTGCCGCCCGGGCGCTTGCCGGCCGCCACAACGGCATCGTCGGCGTCATCACGCCCGCCTTGCACCAATACGGCTTCACCGGCCTGATGGTCGGCATCGAGGATCGCTTCCGCGACACCGAATTCACCGTGCAATATGCCAATACTTTGAACCATGGCGAGGGGGAGGCCGGTCTGCTGAAATCCTTCCTGACGCAGAAGCCGGCCGGCGTCATCATCGCCGGCGCCGAATCCTATCGCGATCTTCTGCCGCTGATCGAGCGCGCTGCCTGTCCCATCGCCCATATCACCGATCTCAGCCAGGAACCGCAGAAGCTGGTCGTCGGCCTCGATCATTATACGGCAGGCGCCGAACCCACCCGCTTCCTTCTGTCGAGGGGCTATAAGAGGATCGCCTTCTTCGGCCGGGGCGCCGATGTCCGCTCGCGCCGCCGTATCGAAGGCTATGAGGCCGTGATGCGGGACGCCGGGCGTTTCGACCCCGATCTCATCATCGGCGGGGAGTCGGCAAGCCGCACCGGCCTCGGCAGGGAGCTGTTCTCCCGCCTGTTGCAGCGCGTACCCGATGTCGATGCCGTTTTTGCCCAGAGCGACGAACTGGCGCTCGGCGTCCTCATCGAATGCAAGGCGCGCGGCATCCGCGTGCCTGAAGAGCTCGGCATCTGCGGCTTCAACGATCTGGAATTCTCGGCCTTCATCGAGCCGTCGCTGACGACGGTGCATATACCGCGCTACGATATCGGCTACCGCGTCGCCGACATGCTGCTGCGCGCCGTCCGCGACCAGCCGCCGGATGAAGACAAGGCCGACCTGGGATTTACCATTATTCCGCGCGGTTCGACGCGGTAATTGCGCGAGCAGCACCCGTCCCCATATCCATTGCCGGGAGAGATGCCGATGGCCGACCTCGCCCTTCGAGGCGTTGCGCCCGATCGAAAACAGCGGCGTCAGGCTGGGCGACCGGTTCGATCTCTGCCCACCCACATCACTTTTCGCAAAGCCGTCGGCTGCCGGAATATGGCTGATAGGTACAATCGGACGGCCGGAAGGAGCGGTAGCTGCGCGAGCAGGCAGTGATGTTGCAGGACTGCGGCGCGCCTTGGCCATCGACGGCTGCTTCTGTCGATCGCACACCGTCCAACGTTGGTTCGCTCGTCGCCTCGCGCATGAAGTCCCGCCAGATATGCGCTGGCAGGGCGCCGCCGGTCACTCCCTTCATCGGCGCGTCGTCATCGTTGCCAACCCAGACGCCGACGACGAGGGCTTCCGTGAAGCCGACGAACCAGGCATCGCGATTGTTCTGGCTCGTGCCGGTCTTACCGGCGGCAAAGGTACCCGGATCTGCTCCGCGTCCCGTACCACGCTCGACCACCAGCTGCAGCAGGCCGAGCAGATCGGACTGGTAGGGCGCAAGATCGACATTCGGCTTTGATTGTGAGCCAACGCGAAACGTCTTGGACTGCCCCGCCGCTTGAAAGTCGATAATGCCCCAGGGTTTGACGGGGGCCCTGCCGAGCTGGACCGACGCATAGGCGCTTGTGAGATTAAGCAGATTGACTTCGGATGTGCCAAGCGCCAATGACGGCGTGTTGGCCAGTGGCGCATCGATGCCGAGTTCGCGCGCGGCGGCAATCACATTGTCCAGCCCCACCTCCTGCGCAAGCGTCACCGATGCAGCATTCAGCGATCGCGCGAACGCCTCGGCAAGCGTGACCCAACCGCGATAGTCGCCACCGGAATTCTCCGGCGACCAGCCGTTTATGTCTATCGGCGCGTCCAGAACCTGGTCGGACAGAGTGAGACCAGCCTTCAATGCTGCGTAATAGACGAACAGCTTGAAGGTGGAACCCGGCTGGCGCATCGCGGTGACGGCGCGGTTGAACTGGCTCGCCTTGTAGTCACGGCCGCCAACCATCGCAACGACCGCGCCGTCGGGCGTCATCGCAACCAACGCCGCCTGCGATGCGCCGACCGTCTTTCCCTCACCGTCGAGGGCTCGTTTCACCACCCTTTCGGCGATCTGCTGCAATGTCGGCACCAGCGTGGTGCGCACCGTGGTCGAACCCGGCGAGGCGCCGGCGATTTCGCTCGCTTGCGGCGAAATCCAGTCGGCAAACCAGCTTCCGGAACGCGGCGTTGGTGTCGTTGGATGGAGGCTCGCAAAGCTCGTCTTGGCCTCGGCCGCCTCCGGCGCGGTGATCTTGCCATTGGCCGCCATCGCGTCGAGGACGACCATGGTGCGCTGCCGGGCGCCTTCGAAATTGTCGATTGGATTCCATTGGCTCGGCGCCCGCAGTAGTCCCGCCAGCATCGCCGACTCCGGCAGGTTGAGGGCGCCGATATCCTTGTTGAAATAGATGCGCGCGGCGGCAGGCATGCCCGTCGCCCCCGCGCCGAGATAGACGCCGTTGAGATAACGCGTCAGGATTTCCGCTTTGCCGAGCTTCCACTCCAGCCAGAAGGCGATCACGACCTCCTGAATCTTTCGTTTGATCGTTCGGTCGCTGTCGAGATATTGCAGCTTGATGAGTTGCTGGGTGATGGTGCTGCCACCCTCCACCACCGAGCCGGCCTCCAAATTTCGCCAAAACGCCCTTGCGATGCCCCTGGGATCGATGCCGAAATGATCCATGAACCGGCGATCCTCGATGGACAGGACGGCATCGATCAGATGCGGTGGAAATTGGTCGTATCGAGCATATGGCCCTTGATAAGGTCCCTGTCTGACCAACGGCGCGCCGTCGGCAGTTTCCAGCACCACGATCGGCTTTAACGTTCCATCCCGGATTTCGCTCCAGGGCACGTCTTTCAGGGCCCAGACCAGCACACTCCCGACGAGGAGGCAGACAAGAAGGATCGACCCGAGAGCGAGTTTCCGCCAGCTTGCAATGAACGATGCGCTCCGACGACTTTCACGCGGCTTTGAACGCCGACCGCGAATACCGCGCCAGGCTTTGACCGAAGCAGTCGTCAGCCATTTGTGGGGAGCTGAGGTGACTGCAGACCGGCTCGACCTTGTTAGCTTCGTCTTCAATAACAAGGCGGCTGCCTTGATCCTTGCCAAAGCAGAACTTGCCTGCAAATCCTGGCGTATCGCACCCAATAGCGTTCTGGCGGCCCGTCTGGTTTGGTCGAAGGATCCGTGGGGCGGCTGCGGGTCTTCGCCTTGAGTTCCAGGCGAATCCAAGGCGTCCGCTTGCGCTGCCGAATTCAGTGTCTTCTCGCGATCCGAGCTTGAGTTGTTGACGCTTTCACCAGAGGATTCGGGAGAATTGGGCATCGGTTACCGCCTCGGACAGGTCGTTTTGATGATCTTCCGCCCAGTCGTAAATGGCCAGCAACCCACTGCGCAACCGCGCGGTGGGCGTCGAGCGCGTTTTTTGATGTTAAAGTGCGACTTGGGAAGCTGCCGACATCAATTCCTGGGAATTCGGTGCCTTGAATGTCTGCAGCCCGGCCTCCAGAACTTCAGTGAAGCTCCAGCGCACGATGCCCTCCCGGTCTATCAAGAACTGACCGACAAGCTGCCCGTGGTCGGCAGTCATCATCTGCTCATCGGCTGCCGTAACTTGATATCCTTCCTTCTCGTTGAGAAATTCGTCCATTGCCATCACGCTCATCGGCTCGGGCAACTCGCCCGGAAGATCGATCCGTATCGCCATGGCCGCGTCGATCCCGATCTCGCGTAAGCCGAAGGCTTGGTGCGAAGCCCGTGCCGGGTCGGAAGCAGCAAGAAGATCGGATATCGGGTGGTAACGGAAATAGAGCCGCGCGCGTTCGACCGGGGTGTTTACCACGGCCAGGGATTGGACGCCTTTCTCACGCAGCATCGGGTTGAGGTATGCCATGGCCGCGACATGGCGCCGGCAGAACGGGCAATGCAGGCCTCGAAACAAACCGATCAACAATGGGCTGCGGCCACGAAAATCATCAAGTGCGATCTTCCCCTCGCGCGAGATCGCATCGAACTCAACGTTCGGGACCCGGTCGCCCGGTTGTAGCGGATGGTCGACATAGGGCGTGGACATGGACAACCTCCTCGCTCGGGGATCAGTCGAGAAAAGGCGCCACGTCGAGTGTTTCGAGGTCGAGATTGAGCGTTGCAGACCTGACCTCTCGTTTTACCGCACCGCCAGGATCCGATCTAAGAATGGCCCCACTTGAGCCCGCGGGCAAGCGGTAAACGGCGAATCGTGAATTGAGAAAGTTCGTTTTCAGTCCCCCCAGCTCAATTTTCTTTGTTGGTCTCTGGCCGCTCCCGCAGCTCAAGCCTTCAATGCTGTGGGTCATGGCTCAAGCAGCAGATTTCAGCTTGCCACCGACCGCCCAGGAATCCTTAGGCGATCTCCGATTTGCCAGATCTCCAGCGATTCCGGCGGCACGCCAGCGTTCGACGGCGGCCTTGGTCGCTTCTCAAACGAAGGCGCGCTTCTGATCGTCGGGGCGGCCGATTGCAGGGACGACGAACGGAGCGACGGCTCTTACTTTACCGTGATGGCAATACCGCTAAGATCGGCGTTGACCTGCAGGCCTACCTGCTTGCCTGAGAGTTCGAGTTGGGCGCCCTTGTCGTTGGTCATGACGATCACCTGGGCCCCTTTGCCGACGGCGCCGCCACCGCCCGCCGCACCGTATACCCCCGTCACATCTTGGGCGCGGCGAATATGGTGAACGGTACCACGGAAATAGGTCTTAGAAGCTCCGAAGGCGAGGCCGCCCGAGATGCCGCCGACAGAGATGGGATAGCGGCGACCATGAAAGGTCAGCATGCCCTCGCCTCCAGAACCACCCACAAAGAAGGCCGCCTTGTAGACTGAGAAACTGATCTTACCGTCGTCGGCATACGCGGCGCCAGCAGCGCTGATTCCTGCTGCTGCGATAACCGCAGCCGCGACTGAACGAAATCCGGACGAAATCTTCATGATGCGTCTCCTAAAATCGAGGCTAACCCAGCGAGGAGGGCACGTCAGCAGTATGCCAAAGTCACAGCTGAAACAGTATCGATCGTCAATAGTTCCAGACTCCAGCTGGGAGACGGCCGCCACGAAACGAGGTTGATAATAGTCTCGGTGGCCAGCCGATGGCAGCCAACGCTCGGCTCACTCAGCATTGCCGAAATCTCGAGCATTTGTCGATGATGGAAGGTGATGTCGAGCGCCGAAATTGTCGTATTCATCCGGATACGATTTGCGCTGCCGCAGGAGTTCGCTCCGACCGACACCGTCTTCTAGGGGGGCGATGACAGGGGATTGGGCGACAACCGACGTCTGGCGATGGAGACTTTTGGGGCCGTACGCCCAGGTTTCATCTGGATGGCACTGTACCGCGCGATATTCAGGCATGGCCGGTGACACTCGCCAGTGCCAGGAGCAACAGGAACGCGAGAGGTGGCGGGAGCTCCCGATAGTTCCTGATACGAACAATGGCTACGATCGCGGCGAGCATAATCGAGACGCCCAACGCGACCCCGATATATCGGGTGCCGGCTATCACCAAAAGCACCGCAGTTACGAGCTCGAAGGCGGCCGTGACCCAGCACCACCAGAAAGGAAATCCAAGTCGCACGAAACCCATGCGGATTTTCGGATGTCCACTTGCATTGACGATGGCGCCGACGAGAAACGCGCCGGCGGCCAGCCAGATGAAGATGGTACCGAATGATGTGCTTGTGAAAATATTCATTGGAAGTCCCGTCTAGGTCTTTTCGATATATCAACGTTATTTAATCTAGCAATGCTAGTTTGTCAATCAATGTTCCTTTTGATAATTTCGCGCCAGGAAAAATCGCGCGCATGAAGATTGGGGCACTGGGGTGGGTATCAGCGAACGCAAGGCTCGAGAGCGGGTCGACCGTGAACGCAGGATCGTCGTAGCTGCACGGACGATCGCAGAACGCGACGGCTGGGCTGCCGTCACCATCCGGCGTCTCGCCGAGGAGATAGAATACAGCCAGCCAGTTCTCTATTCGCATTTCGAAAATCGCGATCAGATCGTCGGAGCAGTCGCGCTTGAAGGCTTCGGCGAATTGGCTGCGACGCTCCGCGCTGCGATCCACCCATCGTCCACGTCAAAGGCGCGAGTGGAAGACGTCGCAGCCGCCTATCTCGATTTCGCTTTCGCTTGCCCTGCGATGTACGAGGCGATGTTCGTCCTGCCGACTGGGCTCCACTTCGCCAGATCCGACACGCCAGCCCAACTTCGCGATGGCTTCGGAGCCATGGCGACGGTGATCGCGCCGTTCTCTCAGGATGTAGATACCGCTACCGAAACTTTCTGGGCGGCACTTCACGGTTTGGCGGAGCTTGAACGTCACGGCAGGATAAGACCCACTTTCCGGGCTCAACGTATTACGCTCATCATGAAGATGGTGTCGGGTCAACTCTGAGAGCAGGGTCTTGCGATTAATCTGATCCCGCCTAAGTGGCTTGAAAAATGCCGGACAAGGCAAAGGCCTTAAGGCTAATGCATGTCGCCCGGAAGTGTGCAGCGGTTCCGGGGTAACGGCATGCATGAAAAAAGAGCTTTAGGAGTTTGGCCGCTTCGGGCCGAAAGCCGGCGTGCAACGTCCGAGGATCTGCTCGATTTCAACGCTGAAATGCGACAGCGCCGTTCGCGAGGAATCCGCCAGTCCGCAGCCTGCGGGTTCGGCCTCACAGAAGGGGCCAGTTTTGCTGGCCCCTTATCTCTCATCAGATATCGCTTGCAGCGCTCGACCAGAGGTCGGCTGCTTCGGCCGCCGTCATGCGGCGCACCTCGGCTTCATGGCTGCGGCTGGCGAAGAGTTCGCTGGCCATGATCTGCTCGGCAAGATCGGCCGGGAGCGAGAGGATGACGCGGCCTTCGCCATTGTGCAGGCCGCCGAGTTCCGTGCGCTTGCCTGTCACCATGCCGCCGGCGACCGTGTTGTTGGTCTCCGGGTCGATCAGGATGAAGGAGCCGGACAGCCGGTTCTGCTCATAGGGGTCGAAGATCGCCGCTTCGTCGAAGACAAGCCGGACTTTGCCGATAGCGTTCATGTAGAGCCGCTGGGCGGCAGTCCAGGTGCCGGTCTTCAGCTCGAGCTGGCTGAGCGGCTGCACCTGGACGCGCTGGCGCCGCGAACCGCTCTTCAGCCAGTAGCGTTTGCCGGGCTCAATGCCCTCGGGCTGCAGCGCGACGATCTGCGCGTCGAAAGCAAGGCCGACCTGCGGCTGAGCGTCGATCGAGACGATCATGTCGCCGCGCGCCACATCGACCTGGCGATCGAGCACCAGGGTGATCGCATCACCGGCGACGGCAGCGTTGCGCACCAGATCGAAGGTAACGATCTTGGAGACATTGGCGACCATGCCGGATGGCAGGATCATGACGCTGTCGCCCGGCTTGACCGAGCCGCCGGCAACCGTGCCCTGATAGCCGCGGAAGCTTTCGCCCGGGCGCGAGACGCGCTGCACCGACAGGCGGAAGCCGACCGTCTGCGACGAGCGCACGGTCGCAAGCTCCAGCGTCTCCACCAGTGTCGGGCCGCTGTACCAAGGCATGGCGGCCTGGCCGGAATAGACGACGTTTTCGCCCTTCAGCGCCGACATCGGAATGGCGGTGATCTGCTTGACGCCGAGCGACAGCGCAAATTCCCGGAATTCATGGCTGATCTTGTCGAAGCCGGCGCGGTCGTAGCCCGTCAGGTCGATCTTGTTGACGGCAAGCACGAATTGCTTGATCCCGAGCAGCGAAGCGATCGTCGCGTGACGGCGTGTCTGCTCGAGAATGCCGAAGCGCGCGTCGACCAGCAGGATGGCGAGATCGGCGGTCGAGGCGCCGGTCGCCATGTTGCGGGTATATTGCTCGTGGCCGGGCGTGTCGGCGACGATGAAGGAGCGCTTGTCGGTCGAGAAATAGCGATAGGCGACATCGATGGTGATGCCCTGCTCGCGCTCGGCCTGCAGGCCGTCGAGCAACAGCGCGAAGTCGGGCAGGCCGAGATCGTTCTGCTTGCCGGTGGAATCGCGCTGCAGCGTGGCGGCCTGGTCTTCCTTGACCGCCTTGGTGTCCCAGAGCAGGCGGCCGATCAGGGTCGACTTGCCGTCATCGACGCTGCCGCAGGTAATCAGGCGCAGCGGGCGCGTGTCGCGCTGGGCCTTCTGCGGCTCGGCGGCGGGCAGGCTGACGACGGTGGCGGCCGAGACGGCGGTTTGGGCTGCGGTCATCTCAGAAATATCCTTCACGCTTCTTCTTTTCCATGGAGCCGGACTGGTCGCGGTCGATGGCGCGGCCCTGGCGTTCGGACACCGTTGCGATTTCGAGTTCGGCAATCACCTCTTCGAGGGTGGTGGCCTGTGAGCGGATGGCGCCGGTCAGCGGGAAGTCGCCGAGCGTGCGGAAGCGGATCATGCCCTCCTGGCGCACTTCGCCGGGCAGCAGTTCGAGACGCGGATCCTCGGCCAGGATCATCATGCCGTCGCGCTCAACGAAGGGCCGCTTCTTGGCGTAATAGAGCGGCACCAGCGGAATGTCCTCGGCCTGGATGTAGCGCCAGATATCGACCTCCGTCCAGTTCGACAGCGGGAAGGCGCGGACGCTCTCGCCCTTGCGGATCATGCCGTTATAGACGTTCCAGAGTTCCGGCCGCTGGTTGCGCGGGTCCCAGCGATGGTCGGGCGTGCGGAAGGAATAGATGCGCTCCTTGGCGCGGCTGGCTTCCTCGTCGCGCCGCGCGCCGCCGAAGGCGGCGTCGAACTGGCCGGCATCGAGCGCCTGGCGGAGGCCCTCGGTCTTCATGATGTCGGTGAAGGCAGCCGATCCATGGGTGAAGGGCGTGATGTTTTCGGCCGCACCGCGCGGATTGATGTGCTCGATCAGGTCGAGATCGTACTTCCTAGCGGTCTCGTCGCGGAAAGCGATCATCTCCCGGAATTTCCAGCCGGTGTTCACATGCAGGAGCGGGAAGGGCACGCGGCCGGGATAGAAGGCCTTGCGCGCCAGATGCAGCAGCACCGAGGAGTCCTTGCCGATCGAATAGAGCATGACGGGACGCTCGAATTCGGCCGCGACCTCGCGAAAGATATGGATGGATTCGTTTTCCAGCGCCTTCAGATGCGGGTCGAGTGGCGCCTTGGCGCTCTGGGGATTGCTGAGTTCCGTATCCGGACGGCTATCGGGCATGTTTTACTCCAGACTGTCGATCCTTTGCGGTTCGCCGCAAAGCAGTTCCTGATGCTGGCTTTCCCAAGGCTGCGGCGGTGGCCGCGCCCGGGTTCGGTAAGCCGTGAAGTTGATTATTGTGCGGCGATGACGGCGGCCTCTTCGGCGACATGCAGGCCGCATTCGCGCGTCTCGTCCTGCTCCCACCACCAGCGACCGGCGCGTTCCGGCTCGCCGGGCTTGATCGCCCGGGTGCAGGGCTCGCAGCCGATCGAGGGATAGCCGCGGGCATGCAGCGGATTGACCGGAACGCCGTTGTCGGACACGAAGGCCTTGATCGCCTCCAAGTCCCAATCGGCGAGCGGATTGACCTTCAAGAGGTGCCGTTCGGCGTCGTATTCGGCAAAGGGCGTCTCGGCGCGGTTGGCCGATTGGCCGCGGCGCAGGCCGGTGATCCAGATCGTTGCCCCTTCGAGTGCGCGCGCAAGCGGCTTCAGCTTGCGCACGCCACAACAGGCATGCCTGGCTTCGACGCTCTCGTAGAAACCGTTGAGGCCATACTGCGCCGCATAGGCGTCGATATCGGCCTTCTCGGGCTCGTAGCGCTGGATCTTTACGTCGTACTGGCTTTCCGTCTCGGTAATCAGCGACAGCGTCTCGGCAAACAGCCGGCCGGTCTGCAGCGTCGCAATATCGATCGGCAGGCGGTGCGTGCCGATCTCGGCGGTGATCACCTGGTCCTCGATGCCGAGCGAGGTGGTGAACACCACGCGGCCCCCGAGGCCGGAGACCAGCGACAGACGTCCGGCCAGGTCGAGACCTGCCAGCTTGTCGTTCAGCGCCTCGGCTTCGGCAATGGGCCCTTCTTCCGCAATCGTATTGATAACAGTCATGAGAATCCTGTCCTTTGTTGACGGGAGTATCGCAGTTCAATCCTGGATCGGACAGAAAAAGGGATTTCGAAAGCTGCGGCCAGAGGAGCAAATATCTCTCCGAAGCTGCCGCAATGCAAAAAAACAGCCGCCCGAGGACAAAAATCCCCGCGAATAGCTAGTATGTCTATAAAAATAGTAGAGTTACACGCGGCCTGTCAATCCGAAATCTGAAGTGATGCCGAAAAAGGTGCAGAAAGGGCGGTTTAAGCGTAGATTGTGACAGTTCGGCCGAGAGGGAAAAACAAGGCCGAAAACGCTTAGTCCTCAAGGCTTTCTCCGGCGCGTTCAAATTCCGTTCATGCTGGTTGTGCCATAGAGGCGAAAGTAATTCCGTAGCGGCGCGGAGATTCGCGCCGCCTGTGTGTCGATGGTCTGAGATGATTACGCAAAAGGCGAAATATGCGCTGCGGGCGCTGACGGTTCTGGCGGATGCCGATGCCGACGAACCGGTGATGATTTCCGATATCGCCGCCCAGCAGAAGATCCCGAAAAAGTTCCTCGAACAGATCCTGCTCGACCTGAAGCATCACGGCATCGTCGTCAGCCGTCGCGGCAAGCAGGGCGGTTATCTCTTGCTGAAGCCCGCCCACACCATCACCTTCGGCGAGATCCTGCGCATCATCGACGGCCCGATCGCGCCGCTGCCGTGCCTGTCGATCACCGCCTACCGCCGGTGCGACGATTGCGACGGCGAACAGAACTGCCAGATCCGTCACGTCTTCGCCAAGGTCGCCGACGCCACCCGCAAGGTGCTGTTCTCGACAACCATCGCCGACGCCGTCGGCCCAAGACACGGCGCCGAAGTCACCCGGCTGCTGGCCTAAGCGGCTTTGGCCGGCTATCCCCGGTGCGGTCGCGCGTCTTTTGCTGGGGCAGCGAGACCGGTATCTCCACCCTACGGGCGTAGACCTCCTAGCGTATAGCCGCCATCGACGGTGATTTCTTGCCCGGTGACGAAGGCGGCATCATGGGAAAGCAACCAGGCGACAGTACCTGCGATATCTTCTGACGTTCCATTTCGCCGAAGCGGTGTGTGGGCGGCTAGCCTTGCAGCAAAAGCCGGATCGATAACATCATCCGCCATGGGTGTGAGAATAATCCCTGGATTGATGGCATTGATCCTGACGTTGCGAGGTCCTTGCTCCGCCGCCAGGGTCCGCATCATCGCAAGCAACGCCCCCTTCGTGCTGGCATAGGCTCCAGCACCCGGCATCACGCCGGCTGCTGTCCACGAGGCGTTGATGAGAATGCTGCCGCCTTCCAGGAAGGGCAGGCAGTGTTTGATCGTGAAGAAGGTGCCCTTGAGATTGGTGTCGATCAGCGCGTCGAAATCGTCTCCATCCGTCACTGCCAACGGTTTGAATTCGCCGAGAACTCCGGCATTGGCAAAGACCGCATCCAGCCGTCCGAAGCGTGCGATCGTCTTCTCGACAATCGCGGCGACGGCTTCATTGTCGGCGATATCGCCGGCAATTGCGATGGCCGCACCGCCTGATGCCTCGATCTCTCCAAGCAGTCGATTGATCGGCTCGGGGCGGCGTCCGACGAGGACGAGCTCGGCTCCTTCCGCCACTAGGCGAAGGGCGGCAGCCCGGCCCATCCCCGTTCCAGCACCTGTAATGAGAACCGTTTTGCCGATGAACCGCGTTCGCGTCATGTCGTGCTCCTTGAATGATTGCGTCGAGGCGGTTGTAATTCGAGCACTTACTCATGATAATTGGGGAAAATACGCGATCATTTAAAAGCAGAAGTATTGAATGGGTCTCTTTCGTTCCATGCAGGTATTTGTCACAACCGTCCAGGAAGGCTCGATGAGCGCAGCATCGGGCAAGCTTGGCATCTCGCCGGCAATGGTCGGGCAACACGTCGCCGCACTGGAGGAACGGCTGGGTACGCGCCTCCTCAACCGAACCACGCGTCGGCAGAGCCTGACGGATTTCGGCAAGAGCTATGTCGAGCAGTGCCGGGATATTCTGGAGCGGGTGGCTATTGCGGATCAGGACGCCGAGGCATCGCAGACGAAACCGCGCGGCCTCTTGAAGGTCACGGCGCCGGCGACGTTCGGGGCGGAGGTGCTGATGCCGGCTTTGCAACGCTACCGAGAGATCGCTCCCGAGGTGATGCTGGATATTACCTTGACCGATCGTAACGTCGATATCGTCGAGGAAGGTTTCGACATCGCGATCCGCATCGGGGACCTGCCCGACAGCCGCCTCATCGCGCGTCAGCTCGCTCCCTATCGAATGATGATTTGCGCGTCACCGGATTACCTCGCTCGACATGGAAATCCTGCCCATCCAAGCGCGCTTTCCGGCCACGAAACCATTGGTTTCACCCCGGCGGCGCGCTCGCCCTGGAGGCTGTCGAAAGGCAAGGATGAGGTCGAGGTCGCGCCCAGATTGTCGATCACCGTCAATAGCGGTCAGGCCGTGCGCATGGCCGCTCGTGCCGGATTGGGTGTCGTTATGCAGCCTGCCATCCTGCTGGCTTCGGATATCCGGGCCGGCCTTCTCGTCCAGCTCTTCCCCGATTGGCATCTGCGTGAGCGGCCTATGTCACTCGTCTACCACCGGGATCGGCGCATGACGCCACGCGTGCGAAGCATCATCTCATTCGTCGTTGCGGAGTTTGGAGCAGAGCCGGAGAGTCCGGCAAATCGCCCTGCCGAGTGACCGCAATCGATGCCTTGGGCCGACGTCACGCCTGGTGGCGTGATTAGCTTTCCGCCAGTTCCCTGGCGCGCCGTGCCCGGATCGCCGCGGCAATGAAGACGCGCGACAAGCCGTGATAGAGCGGCTCGCGCGATAGCAGGCGCGAGGTGATGTAGCCGATCATCGACACTGCCATGATCGGGATGACCGCCTCGTGATCCCCGGTCATCTCGAGGATGATGACGAAGGCCGTCATCGGCGCCTGTACGACGCCGGAGAAATATCCGGCCATGCCGAGGATCGCCGCAAGGGCGATGCCACTGCCCATCAATTGGCCGACCGTGCTGCCGAAGCCGGCGCCGATGGCGAGTGAGGGCGCGAAGATGCCGCCCGGGATTCCCGAAATCATCGACAGGAAGCCGGCAACAAGCTTTTCGAGGAAGAAAAGCAGGGGCAGGGGATTGCCCTCGACGGCACCCTTCGCCTGGTCGTAGCCGGTGCCGAAGGTCGTACCACCCGACAGAATGCCGACGGCGGCGACGGCGAGGCCGCAGACGGCCGCCAGCATTACCATCCGCCGCAGCGGTTGCGGCTGCGCAAAGCGGCGCACATGCTGGCCGGCATAGAGCGCCAGCCCGCTGAATGCAGCGCCAAGGGCGCCGCCGCCGATGCCGCAGACGAGCACCAGTTCCCAGTCGCGCAGCGATGCCGGCGCAACGGATGTCGAGCCGAAATAATTATAGCTGCCGGCGAGCCCGAGCGCGGCAAGGCCGGACAGGATGACGGCGGTCAGAACCAGTCCGTTGGCGCGCGATTCATAGGTGCGGCTCATCTCCTCAATCGCGAAGACGATGCCGGCGAGCGGCGTGTTGAAGGCGGCGGCGATGCCGGCCGCAGAACCGGCAAGGATCAGCCCGCGGGCTTGCGCCATGCCGCCGAAGCGAGCGACCGCCAGCATGATCGATGCGCCCACCTGCACGGTCGGTCCCTCGCGGCCGATCGATGCGCCGCTGAGCAGCCCGAGCACCGTCAGCACGATCTTGCCGAAGACCAGCCGCAGCGACAGCAGGCGGGTTCGGTCTTCCGGATCGCGCAGATGCCGGGCGGCGATCGCCTGCGGAATGCCGCTGCCCTGCGCGTTCGGGAAATACCGTGCGGCGAGATAGGCCGACAGCATGAAACCGAGCGGCGTGACGACGAGCGGCAGCAGAAAGCCCCATTCGCCGGAGGCTGTTATGTCGGCAAAGGCGCGTTGGGCGAGATCGGCCAGCCTGGCAAAGCCGACGCTGATGATGCCGATCGCGCAAGCGCCGAACCAGAAGATCAGCCGTGGGCGCCAGAGTGCGAGGGAACCCCAGAGAACACGGGAGCGGCGAAGAAGTCGGGACTTGCGATACAACACTGACATGCCGGGAGCGGAAGTTGAACAGAGCTTCTTCCTAAACCGGTTTGCGGGGAAAGAACCACCTCTTTCGTCGGAAATCGCCGCCCCTACCAGTCTTCGATCCGCACCATATCTCCAGCCATCACCGATCGCTGACCGCCGCCCTGGGATTGACCCATGGCTCCTGGTTGGAGCGCGCCAGCGGCTGTTTGCCGAGGATGTGGTCGGCGGCCTTCTCGCCGGTCATGATCGAGGGGCCGTTCAGATTGCCGTAGGTGACGTGCGGGAAGATCGAGCTGTCGGCGACGCGTAGGCCATCGACGCCGATCACCCGGGTCTGCGGATCGACCACCGCCATCGGATCGTCCTTGGCGCCCATCTTGCATGTGCCGCAGGGGTGATAGGCGCTTTCCAGATGTTCGCGCAGGAAGGCGTCGATCTGCGCGTCGCTCTGCACACCTTCGCCCGGCTGGATCTCCGGCCCGCGATAGTCGTTGAAGGCGCTCTGGCCGAAGATCTCGCGGGTGAGGCGCACACAGTGGCGGAACTTCTCCCAATCCTCGGCATGGCTCATATAGTTGAAGCGCAGCACCGGATCGGCCTTGGGGTCGGCCGAACGCAGCGTCACGCTGCCGCGCGACTTCGACAGGTTGTAGCCGACATGCACCTGGAAGCCGTGGCTCTTGGCCGCCGCCTTGCCGTCATAGCTGATCGCCACCGGCAGGAAGTGATACTGGATGTCGGGCTGCTTCAGCCCAGGGGCGGAGCGCAGGAAGGCGCAGGCCTCGAACTGGTTGGAGGCGCCGAGCCCGCCGCGCGAGAGCAGCCATTGTGCGCCGGCCACGCCCTGCCAGAACCACGGCAGCCAGGAATAGAGCGACACCGGCTTGGTGCTGACCTGCTGGAAATAGAACTCCATATGGTCCTGCAGATTGGCGCCGACGCCCGGCCGGTCGACCTTCACCGTAATGCCCATGTCCTGCAGATGTTGGCCGGGACCGATGCCCGACAGCATCAAGAGCTTCGGCGAATTGAACGAGGAGGCTGAGACGATCACCTCGCGGTTCGCCTTCACCACCTCTATTTTGCCGTTGCGTTCGATCTCGACGCCGGTCGCCCGTCCGTCCTCGATCAAGATCCTCTGCGCAAAGCCGTAGACGATATTGACATTGTCCCGCTTCAGCGCCGGTTTCAGATAGGCATTGGCGGCAGACCAGCGGCGGCCGGAAAAGATGGTCTGCTCCATCAGCCCGAAGCCTTCCTGCTTGCTGCCGTTATAATCCTCGGTCGTCTCGAAGCCCGCCTGCTTGCCGGCCTCGACAAAGGCGCGAAACAGCGGATTGGTGAAACCGCCGCGCTGGACATGCAGCGGCCCGTTTGTACCGCGCCAGCCCTCCTCGCCGCCATGCGAATGCTCCATCCGCTTGAAATAGGGGAGAACGTCGGCATAGGCCCAGCCGCCGGCGCCAAGCTCCTCCCACCGGTTGAAGTCCTCGGCGTGGCCGCGCACATAGACCATGCCGTTGATCGAGGAGGAGCCGCCGATCACCTTGCCGCGCGGCGCAGTGATGCGCCGGTTGTTGAGGTTGGGTTCCGGCTCGGACAGATAACCCCAATTATAGCGCTTCATGCTCATCGGCCAGGCAAGCGCCGCTGGCATCTGGATGAACGGCCCGAAATCGCTGCCGCCCGCCTCGATGACGAGAACGGAATTCTTGCCGTCTTCCGACAGGCGATAGGCGAGGGCGGACCCCGCCGAGCCCGAGCCGATGATGACGAAATCTGCTTGCATGGCGTTCCCTTAAATTCCTTTGCACGGTCCCCGAAGACTTCGGGACATCAAGACCCCGCCCCAAACCCCTCCCACAAGGGGAGGGGCTTAACCTGCGGCACTGCCTCACTCCGAAATCAGCGCCGCAAATGGTGCGATCGAGGGGAGGCAAAACCGGTGCGGCATTCTAGCCCCTCCCCCTCGTGGGGAGGGGTTGGGGAGGGGTCTTCTCACTCTCAATAAGGCGCCGCCACCGGCCCCATGCCGACGTAAACCGTCTTCAGCTCGGAATAATGCTCCAGCGCCGCCAGCGAATTCTCGCGGCCGAAGCCGGATTGTTTCGAGCCGCCGAAGGGGATTTCCACCGGGCAGAGATTATAGGTGTTGATCCACAGCGTGCCGGCCTCCAGCCGGTCGACGACGCGGTGGGCGCGGGTGAGGTCGGCGGTGAAGACGCCGCCTGACAGGCCGAATTCGCTGGCATTGGCGCGTGTGATGACCTCGTCCTCATCGTCGAAATCGAGCACCGACATCACCGGCCCGAAGATCTCCTCGCGGGCGATGGTCATGTCGTCGGTTACGTCGGCAAACACCGTCGGCTGCACATAATAGCCTTCGCCGGAAACGTTGTTGGGAATACCGCCGCCGGCGACAAGCGTTGCGCCCTCGGCCTTGCCCTTTTCGATATAGGCGACCACCTTCTCGCGCTGTGCCCAGGAAACCATCGGGCCGATCTGCGTCGCCTCATCAAGCGGATCGCCGATCAGCATCGCCTCGGTGCGCGCCTTCAGCCGCTTCAGGAACTCGGTCTTGACCCCCTTCTGCACGAAGACGCGGGTGCCGTTCGAGCAGACCTGGCCGGTGGAATAGAAATTGCCGAGCATGGCGCCGCCGACCGCCGAATCGAGATCGGCGTCGTCGAAGACGATGAGCGGCGACTTGCCGCCGAGTTCCATCGTCACATGCTTGAGATTGCCGGCCGCCGCCGCCGCCACCCGGCGCCCGGTCGGCACCGATCCGGTCAGCGACACCTTGGCGACATCGGGATGGTTGACGAGCAGCGGCCCGGTATCGCGGTCGCCCTGGATGACGTTGAAAAGCCCCTTCGGCAGCCCCGCCTCGTGCAGGATCTCGGCAATCTTCAAGGCGCCGAGCGGCGTGTTTTCCGAGGGCTTGAAAACCATGGCATTGCCGCAGATGAGCGCCGGCGCAGCCTTCCAGCAGGCGATCTGCTGCGGATAGTTCCAGGCGCCGATGCCGACGCAGACGCCGAGCGGCACCCGCTTGGTGTAGGCAAAATCCTGGCCGAGCGGGATATGCGAACCATTGAGGCCGGCCGGTGCGACACCGCCGAAGAATTCGAAGGCATCGGCGCCCGAGGTCGGATCGGCGACGATCGTCTCCTGGATCGGCTTGCCGGTATCGAGCGTTTCCAGTTCCGACAACGCCCGGTTTCGCTCGCGCATGATGTCGGCGGCGCGTTTGAGAATGCGTCCGCGCGCCATCGGGCTCATCGCCGCCCATTCCGGCTGGGCGCGTCTGGCCGCGGCAATCGCCTTCTCGACAATCGCGGGCGTTGCGGCATGTAGCCGGGCGATCACCTCGCCGGTCGCCGGATAGAGGCTCTCGATGACGGTCCCGTCGGTGTCCTCGACATATTCGCCGTCGATGAAGTGCGAGGCTCTCGGCTGGGCTTTCATGTCATTTGTCCTTGGATGTTCGATGTGGTTGTCCCATCTCGGCTGGAAGGGAAGGTGGCGGCCAGAAGCGCATTCAGATAATCCTCTGTCAGTGCGATCGAGGCTTCGATGCCGATCGGTGCCGATTTCAGACTTTGCCTGATGTAGAGCCCGTCGATCATCGCCGCAGCGCCCTCGGCGATGCGTTCTGCGGCGTCGGCCGGCAGCAGCGCCTTGAGATCGGCAAGCAGGTTGGAGCGCAGCCGGCGGGCATAGATCACCAGGAAACGCCGCGTCTCCTCCGAGCGCTGCGCTTCGGCGTAAAAGGCAAGCCAGGCGGCGATCGTGTCTGGCGCGAACTGGTCGGCGTGGAAGTTGACACGGATGACGGCCGAAAGCCGGGCGCGCGGCGTCTGCGCTGCTATCAGCGCCGCCACCGTATCGCTGCGCAATTGCCTAAGAAGCGAGCGGATCGTCTCGATCAGCAATTGTTCCTTGCTGCCGAAATAATGATGGGCAAGGGCCGGCGACACGCCAGCCTGGCGGGCGATGTCGGACATGGTGACGGCAAGCGAGCCGTGATCGCCGATCACCCGCAGCGCCGCATCAACGAGCGCCTTGCGACGCACCGGCTCCATTCCGACTTTCGGCAAAGCGCCAACTCCTCACGCATTTTCGATAAGGATATTTTTGATTGACTGATCAATCAACAAAAATATTGACCGAATTGATTTCGCGCAGATCTTTTCCGGAGAAACGGGCGCAACATATTCAAAGTTGATCAGGAGGTGTGCCATGACCAGCGTCTTCAACGAAATGCCCGGATCCCCGCTACGGTCGAAATGGGTCTGGTTCCTCGGCCTCGGCGTGCTGCTTCTAATCTGTGGCCTCATCGCTCTTAGCAACCTGCTAATGGCGACCGTCGCTTCGGTCTTTTATGTCGGCATGCTCATGCTGGCGGGTGGCGTCATCTATCTCATCCACGCTTTTCAGGTGCGCCGTTGGGATCAAGTGCTCTTCTGGGCTCTGAGCGGTGTGCTTTACGTGCTTGCCGGCATCTGCGCCTTCATCAATCCTATCTTCACCTCGGCGGCCTTGACTTTGTTTCTGGCCATTGCGCTGCTGGTGGCCGGCATTTTCCGTCTCTGGGTCGGGATGCGGATGCGGCCGCTGAAGGGCTGGCGCTGGATCGCGACCAGCGGCGTCATGACGGCCCTGGCCGGCTTCGTCATCGCGCTGGGCTGGCCGGTGAACAGCCTCTGGATCCTCGGTCTGTTCCTGGCCGTCGATCTCATCATCCAGGGCTCGACCATGATTGCCTTCGGCCTCGGCATGCGCGGCTGAAGCCTTTTTGATACGCCTATTTTGACAAGGGCATGACAGGGGATTAGACTAAAGGGGTATGGACCGATCGCCAAAAGCGGGTGGTCCTGTGTGCGATAGCCGCAAATGGTCATGCGTCCCCCAAAGGCAGGGTTCTGCCTCAATAAAAAAGGGAGGAAGTTCATGCCGATGGTCACCGTTTCCATCTCTCCGCAACAGGCAGCGGGCATCCGCGCCGCCGTCGACACAGGCGGCTATGCCTCGAGCAGCGAGGTCGTCCGCGAGGCGCTCCGCCTCTGGGACACCGCCCGCAAGCTCAACGAATTCCGCGACGATGTCCTCGACGACGAGGGCGCTCCGTCCGGCGGCAGATGCGTCGCCGACATGTTCGCTGATCACGAGGCAGAGCGCCGCCGCTCCGCCTGATTAAGCGCCTGATTGTATTATGAAATTCAAGATGAACGCGGAACGCGTGGTCGTGCCCTGCATCTTTCACAAAACTTTCATATTGGCGAAAGGGTTCATTGATCCTTCCGGGGCATCTTTCTGACCAAGAAGAACAAGTCACAGTGGAGATCAGCCAAATGAAGAGCGGGACTTCCCTGGCTGCCACCGTCGAGCCCGGCGTCCTGCGCCGCTATGCCAGCGACCAGATCGTCACGCTTGCCAAGCTCGTGGTCGAGAACGCCTTTCAGTCGATCGTCGAGGCCGGCACCGGCACGGTGTTCGGTTACGAATCCCTGATGCGCGGCCAGGAGCGTATCGGCTTCGACACCCCGGTCGACATTCTCGACGAGGCCCATCAGGCCGGCCAACTGCTGCAGCTCGAACAGATGCTGGCGAGCCGCGCGCTCGCCAAATTCGCCACCCTGTCGAATTTCTCCACCTCGACGCTGTTCCTCAATCTCGATGTCCGGCTCATCCCGCATGGCGAACGCTTGGTCGAGAGCCTGCTGCAGCACCTGCGGAAGGCCAATATTCCGCCGTCCTCCGTCTGCTTCGAATTCTCCGAACGTTTCGACAACACCAGCGTGCCGGAATTTGCCGCGCTCGTTTCCAAGCTGCGCAAGGCAGGTTTCAAGCTGGCGATCGACGATTTCGGCGTCGGTCACGGCGAGATGAAGCTGCTTTGCGACTATGCCGTCGATTACCTGAAGATCGACCGCCATTTCGTCGCCGAGCTCGACCGCAGCTCCCGCAAGCGCCATCTTTTGAAGAGCATCGTCAACATCGCCCATGTGCTCGGCACCCGCGTCATCGCCGAAGGCATCGAGACCGAGGCCGAATTCATCGCCTGCCGCGAATATGGCGTCGACCTCGTCCAGGGCTGGTTCATCTCCCGCCCGACGACGCATATGTCGGAGCTGGCGCCGTCCTTCCCGCATCTGCAGGAGCTCGGAAAAACCAAGCGAGGCAGCCAATCGCTCGACGAAATCCTCATCCGCAAGCAGATCGAACTCCTGCCGACGGTTTACGAGAACGACAGCATCGACAGCGTCTTCGAACTCTTCCGCCGCAATCCGCGCCAGGCTTTCTTTCCCGTGCTCAACGCCAATAGCGAGCCGCGTGGCATCATTCACGAGCAGCACCTTAAGGAATATATCTACCAGCCCTTCGGCCGCGATCTCTTGAAGAACAAGATGTATGAGCGCAGCATCTCGCATTTCGTCGAAATGGCCCCGATCGTCGGCCTCGACAGCGATGCCGAGCAACTGATGGCGATCTTCGCCAATATGGAAGGCAGCAACTGCCTGATCCTCACCGACAATATGCGTTATGCCGGCGTCGTCTCCGCCGCCTCGCTGATCAAGGTCATCAACGAGAAGCAGCTGAAGACCGCCCAGGATCAGAACCCGCTGACCGGCCTGCCGGGCAATCGCGCCATCCGCGATTTCATGCGCCAGTCCGGCCGCGACGGCGATGAGGTCCGCCATTTCTGCTACTGCGACTTTGATAATTTCAAGCCATTCAACGATGCTTACGGCTTCCATCTCGGCGATCATGCGATCTCGCTGTTTGCCGCGCTGATGCGCCGCTATTTCTTCGCCGAGCGCCATTTTCTCGGCCATGTCGGCGGCGACGATTTCTTCATCGGCGTCGTCGGCTGGACGCAGGAGGAGCTGACCGAGATCCTCGACCGGCTGATCAGCGATTTTCACGACGACGTGCTCGATCTCTATTCCGAAGAGCACCGCGCCGCCGGCCGAATCCTCGGACACGATCGCGCCGGCGTCGAGGCGCTGTTTCCGCTGATGCGCTGCTCGATCGGCGTCATCGAACTGCCGAAAGGCCTGGTCATCGACGATATCAACCGCGTCAGCGCTGAGATCGCCGTCATCAAGTCGGCCGCCAAGGAGAGCGACGAAGGTCTCGTCTTTCACTTGCTGGGCGAGGCGAATTGACGCCCTTGCCACATCAAGCCTTCCCAAGCCCGCGGGGCTGACTTATTTCCTGGTTCCGATCAGGGAGGGTCGCGCCATGTCACTGCCCCAGGAAATGCGTTTCATCGATCTCAAGTCCTTCGGCGCCCCGGAGGTGATGACGATCGGCAGACGCCCGCTGCCGGTGCCCGGTGAGGGGCAGGTTCTCGTGCGCGCCGAGGCGATCGGCGTCAACCGCCCCGATGTCGCCCAGCGCCAGGGCAGCTATCCCGCGCCCAGGGATGCAAGCCCGATCCTTGGCCTGGAACTGTCAGGCGAAATCGTTGAGATTGGCCCTGGCGTTAGCGGCTACGGCGTCGGCGACAAGATCTGCGGCCTCGCTAATGGCGGCGCCTATGCCGAATATTGCCTGCTGCCGGCCGGCCAGATCCTGCCCTTTCCCAAGGGTTATGACGCGGTGAAGGCCGCGGCCCTTCCCGAAACCTTCTTCACCGTCTGGGCCAATCTCTTCCAGATGGCCGGGCTGACCGAAGGCGAGACCGTGCTGATCCATGGCGGCTCCAGCGGCATCGGCACGACGGCGATCCAGCTCGCCCGCGCTTTCGGCGCCGAGGTCTATGCGACGGCCGGTTCAAGCGAGAAATGCGCGGCCTGCGAAAGGCTCGGCGCCAAACGTGCGATCAACTACAGACGCGAGGATTTCGCCGAGGTGATCAAGACCGAGACCGGCCAGGGCGTCGATTTCATTCTCGATATGATCGGCGCCGCCTATTTCGAGCGCAACCTCGCCTCGCTCGGAAAAGACGGCTGCCTGTCGATCATCGCCTTCCTCGGCGGGGCTGTTGCCGAAAAGGTCAATCTGTCGCCGATCATGGTCAAGCGCCTGACGGTCACCGGTTCCACCATGCGCCCGCGCACGGCGGAGGAAAAACGCGCCATTCGCGACGATCTGCTCTCCGAGGTCTGGCCGCTTTTGGACGCCGGCACCATCGCCCCCGTCATCCACAAGGTCTTCGCCTTCGAAGAGGTCGTCGCAGCCCATCGGCTGATGGAAGACGGCAGCCATGTTGGTAAGATCATGCTCAGCGTCGGCTAGAGCATGATGCCGAAAAGTGTGAGCGGTTTTCTCATGATATCATGCTCTAACTCTTTAATTTAGAACAGGATTCAGATTTTGGGCCAACCGGGCCTAAAATCATCCTGTTCTAAGTGACAGTGACACGCCGATGGCGAGAACGCCGGGCAGCGCAATCAGCAGATAGAGCCAGTAGGCTGCCGACAGCGCCCCGGCAACGCCGCCCGGATCGACGAGGCCGGCGCCATTGGCGATGACGCCGGCAAAGGCAGCACCGAAAGCGCCGCCGAGCGAACTCATCGTCGGGATCGCCGCCGAAGCCTTGTCCAGTTCGCTGTCGGCGACGAGCGTCAGAACCATGGCGACGAGATGCGTCCAGCCGAGCCCGACGCCGAAGCCCATCATGAACATGCCGACTGCCGCCGGCACGATGAAGAGCATATGCGCCTGCGGATTGTCGCGCACGAGAAAGACCGCCAGCGAAATGGTCGCCGCCGCCTCGATGAGCGCGCCGGCAACGATCGCCGCCTGCGCGCGACCGCCGGTCAGCGAGCCGCTGAGGAAAGCCGAAAACGTCCAGCCGAGGGCGACAAGTGCCACCAGATAACCTGAAACAAGCGGCGTCACCCCGTGCAGCACCTGCAGGAAATAGGGAATGAATACGTCGCTGACGAGCACGACGGTCATGGCCAGCATCGTCAGGTAGACACGCGCAATCGGCCTGGAAAGGCTGACCGCGCCGGAGGGCAGCAGCCGGTTCGGGCTTCGACTTTCGATGAGGAGCATGCCGCCGACCGCAGCGATCGATGCCGCGATCAGGCCAATTTTCGCGGCCGTCACCTCGATCGTCCCGGCGGTGCCGACCATCAGCACGGCGCCGAGCAGCAGCCCGATCTGGGCAATCGGCGTTTTCGCCTGCTCGCGGTCGTCTTCGACCTCGGGCAACAGCCGCGGCGCCAGAACCGCCATCACCAGGCCGAGCGGCATCAGCACGATGAAGGCGTAGCGCCAGTTGCTGCCGGCGGAGAAAAAGCCGCCAAGCGTCGGCCCGATAACGGTCGCCACACCCCAGATCGCCGCATAGAGCGTCGACGCCTTTGTCCATAACGGCTCGGGATAGACGAAGCGGATGAAGGCATAGCCAAGCGCGGCAAGCGCTCCGGTACCGAGACCCTGCACCGCGCGTCCGACCAGCACCACCGGCATGGACGGCGCGGCTGCGGCGATCAGGCTGCCGACGCCGAAGACCAGCGCGGCGATCACATAGATGGCGCGAAGCCCGATCCCCCGCGGGCGCATGGCGACGAAAATCGAGCCGAGCACGGCGGCGGCGACGAACAGGCTGGTGACCCAGGAAAACAGCGCCAGCCCGCCGATATCACGCACGATCGAAGGCGCGATGGTCGCCGTGATGTAGCTCTCGACCGCGTAAAGCATAACGCCGCCGGCAAGCATCAACGTTGCCGGCAGGTGCTCGGGCAGGAAGAGGCGCAGGAGGGAGCTGGTGGCGGGGATGGCCGCAGTCTGGTCGATATTGGACATGGAATGACCCTGATAAAGACCGACGGCCCGCAGCTTGGCGCCGCGATCGGTGATGTGCTTGGCATATCGGGCGAGGCCGCCCGTCAGCAGCTCGCCAAGCTGGCGGAACAGGGGCTGGTGGAGCCGGTCACCGTCGGCGCCACGGGCAGGGGCCGGCCGCGTCAGCTCTGGCACCTGACTGCCGCGGGCAACCGCCAATTCCCGGACGGTCATGCCGAACTGACGGCAAACCTGCTCGGCACGCTGGTCGAACAGCTCGGACCCGCGGCCCTCGACACTGTCATCTCGGCCCGCGAGGCCGAGGCGCTGCAGCGCTATCGGCTGGAATTGCAAAATGCCGGCGACCTTGCCGCGCGTGTCGAAGGTCTTGCCGCCATCCGCACCCGCGAGGGCTATATGGCCGATCACTGGCAGGAGGCGGATGGCTCCTTCATGCTGGTCGAAAACCACTGCCCGATCTGCGCGGCGGCCACCGCCTGCGCCGGCTTCTGCCGCTCCGAACTCGAAACCTTCCGTGCTGCACTCGGCGCCGAGGTCGAGCGCAGCGAACACATCCTCTTGGGCGCCCGCCGCTGCGCCTATCGCATCACGCCGCGTTGAGGCGGAGCACGCGCAGGCAGCTCGCGCTTCAGGCCGGCTGCCGCGCCTGCCGCCTGGCGCTTTCGAGATAAAGCAGGACACCGATCGACGCGAAGCCTGCGGCCGCGCCGACAAAGGCGGTGCCGGAATAGTCGCTGACCGATGTGCCGAAGGCGAAGAGCCCGGCGGCGATGCCGGTGCCGATGAAGGTGTTGAGCGAGATCAGCGAGGTTCCGAGCCCCGGCCGGTCTGCGATCAGGTCCTGCAGATAAGTGATCGGCACGCTGAGGATTGCCGCCGCCCCGCAGGCGTTGAGGAGGAGCAGCGCATAGATGTGCCAGGGCGCTGAGGCAAATCCGAGCAGCAGCAGATAGGCACAGTAGATCAGCGCGCCGAAGGCCAGGACATGCACGGTGCGGAACCGCCGCTGCGCCATGCCCCACATCATCATGAACGGCATTTCGAGAAAGGCCGTCAGCCCGGCGATGAAGCCGACATCGACCACGCTTCCATCAGCCGCATGGGTGATGATCAGCGGCAGCAGCATGCTGTTTAATCGCTGCAGCCCGAAGAGCAGCGCCATGACGATGACGCGCACAAGCACATAGGGCATGAAAATCCGCTTCAGCGATGCGAGGAAGCCGGGCTGATCGGGGGAGGGACCGGCCGTGCCGTTTCCAGGCGCGAAGAAGAAATATAGGCAGAAACAGGTGCAGCTTGCCAGGGCGGCGATCCCGTAAGCCGGCGTCATCGACGGCGAATTGACGAGATAAAGGCCGATCATCCCCGGCGCCACCGCCCACGAGCCGGAAAACAGCGCCCGCACCGTTGCGGTGATCCCCGCCGCCTGGCCGCGATCCATCTGGTTGGTCCTGGCACGCAGGCTGGCAAAGAGCAGCGAATAGGTGGAGTTGCTCATCGGCACCAGCAACAGTGTCGAGACGATGAAGACGGCAGGGCTGTGAAAGATCGCGATCGACCCGAAGCCGAGCATGCCGGCCACCGAAAGCCCCAGCACCAGCGGCCGCCGCTCTTTCAGCCTGTCCGACCAGATGCCGAGCGTCAGGCTGGTTGTGACGTTGACGATCGCCGAGAAGAAGATCAGCGCCGAATAGGTGCCGTTGCTCAAGTTCAGTTCGTTGATCCCGATGATCGACTGATAGGGCGCGGTCGAAGCATAGGTGAAGGCGAGCGCCACAAGCGTCACGGCCGGGATACGGATCCGTTTGTCGCGCAGGATCAAGGAGAGGGTGGATGACATGGGACGGTTCCTGATGCATCACCTTTAGCGGGAAGGGACACATCAGGAAAACGATAGTTTTCGATCGTCGCGGTCAATTTTTGTGATGTTTGTCTGCGTCAGGTCTGCGCTGTCAAACTGGAAAGTTAGAAATCGATTTGGCCCAAGGGCAGAACGTTACCGAGGAAACCGACCAGAACTGACGCAATCGATATCAAGACCAACCCCAGAAGCGCTCCAAGGATGACTCCAACGCTCGTCCTCGTGGGCCGGCGCGCCAGCCAGCACGCCAGGCAGAGAGAGACGACCGTGAAAAATACCCAGGCCGGATTGCAAAACAATTCCTTCGATGCGAACTGGGTTGCAAGATAGTGTGCCGATACGCCTAACCTCAAGGTCTGCTTTTCACAGGAGGCGGACAAAGCTGGCGCTCCCCGAGCAGCCTCATCAACAACGACCGGCGGCGGGCGCAATTATCCCCCTGATCCGCCCCGCATTGCGGTTCTTGCTGCAGAAGCCCACCCCACACTCCGTCCTCCTCGGGCTTGATCCGAGGATCCATGCTGCCACCGCTGGTGGGTGCGGGTGCGGGTGTGGATGCTCGGCTCAAGGCCGAGCATGACGGAGGGTGGGCCAAACCCCGTTGGCTTTCGCGCCGCGACGCGTTATGCCTGCGGCATCCCGCCAGCATCCGGATGAGAGCTCATGACCAATCCCGTCACCGTCGAAGTTACCCGTGGCCTGCTCGTCGAAAGCCGCCATCGTGGTTCGGTGGCTGTCGTCGATGGTGACGGCAAGCTCGTCTTCTCGCTCGGCGATATCGAAGCCGCCGTTTTCCCGCGTTCGGCCTGCAAGGCGATGCAGGCGCTGCCGCTGATCGAGAGCGGCGCGGCCGATGCCTATGGTTTTGGCGATAAGGAATTGGCGCTCGCATGTGCTTCGCATAATGGCGAGGACGAGCATGTGGCGCTTGCCGCCTCCATGCTGTCGCGGGCCGGCCGCAATGCCGAGGCGCTGGAATGCGGCGCCCATTGGTCGATGAGCCAGAAGGTCCTGATCCAGCAGGCCCGTGCGCTCGATGCGCCGACTGCGCTGCACAACAATTGCTCGGGAAAACATGCCGGCTTCGCCTGCTGCCATCAGGATATCGAACCGACGGGTTATGTCGGCTATGAGCACCCGCTGCAGGTCGAGATCCGCGCGGCGATAGAAAGCCTGACCGGCGCCGTGCTCGGTGCCGAGAGCTGCGGCACCGACGGCTGCTCGATTCCGACTTATGCCGTGCCGCTCAAGAGCCTTGCCCACGGCTTTGCAAAAATGGCGACGGGCGTCGGCTTGGAACCTTTGCGCGCCAAGGCATCCCGCCGGCTGATCGAGGCTTGCATGGCCGAGCCCTTCTATGTCGCCGGTACCGGTCGCGCCTGCACGGAATTGATGCAGCTCGCCCCCGGCCGCATTTTCGCCAAGACAGGCGCCGAGGGCGTCTTCTGCGCCGCGATCCCGGAAAAGGGCATCGCCATCGCCCTGAAATGCGACGATGGCGCCACCCGCGCCGCCGAAGCCACGGTGGCGGCGACACTTGCCCGTTTCTTCGAGACGGAAAGCGAAGTGCACGCCGCCCTGACGGCCTTTGCCGCAACCTCGATGCGCAATTGGAATGGCATCCATGTCGGCGATATCAGAGTCACGTCCGTGCTGACTGGAAAATAAACGAGCCAATACCTTTATCAGGAAGTATTTAGCGGTTCGGAGATAACGGAACCCAGCAATGGGACGGCGTCAACACAGGTCATCGGGCTCGTCGGAACCACTCTCGCTTCTGAACAGTCCTGATCTCATTGATATCGAAGTCTACTATGACCAATTCCTGCTGCTTGCCGCCCATAATAAGAACCTTGCCTAGCGGATCGACGGCGAAAGAACGACCGTCGTCTTTCGGTACCGGATAATTGGCCACGGCTATCCCCACGACGGACTGGAAGGCCAGTGCTCGCACCCCCGCCACGCGCACGTCACCTACGCTTGGATCGTCCACGAGTGGGCAGCTGTTTGGAACGAGAATAATCTCCGCGCCGTTCCGAACGAGATCCGATGCTACATCGGGAAACTCCCGATCCATACAAATCATTATGCCGATCGCAACCTCGCCCGCTTTTGTCTTCAGCTTTGCCACTCTTGAGCCATCGCCTGGGGCGCAAGCCTCTTCCGGGACGTCGAAAAAGCAAATGTGTCGCTTGCGCTGATGGAGGATGATTTCGCCGCTGTCATTGATCACTACGGCCGCGTTGAAAGGTTTTGCCTCTCCGTACTCAAGGAACGTTGCCACGATCGCGAGACCATTATTGCGCGCAGCTTGTCGAAATCTATCCAGATAGGGACCATCAAGCGGTATTGCCGCGTCGATCCAAGCCTGCCGGGACGCCGCATTCTCGGAATCAAAGCGACTGTACCCGTTTGAGAACATCTCCGGAAATAAGATGATGGCGGCACCTTCAGCCGCAGCAGATGCGCAAACCTCATCGATATTTACGTCGCTCATCATCTGCGCCAGCGCGATTCGAAGGGAAATGCTTGTCAAATTCTGTTCCTCCTCATGCATGGGCCGTGCCATCGTCCTCGTGAGGTCGAAGGTTAGGCAGTCTGATCCCACACGTCAAACTGGCATGCGTCCCCGGTTTCCCCGGCCGATCAAGCCGCGGCGATCGTGCTGTTGAGATCGCGATAGGGTTTCAGCCGCTCGGCCGGCATTTCCGCCGGCACGATCAGCCCCGCCACCTCAGAAATTCCAAGCACCGGGCAGGGCGAGACGAGGTCGAACTTCTCCTCCGTCAGCAGCACATGCGTTTCGGCCGAGCAGCGGGCGATATGGCGTTTGATCGCCGCTTCCTCGAAGTCGCCGGTGGAAAGCCCGTGCACCGGATGGGCGGCCGTCACGCCGAGGAAGAACAGGTCGGGGCGCAGTTGCGAGATCGCCGCCGCCGCCGCCGCGCCTGTCGCCACCATCGAATGTTTGTAGAGCCGCCCGCCGGCAAGGATCACCTCCGCCGTCGGGTGGTGCTCGAGTTCGGCGGCGATCGTCGGGCTGTGGGTCGCAACCGTCAGCGGCGTGTCGCGCGGCAAGTGTCGGGCGATCTCAGCCGTGGTTGTGCCGCCATCGAGAAAGATCAACTGACCGGGCTTGACCATCGCCGCCGCAGCAGCCCCGAGCCGCGCCTTGATCTCCGACGAGACGCTGCGCCGCGCGGTAAAATCGGGCAGATCGGGCGCCAACGGCATTGCGCCCCCATGCACCCGTTTCAACAGCCCCTCCGCCGCCATTTCGCGGAGATCGCGCCGGATTGTGTCTTCCGAAAGGGAAAAATCCTCGGCGACACGCTTGGCGACCACCTGGCCGTCACGGCGCAATATGTCGAGGATGAGGGTTTTGCGTTGTGACGTCAGCATAGGCTCTCTGCACGAAATTAAACACATTCGCCCGATATTGCACGAAAAGACTCGACATTCAAGAAATCTCGTGCATTTTCACGAAATCCCGTGCATGACGCCGGGAATGCTCAGCGATAGAGTGGATGATGTTGATATTGATTGCCGGGCCTTATAGGTCGGGAACGGGCGACGACCCGGAAAAGATGGCCGCCAACCTGGAGCGGCTGGAGGAACCCTCGCCCGCACTGTTCGCCGCCGGCCATGTGCCGATGATCGGCGAATGGGTGGCTCTGCCGATCTGGCACGCCGCCGGCGGCAAGTCGGTCGGCGATGCGCTCTACGAAGAGATCTTCCACCCTGTCGCCGGCCGGCTGCTGCAGCTCTGCGACGGCGTGCTGCGGCTGCCGGGCGACTCCAAGGGGGCGGATAACGACGTGCGCATCGCCAGGGAGCGCGGCATTCCGGTCTGGCACCGGCTGGAGGACGTGCCGGGCTGCGGCTGAGCGGCGAGTTTGTCCTGGCAAGATGCCCCTCACCCTAACCCTTGCCGGGGTCGAGCCGCTGGTCTCGACCCGTCCTGCGAACCCCCGTAAACGGGGCGAGGGGACGTGCCTTACGAGAGGTCTGCGAGGAATTGAGAGGGTGCGGCATATCTCTCCCCGTCAGAACGGGGAGAAGGTGCCGGCAGGCGGATGAGGGGCGGCCCGACGCAGAGACAAAACCCAATCTCCCCAGTTCCGGCGCACCCATCCCTGCGCTATATCACGTGCCGAAAGGGAGTGGCCCATTATGCTGACATTGTACTACGCGCCGGGAACCTGCGCGCTCGCAAGCCTGATCGCCCTGGAGGAATCCGGCCTCGCCTTCGAAACAAGGAAGCTCAGCTTCGCCAATGGCGAGCAACGCTCGCCGGATTATCTGCAGATCAACCCGAAGGGCCGGGTGCCTGCGCTGGTCACCGATCGCGGCGTGCTGACGGAAACGCCGGCGATCCTCGGCTTTGTCGCGGAAAGTGCGCCGGCCGCCAAGCTGGCGCCGCTCGGGGATGCTTTCGACATGGCGCGGCTGCAATCCTTCAACTGCTATCTCTGCTCGACCGTGCATGTGAACCATGCCCATCGCCCGCGCGGCTCCCGCTGGGCCGACGATCAGGCGGCACTCGAGGCGATGAAGGCCAAGGTGCCTGAGAATATGGCCGGTTGTTTCACCCTGATCGAAGAGACGATGTTCAAAGGCCCGTGGGTGATGGGCGAGAGCTATTCGATCGCCGATCCCTATCTTTTCGTCATGACAGATTGGCTGCCGTCCGACGGCGTCGATCCCGCCCGCTTCGTCGACGTGAGCGACCATCACGCCCGCATGCTGCAGCGCCCCGCCGTCCAACGGGCGCTGGCCTACGATCGCGGCTGATAGGCTGCATGATCGCCGCGGCCTGCGGGGCAGGCGCAGCGGAGCTCATGCCGACATCTCCCAAGGATTGATCACCGAGGCCCCGGTGTCGGCGAAGTCACTGACGTTGCGGGTGACGACGATCAGGTCATGGACGATCGCGGTCGCGGCGATCAGCCCGTCAATATCGCCGCGTGGCCGGATCGCGGCGATGCGACCCCATTCCACGGCGATCTGATCGGTTACCGGCAGGATGCGGGCGCCGTGATCATGACGCAGCTTGCGCAGCCACTCCGTGAGGTGCGCCGCAGCCTTCGGGTCCGACCTCTGTTTGAGCGCAATGCCGCGCATGATCTCGCCAAGGGTCAGCGCGCTCAGGTGTATGCTCAGCGGATCGACGGAGCGCAGCCAGGAAATCGCCTGCGATGTGCCGCGCCGCGCCTCCGAAACGATATTGGTATCGACCAGATACATCAGAAGGTCACGTCGCGGCTTGGGCTCGCAGCGCGTGCTTCCACCGTATTGGCAAGCTCATCGTCCCAGGCCGGGCCGCCAAGCAGGTCGTCGACCAGTGTCGGCCGGCCGGCGCGCAAGGCGTCGTAGTCGCGGGCGGACAGCACGACGGCCGTTCGCTCGCCCCGGAGCGTGACCACCTGCGGGCCTTCATCACGCGCCTTCTGCACCACTTTCGAAAACTTGTTCTTGGCCTCCTGCAACTGCCATTCCATTATTTGCCTCCTGGCTAGACTGTCTAGATATTTAAGCATGGAAAGACGCAGGGTCAATGGGTAGCAGCAGCATCCATCGGATGAAGATGGTAAGGGGCCCTTGTCACACGGCCGATGCGGCGGTGAACACCGCCAACTGGGCCGCGAAAGCACGCTGATAGGCCGGCCGGGCTTCGCCGCGGGCGACATAGGCGGCAAGGTTTGGATATTCCTCCAAGAGACCTGATGCTTGCGCCCTGAGCAGCACCGTCACCATCAGCAAGTCGCCGGCGCTGAACGCGCCATCGAGCCAGTCGGCATCGCCAAGGCGAGCGGAAAGGCTCCCCAGCCGTTTGCGGATGCTGTCCTCAAGCGCATGCAGGCGCTGCTCGTACCAGGGTTCGTCGCGCTCGAGGATGGTGGCGAGGCTGCGCTCGAAGATCGGCGGCTCCACCGTGTTCAGCGCAGCAAACATCCACGTGACCGCGCGCGCCCGGGCATTCGTATCCGCAGGCAGCAGGCCCGCATGGCGCTCGGCGATATGGAACACGATCGCACCGGACTCGAACAGAGTAAGATCGCCTTCTTCATAGGTCGGAATCTGCCCGAAAGGATGAAGTGCCAGATGCGCGGGCTCCTTCATCGTCTTGAACGAAACGAGACGAACCTCGTAAGGCTGGCCCGCTTCTTCGAGTGCCCAGCGAACGCGCATGTCGCGCGCCAGACCCCGGCCGCGATCGGGCGAGCGTTCAAAGGCGGTAATGGTAATCGTCATCGCTTCCTCCATATGATTATCCTTAGATCGATGCGATGTAAGGCGTTGTGCAATGGCTTGAAGACGGCCGGCGAAATGAGATTCCGACACCGATGCTCGCGATAATCCTCGCTGGCCTTGCGACGATCGCCAGATCCCGACCTACTTCCGCTCGACCGTCAGCACCATCGGCATGGCCCAATTGGCCTCGGAAATCGGCCAGCGGAGCAGGCTTACTTTGTTATCGTCCGCCTGAGACTCCCATCTTGCGTAGAATTTTTGCCGATAGCCATCCAGCCGAACGCTCCGGCAGGCGACGGGACCGCCATCAAGATTAAGCGCGACCTTGAGATTGAGCGGCGAGGTCTTCAGAAACTCTCCAACCGGTCGAGGGAAAAGAACGCTTCCTTTGTCGTCCCGATGACGACACGCCCCAAGTCGTCTTTGGCGACAAACGTACGGTTGGCGAGCCAGCGGCTTTTCACATTCACATGCGTCTGCCCGTCGTCGCCGATCAGGAGCGGATAGGAGACCATGGCGTTCGACGCGCCGGCAAAGGCTGTCTGCCAATCTTGATGCGTCAGGTCGCGGATCTCGGCAGTGTCTTTGCCGGCAATGAAGGCGCCGGCCCTCGCGTCATATTGCTGAGGACCCATCGCAATGCCTTCGCTGATGAAAGGCGTATCGGGCCTGCCATGTTTGTCGAAATAGCTGCCGTTCACGATCAGCGCGGCGTTAGGCAAAACCTTCTCTCATTCGTCGATGCCGGTATCGCCAGCAGCCGCGTTACGGGTGACGAATCGAAAGCGGGCCGGGTCAATTCGGCTGAGCAAGATCCGGTCGACTTCGCGGCCATCGGCAAGAACCGGTAGTTCCGCCACCTCGAAGCCCGTCTCCGGCTCTTGCCAGACCAGCGGCCCGGGCAAAACGGCCGGGATGACCGGGCGCAACGCCAACTGCACGGAGGCGGAAAGGCGCTCGTCGTCAGGTTTTATGTCGATCCAATAGGTTCCACCGCGCCGCAAGACGGTGTTGAAACCGTAAGCACCCGCGACCTGCCAGAGCCAGCCGGCGCTGACGACAATGGCGACCGTTAAAATTGCGAGGAGTCCCAACAGGATTTTTCGAATTGCTGGCACTGAAATTCTCTTTGCTGAAACAGATAGGGCTCCGACGCCGGGTTGGCGTGGTCGCGCGAATGCAGGCGACAAGTAGGGTTTTTTCTACGGCGGAAGCGCTGCCCGCTCTGTCGAATCAGCCCTTCAGCCTGCCAGGGCCAGTTCTCCGTAACGGCTGGACAAAGAGGCCGGCGAGCTTCAATATCGATCCGCATCCGCTCATTCCGGGGTCAGGCCCGAAGAGGAGAACGCCTTTGTATGCCGTCGCAAAATATTCAGAACGCACCGGCCGAGGCGGAAGGACGAGACGCGGCTCGAATTCAATCGAGGGCTAGTCTTGCTGCTCGGCTATGACGCGCCAAAGCTGGCGCAGGTCCAATGTCGAGAATAATATGATCATCGAATTGACTGCTTATGATTTCGCCGGGTTGCTGAACGGCGCCGCGCCCGCAGATACGCGCCTGGTTTCCGATAGCGCCATCGCGCCGCCTGAGGTGCTGGAGATGCTGGCGAGGATCGCCGCGGAGATCGGCGCCGATTTTACCCCGTCGGCCTGGATGATCGTCGAGGATGGCGAGATCGTCGGGCTGTGTTCCATCATCAGTGCGCCTGAGAGGGGCGAAATCCACGTCGGCTATGGCATTGCGCCGAGCCGCGAGCGGCGTGGCTATGTCACGCGTGCGATCGGCGAACTGCTCGAATGGGCGCGGAAAGACCCGCGCGTGACGCACGTTTCGGCCGATACGGGCGTGGAAAACATCGCCTCGCAACGTGTCCTCGAACGCAACGGCTTCATCCGCATCGGCGAGCGCATTGATCCGGAGGACGGTCGTGTGATTTGCTGGCAGGCATCGGTGGACTGAGGCAGGTCGCTAAAGCGCGTCGCGTCACGCGAGTGATGCGGCGCGTTTCAGAGCGGCTGACACGGGCGCGCATCGTCACGCGCATTTCGCCAGCGTCGGTTTGGCCTCGGCGGCAAGGTTGGTCTCTGTTCCAATCGGCAGATCGGCAATTTCCCGCATCGACATGCGCTCGACCTCGGGATGCCGCAGCGGATCGTTCTTCCAGGCTGGGAGAGCGTCTGCGCTGCCCAAGGCAAGGGCGGGCCTCAAGAAAAACTTCAGCAATGACATGGCATGCCTCGCTTTCTCCAAGCGGCGGGGGATGGTCGCCGCAGGCTGTAATCTCTGCTCCCTCAAGCGGATTTTCAATTGAGATTAATGCGGCTCTGCTATAGAAAAACTATATGAAGAACCTCAACACTGTGCATCTCAACGGCCTTAAGGCGCTGGAAGCCGTCGGTCGGCTCGGCTCGCTGCAGGCGGCCGCCGATGAGCTCGGCGTCTCGGTCGGCGCCGTCAGCCAGCAGGTCATCAAGGCGGAGGCGCAGCTTGGCCTGGTGATCTTCGAGCGCACCGCCCGGGGAATGATGACGACCGAAGCCGCCCGGCCGGTACTGGCCGCGCTCGATGAAGGCTTTGCCCGTCTTTCGGCGGCCGTGTCGATTGCGCAACGCAAGGACGACACGATCCTGACGATCTCGGTGGCGCCGGTTTTTGCCGCCCGCTGGCTCGTCTGCCGGCTCGATCGTTTCGCTGAGCGCCATCCCGATATCAAGCTGCGGCTCGATGCAACCACCAATCTCGTCAGCCCCGCCCTCTCCGACGTCGATATCGGCATCCGCGTCGGCACCGGCAAATGGCCTGACGTGAAGGCCGAACTGCTCCTGGAGCAGGAGGTTTTTCCCGTTTGCTCGCCGGAGATGGCGGCGAAACTGAAGGCGCCCGCCGATATCCTGGAACTGCCCGCCGTCATCGACGGTCGCGCCATGTTCAGCTGGGAGGTCTGGATGCGCGAGGCGGGACTGTCAGGCGCCACACCGGCGACGCGCCACGTTTTCAACGATGCCTCGCTGTGCCTCGATGCGGCGATCGCCGGGCAGGGCGTCATGCTTGCCTGGCAGACCCTTGCCGCCTTCGCGCTTGCCGAAGGCCGGCTGGCGGCGCCCTTCGGCATTCGGGCGCGCACCGGTTTCGGTCATTATTTCGTCACCGCCGAGGGCACGCGCGAGCCGAAGAAGGTCAGGGACTTCAAGGCCTGGATCCGCGAGGAAATGGCCGGCACGCTTGCCTTGTTCCGCTAAAGCATGTCGCGCAAAGCTGTGCGGCGGTTTTTCCAGGCAAGGCGCGAAGCGCTTTTGCCGCAACGACATGCGCAAAACAACAAGCTAAAGCGCGACGCGCTTTGGCTCAGACCTCGATCGGCTCCCTGCCGCGCGTCTCCTGCATCTTCTTGTAGGCCGGGCGCGACTGGCAGCGCTCGATCCAGGCCTCGATATTCGGATGTGCCTGGAAAAGCGCCTCCTCGCTCTGGGCGTATCGCAGCACCTCGGCGATGTTGAGATCGGCGACGGTGAAGCGGTCGCCGGCAATCCACTGCCGGCCGGCAAGCTGGCCTTCGAGCGTGGCAAGTGGCCTGCGCAAGGCATGACAGGCGGCTGCGATCGTCTCCTTGCCCTCCTGGCTGTTTTCGAGGCCGTTGTCATAGGTCAGCACGATCCTGACCGAATGCGGCTCGACCTGCGAGGCAGCCCAGACGGTCCACATCGTCAGCAATCCGTCTTCTTCGACGGTTTGTCCCGCAAGCGGTCCGCCATGTTTGCGGGCGAGGTAGAGATTGATCGCCAGCGACTCATGCATGAGGAGATCGCCGTCCTTGATGCTGGGGATCTGCGCCATCGGGTTGACGGCGGCGAAATCGGGCGAGTGCGTATTGAGCGGCGCGCTCTCGGACAGGGGCTCCGCCAATCGCCTGGCTTGCAGCACCGGCACCGACTGGAATTCGAGCCCCAGCTCCTCCGCCATCCAGTAGACGCGCGACGCCCGCGATCGATAGACTCCGTAGATTGTCAGCATGATCTTGTCCCCTCGATGTAATTGTCCGAGAGGGTAGAGGCCGCAGCGGCTGCGGAAAAGTCCTTGCCGCTGATGGGATGATGAAAGCTTTTGATGCTCTTCAGGAGACCCGGTTTCGCTCGACGGTCAGCTGTTTGTACGGCGCGCCGCCCGCCATCTCGTCCGACACTTTCTTCTCCCATTGGAAGCCGAGGACCGCGCCTTCAGCGGTCTCCTGGAAGACGTTGTCGGTGATGACGGCGGTGCCGGCGCCGTCGGCGACCGAGACGGCGCATCCGACAGGTGCCTTGCGCACCACATTGCCGCTGACGACGACGTTACGGAGATAAGGACCCCAGCCGATCTGCATGCCCCATCTCGGCGCGCCCTCGATCACATTGCCCGAAATCAGCGTGTCGGCCTCCGCCGCAATGCCGATGCCGAAGCCGACCTCGTGTTTGTAGGGGCCTTTCAGGGTGAGGTTGCGCACGACATTGCCGGTGACGCTCGCCAGCCTGCCGCCTTCGTCGAAATTGGCAATCGAAATGCCGTTCGCCGCCCCGTCGATCATGTTGGCGGAAACGACGGCGCCCTCGAAGGCGAATTCGACATAGATCGCCGTTTCGCCGGAACGCCGGCATTGATTGTTGCTGATCTGGATGTCCGATGCCGAATTGGCGCGGATCGCGGTGAAGGCGCAGTCGGAAATATGGTTGTTCACCACCATCACACCATCGGCGCGGAAGATGTTGATGCCGTTGCCGTTCTGGCCGGTGCCGCCGTCATTGGCGCGGATGTTAGAGATGCGGTTACCGGAAACCACCGTGCCGTCCTCGGCCTTCTTCCAGCGATGCACCAGAATGCCGCCATTGCCGCAATCGGTGATCGTATTTCCGGTGACCGAAAGATTGGCGGAATCGACCGCGTAGAGCCCGGCCTCGGTCGCGCCGGATACGCGGCTGCGCTCGATCCGTCCGCCGCAGCGCTCCAGCTGCAACCCGTGTTTGCGACTGCCGCCGATCTCGCAATTGTCCATCAGCACCTCGTCGACGCCGGTGAATTGGACGAGCCCGCCGGCATAATCACCGAGCCAGCGATTGCCGCCGTCGATGACGAGGTTGGAAAGCTCGATGCGCCGCACATTTGTCGCCGTCAGTAGGTGGCCTTCGCCGGTATAGACGAGCCGTGAGGCGCCAGGCACGCCTGTTATGCGGGTATTGTCAGGCAGGTTGAGATTGGAGACTCGATAGGTGCCGGGCGGCAGGAAGACCGGCATGTTCTCGCGCGCCGCCTGTTCGATCATCTGTTGCAGGTTGCGGGTCTTGCGGTCGCCGCTTTCGGGAATGGCGCGATATTCCACCGCGTCGATCGCGCCGCGCAGATCGGATTGCCCGGCAGCTGCCAGCGGTGCGGCAAGCGCGCGCGGCGCTGAACCTCCCGCAACCGCTGCGGCGGCGAGTAGGAAAAGCATGTCGCGGCGTGAAGGCATTCCGGATTCTCTCGTCATAACGCGCCCGTAGCACGAAACATGCCAGACCCGCCTGTCTCTTTCTGGCACAGGTGGCCGGAATTGCGGTTGTCGCCTTGGCCAAGGGCAGGATATCGCCGCCGATCTTGTCGTCTTGTTCACTCTTTCATTTAAGCAAGCCGAAGGGAATGAGGACTACTTTGAAGGGAATATTACGGGGTGATTATGCGGGATGAGGCCTTCGGCCTCCGGGGAGAATGACGGCATGCACGAACCGAGTGCCAGGCGATGGGAATCGACCGATGCCCTGTCGGCCGAAACGCGGCGCATCGTCGCCGCGACGGAGGCGATGATGGCCTCGACCGCCCATCACCTCTCCGACGGCATCGAGAACCTGCGCCTGAAGACGATCGTCCACGAGCTTCCGGATTTCCTCTATGTCAAGGATCGCGACAGCCGCTTCGTCTTCGCCAACGCCGTCACCGCCAGCAGCCTCGGTCTGGAGAGCGCTGATCTGCTTACCGGCAAGCGTGATTTCGACCTGTTCGATTTCGAGACGGCTCGCCGCCATTTCGATATCGAGCAGCAGATCATGGCGACGGGGCAAGCCTGCATCGATATGGAGGAAAGCTACGTCCTGCCCGGCGGCAAAAGGCCGATATGCCGGCTGACCTCGAAGATCCCGCTGCGCAACGATCGCGGCGAGATCATCGGCCTGATCGGCGTTTCCCGCGATATCACCGAACGCAAGCGTCAGGAGGATCTCCATCGTGAGCAGGCGAACCTGCTCGAAATGATCGCCCGCAACGAGCCGCTGCCGATGATCCTCGAGGCGCTGGTGCTGATGATCGAGGCGCAACTGACCGGCATCGACGGATCGGTGCTGCTGCTGAACGGCGAGGGCACCAGGCTCTATCACGGCGCCGCCCCCAATCTGCCCGGCGGCTACAGCCGGCTGATCGACGGCGTCACCATCGGTCCCAAGGTCGGCTCCTGCGGCACCGCCGCCTGGCGTGGCCAGACTGTGATCGTCGAGGACGTGATGAGCGATCCGCTGTGGGAGGATTTCCGCGCGCTGGTCGCGCCGTTCGGCTTCCGCTCCTGCTGGTCGACACCGATCGCCACCTCGCAGAACAATGTGCTCGGCACCTTTGCCCTCTATTCCAGGGAAGTCCGCCGTCCGACGGAGCACGAAATAAAGCTGGTGGCGCTCGCCACGCACATTGCCGGCATCGCCATCGAGCGCAAGCGTGTCGATGATCGCATCCATTTCATGGCCCATCACGACGATCTCACCGGCCTGCCGAACCGCGCCTTCCTCAAGGAGCGGCTCGCCAATATCCTCGACCAGGCCCGGCGCCACACCCGCAAGGTCACCGTCGCCTATATCGATCTCGATAATTTCAAGGACATCAACGACGGCCGCGGCCACGCCGCCGGCGACGAGGTGCTGAAGGAAACCGCCGCCCGCATGGCCAACAGCATCCGGGCCTCGGATATGGTGGTGCGTCTCGGCGGCGACGAATTCCTCGTCGTGCTCGTTCACCAGTCGAGCCACGATGCCGGCATCACGCGCCGCCTGCGCGAGCTGCAGAAGGCGATCAACCGGCCGATCCCCAGCGACGGCGGCGAGATCACCGTCACCTCGAGCATCGGCGTTGCCGCCTTCCCCTTCGACGGCGCGACCTCGGAAGAGCTTCTCGCCAATGCCGACCGCGCCATGTACCGTGCCAAGGAGCTTGGCCGCAACACCTTGCAGCATCACGATGGCGGTGGCGCGCCCGTGGGAATGCCGCTCGGCGAGCAGGAGGAGCTGCACCAGGCGATTACCGGCCACCAGCTGTTCCTGCAATACCAGCCGCAGGTCGATGTCGCCACCGGCCGCATCACCGGCATCGAGGCGCTGGTGCGCTGGAACCATCCGGCCAAGGGCAGGGTGCCGCCGGTCAATTTCATTCCGCTCGCCGAAGAAACCGGCCTCATCGTTCCCCTCGGTCTCTGGGTGTTGAACGAGGCCTGCCGCCAGGCGCGCCAATGGCAGGATATGGGCCTGCCGTCGCTGACCGTCGCCGTCAACGTCTCGGCCAAGCAGTTCGCCGATCCGGATTTTGCGTGCCACGTCGCCGAAGCGCTGGAGCGCCACCGCCTGCAAGCGCGCTGGCTGGAACTCGAGGTCACCGAAAGCGTGGTAATGCAGGATGCCGAACGCGCGCTTGCCATGATGGAATCGCTGCGCGCGCTCGGTGTGCGCCTGTCGATCGACGATTTCGGCTCCGGCTATTCCAGCCTGGCGGCGCTGAAGACCTTCCCCTTCGACCGGCTGAAGATGGATCGCTCGCTGGTCGAGGCCCTGCCGGGCGACAAGACCGCCGTTGCCATCGCCTCGGCGGTGATTTCGCTGGCGCAGACGCTGAAGCTTTCGGTGCTCGCCGAAGGCGTGGAAACCGACGCCCAGATGGATTTCCTGCGTCACGCACACTGCGAGGAGGCGCAAGGCTACCGCTTCTCCAAGCCCGTTTCTCCGGAGGACATCCCGGCATTGCTGCGGGCACGCAGCCTCTAAAGCCCGTCGCGCAAAACTGCGCAGCGTTTTTCCCAGGCAAGGCGCGAAGCGCTTTTGCGGCAACGACATGCGTAAAATAAGGAACTAAAGCGCAAGGAGTGAATCTGAAAGATCGCGACGCGCTTGAACGCCTTATTTTTCCAGCTTGCCGATCGCCTCGATCTCGTTCGTCCATATGCCCGCCGCATAGTTCTCCGGAAGTCGCGCCAACAGCGCGGCGTCGTCGATGCCGGTGGAGAAATCGCTGCCGCGATAGGGGCCGAGCACGAAGACCTCGGTTCCTGCATCCTGCATGCGGTTGAGAAAACGGTCCGGCCAGCCCCAGAGCCAAGGCGCAATATTGATCGGCACCAGCATCATCCGCTGTTTGCAGGCATCCGGCAGCACGCCGGTCCAGCCATAGCCGATGTAGCCGAAAAGGCAGCCCTTCAGGCTCTGGCGCGAGGCGGTCTTGATATCGGGCGCGCGCTGCCGGATGACGTCGATTGGCTCGTCGCCGCCATAGACGATGATGTCTGCCCGTCGCGCGGGTGAAAGTCCGTTGAGCACGGCGGCGAGCTTTTCGCCCTCGGACGGATCGCGGCTCTTGACGTTGATCAGGAAGCGCCGATCCGCAAGGGTCGAGAGCACCTCGGCCAGCGTCGGCATCATGCCGATGCCGCGGCCGCGGAAGGGAAAGCTCTTGCCGCCGTCAGCGGTATAGCCATAGCCGATGTCGAGCTTCCGCAGCTCCGCCATCGAATGATCGCGGGTGACGCCGTGCCCGTCGGTGCGGCAGTCGAGGGTCCAGTCGTGAAAGACGGCGAATGCGCCATCTGTCGTCGGATGCACGTCGATCTCCACAATATCGGCGCCCGCCGCAAAGCCTGCCTGCATCGAGCGGATGGTATTTTCGAGATAATCATGTTTCGGCGCCAGCATGCGGCTCGCCGTGCAGGTGTCGTTCTTCAGATCGGTCTCGTCGAACCGCTGGGCGATGCCGCGATGGGCGAGCAGCACCGGCTTTCCCGGCTGATGCTCGGCGAGTAGGCTGGTGTTGTTGAGATAGATGCCCGCCGCGACAAGTGCGACCGCGCCCACGCAATAGAAAAGCTTCCTGCCCATTATGCTCCCCATGATTGCATCGAAAGAGGCAACAGCTAGAAAGCGATTCTGGTTGTTCTTGGGCTCTTTTCCGGCTTTTCTATGCTGGCAGTTTATTCCCCGGAGAGGATCGGTATCGCCATGGAACCACAGGACGACGAGCTCATCCGTTTCGCAGAACACGGCGCGGCCGCCTTGCCGCCGGCATCTGTCGAAGGCCATGTCGGACGCGACGGTGCCCGCATCTGGTATGCGAGCTATGGGACCGGTCCTGCCGTCATCCTGCTGCATGGCGGTCTCGGCCATAGCGGCAACTGGGGCTATCAGCTCCCGGCGCTGCTCGACAGTGGCCGCCGCGTCGTGCTGATCGACAGCCGCGGCCATGGCCGCAGCACCCGCGATGCCCGTCCCTACACCTATGAACTGATGGCATCAGACGTGCTTGATGTCATGGACGAACTGCGTCTGGACAAGGCAGCGTTCATCGGCTGGAGCGACGGCGCCTGTATCGCGCTGATCCTCGCCGCGACGGTGCCGTCACGTGTCGACGGCGTCTTCTTCTTCGCCTGCAACATGGATCCGAGCGGTACGCTGGAATTTGTTGCGACCCCGGTCATCGACCGATGCTTCAGCCGCCATGCCAAGGATTATGCGGCCTTGTCCGCCACGCCGGATGACTTCAATGCCTTCGTCGAGGCGGTCAGCCAGATGATGCGCACGGAGCCGAATTACAGCGCCGAAGACCTCGCACGGATCGGTGTGCCGGTCGCAATCGTGCTCGGTCGGCACGACGAGTTCATCAAGCCGGAGCATGCCGAATATCTTGTCCGCAGCATTCCGGACGCTGAGATGATTTATCTCAAAGCCGTCAGCCATTTCGCGCCGCTGCAACGGCCGGCGGAGTTCAATGCCGCGGTACTGTCCTTTCTCGACAGGATAGCCTGATGACGACCTCTGGCCTCGCGCCGATTTCCGGCTATCTCTTGCTTCATGAGACCTGATGCGCTGTTCTATCCCGCCCCGGAAGGGCTCTATTGCCCCGAAGGCGGCTTCTATGTCGATCCTGTGCGGCCGGTGGAGCGGGCGCTCGTCACCCACGGCCATTCCGATCACGCCCGGCCGGGCCATGTGAACGTGCTTGCCACGCGCCAGACGCTCGACATCATGCGCCTGCGTTACGGCGAGGGCTTTTGCGTCAGCGAGCAGGCTGCCGCCTTCGGCGAGGAACTGCTCATCAACGGCGTCAAGGTGAGCTTTCATCCGGCTGGCCACGTGCTCGGCTCGGCGCAGATCGCCATCGAGAAAAACGGCACCCGCATCGTCGTCTCCGGCGATTACAAACGCCGCCCGGATCCGACCTGCGCCGCCTATGTGCCGGTCGCCTGCGATGTCTTCATCACCGAGGCGACCTTCGGCCTGCCGGTCTTCCATCATCCCGATCCGATGGATGAGATCGGCAAGCTGCTCGCCTCGCTCCGCCAATTTCCCGAGCGCACCCATCTCGTCGGCGCCTATGCGCTGGGCAAGGCCCAGCGTGTCATCAGGCTGCTGCGCGATGCCGGCTACACCGAGCCGATCTATATCCACGGCGCCATGGAAAAGCTCTGCGACTACTATGTCGGCGAGGGCATCGATCTCGGTGAGCTGCTGCCGGCGACGATCGAGAGCCGCGACAAATCCGCCTTCAAGGGCGCCGTCGTCGTCGGTCCGTCCTCGGCCTTCGCCGACCGCTGGGCGCGGCGCTTCAACGAACCGCTGCCGGCCTTCGCCTCCGGCTGGATGATGGTACGCCAGCGCGCCAAACAGCACGGCGTCGAACTGCCGCTCGTCATCTCCGATCATTGCGACTGGCCGGAGCTGACGGAAACCATCCGGGAACTGCACCCGGCCGAAGTCTGGGTAACCCACGGCCGCGAGGAGGCCCTGGTGCGTTGGTGCCAGCTCCAGAGCATCAAGGCGAAGCCGTTGCATCTGGTGGGCTATGAAGATGAGGCGGATTGAGATGCGCTCTGTGCTGGATCAGAACCCCTCCCCAGCGGACCTTGCCGCTATCGCCGGCGCGCTGGAAATGGCGGCTATGCACGCCCCTCGCTCCCTCATTCCTGTGCTCGTCACAGGAATCCAGCCACCGCGCGTCGGCGCGGTGAATGACTTATGTGACACCGAAGAGTTTCTCGCGTTCAAGGACTTGGGCGCACTGGATTCCTGTGACGAGCACAGGAATGAGGGCGTACCCTTTGAGCCTTCCCCTCAAACGCGGAGGCCGACATGAAAGCCTTCGCCGACCTCCTCGACCGCCTCGTTCTCACCCCCAGCCGCAACGGCAAGCTGAAGCTGCTGACCGATTATTTCCGCGACACGCCGGACCCTGACCGCGGCTACGGCCTTGCCGCCATCGCCGGCACGCTGGAGGTGCGTAACGTCAAGCCCGCCATGCTGCGCGAACTGGTGCTGGAGCGCATGGACGAGGTGTTGTTCCGTTATTCCTACGATTATGTCGGCGATCTCGCCGAAACTATCTCGCTCGTCTGGGACAATGAGCGGGATATCGACCGCTCGGCCCTTTCCCAGCCGCGTCTCGGCGCTGTTGTCACCGATATGAATGCGCTCGGCCGCACGGAAGTGCGCGGCTTCGTCCGCGACCTGCTCGACCGGCTGGATTCCTCCGGCCGGTTCGCTTTCATCAAGCTGGCGACCGGCGCCATGCGCATCGGTGTCTCAGCCCGTCTTGCCAAACAGGCGCTGGCTGATCTCGGCGACAAGGACGTCACCGAAATCGAAACGCTCTGGCACGGCCTGCAGCCGCCTTACGAGACTTTGTTCGAATGGCTGGCTGCGGGCGGCGAAAAACCGGTGCTGGCGACACCGGCGATCTTTCATTCGGTCATGCTCGCCAATGCGGTGGAGGAGGGGGACCTTAGCGGGCTCGATCCGGCCAATTACGCCGCCGAATGGAAATGGGACGGCATCCGTGTCCAGCTCTCCCGCTCCGGCGACCGGCGCAAAATCTATTCGCGCTCCGGCGACGACATTTCGGGCGCCTTTCCCGATATTCTCGACGCCATCAGCTTTTCCGGCGTTGTCGACGGCGAGCTGCTGGTCGGCGGCACCGCCCGCTCCAACAGCCCGACCCGCACTTTCTCCGATCTGCAGCAGCGCCTGAACCGCAAGACGGTGACGGCAAAGATGCTTTCCGACTACCCCGCCTTCATCCGCACCTACGACCTGCTCTTCGACGGCGACGAGGATGTGCGGGGCGATGGCTTTACCGATCGCCGCGATCGGCTGGCCGAGATCATCGACCGTGCCCCCCACGACCGTTTCGACCTCTCCCCGCTCGTGCCTTTCTCGTCCTGGGACGAGCTCGACCGTCTTCGTGCGGCCCCGCCCGATCCGGTCATCGAGGGCGTGATGATCAAGCGGCGCGACAGCATCTATCAGGCCGGCCGGATGAAGGGCCCCTGGTTCAAGTGGAAGCGCAATCCCTATAATGTCGATGCGGTGCTGATGTATGCCCAGCGCGGCCACGGCAAGCGCTCGAGCTACTATTCCGATTTCACCTTCGGCGTCTGGGCCGACGACGAGGACGGGGAACAACTGGTGCCCGTCGGCAAGGCCTATTTCGGTTTCACCGATGCGGAACTCGAAGTGCTCGACAAATTCGTGCGCAACAATACCACCGAGCGCTTCGGGCCGGTGCGCGCCGTGCGCGCCGATAAGGATTTCGGCTTCGTCGTCGAGGTGGCCTTTGAAGGCATCAACCGCTCGACCCGGCACAAATCGGGCGTCGCCATGCGCTTTCCCCGCATCGCCCGTCTTCGCCCCGACAAGCCCACTTATGAGGCCGATCGGCTGCGCACCCTTATCGCCATGATCGACGCCAAGCCGGGGTGAGGGCCAATCTCCTGTGCAACAATGCCGCAGTCCCAAAATTTCAACAGGATGTGTATTGGCGGCAACGATCTTCCGGTGCAAATCTTGTGTGCCGGGGACGTGATTTGGGTGCTGCGTTATGAGCTCGCATGAACAAAATGCCTTTTTCCGCCAACGCCGTGCCGTGCTGGCGGGTCTTGCCGGCGCACTCGTCCTGCCGCAAGTGGCGGCGGCCTTCGATGTTCCGGATGAACCGCGGCTTGCCAAGCATGACTATGCCAAGGTCCGCCACCAATTCCGCACCAAGCTTTTGCAGAAGGGTCCGGCGCCCGACAAATACGAGCCGCTGAGCGCGCCGGCCGACGCCGACAAGATCTTTTATCGCTCCGGCTACGGCGAACTCGAGTTGGTCGCCTGGGTCTCGAAATATAAGCGCGAGCGCGCCGCCAAGCCCGCGGTGCTCTTCCTCCACGGCGGCAATGCCATGGGCATCGGCCATTGGCAACTGATGAAGCCCTACATGGATGCCGGCTACGTTGTGATGATGCCGTCGCTGCGCGGCGAAAACGGCCAGATGGGCAATTTCTCCGGCTTCTATGACGAGGTCGACGACGTTCTTGCCGCCGCCGAGCGGCTGGCGCATCTGCCGGGGGTCGATCCAGGGCGGCTGTTCATCGCCGGCCACAGCATCGGCGGTACGCTGACCATGCTGACGGCGATGAGCACCCAGAAATTCCGGGCCGCCGCGCCGATATCGGGCAATCCCGACGCCTTCCGCTTCTTCAAGCGCTATCCCCAGGATATCCGCTTCGACGACAGCAATGCGCATGAGTTCGAGGTGCGGTCGGCGCTGTGTTACGCCCAGAGCTTCAAATGTCCTATCCGTGTCGTTCACGGCACGGAAGAGGCTCATTTCAACGACCGGGCCGATCTTCTCTCCCGCCGCGCCCGCGCCGCCGGCATCCATATCGAAACCGAAACCGTCGCCGGCAACCACACTTCGGCGCTGCCGGCCGAGATCGAACAGAGCATCCGCTTCTTCCATGGGGTGGCGGCCTGATTTTTCGCCGCCGCTTCAAACGCAGGCCTATTGGGCCTGTGTTCCCGGTGTGACAACGGACGCAGAGACCATGATCGTGCCGAACGACTTCCCCGAGCTGCTGCCTTCGCCATTGCAGGAAGTTTAGCTGGGCAGTGGGGATGGCCCTGAGGCACAGCGCTTTTTGCTCTGCACTTCGGGTCGCATGCATTAGCTTCCGGCTTTCCCGCCCTCAACACCAGCCTCGCGCCAGCCGCGGATGCCATCGTCGCGGTAGATATCGCTGTCTCGCCGATCGTTGATAAGGGTGGTTCCATGAATTTTCTGCGCCGGGTCTTCCCGATTGCCGGGCTCGTCATCGCAGCCGGGTCGCTGAGCGGCTGCAACATCCTCATTCCCGATGTCGCCGCCGATTCGCCCGCCCGCTTCGTTCAGGAGACCTCGCCGGTCTTCTATCAGCCGCCCGGCGTCGATCCGCGCCGGGTGCGGCCGATACCCGATCAGCCGGTGCCGCAGACGCGAGAACTCTACAAGACCCAATTCCATCAGACCTACGGCCTGCCGGTCAGCAATCCGGTGCATATGGCAATGTATGGCGCGGTCCGCGACGAGGATTTCACCCTGCCGGCGATCCCGGTCAGCCGCGTGCAGCCGCAGTTCCTCCGCCAGGAAGTCGATTACCAGACGACCGAGCGCCCCGGCACGGTCATCGTCGATACCAGGGCGCATTTCCTCTATTTCGTCGAGGAAAACGGCAAGGCGATGCGCTACGGTGTCGGCCTCGGCCGCGATGGTTACGCCTGGTCGGGCCGCGGCGTCATTCAGTGGAAGCAGAAATGGCCGCGCTGGACGCCGCCGGTCGAGATGATCTCGCGCCAGCCCGAGGTTCGCGCCTTTTCGGCCGAAAACGGCGGCATGAATCCGGGGCTCCAGAACCCGCTCGGCGCCCGCGCCATGTATATCTTCAAGGACGGGCAAGATACGCTCTATCGCATCCACGGCACACCCGACTGGCAGTCGATCGGCAAGGCCACCTCGTCCGGCTGCGTGCGCATGCTGAACCAGGACGTCGTCGATCTCTATGACCGCCTTCCTGCCAAGGCGGAGATCGTTGTGATGTAGCGCTGCAACAGCGCCGCTGATATCGTCTGCCCAAGGCCGGACACGTCTGCGTGAAGCTATGGTTTATTTGGCGCAAGCCGATAGATCTTCTGATGTTGTTCTCGGCATCGGACGAATCGCCGCTCACGCAGGGTTTTGTCCGGCTCCCGCATCAGAGGAAATCAGTCCCGCGTCATGAGCTTCGATAGACATCTTTCCCGCCGCAGCTTTCTTTCCTTTTCGGCATTGACCGCAGCCTCCGCGCTCACCGGCTGCGCCTCTTCGGCCAATACGGTCACATCGGGCGATACGACGATCATCTACCGTTCGCCCATGCGCCTCTTCCAATCGCCTGGGGCGTCGAGCGTGCCGAGTGGGGCCGAGCTTGCCGTCATGTATGGTCCCGTCGAGGATGGTGGCTTTCTCATCCCCGCCATTCCCTATGAGCAGATCGACCCGCGCTATTATCGCCAGCGCGTTCTCGATCCCACCGGCCAGCCGCCCGGCACCATCGTCGTCGATACGCCGTCGCGCTTTCTCTATCTCGTCCAGGGTGACGGCATGGCGATGCGCTACGGCGTCGGCATCGGCCGCGAGGGTTTCGCCTGGCAGGGTTCCGGCGTCATCCAGTGGCGTCAGAAATGGCCGCGCTGGAAGCCGCCGAACGAGATGGTCGCCCGCCAGCCGGAACTCGTCAAATATTCGATCGAGAACGGCGGTATGGAGCCGGGCCTGAAGAACCCGCTCGGCGCCCGCGCGCTCTATATCTTCTCGAACGGCGAAGACACGCTCTACCGCCTGCACGGCAATCCCGACTGGCGCTCGATCGGCAAGGCCGTCTCCTCGGGCTGCGTCAGATTGATGAACCAGGATATCATCGATCTCTACGACCGCGTGCCGACAAAGGCGCCGATCGTCGTCTGGCAGTGATGTCAGCGGGGCGGCCGCGATCCGGCCGCCCCGGTTCGATCTTGCCCGGCCGAGCGGCATTCCGTGGGTAAATGCCCTCGTTTCCCACGCCCGGAAAAGTTTTATTTTCAGAAAACCATTGCTTAATTCGGTAAATAACCTACATGGTGCGTATCGAATTGCTTGCGACCTTTGTCCACGCGCTGAAGCGCTCCGTCAGATATCCTCTCAACATCGATACGGCTTGTCGGACATTCTTCCGCAGGCGAACACAACGGTTGAAAAGGAGATCGTTATGAATTCAGGCGTCGTCAAATGGTTCAATGGCACCAAGGGTTTTGGCTTCATTCAGCCCGATGATGGTTCTACGGATGTTTTTGTCCACATTTCAGCGGTCGAACGCGCCGGCATGCGCGAACTCGTTGAAGGCCAGAAGATCCGCTATGATCTCGTCCGCGACAAGAAGTCGGGCAAGAATTCGGCTGACAACCTTCAGGCCGCATGATTTGTCATTCGCCTATGCTGTCCAGATGCTGGCGGCGCGCTGACCACGGATGTACTGGCAGCGAGCTGACCGACTGGCGGAGAAATGGCTGAGTGACTGGAAGAGGTCGGGTGCCAACCCGGCCTTTTTGCTTTGATCGCCGGCATGTCCGAATTGACCGCGGTTATTCTGATTGACCGGCGAGCAGCCGAAGAGTTCAAGGGACGCTGAAATGGGCAGACTAAACTATCAAATCGGCGATATGATCGTGCTGAAATCGGGCCTCACTCGTACGGCGAAAGCCGATAAGCGGTGCCGGATCGCCAGCATTCTCCCCAACGACCACGGGCATGTGCAATATCGCGTCCGGTTCGACGCGGAGAATTTCGAGCGCCGCATCACCGAGGCCGACATCGATACCGGGGAATCGCCCTCCAGGGCTTCCCCCGAGGCAGTGGCCAAGTCTGATGGCGCCGAGCCTTGGCTGAAGTTTTCGAGCATTCGGACGGGCAAGTAGTCCCGCCGTTTTTACCATCACAGCGCGGCCCGGCCGCCGACAGGAAGGATATCGTTTTGCAGGTTCTCGTCAGGGATAACAACGTCGATCAGGCGCTCCGCGTGCTCAAGAAGAAGATGCAGCGGGAAGGCCTGTTCCGGGAAATGAAGGCGCGCAGCGCTTTCGAAAAGCCGTCCGAGAAGCGCGCCCGCGAAAAGGCCGAAGCCATTCGCCGCCAGCGCAAGCTTGCCCGCAAGAAGCTGCAGCGCGAAGGCCTGCTGCCGGCGCCGAAAAAGGTTCTCCGCGCCCGCTAATCCCGGCATCGCGGCCCAACCGCGGCATCGCGGCCAGCCGGCCCGGCCGCGGAATCACGGCTCTTAGCCATGGCTAAAGCCTCCGTCATCACCTGAGAAAGGGGCACATGACCGCCACCAAGGGAGAATTCTTCAATCCCGCCAAGCTTTCGTCTCGCGACAAGGCGGAAGCGACCGATCACACGGCGCGCGCCATCATCGCGGCCGAGGCGTCGGCCCGAGACAAGAAGACGGAAAAGCTGAAGGCCCTGCGTCTGCAGCAGGAGGCCGAGGCAGCACCTGAAGCGGCGCCTGCAAAGAAACGCCGGTCGCCGGCCAAGGCGGCTGTGAAGCGGCCCTGATCCTCAGGCTTACACCGTTTTAAGCTAACCGGGCGGATGTGGTCAGCCGCCGTTTGTGCCGGCCCGGCCGAGATTGCCGCGCAGCCGATGCAGCATGTCGCGCATCTCAGCCATTTCCTTCAGCGTGCAGCCTGCGGCTTGGCCGATCGCTGTCATGATCGTATCGATTTCCCCTTTCATCGCCTCACCTCCAGCGGTCAGCGACACGATCACCTGGCGCTCGTCGCGCAGGTCGCGCAGCCGCTTGATCAGCCCGCTTTGCTCCAGCCGCTTCAACAGCGGCGACAGCGTGCCGGAATCGAGATCGAGTTGCTCGCCGATCGTCTTCACCGGCAACTCGCCGCGTTCCCATAGCACCAACATCACCAGATATTGCGGATAGGTCAGGCCCACCCTGTCGAGGATCGGCTTGTAGGCGCGGGTGAAAGCATGCGCCGTTGCGTAGACCGCGAAGCACAACTGCTTTTCCAGCCGTTTCTCCTCCTGCGGTATCTCCATCGTTTTTATCGTCTGCGCTTTCATATCCATCATCCTTAAGGTCGTGATTGTCTTCTTTTCCATGCCAAAATGCAATTTGCAAAATTCACTTGCGTACAATTTAATTGTACGATAGTAAAAATCCAACCCGATCGAAGGGCCAACCAAAGGAGATCGTCATGCCTATTCTCTATACGACCAAAGCCTCTGCCACCGGCGGCCGCGCCGGCCGCGCCGTTTCCGAAAACGGTGTTCTGGACGTGACGCTGACCGTTCCGAAGGAACTCGGCGGCGACGGCGCAACCGGCACCAATCCCGAGCAGCTCTTCGCCGCCGGCTACTCCGCCTGCTTCCTCGGTGCCTTGAAATTTGTCGCGGGCCAGCAGAAGGTCAAGATTCCGGAAGACACGACGGTCTCCGCCAAAGTCGGTATCGGCCCGCGTGAAGATGGCACCGGCTTCGGCATCGAAGTGGCGCTGACGGTCAACATCCCCGGCCTCGACCGCGAAACCGCCGAAAAGCTCGCCGCCGCCGCCCACATCGTCTGCCCCTACAGCCACGCCATGCGCACCTCGACCGAAGTTCCGGTCACGGTTGCCTGATTGCAGTAACAGCCGGAAGATCGGCGAGGTGGCCCCTTATCCGCCTGCCGGCACCTTCTCCCCCTAAACGGGCGAAGGGGGCAAGCCGGACACTCTCCGATCCCCAGACCTTGCGCGGGGCACGTCCCCTCTCCCCGTCAAAACGGGGGTCCGCAGGACGGGTCGAGACCCGTGGTTCGACCCCGGCAAGGGCTAGGGTGAGGGGCAGCCGTTTGACGCTGATCGAACAGCTGCAAACATACTCGAACAGTGGCGGAGTGACGTTCGGCTCGCCCTATTCGCCGACTACCCGTGCGCCTTAACGTAGTCGGCGCCCGGCCGGCTTCGGCGTCTCATCCGTCATCCCTGACACCGTCTGCAGATCCTGCCGCAGCCGCGCGGAACTTCCATCCGGGAGCTTTTGGTCGAGCGCCGCATGCGTCTCTTTCCAGATCGGCAGCGCTGTTGCTAGCACCGCCTTGCCTTCGCCGGTGAGGGCAAGCAGCCGGCCGCGCCTGTCCTTCGGATTTTCCATCACGCTCACCCAGCCCTTGCGCTGCAGCGGTTTCAGCGCCGCCGTCAGTGTCGTCTGGTCCATGGCAAGCAGGGAGGCGACCGGCCCCATCGGCGGCGGCTCCGGCCGGTTCAGCGACATCATCAGCGAAAACTGCCCGTTGGTCAGCCCCGCGGGCCGCAATGCGTCATCGAACAGGCGAGCGAGTGCCCGCGCCGCTCGCTGCGCATGCAGGCAGAGGCAGGTGTCGCGCACCAGCAGCGTTGTAGAGAAAGGAATTTCAACCGAATTTGACATGGCCATTTTATATTGATATCAATCTTTCTAGTCAAGGAGAAGGAGAGGGGCCGGCTCGCCGGCAGCGCCGGAGGAGGGCGCATCCAATGCAGAACGAAGTTGTTTCCCGCGAGCTATGGCTCGAGGCCCGCCGTGCCCTGCTCTTGAAGGAAAAGGAGGCGACGAAGCTGCGCGACAGCATCAACGCCGAGCGGTTGGCGCTGCCCTGGGTGAAGGTCGATAAAGATTACGTTTTCGACACGCCCGAGGGAAAGAAGTCGCTCGCCGAACTCTTCGATGGCCGCAGCCAGCTTTTGATCTATCATTTCATGCTCGGCCCGGATTGGGATGCCGGCTGCCCCGGCTGCTCCTTCCTGTCCGATCATATCGATGGCGCCCTGCCGCATCTGAACCATCACGACGTCACCTGGGTCGCCGTCTCGCGCGCGCCGCTCGACAAGATCGCCGCCTACAAAAGCCGCATGGGCTGGAAATTCCCCTGGGTCTCTTCCTTCGGCAGCGATTTCAATTTCGATTATCACGTCTCTTTCAGCCCGGAGGACCTTGCCAAAGACAAGGTCTTTTACAATTTCACTCCCATGCAGCCGGCTGACGCCAATGACGAACTGCCGGGTCTGAGCGCTTTCTACCGAAACGACAAGGGCGAGGTCTTCCACACCTATTCGAGCTACGCCCGCGGGCCCGAGGAACTGATCGGCACCCTGATGATCCTCGACCGCGCCCCGAAAGGCCGCAACGAGGACAGCACGATGAATTTCGTGCGCCGTCACGACGAATATGAGGAGGCCCCCAAGGCGCCATCCTGCTGTCACTGAGCCAAAGCATGATGCCGAAAACTGTCAGCGGTTTTCGGCATCATGCCCTGGCTGGCCAGCGCAAATTCGAGCAGACGTCACAAAGCGACCTCCTGGGAGTTGCGCCGATAAAGGCATTGGCCAACATCACGCAAGGGAGAAGGATGATGAAGACCGCAGAAGTGCTGAAGGAACATTCCTTCCTGGAGAGACTGGTGGGCGACTGGACCGTCACCGCACCCGAAATGTCCGGCGGCGAGCTCTGGACGGAGACCGTCCGCTCGCTGCACGGCATCTGGTTCGTCGCCGAGGGCACCGGCCGCATGCCGGATGGCAAACAGGCCACCAGCATCCTGACGCTCGGCTATAACGCCGCAAAGGCCAAGTATGTCGGCAGCTGGATCGGCAGCATGATGGACTTCATGTGGATCTACGAAGGCGAGCTCGACGCTTCGGGCAATGTGCTTGACCTCTATACGACAGGGCCTGACTTCAACGGCGAAGGTCTTGCCGATTACCGCGAGCGGATCACTTTCGTCGACGCCGATCACCGCACCTTCATCTCCAGCGCCAGGCAGCCGGACGGCGCCTGGAAACAGTTCATGGAAGCGCATTACGCCCGGCAGATCTGACAATCACGGCGCTCGAACCTTGAAAAAAGGGGCGCCTCTAAAGGGAGAGTACGATGTCTGAGACGCATGGAAAGTTCATCTGGTGCGAGTTGATGACCCCCGACACATCGGCTGCCGCGAAATTCTACAGCTCGGTCGTCGGCTGGACCACCTCCGAGATGAAGGTGGAGGGCATGCCGACCTATACGATCTTCGAGGCGAACGGCATCGGTGTCGCCGGCCTGATGGAATTTCCAGCCGAACTTGAGGGTAAGGGCATTCCGCCGAACTGGACGGGTTATGTCGATGTCGACGACGTCGATCAGTCGGCCAAGGATTTCGTCGCCAATGGCGGATCGGTCCGTCGTCCGCCGGACGATATCCCGGGTATCGGCCGCTTCGCCGTTGTCGCCGATCCGCATGGCGCGGTGCTCTGCATCATGACGCCGGCGCCGATGGACAAAACCTGGCCGGAACTGGCCCCCGATGCGCCTGGCAATATCGGCTGGCACGAACTCTATGCCGGCAACGGCAAAGACGCCGTCGCCTTCTATTCCAAGCTGTTCGGCTGGACCAAGGACAGCGAAATGGACATGGGCCCGATGGGCGTCTACTACCTCTTCGCCCGTAACGGCAAGCAGATCGGTGGCATGATGACCAAGCCGGAAAACATCCCGATGCCGTTCTGGAGCTATTATTTCATCGTGCCGGCGCTTGATGCCGCGATCGAACGCGTCAACTCCGGCGGCGGCAAGGTCGTCCACGGTCCCATGGAAGTCCCCGGCGGCAGCTGGATCATCCAGGCCACCGACCCGCAGGGTGCCTTCTTCTGCCTGGTGGCGCCGAAGCGGTAGGTTTTGGCCCCTTTAGCGTCGTGCCGTGAGCCCCCCTCATCTGGCTGCTGCCACCTTCTCCCCAAACGGGAGAAGGTGCTCGTAGGGCGGATGAGGGGCCACCCGTCACACCCTTTGCGGCAGCCGGACTGACAACCGCCCGCCACTCTTCCCCTCAGAACTTGTAGCTGCTCCCGAAGAGAACCTTGTCCTGCGTGGCGCCGACATCGCCGATGGCGGAGCCGAAGTCCTTGTTGCCGAAATCGGAATGGCGATACTCGCCGCGCACCAAGGATATGGTCGGTGACCGCGTGTTCGATGCCGCCGCCGGCCGTCCAGCCGATCAGGATGCCGTCCTTCTTTCCGGCGGTGGGAATGTCGACCTTGCCACCGCCGGCCGCCACACCCGCCGTTGCGAAGAACAGGGTTCGATCCAAGGCGTAACCAACCCGCGCCCGGCCGGATGCATCCCATTCGAGGTTGGCATCGTCGTTTTTCTCGAAGTTGTAGTTGATGTCGTTCTCGATGCCGTAGACGATATTTCCGGATTGGAAATTATAGCCGGCATGCAGCCCTGCCGTGCCGCCGTCGATATTCTCATCCGAGCCGAGGATCTTCGTCTGGCTCCAGGAATATCCGCCCTGGCCGCCGAGATAGAAGCCCGACCAATCATAGGCCACAGATATCTGCTCGGCGGCGGGAGCAGGTGTCTCGTAAGTGAGGTCGGCGGCAACGGCCGGAACGGCGGCCGAAAGCGCCAGCGGCGCAGGCGATAAATCTGATATGCATGAAGATGCCTCGTGTTCATTGGGAGCAAAAAGAGGGCAGTGGCGACACCGCCCGACTCTCAGGAACATGCCCCGCCCCGATGTTGCGGAGTGTCTTTTAACGTTGAGATTTGTTGCGGGCCGATCGCGGCGGAGGGGGCGGCGGCGCCGCCCCCATCACCGATCTGATCCCACCGAAGCGAAAAACCTTTCCGGGCTCTCCGCTTCCACCAACTTGTTCTTTTCGATCAGCCAGAACCGGTTTCCCACCGCCCGCACGAAACTGCGGTCGTGCGAGACCAGCAGGCAGCTCGCCTCCTGCGCCATCAACTCGCTCTCCAGCGCTTCCTGTCCCTCAATGTCGAGGTGGTTGGTCGGCTCGTCGAGCAGGTAAAAATTCGGCTCGGTCAGCCTGAGCACCAGCATGCCGAGCCGCGCCTTCTGGCCGCCGGAAAGCTGGCCGATCGGTTTTGCCTGCATGTCGATCGTCAAGCCGGCGCCTGCCAGCAAGGCCCGCGCCCGCTGGTCGCCGACATCGAAGCGGCGGATGATCGTGCCGATCGGCGTATCGCTGTCGGCAAGATCGGCAAGCGCTTGGTCGCCGTAGCCGAGCACGAGCGAGGGCGTCGCCTTGATGCTGTCGCGCGCTGTCTCCGGTCTTTCGATCGCCTGTTTCAGCATCGACACCAGCCGCGACTTGCCGGCGCCGTTGAGGCCGAGCAGCACGATGCGGTCGCCCTGGCAGATGAACTGCCGGCCGGTCTTGAACAGCGGCGTTCCATCGGGCGTCGTCACCACCGCATCCTCCAACGTCACCAGCACCTTGGCATGGGTGCCGCGGTTGGCGAGCCGGATCGCCCCGGCCGAGCGCTCCAGATGCGCCGGTTTTGCCGCGTCCTCCAGCTTCTCCGCCCGTTGCCTGAGCTGCTTCGTCTTGACGACGAGCAGGTCGCTGCCGGAATTGATGCCGATATTGTTGAGCTTCGCCGCCTGCTTGCGCAATTGCTCCGCCACCTTCATGTCGCGCTCGTAGCGCCGGGCTTCGGAAGCGTCGGCCTCGTCGAGCGCGGCGCGCGCCCTGGTATAGGGCAGGGAGAAGACCGGCGATTGCTCCGGCCGCAGGAACAGCGTCCGGTTGGTCGTCGCATCGAGGAAGGCGCGATCGTGGCTGGACAGGATAACCGGCACGTCGCGCGGCAGCGCGTTCAGCCAGCTCTCCACTTGCCCGATCTTTTCGAGGTCAAGATGGTTGGTCGGCTCGTCGAGCAGAAGCACGTCGGGCTCGCTCACCCAGGTGCGGGCAAGCATGGCAAGCCGCTGCCATCCGCCGCTCAATTGCTTCAGCGGCCGGCTCCGCATGGCCTCCGGCACGTCGAGCGATTCCAGCACGACGTCGACCCGCCAGCTCTCGCTTTCGGCCTGATCGGCCGGCAGCGCCTGCAGCACCGCATCGTAAAACACCGTGTCGAAAAGGGCAGGCGGCACATTCTGCGCGACATGCCCGACGGTCAGCCCGCGCGCCTTGGTGATCTCGCCCTCGCTCGGCTCCAGCGCACCGGTGATGCAGGCAAGCAGCGTCGATTTCCCCCGCCCGTTGGCGGCGACGAGGCCGATGCGGTCGGCTGAATTGACGACAAGATTGAGTTTCGAAAATAAAGGATTGCCCAGCGTCACGCCGAGATTGCGGATATTGATGAGGGTCATGATCGTTCTCTGGTCTGACCGGGTGTCGACGCGATCCGGGGCGTTCAGCCATCACGGGATTGCGCCTATCGGGCCCGGGAAAATGACAGGAATGGGCGCGGTATTTCGCACGGCGCCGCATTGGCCACGAGGGCAGACCAGGAAGAGATGTCGAGAAACGGTCTCTGGTCAGCCCTGCAAACGCATTTGCAGGGCGTTGACGGGACCACGCTGGCGATGATGCCGGAAATAATATTGCATAGCGTGATCCTCCTTTCTCGAACGGGTTTCAGGATTGAAATACCATTGCCTGTACTAGGAGGCAAGGGAGGCGCCGTTGCCCGGCGCCCAAGAGAGCCTCATCCTGAGGTGCCCCGCAGGGGCCTCGAAGGGCGAGGCAGGTGCGTTGGTGGTTGATGGATGCAAGGAGCATCCATCAATCAACCCGCCGCACACCGCCAGCCAATTCCAGCCGCCCCTCTATACCGATGCTCTCGAGAAACGTCTCGTCATGGCTGACGACGATGAGCGCCTCGTCATAAGCACGCAGCCCGGCCTCGACCGCTGATATCGAGTCGATGCGCCGTTCAGAACTCATTGGCGGCAAAGGTTGCCTATTTCTCCAACCTTTTGCTGCAGGTCCGCGAGGTCTTTGGCAGCCAGTTCAGTGCCCAATTGTTTGTACGTCGTGATGTCGGCCATCTTCTCGGTGAAACAGGTGCAATAGGTTTGGATTTGCTGCTGGGTAATAGCTTGGTTGAGTGAGGCCTGCTTTCGAACGCAAGCAAACTGGGTGTCGGCTATGAATGATTTTCGAGCTTCGCCACCGATTGCTTCGTCGCGAGAGAACACAAACTCTCCGTAGGCAAGAAGGCCGACGAAAATTGTGACAAAGAGCGCCGCAAACGTGATTGCTCCCCGAATGGCACTTGCGTTCGACTTAGCTTGACCCCTTCTGAAAACGTTTCGTATGGCTGCAATCACCACAAATAATAGTGGTGCGGCGAGAACCTGCCCACCTAAAGCGCTAATCGTTTCCGCACTCCGAGTGTGGGCGTAGTTTGCTAGTTCAAAGCCTCGACCGTTCGCGACCTGAAGCAACAAGATGGCAGCGCTAACGCTAATGCCAATATTGGCGCTTCTCCAGAGGCTCCACTTTTGGGCTGCACGATGCCCGATCGCCTCTTCCATAGTCATGCCCTTCTCCTCCAAGCCGCCGCGGTGGTTATCAATAGGTTGAATGCGTTATATCTTGCAAGTATGGCATCGCTTTCGAACTAGCGACCTCAAGCCTTTTCACGGCGAAACGGGCTAGTGGAGCAATCGAGATTGAGCGAAGACTTAATGGCAGGCCGAAAGGCAAATACACCGGGGCCTTTCTCGAAAGGGTTGCAGGATGGAAATACCGTTGCCGGAAAAATGAGGCAAGGGAGGCGGCGTCAGAGGGATGCAGGAAGCAATGTTGCGGCGTGCTTCGAGGCTACGCCCTCTCGGGCTTCGGTTGAGCCGCGCTCTTATAGGCAGTTAGGGAATGGTAGGTGCCGGTGGTGGAGGGCGCTGCTGCACTCCTGAAATCACCCACCCGCATCGCCCGGCAATTCCAGCCGCCGCCTGATGCCGATATTTTCGAGAAACGTCTCGTCGTGGCTGACGACGATGAGCGCTCCGTCATAGGCGCTGAGACCCGCCTCGACCGCTGATATCGAATCGATGTCGAGATGGTTGGTCGGCTCGTCGAGAATCAGGAGCGGCGGCGGCGCGGAGCCGAGGGTGCAGGCAAGGCCGGCGCGCAGCAATTGCCCGCCGCTCAGCGTCGAGACGGTCTGCAGCGCCGCATCGGCCCGGAACATGAAACGGGCAAGCGCGGCGCGGCAGGTGTTTTCATCGGAAGGCGGATTGATCCGGCGAAAATTATCGCGGATTGAGGCCGACGGATCGAGAAGGCTGACCTTCTGGTCGAGCATTGCAAAGCCGGTCATCATGGCGATTGTGCCGGCCCAGGGTTTCAACGCGCCGGTTACAAGCGCCAGCAGCGTCGTCTTGCCCGCGCCGTTGCGGCCGGTGACGGCAATGCGCTCCGGTCCCGTCACGTCGAAGGAGAGATTTTCGATGACGGCATCGCCCGGCCGATAGCCCACGGTGACGCCCTCCATTTTCAGCACGGCTTTGCCGGCAGAAAGCCCGGTCGGCGGCAGGCGCACCGACAAGGGCTGCAGGATCTCGATTTTTTCGCGCGCGGTCTTTGCTTCGTCCAGTGCCTGGGCGCGCCGGCGTTCGGCCAACCGGGCATTGTCGCCGCCCGTCGTTTCGCTGCGCTCCTTCATGCCGCCGAGCATGATGCGCGGGATGCCGCCCTTGGCCGCCATCTTCCGCCCGGCGCTGTCCCTGTGCGCCTGACGCTCCACCGTCGCCTGTGCCTTCCTGGCGACCTCGGCCATACGCTTATCGGCATCGGCAAGATCGTGCTCTGCCGCCGCAAGCTCAAGCGCCTTGCGCTGGCGATAATGGCTCCAATTGCCGCCATAACGCGTCCCGCCGAGCGACGTCAGTTCGACGATCGCATCCATGTTTTCGAGCAGTTCCCGGTCATGGCTGATGATGATCGCGCCGGCTCGCCAGCCCGATATCAGCGCGATCACTGCCTCGCGGCCATCGCGGTCGAGATTGTTGGTGGGTTCGTCGAGCAGCAGAAAATCCGGTTCGTTGAAAACAAGCGCGGCAAGCCCGGCCCGGGTGCGCTGCCCGCCGGAAAGTTCGGCCAGCCGTGTCTGCGGCAGTGCGTCGAGCCTCGTCCGGCTGAGTGCTGTTGTGATCCGCGCCGGCAGCATCCAGTCCGCCGATGCAAGCTCGTCCGCCGTCGCCTCGCCGGCTTCGGCGCGCTGGAGAACCGCAAGCGGCCCGGCGACTCCGAAGAGATCGGCAATGGTTTCGTGAGATGCCACCTGCACATTCTGGCGCAGGATGCCGAGGCTGCCGCCGACCGATACTGTTCCCGAATGCGGCTTGGCGTCACCGGAGACGAGCTTCAGCAGCGTCGTCTTGCCGACGCCGTTGCGCCCGACCAGACCGATACGCTCCGCCCCGAAACTTAAGTCGAAATCGGAAAAAAGCGGCCGCCCGTCAGGCGTGGCCCATGAAATTTTGGAGAGAGTGATAGATGCAGGCATGGATATGGATTTCCCCGTTGGCAAGGCGAACTGGCATTGCGATCGGGTTGAAATCCATTGCGGCACACATCCTGTTGAAATGGTCGATGGCGGGTAATTTAGGGGATGACGGCTTGCGGTTCAAGGCGGGGAACGATCTGTGCTAACGTTTCGCGCCCTCAATACCCCGCGCACCAAAGGCAGGGCTGCCGCAATCCGAGTGCTTTGCAGCTAAAGCATATCGCGCAAAAGCGTGCAGCGGTTTTGTGGCAACGACATGCGTAAAAACAAAGAGCTAAAACGCGTAGCATCAATCAAATTTGACGCGACGCGCCTTAGACGATCTGCTTCACATAAATTTCCGGATCAAAGTCAACGCGCCTTGCTTTCCCGTCGGGTGTTTTCAAAACAAGCTCGACTCCGCCTCCGAGAGAATGCATGTACCGCACGACGGACGACAGTAGGACATCGTCGGCGCTTTCGATTTTCGAAACAGTGTTCTGCGTCATGGCGGCACGCGCAGCGACATCCTGCTGCGTTGCCTGCATCGCCTTGCGCACTTCCGCCAAGGCCTTGCCCAGACGGCGCTCCTGACGTTTCATGTCGAGCCGAGTGCGAACATCTTCTGGAAGTTCGGCGCGTAACGTCTTCCACTCAGCGCTCATTTTAACTCTCCTTCAGCCATGCAGCGAACCGGGCGTCAGCCTTGTTGATCAGTTGTTTGTAAAAGAGCATTTCATTTATCCCTTGCTTGTCCCCTCCACAAAGGACAATGGCTCTTTGGGCAGGGTCGAAGGCGAATGCAAAACGCCAGACCTGTCTTCCAAACCTGACTCTGATCTCCTTCATATTTGCATAATCGGAACCGGAAAGCGTATCGACCTCAGGACGACCTAGGAAGGGACCATCGTCTTCGAGGTGGTCCAACACTTCGCCAACCAGTTCCTTCAACCCCATCTCCAGCTGCTTCCATTCGGGGACGAAATCAGGATGGAACTGCACCTTATAGATCATTGGCCGCCCTAAAAAATATATACTAAAAGATATAAAATCAAGGCCAGATTTAGTTACGAGCTTGCGCCCTGCTCAAGAGCCCCGAGCAGGGTCGCGCCGCAGCTCTCGATCCCTCCTTCGTATCCCCAGGGAGGCAAGCCTACCGCTTCAGGCTCCCCAATATCCCGCGCACCAGCGCCCGGCCGACCTGGGTCGCCACTGTGCGGGCGACGCTCTTCATCGCCGCTTCCACCACCGTTTCGCGTTGGTAGCCGGAAGACCGGCCGCCTGATTGGCCGCGGCCCTGCTGGTTGTCGTCATTGCCGCCGCCGAAGCCCGGCAGGTTCCAGCCGGAGGTCGTGCCGCCCTGTTGCTGAGGCGCTTCTTCCTGGGCTCGCTTGGCGGCTTCGGCATCGGCCGCCTTCTTCGCCCGTGCGGCCAGCAGTTCGAAGGCGGATTCGCGGTCGATATCCTCGTCATAGATGCCGAGAACCGGGCTCCTGTCCATGATCTGCCGGCGCTCGTCATCCGTCACCGGGCCGACGCGGCCGGATGGCGGGCGGATCAGCGTGCGCTCGACGATCGAAGGCGCGCCTTTGGCCTCCAGCGTCGAGACCAATGCCTCGCCGGTGCCGAGATTGGTGATGACCGTGGCGCAATCGAAGGCCGGATTCGCACGGAATGTATCGGCCGCCGTCCTCACCGCCTTCTGTTCACGCGGCGAATAGGCGCGAAGCGCATGCTGTGCCCGGTTGCCGAGCTGGGCGAGCACCGTTTCCGGCACGTCGAGCGGGTTCTGAGTCACGAAATAAACACCGACGCCCTTGGAGCGGATCAGCCGCACCACCTGCTCGACGCGTTCGGTCAGCACCTTTGGCGCATCGTTGAAGAGCAGGTGCGCCTCGTCGAAGAAGAAGACGAGCTTCGGCTTGTCGGGGTCGCCCACCTCGGGCAGTTCCTCGAACAGCTCGGAGAGCAGCCAGAGCAGGAAAGTGGCGTAAAGCCGCGGGTTCATCATCAGCTTGTCGGCGGCAAGCACCGAGATCTGGCCGTAGCCGTTATTGCTGGTGCGCATGATGTCGGAAATCTTCAGCGCCGGCTCGCCGAAGAAATGTTCCGCACCCTGCTGTTCGAGAACGAGCAGCGCCCGCTGGATCGAGCCGACCGAGGCTTTGGAGATCAGCCCGTACTGATTGGAAAGCTCGCTGGCGTTCTCGCCCATATAGTTTAAGAGCGAGCTGAAATCCTTGAGGTCGAGCAGCGGCAGCCCGCCCTGGTCGGCGATCTTGAAGGCGATGTTGATGACGCCTTCCTGCGGTTCGGAGGCATCCATCAGTCGGGCAAGCAGCAGCGGTCCCATCTCGGCGATGGTGGTGCGCACCCGGTGGCCCTTCTCGCCGAACAGATCCCAGAAGATCACCGGAAACTGGTCGAATTCGTAATCGGTGAAGCCGATCTGCTCGGCGCGCTTCGTCAGGAAATCCCTGGGCTCGCCCTTGGCGGCGATGCCGGAAAGGTCGCCCTTGATATCGGCCGCAAACACCGGAACGCCGGCGCGGGAGAAACCTTCGGCCAGCACCTGCAGCGTCACCGTCTTGCCGGTGCCGGTAGCACCGGTGACGAGGCCGTGGCGATTGCCGAATTTCAGGTCGAGATATTCCGGCTTGTTGATGCTGTCATCGGGATTGCGGCTCGCGCCGATGAAAATCTTGCCTTCCTCGATCATTCGGAATGCTCCCTTGGGGCTCTGCCGCCATTTATGAGAAGGCTTGCTTCCGCTGCCTTCATCGAACCATCGTTTCCCTGTTATAAGCAGGCAGGCGCATGCGGACAACTGTTTGCATTGAAAGCAAAACTGGACAAAGTGCCGCCCGGGGAGGGCCGGCTTGAGTTGCTGTGGAATTTCGAATAACGTTGACGTTAACGTCAAAAAAACAGGAGGCTGACGATGAATGAAATTGTGACCCAGATCGCCGATCGTGTGGGTATTGCGCCAGATTTGGCCGAAAAGGCGCTCGGCATGATGCTCGGCTTCCTGCAGCGCGAGGCCGCCGATGGCCCGGTTGCCAAGATGATCGAAGCGATCCCCGGTGGCGCCGATCTCGTCGCCCAGTTCAACGGCGCAGGTGCCGGCGGCGGCGGTCTGCTCGGCGGGCTGATGAGCTCGCTCGGCGGCGGCGGCATCATGGGGCTCGGCCAGCAGCTGATGGGCGAAGGCCTCGGCATGGGCGAAATCACCTCGCTTGCCAAGGAAACCATCGCGATCGCCAAGCAATATGCTGGCGAGGAAGTCGTCGACGAGGTCGTCGCTTCCGTCCCGGGTCTCAGCCAGTTCGTCTGAGACGAGAGATCAGGAGCCCCGCATTTTGCGGGGCTCATTGTTCTCGCTTCGGAAGCACCGGAGTGAAGAGCATGCGCTGTCCCTTGAATGGAAGGAGAGCCCATGACCATCTGGCGCCCATCGCAGCAGATCAGGGTGAAGGTGATCGGCCTCGCCTGGCGGAAAGACCAACTGCTCGCCGCCGAAGTGGAGGATGACAGGGGTCGCATCAAGGGCGTTCGCCCGCTAGGCGGCGCCATTGAATTCGGCGAAAGCCGCGAAGAGGCCCTGCAGCGCGAATTCCAGGAGGAACTCGAGACCGATATTCGCATCGTCGGCCCCTGGCATCTGCTTGAAAACATCTACGAACATCACGGCGCGACCGGTCACGAATACATCTTTGCTGCCGATATCGAGCTGGCCGATGCGTCGCTCTATGAGCGTGATGAAATCCACTATTCCGAACTCGACGAGACGGCGGCGACGGCGCGCTGGTTCGGCCGCGACAGGCTGCGCGACGCCGGCATCGATCTCTATCCGACAGGTCTCGACAAACTCCTGGCGCGCTGGCGCGATTGAGCCTGATATCACCCTGCTTTGATGTGGCTTCGGCCGATCGCCAAACTTTGATCGTCTGCGGCCCGCTTCCGGGGGAACAATGAGCTGGCATCGCCTGTTGCTAGAGGAATTCCAGCAAAAGTGTGCAGCGGTTTTGCGTCCGGAATTGCGTGAAACAAAAACGATCGCTGAAACCAGAAGGAATAGCATCATGCGCAGGTTTATTGCAGCAACTTCGATCGCTCTCCTCAGCCTCTCCGCCCCGGTTCTTGCCCAGTCGAACATGGGCATGGATGCCAGCGGCCGGATCGACGGCACGCCGCCACTCGGCACCGCGCCGGGAGTTGAAACGCAAAGCGGGCTGATAATCCCGCTCGACTCGATCGAAACCGGCAGCATCGACAACGAGCCTCTAAGCGGTCCGGTCGACTGGGCGCGCTGCCCGCCGCGCAAGGCACGCGGAGCGCTTGCCACCGAGGGCGGCAAGAGCGGCGCCTCGGTCAGCGCCGCATGCCGTGATAACGGAAACCAGTAACACCAGGGGAGGGCGCTATTTGCCGTTCTTCTTGTCGTGATGCAGGATGACGCCGAGTTCATGCCACTGCCGCCTGTCGCGCTGGATCAGTTCGTCGGCTGAGGCCGGTCCCATGCTGCCCGGAGCGTAAGCGTCAGGCACACTCTGATCCCCAGCCCAGATGTCGAGGAAGGGCTGCACCGCCGCCCAGCCGGCCTCGATGCCGTCGGCGCGCTGGAACAGCGTCTGGTCGCCGATAAAGAGATCGTAGAGCAGCGATTCATAGCCGGTCGTCTTGGCGATATCGAATTTGTCGGCATAGCGGAAATCGAGCGAGACCGGCACGGTATCGACGGAAAGCCCAGGCGATTTGATCGAGATTTCCATGCTCATGCCCTCGTCCGGCTGCACCTGGATCACCAGCCGGTTCGGCGGCAGGCGGCTCTTGACATCCGTCTCGCGAAACTGTGCGAAGGGCACCGGCTGGAAGGTGATGACGATCTCGGTGTCGCGCGCCGTCAGCGCCTTGCCAGTTCTGAGATAGAAGGGCACGCCGGCCCAGCGCCAGGTATCGGCATAGAGCTTCAGCGCCACGAAAGTCTCAGTCCTGCTGTCGGGCGAAACGTCCTTGGTGTCGCGATAGGCGGGAAGCTGAGCCCCATTGAGCGGGCCTGCGCCATAGGCGCCGCGCACGCCGTGCGTCTTGGCCTCATCAGGCGTATAGATGCGCAACGCCTTCAGCACCTTGCTCTTCTCGTTGCGGATTGCCTCGGCATCGAAGCTGTTCGGCGGCTCCATGGCGATCATCGCCAGCAACTGGAAAAGATGGTTCGGCACCATGTCGCGCAGCGCACCTGTCGCATCGTAGAATTTGCCGCGGCTGCCGACATCGACGATCTCGGCGGCGGTGATCTGCACATGGTCGATGTAGCGGCTGTTCCACAAGGACTCGATCATCATGTTGGCGAAACGCGCCGTCATCAGGTTCTGCACCGTCTCCTTGCCGAGGAAATGGTCGAGCCGGTAGACTTGGCTTTCCCCGACCTGGGCGAGAATCTGCGCATTGAGCGCCTGCGCCGAGGCGAGATCGGTGCCGAACGGTTTTTCGATCGCGACACGGCGGAAGACGCCATCGCTTTCATCGGTCAGCCCATGGGCGGCGAGCTTCTCGACGATCGTCCCGAAGAAGGATGGCGGCACCGCGAGATAGAAGGCGGCATTGGCATTCGGCCCCAGCCGCTTGCCGATCTCGATGAAAATATCGTCCTTGGTGAAATCGCCTGACGTATAGGAAATACGCCGGCGCAGGCTTTCCCAGGCTTCGTCCTTTTGCGTCTGCTCCTCGCCGCTCAGATGGCTGAGGAAGTCGTCGAGCCGCCCGCGCAGGAATTCATCGTCACCCGGCTCGATGCCGATGCCGAGAATGTGGAGATCCTCGCCGACGAGGCGGCCGCGCGTCAGATTGATGATCGCCGGTACCAGCAGCCGGCGCGTCAGGTCTCCCGTGGCGCCGAAGATGACGAGGGTGACCGGCGGGGTAGGGGTAGCGTCCATGATGTCATCTCCGAGTTTTTCCGGCCGACTATAATGCGCGCCGGTTTGGCCGCAACATATGAGGGCGGGGGATAACACGCATTTGACATTATCTGGGGCGTGCTGGGGACGCAGCTCCTCAGTCCGGCTGCCCAAGACCCCTTCCCAACCCCTCCCCACAAGGGGGAGGGACTAAGCTGTGGTATCGGGCAGTGACCAAAAGGAGGGGGCTTGCAGGCTGTTACCGTTCGACGGATGGTTACGATTGAGGATTAAGTGAACCCATGCGGCATCTTAGCCCCTCCCCCTCGTGGGGAGGGGTTGGGGAGGGATTTGGCTTCGTCCTAACTGGAAAGCACTGATCAGCAGCCGACTACCCCTTCACCGCCACCATAAAAATCCGCGGAAACCGCAGCAGCACCCGCCCATCCGACATCTTCGGATAAGCCCTTGCCACCCGGCCGAGATAATCCGCCAGAAAGGCCTCGCGATACTGCTCGCCGGCCTGGGCGAGATAGGGCATCAGCCCGGTTCCCTTCACCCATTCGACGATATCTGCCGCATCCGCCATTGGGTGATTGTAGATGGTGTGCCAGATATCGACGCGGGAGGCCTTGGCGATCAGCCTGGAGTAATAGGCTGATGGCGCCGGCAGCCCCTTGCGTCGCACGCTCTTTCCCTCGAAGGCGGCCTTCCAGGGCCCCGCATGCGCGCTCTCCTCCATCAACAGGTGGGTGGGTTCGCCGAGATTGTCGGGCATCTGCACCGCCAGCACGCCGCCGGGGGAAAGCCCGTCCATCAGCCGGTCGAAAATATCGAGATGATCGGGCAGCCATTGGAAGACGGCATTGGCAAACAGTAGGTCGGCGGTTTCAGTCGGCTGCCAGCTGCCGAGATCGGCTTCGACGAAGGCGGTGCCGGGAAGCCGCTTGCGGGCGGCCTCCAGCATGTTGAGATCGCTGTCGAGGCCTGAAACGCCTTCCGCCCCATAACGCTCGATGATGAGCTCGGTCGAATTGCCCGGCCCGCAACCGAGGTCGACGGCGCGGCGGATGCTCTGGAGCGGCACCTGCGCCAGAAGGTCGCGCGCCGGTCGCGTGCGTTCGTCCTCGAATTTCACATATTGGCTGGCAGACCATGCCATCGCGTTTACTCCTGATATCAGGCCACACTTTCCATGCGGCGGATGCGGATTTTGTCGATGCTGCGGCCGTCGGACCCGATGATCTCAAGCGAAGCAGGCCCCGCCGAGCTTCACTCCGCAGACACAAGTATCTTGTCGACGCGCCTGCCGTCGAGATCGATGACTTCGAAGCGCCATCCACCTCTGGTGAAGCTCTCACCCAACTCGGGCAGATGTTTCAGCTCTTCCAGCACCAGGCCGGCCACAGTCTGATATTCGAGATCGTCATCGAGCTTGAGATTCAGGAACTCGGCGAATTCGTCGATCGGCGTCCAACCGGACACCAGGTAGGAACCGTCGTCGCGGCGAGCGATGGCTTGCTCGTCCACAGGTCCCTCCTGCAGAGCCCCCATGATCGCTTCCAGAATGTCGCCTGACGAAACAATCCCCTCGAAATGGCCGTACTCGTCAAAAACCAGCACCATGTGGACTGGCGATTTCCGGATCGCTTCGATCACATGGATGGCGGTTGAAAGGTCGGAAACCACCGGCACGTCCTGCGTCAAGGCCTTGATATCGGCACTGCCGTATTGCGACACCGAGTCGTAAAAATCCTTGACCGGAAGGATGCCGATCACCTCGTCCGAACTGCCCTTCCGAACCGGCAGCCGGGACCGTTTCGTCCGATGCAGCTGAGCTCGAATTTCATCAAGGCTGTCGTCGATATCGATAATTTCGACGTCGCGCCGGGGCGTCATCAGCGCTCGGGCGGTGCGGTCCGCCAGCCGCATGACGCCGGATATCATCGCCGACTCTTCGCTTTCGATCACGCCGGCCGACTGCGCCTCGGCCAAAACGGTTTTGATCTCCTCGTCGGAGACGTTGTCGCCGCCTTTTCCTGTTTGGCCCAGGAGCTTCAGTACAAGATTTCCGGAGGCGTTCAGCAGCCACACGAGCGGCAGCGCGATCTTTGAAAGCAACGCCATGGCGGGCGCCATTCTCGCCGCAACGGCTTCGGGCTCCCGCAATGCGATCTGCTTTGGAACAAGTTCGCCGACGATCAAGGAGAGATAGGTGATGGCGACGACGACTGAACCGACGCCGATTGCGTCGGAGGCCGTTGACGACATCCCCTGCGCCTGCAGCCATCCTGCTAAGCGGCCCCCGAGCGTCGCCCCTGAGAAGGCGCCCGAGAGAACACCGACCAGCGTGATGCCGATCTGAACCGTGGAAAGAAATCGGCCGGGGTTTTCGGCAAGTTTGATGGCTTGCGCCGCACCCTTGCTGCCATTGTCGGAGAGAACCTTGAGGCGGGCCGTTCGAGAAGACACAACGGCCAACTCCGACATGGCGAGTACACCATTGAGGATGGTGAGAAACGCCACAATTCCAATTTCCAGAAACACAGGGAGCCTATTCGTTGAGGTTTTATGCCGCATCCCTAGCGATGCGGCGAGGCGTTCGAAGAGACGCTATATCAGCATCGCCCTTCGTCTTTCCATTGTCGTGTTAACATCGAGGCGGCCCGTCATTCGCAATCATCCGGAAGATACCAGCGCTCTGCGGGATCAACCGAGGCGAGGCGGAGGCCATCGCGTCTACAGCGGTCGCCACCTTCCTCGGTCGGGAAATCCCGGCTGGAACGGGCGGAGCTTGTACTGGATGGGTCGCTGTCGGGCATGTCGCAATTTTGGCGGTGAAATGCTATCGGCGCAAGAGGCGCCGGGCAAAATCATCTCACCGCAGCGATGTGACAGTTTCGAAAAGGACGGCGGAGCCGTGTTCCCGGCTGGGCTTTCCGGAGAATTTTTCGCATTTCTGCATGATGCCAAAACAGCTCGAACGTTCCAACATCATGCGTTCGCGCCGTCAAGCCGCCAGAATCGTAATCCCGTAAGCATTGGCGGCTGCCGTCATGCGGGCGATGGTCTCTGCCGAAGGGCTGGCCTTCGGAGGCTCTGTTACGCCTTCCGCTTCGATGAATTCGGCCATGTCACGATCGACGACGGCGGAAAAGATTGCCGGGGCGGTTCCGCGATTGGAATAGCCGTGCACCATGAAGGGGGGAATGGCGACGATGTCGCCGGCGCCGGCCTCGATTTCTTCGGGGCCGTTGTCCGTCAGCCGCCAGATCGTCAGGCATCCCTCAAGGACGCGGAACACCTCTGGGCTCGCATGCGCATGTCTCGGCGTCCGGCTGCCTGATGGTACGGTGACGTCGAAGAGATTGAGCCAGTTTCCGCGGATGCGAAGCCGCCGCTCGATCCGCTCGCCGAGGACGAAGTAGCGCTTCGCCTCATCCCCGGTCTCTTCAGCGGCGTGCACGTTCACAAATGAGTTGGACATCATGTCTCTTTCTTTTTCTTGCGGGCTTTTGTTGCTGGCCCTTTCTTGCGGGCGCAGCCGTTAGCCCTTTGCGCCGGCTTTGGCAACCATCACAATATATGCGCCAGGAAACCGACGGCCCCGATATCGGTGCGGCGGGGCGTTTTCGCAAGACCTGCCGGGCTGCGGCAAATGGGCCGGATCGGTGCGGGTTTCTATCCCGATCGCCACTGGAACCTCGGCGACGGCTCGATCCACTGGCACGCCGTCTTCGCTACCCTTGCCAAGCTCGAAGGCAATCCGCGCCTGATCATCGAGATCAAGGATAAGTCGAAGATCCGGGCTTCGGCTGCCTATCTCGCTTCGATTGGGGTGGCCGAATAGGGGCAGTTGGCCATCCGCCTGCCTCATGAAAACCGCGTGATCACGCTGATCCCCGTCGCCTCCGCCTTGTCGAGCGCCATCAGCGCCGGCACGGCTTCCTCGAGGCTGATGCGGCGGCCGATCAGCTTCTGCGGGGCGATCTTGCCGGCCGCCAGCATCGACAGCATGGCGTCGTAGCGCCAGGCCTGCATGCCGTGGCTGCCGTAGATCTCTAGTTCGTGGCCGATCACCTGCGCCATCGGGATTTGCGGCGTGGCATATTCGCCAAGCATCAGCCCCACCTGCACATGCCGCCCGCGCCGGCGCAGATTCTTGATCGAATTGAAGCAGGTGGCGGGATGGCCGAGCGCGTCGATCGAGACATGCGCGCCGCCCTTGGTGATCTCGCGCACCGCCTCCGCCACGTCGGCGACGCCGGAGGCGTTGACGGTCGCTACCGCTCCGCATTCTCTGGCGAAGGCAAGCTTCTCCTCGGATATGTCGATGCCGATCGCATTGGCGCCGAGTGCCGTGGCGATCATGATCGCCGACAGGCCGACGCCGCCGCAGCCATGCACGGCGATCCATTCGCCGGGGCGGGTGCGCGCCTGGTCGGCGACGGCGCGGAACGAGGTGGCGAAGCGGCAGCCGAGGCTTGCCGCCGTCGCATCGTCGATCGTATCGGGCAGATGCACCAGATTGGTGTCGGCATAATCGATCGCCACATATTCGGCGAAAGATCCCCAATGGGTGAAGCCCGGCTGGAACTGGTTCGGGCAGACCTGCTGGTTGCCGGAATGGCACTCGGCGCAATGGCCGCAGCCGGAAACGAAGGGCACGGTCACCCGGTCGCCGACCTTGAAACGCATCACGCCGCGGCCGGTGGCGACCACCCGCCCGGCAAGCTCGTGTCCCGGCACATGCGGCAGGCGGATATCGGGGTCGTGTCCCATCCAGCCGTGCCAGTCGCTGCGGCAGAGCCCGCTGGCGCCAACCGATATGACGACGCCGTCTTCGGAAGGCGTGGGATCGGGCAGGGTGCGGATCTCGGGCGCCTCTTCGAAGGCTTCATAATACATGGCTTTCATCGGCGTCTTCCCTTGCGGCTATCTCGCGATTTCTCCCCATGATCGCATGCAGCAGGCCGCCATTCCAACATCCAGTTCCATCATTTTTGCTGATGCACCCATCGCTTCGCCGCGGGCACCGCGCACGAATATTGCGGCCCGGCGCCATCCTCCGGCATTTTCTTGCTTCCGCATTTGCCGCCCGGATTTGTCCTTGACCCGGTTCACCGCAGGGGTTTTTGCTGTCCCGACTTCAGAGGGGAGGGCAATATGGCCGTCGATACATCACCGCGTTCAACCACCTGGACTCATGTCGACGGGGGGTGGCTTTCCGGCAATCCGCCGCTGATCGGGCCGACCTCGCATGCCATGTGGCTCGGCTCCACGGTTTTCGACGGTGCCCGCTGGTTCGACGGCATCGCGCCGGATCTTGACCTGCATTGCCAGCGCATCAACCGCTCCGCGCTCGCCATGGGGCTGAAGCCAGTGAAATCGGCTGATGAAATCGCCGCACTCGCCTGGGAGGGCGTCGGGAAATTCGACGGCGCCACGCCGATCTACATCAAGCCGATGTATTGGGGCGAACATGGTTCGCCCGGCAGCATCGTCTCCGTCGATGCGGAATCGACCCGCTTCGCGCTCTGCCTGTTCGAGGCGCCGATGGGCGGCCATGGCGGCACCAGCCTCACCGTCTCGCCCTACCGGCGCCCATCGCCGGAGACGGCGATGACCGAGGCGAAGACCGGCTCGCTTTATCCGAACAGCGGCCGCATGATCGCCGAAGCCCGCAGCCGCGGCTTCGACAATGCGCTGGTGCGCGATCTCAACGGCAATGTCGTCGAGACCGCTTCTTCGAACGTCTTCCTGGTGCGCGACGGCGTGGTGATGACGCCGGCCGCCAACCGCACCTTCCTTGCCGGCATCACCCGCGCCCGCGTCATGGACCTCTTGCGCAAGGCCGGCTTCGACGTCTTGGAAACAACGCTGTCCGTCGAGGATTTCCTCGCCGCCGACGAAATCTTCACCACCGGCAACTACTCCAAAGTCGTCGGCGTCATCCGCCTCGACGACCGCAACCTCCAGGAAGGCCCGGTCACCCGCAAGGCGCTCGACCTCTACATGGACTGGGCCCATGGAAGAAGCGAGAGCGAGGAGTGAGCAGCGGTTCGGCGCAGCCGAAGCAATCGATCCAGTGAATCGATTGCAATGACGAACGCCCGAAGCGCAAGTGAAGGGCAGGGTTGTTCGGAGACGCAGAGCAAGGCCCGCCCCTCATCCGGCTGCCGCCACCTTCTCCCCGTGAACGGGGCGAAGGGGGTATGCCGTGAACCTCTCCGTCCCTCCCCAACGTCTCGCGGGGCACGTCCCCTCTCCCCGTCAGAACGGGGAGAGGGCTAGGGTGAGGGGCAGCCTCTCGCGCTGAGGTCTGCCGCCTCACGCCTCACGTCATCCACTTCCGATGCTCCGCAAATCTCTCCGCCAGGAGGTCGATGAACAGCCTTACCTTGGTCGCCAGATGGCTGCGGTTGGGATAGACGGCGTTGATGCTGAATTCGACCGGGCGGTAGTCCGGCATGATCTTCACCAGCCGTCCTTCGGCGATGTCGTCGAAGACCACGAAGCTCGGCGCCAGGAAGATGCCTTTTCCGTTCAGCGTCAGGAAACGCAGCATCTCGGCGCTGTTGGAGACGGCGTTACCGCCGACCTTGACGCTTTCCTGCCGGCCTTCGCCATCCTCGAAGCGCCATTCCTCGCCATAGGGGTAATAGGCATATTGCAGGCAATTGTGATCGGCAACCTCGGCCGGTTTTTGCGGCATCGGATGGCTTTCGAAATAGTCCGGCGAGCAGACGAGCACATGGCGCCAGGGCGTCAGCTTGCGCGCGACGAGCGATGAATCCGGCGGCGGCACGGTGCGGATCACCAGATCATAGCCGTCCTCGATCATGTCGACCATCCGCTCGCCGATGCTGAAATCGAGCGCGATCGACGGATAGAGTTCCATATATTCGCTGACGACGGGCAGCAGGAAACGCACGATGGCGCTGCTGGTATAGACCTTCAGCGTGCCGCGCGGCGTGGTGCTGAGTGCGCCCGCCGTCCGGTCGGCCTCGTCGAGTTCTGCAAGGATCTGCGAGGAGCGTTCATAGTAATATTTGCCGGTTTCCGTCAGGCTGACCTTGCGCGTCGTGCGGTTGAGGAGCCTGACGCCGAGCCGATCCTCCAGCGATTGCACGTGATTGCCGACCATGGTGACCGACATGTTGAGCCGGCGCGCGGCGGCGGAAAAACCGCCGCATTCCACCACGCGGCCAAAGACTGTGAGGCTTGTCAGCCGATCCATATCGCCCTCGGATTATCCGCTGAGAGTTGATGATCCTTCCCGATTTAAGCAGATTATCACAATGAACGGCAGGGTGCATTGTCCCTTCGATCGAACAGGGCCTCTCAACGGGGCCGGCATTGAAGGAGAAACATGATGGTTGAGTTGCCCCGCAAGGACGTTTTCGACACTGCCCGGCAGGCCGATGCCACGCCTGCGGCCGAAGCGCCTGTCGGCGAAGCCGCTGCTAAGGAGACGCCGAAGAAAACCGGCCGCAGGACCGTCAAGCGCGCGGTCATCGCCGCAGCATTGCTTGCTGGCGTCGGTTTTGCCGGCGATTTCGGTTACCGCTACTGGACGGTCGGCCGCTTCATCGAATCCACCGACGATGCCTATGTGAAAGCCGATTACACCACCGTCGCCCCGAAGGTCGCCGGCTATATCAGGCAGGTGCTGGTCAATGACAACGACCCGGTCAAGTCAGGCCAGGTTCTCGCCCGCATCGACGACCGCGACTTCCAGGCGGCATTGTCGCAGGCGAAGGCAGCCGTGAAGGCAGCCGAAGCCGCCGTCGCCAATATCGACGCCCAGATCGCTTTGCAGCAGTCGGTCATCGGCCAGGCCAAGGCGACGATCGATGCATCGCAGGCGTCGCTGGATTTTGCCGTTTCCGATGCCGCCCGCTCGGCCCGGCTGATCACCAGCGGTGCCGGCACGCAATCGCGCGCCGAACAGAGCCAGTCGGCCCGCGACCAGGCGGCCGCCGCCGTCGAGCGCGACCGGGCAGCCCTCGTCGCGGCCGAGAACAAGGTGCCGGTCCTTGAAACGCAGCGTCAGCAGGCAATTGCCGAGCGCGATCGGGCGGCTGCTGCCGCCCAACAGGCCGAACTCAACCTGTCCTACACTGATATCGTCGCCGCCGTCGACGGCACGGTCGGCGCCCGTTCGATCCGCGTCGGCCAATATGTCACCTCGGGCACGCAGCTGATGGCCGTCGTGCCGCTGCATGCCGTCTATGTCGTCGCCAATTTCAAGGAGACGCAGCTGACCCATGTCCGCCCCGGCCAGCCGGTCGAAATCAAGATCGACAGCTTTCCCGACATGGCGATCAAAGGCCATGTCGACAGCGTTTCGCCGGCGAGCGGCCTCGAATTCTCGCTGCTGCCGCCTGACAACGCCACCGGCAATTTCACCAAGATCGTCCAGCGCATCCCGGTCAAGATCGTCATCGACGACGAGGCGCTGAGCGGTCTGTTGCGCTCGGGCATGTCGGTCGAGCCCGAAATCGATACCAAGGCTGCAGAGACCTCGGTCGCCGAGGAGGGACTATCCCGCCACGCCGGATAATCCTTCCGCCGTTTCCCAAATTCGCCCGAACCCCGTCATGAGAAGGTTTTCCGTGAGAACCGGAAAGAGATCAGCCATGGCCACTCTTCAGATCGCCGCAAACAGCAATTCGCTCACGCGCCCCGCCGCTAGGGAGCCCGCCACCATCAGCCCGGTCCGCATGTGGATGGCCGTCGTCGGCTCTACGCTCGGCGCCTTCATGGCGGTCTTGAACATCCAGATCGTCAATGCTTCGCTTGCCGATATCCAGGGCGCCATCGGCGCCGGCACGGATGACGGCGGCTGGATCTCGACCTCCTATCTGATCGCCGAGATCGTCGTCATTCCCTTGAGCGGCTGGCTGACACGGGTCTTCTCGCTGCGCAATTACCTGCTTGTCAACGCCATCCTCTTCCTGATCTTTTCCGTCGCCTGCGCCTTTGCGGCCAATCTGCAGCAGATGATCGTCCTGCGCGCCATTCAGGGCTTTTCCGGCGGCGTGCTGATCCCGATGGCCTTCACCATAATCATCACGCTGCTGCCCAAGGCGAGGCAGCCGATCGGCCTGGCACTCTTTGCCCTTTCGGCCACCTTCGCACCGGCCATCGGCCCGACCATCGGCGGTTATCTGACCGAGAACTGGGGCTGGGAATATATCTTCTACGTCAACCTGGTGCCCGGCGCGCTGATGATCGGCCTGCTCTTTGCCTCGCTCGACCGGGCGCCGATGAACCTGAAGCTGCTCGCCAAGGGCGATTGGCCTGGCATCGTCACCATGGCGATCGGCCTGGCAGCTCTGCAGACGGTGCTGGAAGAGGGCAACAAGGAGGACTGGTTCGGCTCCGATTTCATCCTGCGCCTGACTGTTATCGCCGCCGTCTCGTTGACGCTGTTCATCATCATCGAGCTGAAGACGGCCCATCCGCTTCTGAACCTGCGTCTGCTGGTGCGCCGCAACTTCGGCTTCGGCATCGTCGCCAACTTCCTGCTCGGCATCGCGCTTTATGGTTCGGTTTTCGTGCTGCCGATCTATCTCACCCGTATCCAGGGTTATAACTCCGAGCAGATCGGCATGGTGCTCGCATGGACTGGCATCCCGCAGCTGCTGCTGATCCCGCTGGTGCCGCGGCTGATGAAGCGTTTCGACATCCGGTTGCTGATCGTCGTCGGCTTTGCCCTTTTTGCCGCCTCGAACTTCATGAACGTGCACATGACCGGCGATTATGCCACCGACCAGCTGTTCTGGCCGAACATCGTGCGCGCCATCGGCCAGGCGCTTGTCTTCACCCCGCTTTCGGCCATCGCCACATCAGGCATCGAGCCGGAGAATGCCGGTTCGGCGTCCTCGCTCTTCAACATGATGCGCAATCTCGGCGGCGCGGTCGGCATCGCCTCGCTGCAGACCTTCCTGTCGAAGCGCGAACAGTTCCACTCGAACATCCTGACCAACTCGGTCTCCGTCTTCGAGGAAGCCACGCGCGATCGCATTGCGAGGCTCACCGGCTACTTCATGAGCCACGGCGTCAGCGATCAGGCGCTGGCCAGCCACAAGGCCGTTGTCGCCATCGCGCTCAAAATACGCAAGCAGGCCAATATCATGGCCTTCAGCGACACCTTCTTCCTGCTCGGCGTCGCCCTTGTCGTCGCCCTGCTGGCAAGCCTGCTTCTCAGCAAACCCGGTCAACTCTCCGGCGGTGGCGCTCACTAGAGTTTGATGGAGAGAACACCATGACATCAACGATCCATGCCCCCGATACCAGCCGGTTTCTGCCAAGGGCGGCCGGCAGTGCCGTCAGCGCCGGCGCGCTGCTCTCGATCATCGAATGGCTCTCCGGCGACGAATGCCACGCCCTCGACGAGGCGGGCCTCGTCTCCGGCCTCGGCCGCAGGCTTCAGGCGCTTGGCCTGCCCGTCGACCGGGTGACCCTGCATCTGATGACGCTGCATCCCGAGTTCATCGGCCGCACCATCGCCTGGGCGCCGGGCGAGCCGGTCGAGATCCACGACCGCGAACACGGCGCCCGGGTTGCGATTGCCAATACGCCGCTGCGCAAGGTCATGGACACCCGCGAACCGCTGGTGGTCGGTGCCGGCGAAAGCATGCATGGCCGCTGGCAGCATATCGATGTCTTTGCTGATCGCGGCCTGATGCAGCTCGTCATCGCCCCGCTCTGCAATGGCGACGGCCCGGTCAGCGCCGCCGTCTTTGGCACCAGGCGGCCGGGCGGCTTCACCGCCTCCGAGCAGCAGCTGATCGAACGCATCCTGCCGGCGCTGCGCAATACCAGCGAGCTGCGCGTTCTTCGCCAGGTCGAGCTCAGCCTGCTCGACACCTATATCGGCCCGCTGACGGCAAGCCGGATATTGGCGGGCCGCATCCGCCGCGGCGAGATCGAATCCATGCAGGCGGCCCTGCTGCTTTGCGATCTGCGCGGCTTTACCGAGCTGTCGAACCGGTTGCCCGGCAGCACCGTGCTCGGCCTGCTCAATGCCTATTTCGACAGGATCGTGCCGGCGATCACCCGCGAAGGCGGCGAACTGCTGAAATTCATGGGTGACGCCGTGCTTGCCTTCTTCCCGGGCTATGATGCCGCCCATTCCTGCGGTGCGGCTCTTGCCGCAGCCCGCGCCATGCTCGATGAGATCGACCATTTCCAATATGAAGGCATCGGCGTGAAGGCCGGTATCGCCCTCCACTACGGCGAAGTCAGCTACGGCAATGTCGGCTCCGGCCGCCGCCTCGACTTCACCCTGATCGGCGGCGACGTCAATCTGGTCAGCCGCATCCAGACCGCCTGCAGCGAACTGGGAGAGGCCTTGCTGATGTCGGCGCCGTTTCGCAGGGAGGCCGGGGCAGGGGATGCCGTCTCCGTCGGAGCGCATGGGCTGAAGGGGTTTGCCGAGCCGGCGGAGCTCTTTACGATCGTACGGTAGGCCGCCCAATCCAGTGATCCGAAATCCGACGCTCACTTGCATAAAATGCATGGCAGGTCTGCCCGAAACGGCTTCGTCTTTCCTCATCTTTTCGCCATAGTGGCGCCGGAATTCCGTAAGCGGGGAGGAAGAGCTTATGACTGTGCTGTTCGACGAACAAGGCGAGATCATCCGCGAATTGGGTGTCGCCGCCGAGATCGACCCTGAGCGGGAGATCGCGCGGCGAACCAATTTCCTCAAGGATTATCTGGTCGCTTCGGGTATGCGCGGCTACGTCCTCGGCATCAGCGGCGGCGTCGATTCGCTGACGGCGGCGCTGTTGGCTCAGAAGGCCGTGCGCGAGCTGCGTGACGGCGGCCATGCGGCCGAATTCATCGCCGTTCGCCTTCCCTACGGCGTCCAGGCCGATGAGGCCGACGCGAGCCGAGCGCTGGAAACCATCGGCGCCGACCGCTCGATGGTGGTCAATATCAAGGCCGCGGCGGATGCGATGCTGGCCGCCGCTCAGGACGGCGGCCTTGCCTTCGCCGATGCCGGCCGGCAGGATTTCATCCTCGGCAACATCAAGGCCCGCCAGCGGATGATCGCTCAATTCGCTTTGGCCGGCGCGGTTGGCGGCCTCGTCATCGGCACCGATCATGCGGCCGAAGCAGTCATGGGCTTCTTCACCAAATTCGGTGATGGCGCCGCCGATATTCTGCCGCTCGCCGGTCTCAACAAGCGCCGCGTCCGCTTGCTGGCAAAGCGGCTCGGTGCCCCGGACGAACTGGTCTTCAAGGTGCCGACCGCCGATCTCGAGGATCAGCGGCCGCTGCGCCCCGACGAGGAGGCCTATGGCGTCTCCTATGACGAGATCGACGATTTTCTCGAAGGCAAGCCGGTCGGCGAGATCGCCCGCCGCCGCATCCTTGCCGCCTATCGCTCCACCGCCCACAAGCGCGCTTTGCCGGTGGCCGTCAACGCCCTCTGACAGGCCTGATCTTACGGCCGCACCGGCGAGCCGGTCCGGCCTGATGAGGCGAGATAGGCCTGCGGCGCGAAATAGATGCCGTCCGCGTCGAAGGCCTCGAGCTCTTCGGCCTGCAGCGCTTCACGCACTTTCGTGCGTGCCGCCACGCGGGCCATGAACCCGTGCAAGCCCGGCCATTGCTGGAGATCGATGCCGGTCCAAGGCGACCAGTTCAGGCAGACGAAGAGGTAGGCATCCGCCACCGTGAAGGCCTCGCCGGTGAGATAGGGACCGGCAAGGCGGCCGTCCAGCCAGGCAAGCCGCTTCGATATCAGCGCCCGGATTTGCTCGTGCACGCTCGCATAAAGCGGGTTGAACAACAGCACCATCGGCTTGTGCAGCTCGGCAGTGATGAAATTCAGATAGGATTGCACCTCATTGCGCTTGAGGTCGCCGACCGCCGGCAGCATGGCCGATCCTTGCGGCACACTGTCGGCGAGGAACTGCACGATCGCCGGCCCTTCGGTCAACACCTTGCCATCGTCGAGCATTAATGCCGGCACGTAACCGTTGCCGTTGATGGCGAGATAATCCTTGCCGTCGCTTGTTCTGTGGGTCTGCCGGTCGACCTGGACGAGTTCGATGTCGAGCCCCAGCTCCCGGCAGACGATATGCGGCGAAAGCGAGCATGCCGCGGCGTGCATATAGAGTTTCATGACTGGCTTCCTTCTGATGAGGCGGGCGATGCCGCCCGTTAATGGCGTTGAACTTCTGTACTGTTTCGCATAAAATAACCTTCGTCAAGAATTTAATGCGAAACGGTACAGAATATGAAAGACGAGAAGAAACGCGGCCGCCCCAGAGCCTTCGACGCCAAGGCGGCACTCGGCAAGGCGCGCGACGTTTTCTGGGACAGGGGCTTTGCGGCTGCCTCGCTCGACAATCTGAGTGCTGCGACCAACCTCAACCGCCCGAGCCTTTACGGTGCCTTCGGCGATAAGGAGAATCTTTATCTCGATACGCTGGAAGGCTATCGGCAGGACGGCATGGATGCGCTGTCTGAGGCGCTCGACCCGTCACTTCAGCTGCGCGACAATCTCGCCCGCGTCTATGAGAGCGCGCTTTCGATCTATTTGCATGGTGAAACTGCCGCCCGCGGCTGTTTCCTGATCGGCACGGCAACGGCCGAGGCGATCCAGCATGAGCGCGTCCGCGAGGTGCTCGGCCGCAGCCTCAGCGATTTCGACGGCGAGATCGAAAAGCGCATGCGCCTTGCCGTCGAAAGCGGCGAGCTTCCCGAGGGCGCCGATCCGCAGGCGATGGCGAGGCTCGCCTCCGCCGTCATGCATTCGCTTGCCGTGCGGTCTCGCGCCGGCGACAGCCGCGAGACGCTGGAAGCGATTGCCCGCTCCGGAGTCGAGCTGATCTGCGGACGGCGCTAAGCTGGAGCATGATGCCGAAAAGTGTAAGCGGCTTTCTCAAGACATCATGCTCTAACTCGTTAATTTAGAACAGGATTCAGATTTTTGGCCGATCCGGCCTAAAATCATCCAGTTCTAGGTCCGATGTCTGCGTATCTCTTGGCCGTACCAGCCAGGCATAGGCAGCACCCGCCACAAGCAGCACCGAGGTGCCGAGGAAAACCGCCCGCATGCCGATATGCCCGCCGACGAAGCCGCCGAGGATCGGGCCGGCCACCTGGCCGACATATTGCGAGGAGATGGAAAACCCGAGAATGCCGCCGGCCGCACTGTCCGGCACGCTGTGACGGATGACGGCGGCGATGCAGGGCAGCAGCCCGCCGAGGGCCGCGCCCATCAGGAAACGCAGGATGATCAGCTGCCAGGAGCTGGTGACGAAGGCCTGCGGGATCAGCAGCAGCCCGGCGACGGCGAGCGCCCCTGAGATCACCGGCCAATGACCGATCCTGTCGGCAAGCTTGCCGAGCCATGAGGCCGAAAGAATGCTGCCGAGGGCGGCCGCCGACATGACGATGCCCGAGATCATCGTCACCTCATCGGCGGCCGGCACGATCTGCGCGACATAGACGGTGATGATCGGCTCGATCGACATATTGGCGAACATCAACAGCATGCCAGTCGCCAGCATGGCGATGACAGGCCGTTTGTCGCCGATGGATTTCCAGCCGCCGCTCGCCTTGGCCGCCTGTTTGCGGGCCGGCGATTTTTCCTCTTTGATCAAGAAGGTCGTGGCGAGAAAGGCGAGAAAGATCATCGCCCCGGCGGCGAGAAACGTGCCGCGGATGCCGATCATCGGCGGCAGTGCCCCGCCGATCAGCGGGCCGACGAGATTGCCGGCCATGATGCCGGAGGAGAGGAGGCCGAGCGCCCAGGCCGAGCGGTCTTTCGGCGTCTGCGTCGCCACCAGCACCATCGAGCCGGAGGAATAACCGCCGGCAAGCCCGACAAAGAGGCGCAGCGCCACCAGTTGCCAGACATTGCCGGCCATGCCCATCAGCGAGATCGCCAGCGTCATGCCAAGGCTCGCGCGCACCAGCATCAGCTTGCGCCCGTAAATATCACCGAGCCGCCCCCAGAGCGGCGCGACCAGAGCCGCAGCCAGAAAGGTGGCGCCATAGGCGATGCCAGACCATTGCACGATCGCCGCATGGTCGCTGACGCCGAGTTCCTCGACATAAAGCGGCAGGAAGGGCAGCAGCAGCGTCATCGCCACGATGGTGGTGAAGGAGCCGAGCAGCGAGATTGCCAGGTTGCGCTTCCAGTAGATCGAGCCTGCGCTAACGCTTGCAGCGTCCAATTGCTTATCGGTCATTCCGTGCCTCGGCATCGATCGTTAGGGCGCGATTGCGCCGAAACTGGATCATCTCGGATAAAAGTGCTAGATATACTGATTGCGAGATGCAATCGGTTAATCGGAGGATATTGCCATGAACGATATGCACACGCGGCAGCAGACCGTCCGCGATCTCTACGCCGCCTATCTGGAAGACCGCAAGGATAAAGTCGTCGCCATGCTGACGGAAGATTTCACCTTCTCCAGCCCGCGTGACGACCATATCGACCGGGCGACCTATTTCGAGCGCTGCTGGCCGAAGGAACCGTTCTTCCGCGCCATCCACATCGAATTCCTGGCGGTCGACGGCGACGAGACAGCCGTGCGTTACCGCGCCGAAAAACTCGACGGCGGAAGCTTCGCCAACATGGAGAGTTTGCGCTTCCGTGGCGACAAGATCGCCTCCGTGGAGGTCTATTTCGGCCGAAATCTGTAGTCCGGTCCTAATGCATGTCGCCCGGACGTGTGCAGCGATTTCCCAGGCAAAGCGCGAAGCGCTTTTGCCGCAACGGCATGCATCAAAACAAAGAGCTTTAGAGGAGCCGTATTGCCGATGTCACGATGATGACCATCGAGACAGCCACCATCAGCGCCCGCACCGGCAGGCGCTTGACGAGGATCGCGCCGAAAGGGGCGGCGATAACGCCGCCGATGATCAGGCCGATCGCCGAATTGAGTTCCGACCAGCCGAGCGTGAGGATGAAAGTCAGCGAAATCGTCAGTGTCACCGCAAATTCGGTGAAATTGGTGGAGCCGATCACCCGCTTCAGGTCGTGGCCGCGGCCGACCAGCGTGCTGGTGACGACCGGCCCCCATCCGCCGCCGCCGATCGCATCGAGAACGCCGCCGCAAAAGCCGACGGGCGGCACCGCCCAGTCGCGAACCTCGCGCTTGGCCGGCGGCCGAAAGGCTTTGTAGAAAATCAACAGGCCGATCGCGATCAGATAGGCCGACACGAAGGGCGCGATCACCTTGCCGTCGATATTGGCCAGCAGATAGGCGCCGATCGCGCCGCCGATCATGCCGGCCGGTGCCAGCCGCGCCACCAGACGCCAGTCGACATTGCGGTGATAGGCATGCGAAATGCCGGACGCTGCCGTGGTGAACATCTCAGCCACATGCGTCATGGCGCTGGCATTGGCCGCCGGCACCCCGAAGGCCAGAAGGCTCGTCGTCGACAGCACGCCGAAGGCCATGCCGAGTGCGCCATCGACAATCTGCGCACAGAAGCCCACCACGATGAAGAAGAAGATATCCGATGTCATGCGGTCCCCTCAGACGAACGGTAGCATCAGAATCCGCGATGCGGGAAAATTTTTAATTCAGGCGGAAAGTCCGCGCTGTTTCAGCCGGACGATCTTGAAGAAGCCGTTCGGAAAGACCGGCAGAATCTCGGCAGCGGAAAAATCGCCGCGCCGCTCGGCCCAGGCGAGGATGCGGTGGATGCGGAAAGCGGAGGACCAGCCGATGTGACGCACCAGCGGCGCCACCGCCGCCTCGATCGCGCCCTGCAGGCCGGCGCCGTCGCCGAGCTTGCTGGCCAGGATGATCTCGCCGCCCGGCCGCAGCACCCGGGCACATTCGTCGAGAGCCCGCTCGGGCTCGGGGATCAGCGTGATGACGAAGGGCAGGCAAACCGCATCGAAAGACCGGTCGGCAAAGGCGAGCGCATGCGCATCCATCACCTCGAGCGCGCTGATATGCTGCAGCTTCTCGCGACGCACCTTTTCGCGCGCCCGAGCGATCATGTGTTCGGAAATGTCGATGCCGGTCACCCGGCAGCGGCTGGGATAGTGTCTGAGGGTCAGGCCGGTGCCGACGCCGACTTCCAGAATATCGGTGCCGGCCGCGGCTGCAAGCGCCGCCAGTTTGCGGTGGCCGTCGGCAAGGAGGCCGCGATAGACACGGTCATAAACCGGCGCCCAGCGCTGATAGATTTTCTGCTGATCTTCCGGCCTGCTGCGAAGCTCCGACATACCGCACCTCCCTGACGCCCAGACTTCAACTCCTAAGGGTAGCGTCCGGTTCCCCACGAAATGTGACCGAAGGCACAGATTCGCGGAGACAGCGCGGTGCCGACGCAGCCTATTTTGGCGGCGTGAGGCCAAGCTGTTTGGCGTCCAGTTCGCTACCGATCTCCACGGTTTTCTTCTGCTTGTCGTAGACGCAGATCTGGGCAACAAGCCCCTTGGCGCCTTTCGGCTTGCCCGTCACCAAAGCCAGCCCGTAGCGGCTGGTGCCGAAGGGATCGACGCTGGCGGCAGGTCTTTCGAGCGTGACCGCCGCTTCCTTGCACTTGACCTCGACATCGGCTGCCAGCTGTTTCCAGGCATCGTCCGAAGAGGCATGCACCGTACCGGAAAGCAGCGGAAGTGCTGCCATGGCCAGAAGCGGGATTATATTCCTGTTCATATCGGGTCTCCGTTGCAGTGAATCGCCGGGGAAACGGTTTTCGAGGCGGGCATCCCAGGCGATTTGCACGACTGATTCCAACTCTGCAACTGAGGCAAATTTTCCTTCGACGGATCGTTTTTTGACATTTCGCTGGTTGCCTCTCCCCCGTTCCCCTCCTATGTTCCGCCACACCTGCCGATGACGCAATCTATCGCCAAGAGGAGATCTGACATGGCTTTCGAATTGCCTGAACTTCCCTATGATTACGAAGCGCTTGCTCCCTTCATGTCGAAGGAAACGCTGGAGTTTCACCACGACAAGCACCATAAGGCCTATGTCGACAACGGCAACAAGCTCGCCGCCGAAGCCGGTCTTTCGGATCTGTCGCTCGAAGACGTCGTGAAGAAGTCCTTCGGCACCAATGCCGGCCTCTTCAACAACGCTGCCCAGCACTACAACCACATCCATTTCTGGAAGTGGATGAAGAAGGGCGGCGGCGGCAACAAGCTGCCCGGCAAGCTCGAAGCGGCTTTCGCCTCCGATCTCGGCGGCTACGACAAGTTCAAGGCCGATTTCGCCAACGCCGGCGCCACCCAGTTCGGCTCCGGCTGGGCCTGGGTTTCCGTTAAGAACGGCAAGCTCGAAATCTCCAAGACCCCGAACGGCGAAAACCCGCTCGTCCACGGCGCCACCCCGATCCTTGGCGTCGACGTCTGGGAACACTCGTATTACATCGACTATCGCAACGCCCGCCCAAAATACCTCGAGGCCTTCGTCGATAGCCTGATCAACTGGGATTACGTCCTGGAGCGCTACGAAGAAGCCACGAAGTAAGCGGCACCAGACCCGCCGCGATGGGCGGCAATGTCTCTGCTTTCTAATTCAGCACCCGGCGCCACAAACGTCGGGTGTTTTGTTTTATGCGCCCGTCGCGAAACCTTGAAGTTTTGAGCGCCTAGAGATCGATGATGAAGCAGCTTCCCTTCAAGCCCGAAGCCGTCCTGTTCGACATGGACGGCCTAATTTTCGATACCGAGGCTTTGTATCGGGACGCCGTTATCAAGGCCGCTGAGGAAAACGGGTTTAATATCCCGGTCTCCGTCTATCTGGAAACGGTTGGATTACCCAGCATGTCGGCCAGAGCGCTTCTGGGGATGCATCTTGGCAGCGAATTTCCGATCGAGGACTTGTGGAAACAAGCCTCGGACCGGTTCCAGACGATGGTTGCAACAGCGCTGCGCCTCAAACCGGGGGTCATTGAAATACTGGACTGGCTGGAGGAAATCCAACTTCCGTGGGCCATCGTCACCTCCTCGGACCACGCCACAGTGCTTAGCCATCTGATCGCGGCGAATCTGAAGGATCGCTTTGCGCACATCATTGCCCGTGAAGATTATGCCGCGGCGAAACCTCATCCAGAGCCGTATCTGAAAGCCACAAGCCGGTTAGGGGTGAACCCGAGCCGTTGTGTTGCACTCGAGGATTCTCACAATGGTGTGCTTTCGGCATCTCGTGCCGGTCTGATGACCATAATGGTGCCTGACCTCGTGCAGCCAACGCCGGATACTCAAAATCTATGTGCCTATATCGCACCAGATCTACACGACGTTCTTGCTGTTTTGATCCATAGGCTCCGCACACTCGGAGATTTCGACAGTTGACGCAGTTCGATCATGGTTTAGGACATCGTCACATCCCTGTCACCCGCCGCTCCTAATCACGTTCCATGTCTTCCTCCGCTCTTCCCCTGTTCCGCTTCGGCATCATCGCCGACCCGCAATATGCGGCAATCCCGCCGCATGCGGCCATGGACCGCTATTACGCCAACAGCCTCGCCAAACTCGCCGAGGCGATCGAGCTCTTCAACGGCGAGGAATTGAGCTTCGTCATGACACTCGGCGATGTCATCGACCGCAGCTTCAAAAGCTTCGACGACATCCTGCCGGTCTATGAGAAACTGAGGCACGAAGCGCTCTTCCTGCTCGGCAATCACGACTTCTCGGTCTCCTCGGGCCATCTCTCCGAAATCCCCGCACGCCTCGGCATGCCGTCGCCCTATTACAGCTTCCGCCGCCACGGCTGGCGCTTCGTCGTGCTTGACGGCAACGAGATCAGCACCTTCGCGCCGCCCGAAGGCCATCCGCATCGGGCTTTGGCGACAAAGATGCTGGCGGACCTGCAGGCGAGGGGCGAAAGAAACGCCCATCCGTGGAACGGCGCGCTGAGCGACGAGCAGTTCGCCTGGCTCGGCGATGAGATCGCAAGCGCTGCCGCGGCCGGCGAGAAGGTGATCGTCATGAACCACTATCCGGTCTATCCCGCCGGCGAGCACGACATGTGGGACTGCGACCACATTGTCGCGTTGCTCGCCGCGCACGACAATGTCATCGCCTATTTGAACGGCCATAACCATGCCGGCAGTTACGGCAAGGCCGGCGCCTGCCACTTCGTCAATTTCAAGGGCGTGGTCGATACCGAGAGCGAAAATGCCTTCGCCATTGTCGAACTCCACCCCGACCGCATCGAAATCCGCGGTTTCGGCCGCGAGGAGAGCCGGACGCTGGTTTATTAGGCTGCAAGGGACTTCTTGCAAATCCAAGACCACTCCCCAACCCCTCCCCACAAGGGGAGGGACTAATCTGCGCCACGCTCCCGCCACCAAAACGCGATGCCACATGCGGTATCGTCAGAATTGAAGCGTGACGGGCGCGGCACGGTAGTCCCTCCCCCTTGGGGAGGGGAAAGCAGCAATCTCAAGTCTCACATTTTCACACCGGCCTAGCCTTCTCCGTCCACCCGCTCGTCCACAATTCCCGCAGCCTGTCGCCGTCGCCTTTGAAGAAATCGTTGCTTGCCGCACAGCGCTCCACCCGGTCGCTGCGGAAATTGCGGATGGCCTGGCGCAGTTCGCACCAGGCGACGATATTGGCGGTCTGCGAATAATAGATCAGCGCGATCGGTTGGATCGTCCGCTCGGTGGCGCGGCCAAGTTCGTCGCGGTAGCCGAGCATGAGCTTGCATTCGTCGCGGATCGCCCGGCGCACGATCGCGAGATCGAAGCCTGCCGGCTGCGCGGTCGAGCCCCAGGCGTAAAGCGCCTTCGTGTCCATCGCCTGGCGGAGCGGCGCCGGCACGGCGCCTGATATCTTCCGGTTGACCCGGCGCGCCGCCTGCTTCAGCTCCTCATCGGCGGTGCGTTCGAGCAGCGCCAGCGACAGCACGATCGCCTCCATCTCCTCGATCGAGAACATCAGCGGCGGCAGGTCGAAGCCCGGCCGCATGATGTAGCCGATGCCGCGCCCGCCCTCGATCGGCACCCGCATCGCCTGAAGGGCGGCGATATCGCGATAGATCGAGCGCACCGTCACCTCGAGCGTCTCGGCCATGACAGCCGCCGTCATCGGCTTTCTGGCGAGCCTCAGGATCTGAATGATCTCGAAAAGCCGCGAGGCCTTGCGCATTTTGCCTCTCCCATCCCTTAGGCTCCTGACAATACACTGTCAGTTGGGTTTGCGTATAGAGCCGCCTATCAGATTGAAATCAATCATGGTCTTTCAAAACGGCCCATGCACAGACAAGGCGGTAACTGACATGAACTACCACGAAAACCTCTGGCTCTTCTTCACCCTTCTCTTCGGCATCATCATCGTGCCGGGCATGGACATGCTCTTCGTGCTCGCCAATTCGCTGACCGGCGGCGTCAGGCGAGGGCTCGCGGCGACAGGCGGCATCATGGCCGGCGGCGCCGTACATTCGGCCTATGGCGCGGCCGGCGTCGGTCTGCTCGTCACCATGCTGCCGCAGCTTTTCAACGTTCTGCTCTTTGCCGGCGTCGCCTACATGGTCTGGATCGGCATTTCGCTGATCCGCAGTTCGATCACCGTCGAGGCGGTCGGGCCGGGAACGGCGCGCTCCGGCTGGCGCGCCTTCCGCCAGGGCGCCGTCACCTGTCTCGTCAATCCGAAGGCCTATATATTCATGTTCGCCGTCTATCCGCAGTTCCTCAAGCCGGAATACGGCCCGGTCTGGATGCAGGGCCTGATCATGGGCGCCATGACGGTAGTCACCCAGTTCGCCATCTACGGTACGCTGGCGATGACGGCCGGCCGCAGCCGCGATCTGCTCGTCGCCAATCCTGACGTCACGGCATTCGTCGGCCGTTTCGCCGGGCTGCTCCTGGTTGCGGTCTCCGCTTTCAGCCTCTGGCAGGGTTGGAAAAGCGCCTGAATTGCGAAGGCTTATCACATTGTTTTTATGATGATCCGGCAAAACGTGACTGCCCGGCAGGCATGGATTTTGTCATGCTCCCGGTGCAGATTGGCCATCGGCCGCCTTGGCTCGGGAAAATGCAGAAAAGAAATGGAGAGGAATATGAATTGGAAAGCAGTAGCTGCCGCCGCAGCGATGGCAGGAATAGCCTTCGGTTCGGTGACCGCCGCCGACGGCACGCATGATTCGCGCATTGCCCTGATGAAGCAGATCGGCGGTGCGGCCGGCGCCTTGGGAGCCATCGCCAAGGGCACCAAGCCCTATGATGCCGAAGCGGTAAAAACGGCGCTGACGACGATCGCCGCAACGGCCAAGGTGTTCCCCGATCAGTTCAAGCCGGGCACGGAAACGGGCGACCAAGAAGCGAGCCCGAAAATCTGGGAAAACATGGACGACTTCAAGGCGCGCGCCGCGAAGCTCTCCGCCGATGCCGAAACCGCGCTTGCCCAGCTTCCGGCCGATGCCGCGGCTGTCGGCGCCACGGTCAACACGCTCGGCGCCAGCTGCGGCGGCTGTCATAAGGCCTATCGCATCAAGGAGTGAGCGATAGGCCATTCCCATCCGACACCGATCTGCGCCGCCTTGCCGCCGGCGCGGATCGCCTTATTCTCCGCCCGTGCGGGGCTAGTCGCAGAATCGGTCCCTATAGGAAAATCTCGGAAAAAGGGGAGGCGGGGCATGATCCGCAGGTTCATCCGGTTACTGCTCTGTCTGATCGGCGTCGCCGTGCTGGGCGGAGGCGCCTTCTATCTCGTTACCGCGCCCGATCCGCTGCCGGAAAGCCATTGGGCCGGTCTCGGCGCGCCGGATCCGGCAAACGGCCAGATGGTGTTCTGGGCGGGCGGCTGTGTCAGCTGTCATTCCGCCCCCGGTTCCGAAGGCGATGCCAAGCTGACGCTATCAGGCGGCCTGGCGCTGAAGAGCCCTTTCGGCACCTTCCACGTGCCGAACATTTCGCCCGATGAAAAGGCCGGTATCGGCGGCTGGTCGCTGGCGGAGTTCGGCAATGCGATGAAGCGCGGCGTCGGTCCAGGCGGCGAGCACCTCTACCCATCCTTTCCCTATGCTTCCTATTCCCGCATGAGCGACAAGGACGTCAACGATCTCTTCGCTTTCCTGAAGACGCTGCCGAAGAGCGCAAATGTCGCGCCCCCGCACGAGCTGCCGTTCCCTTACAATATCCGGCTGGCGCTCGGCGGCTGGAAATTTCTCTATTTCAACGATCAGCCGCGTGTTGCGCTCGCCAAGAGCGATGACAAGATCAAGCGCGGCCAATATCTGGTCGAAGGCCCCGGCCATTGCGGCGAATGCCACACACCGAGGGACGCGCTCGGCGGCTTCCAGGCAGGCCAGTGGCTCGCCGGCGCCCCCAATCCGGAAGGCAAGGGCCGCATACCCGATATCACGCCGGCCTCCAAAAGCATCGGCGGCTGGAGCGAGGCCGATATCGCCAGCTATCTCGAAACCGGCTTCACGCCTGATTTCGATAGCGTCGGCGGCTCGATGGTCGATGTGCAGCAGAACATCGCTCATCTTCCGGCCGCCGACCGCGAAGCGATCGCCGGCTATCTGAAGGCGGTGCCGGGACGGTAGGACAGACCTGCCTCAAGCGATCGACTGCATGTAGCGCATGCCGGTGACCGGCCGCGGGGTGAAATCCAGCTGTTCGTAGAAGCGGTGCGCCAGCACGTTTCCGGTGGCGGCGCTGACGGAAAGGTAGCCGCAGCCGGCCTTGCGCGCGGTCTCACGGGCTCGGTCGACGAGCAACTGGCCGGTGCCGTGGCCGCGATGGCCGTCGCGCACGAAGAGATGGTGCAGGTCCATGCCGCGTTTTCCCTCTTGCGCCCTATAGAGCGGCACGAGAATGGCGTAGCCGATCAGCCCGTCGCCGGTTTCGGCGACCAGTGCATGGATCCACGGCAGTGGGCCGAAGAGGTCGCGCTCCAACTGCTCCGGCGTCGTTGCCGCGGCATCGCCGTGATGGGCTGCCAAGAGGGCGATCATCGAATTGAGTTCGGGCAGGTCGCGGGGCTTGGCGGCGCGGATCGTCACCACAGACGGGCGCATCAGTGAAATTTCGCTGTCTTCGATTTCGGTCATGGTCTTCGCGTCCTTTGATAGTCTGCCGTCAGGACGCTGCCGATACAACAAAGCCGCCTGACGGCGGCTTGTTGACAATATGATCTGTCCAGCCGCCCTTTACAGGTACAGCCAAAAATACGAGCGGCTCTGGTGCGAGTTTTTGATCATGGCGCATCAATCGTCGGAAATGCCGTGTTTGTCAAGGCCGATCGCCACGCGTCGGCAATGATCCCGTTTTTGTCTTTGATAGTATACCCCCCTATGCTATATAGGCGCCCATGTCTCACACCACGCTGCATAAAAAGAAACTCATCGCCCGCGTCAGCCGTCTGAAGGGGCAGATGGAGGCCGTCGAGCGGGCGCTGGAGGCCGAGCGCCCCTGCGGCGAAATCCTGCAGCTGCTCGCTTCCGTCCGTGGCGCCCTGACCGGGCTGACCGGTGAGGTGTTGGACGATCATCTGCGCGAACATGTGCTGAATGCCGAGGACGACGCCGCAAGGGCCGAAGCGGTCGAGGAAATATCGGAAGTCTTGCGAACCTATATCCGCTGAGTGCCGTGACGAAGGAGCCTGTAATGAGTACCGGGATCGAGAATGCCGGAGTGAACGCGCTGGAACATGATCATATCTTCCTCGGCGCCGACCATGCGGTGAACGAGCGGCGCATCTGGCTGGTAATCGCGCTGACGGCGGTGATGATGGTGGCGGAAATTGCCGCCGGCACCGCCTATGGCTCGATGGCGCTGGTCGCCGATGGCTGGCACATGTCGACCCATGCCAGTGCGCTTTTGATTTCGGCGCTCGCCTATCTCTTTGCCCGCAAGCAGGCACGCAATCCGCGTTTCACCTTTGGCACCGGCAAGCTCGGGGATCTCGCCGGCTTCGCCAGCGCCATCATCCTTGCGCTGATCGCCTTGCTGATGGCCTGGGAAAGCTGGCTGCGCCTTGCAAATCCGGTGCCGATCGGTTTTGCCCAGGCGATCGCCGTCGCGGTGATCGGCCTTGCTGTCAATCTCGTCAGTGCCTGGCTGCTTGGCGGCGGCCACGCGCATGGGCATCACCACGGTCATCACGCGCATGGTCACCATGCGCGCCATCACGGCGATCATGCCCATCACGGTCATGGTGATCACGTCCACGATCATCACGCCCACGATCATCACGCAAAGCCAGGCGACAACAATATCCGCGCCGCCTATCTGCATGTCATTGCCGATGCCATGACCTCCGTGTTTGCAATCGCGGCGCTGACGCTCGGCAGCCTCTATAGCTGGCTCTGGCTGGACCCGATCATGGGCATCGTCGGCGGCCTTGTCATCGCCAACTGGTCCTGGAGCCTGATGAGATCCTCGGGCGGCGTTCTTCTCGACGTCGTGCCGCACGGCGAGACGTTGCCGGCAGAAATCCGCCATGCGATCGAGACGGAGGAAGACCGGATCACCGATCTGCATGTCTGGCAGGTCGGCCCCGGCCATCACGCCGCCATCGTCGCCGTTGTCACCCCGGCGCCGAGAGAGCCGGCCTTCTACAAGGGCAGGCTTACGGCGCTGACGGAATTGTCGCATGTGACCGTCGAGGTCACGCGCGCGGCGTAATCGCCGCGGCGGACGACAAGGTTGCTCGGCGGCCGAATTACTCGCTCGGCGGCAACAAGGTTGCCGCGGGGACGAGATGCCGCCGCAATCGCGCCTTAGCTCTGTCCTCCTCACCGCCGGAGGATGTCATGGATCTCAGTCTTACCCGCCGCATGCTGATCGGCTCGGCGCTCTGCCTGCCTGTTTTGGGCCTGCCCGCCATTGCCGAGGACAAGGCCGGGGAGGACGACGACAACATCCAGAAGCGTCTTGCGGCCCTGGAAAAACGCACTGGCGGCCGTCTCGGCGTCTCGGTGCTCGACACTGACACGAGCATTTCCTTCAACTATCGCGGCAGCGAGGCCTTTCCGATGTGCAGCACCTTCAAGGCGCTGGCCGCCGGCTTCGTGCTTGCCCGCGCTGACAAGGGCGAGGAGAGCCTCGACCGGCGGGTGACTTACGGCAAGGATAAGCTGGTCGACTATTCGCCGCTCAGCGAAAAACATGCCGGTGCCGACGGCATGACCGTCGCCGAGCTCTGCGAGGCGGCGGTGACGGTCAGCGACAATACGGCCGGCAACCTGCTGCTCGAAAGTTTTGGTGGCCCGGCTGGGCTGACCGACTGGCTGCGTTCGATCGGCGACGGCACCACCCGTCTCGACCGCACCGAACCGACACTGAACGAGGGAAGGAAGGACGATCCGCGCGACACGACGACACCGGATGCGATGCTCGACACGCTCGGCAACCTGACACTTGGCTCGGTCTTGAGCGAATCCTCCGCAGATAGGCTGATCGCCTGGCTGGTGGCCAGCACGACCGGCGGCGAGCGGCTGCGGGCCGGCCTGCCGGCGGAGTGGAAAGTCGGCGACAAGACCGGCACCGGCCCGAACGGCTCCCTCGGCGACATCGCCGTCATCTGGCCCCCCGACCGCGGCCCGATCGTCGCCACCGTCTATATCGCCGAAGCGTCCGTACCGGTGAAGGAGCTCAATCCGGTCTTTGCCGAGGTTGGGCGGATGATTGTGGAGATGGTTTGAGTGCAAATGCAAAGGGCATGATCGACAGCTGTCAGGTTCGCGGGAAAACCCCTCCCCACAAGGGGAGGGGCTACCCCTGGGATGCCCGTCGCATTTTCATTTCTGCCGATGCAGCTTGTGACACCGTATTCTGGTCGCAAGGACCCCACCGCGGGTTAGTCCCTCCCTATGGCGAGGGGTTGGGGAGGGGTCTTGCTTCCGCAAGGAGCCCGCGCTCCTCCATCACGGCAGCGTATAAGCAATCACATAATCACCGGGCTTCGTCCCGACCGAGCCGTGGCCGCCGGCGACCATGACGACATATTGTTTATTGTCGCTTGTCGTATAAGTCATCGGCGTCGCCTGGCCGCCGGCCGGAAGCCGGGCCTGCCAGAGTTCTTGCCCGTTCGTCACGTCATAGGCCCTGAGATAGTTGTCGACCGCAGCACCGAGGAAGGCGACCCCGCCCTTGGTCAGCATCGGTCCGCCGATGCCGGGCACGCCGACTTTGAAAGGCAGGGGCAGCGGCGTCATGTCGTGCACGGTGCCGTTCTTGTGCATATAGGCGATCTTGCCGGTGCGCAGGTCGACGCCGGCGACATAGCCCCATGGCGGCGCCTGGCAGGGGATTTTCAAAAGCCCGAGGAACGGCCCCATGAAGACGCCGTAGGGCGCGCCGTCATTGCGGTTGAGCCCCTGTTCGCTGCCCTTCTCGTCCTGGCCTCTCGGCGGAATGTCGGCGGCCGGCACCAGGCGCGAGGTGAAGGCGAGATAGGTCGGCATGCCGAACATGATCTGCCGCTCGGGATCGACAGCCACGCTACCCCAGTTGAAGGTGCCGAAATTGCCGGGGTAGACGATCGTGCCGACAAGCGATGGCGGCGTGTAGCGGCCCTCGTAGCGGTATCGGTGGAAATCGATGCGGCAGGCAAGCTGGTCGAACAGCGACACGCCCCACATGTCCTTTTCCTTCAGCGGCTCAGGCGAGAAGGTGAGGTCGGAGATCGGCTGCGTCGGCGAGGTGTGATCGCCGGAGACCGCGCCGCCGGGCGCTGCGATTTCCTTGACCGGGATGATCGGCTCGCCGCTGCGCCGGTCGAGCACATAGAGATCGCCCTGCTTGGTCGGGCCGACGAGGGCGGGAACCACCGTACCGTCCGGCTTGGTCAGATCGATCAGCGCCGGCTGGGCCGGTACATCCATATCCCAAAGATCGTGATGCACGGTCTGGCGCACCCAGCGCAGCTGGCCGCTGGCGATGTCGAGCGCGACGATCGAGGAGGAGAATTTCTCGACATTGTCGCTGCGGTTGATGCCGAGCTGGTCGGGCACCTGGTTACCGAGCGGGATGTAGACCATGCCGAGCGCCTCGTCGACGCTGAAGACCGACCAGCTGTTCGGCGAGTTGGTCGTATAGGTCTGGCCTGCCGCCAGCGGCGTTGTCACGTCGGGATTGCCGGAATCCCAGTTCCAGATCAGCGCACCGGTCTTGATGTCGAAGGCGCGGATGACACCGGATTGCTCCTCGGTCGAATAATTGTCGTTCACCGCCCCGCCGACGATGATCTTGCCCGCCACCGCGACCGGCGGCGAGGTGGAATAATAATAGCCGGCCGGATTGTAGCGCATGCCGGTTTCCAGATGCAGTACGCCTTGGTCGGCAAAACCGGTGCAGACCTTGCCGTCCGCGGCATCGAGCGCGATCAGCCGCGCATCGGAGGTCGGCAGGTAGACGCGCTCGGCGCAGGGCTCGCCGGCGGCAACGGCAGGATCGGCATAATAGGTGACGCCACGGCAGGTCTGATGCTGCCGGTCGGGGTTCATGCCGGAGTTGGCGTCATATTTCCATTTCTCCTTGCCGGTTTTGGCGTCGAGAGCGATCGCCCAGTTGTGGGGCGTGCAGAGATAGAGCGTGTCCTTCACCTTGAGCGGCGTCACCTGATAGGTCGTCTCGCCGACATCGTCCGGTCGCTTGACGTCGCCGGTCTGGTATCGCCAGGCCTCCTTGAGGGTGGAGACATTCGCCGTTGTGATCTGGTCGAGCGGCGAATAGCGCTGGCCGAACGGCGTGCGGCCATATTGGTGCCATTCCCCATCCGGCACGTTGCCGCCGAAGGCGGGGTTGGCGGCGACCGCATCCTTCGGCAGTTCGCCGGCAAGATCGTGCGGATCCGTCGTCATCGAATAGAACGCGACGACGATGGCGAGAATGACCGGCAAGGCGAGCGGCCAGGGATTGGCGCCGTAGATGATGCCCGTCGGGCTGCGAAAGCCGAGCGGCCGGCGGATCCACGGCGTCAGCAGCCAGAGCCCGAGTAGGATGATCATGCCGCCACGGGGCCCAAGCTGCCACCAGTCGAAACCCACCTCCCAGATCGCCCAGGCGAGTGCTGCGACGACGAGCACAGCATAGACCCAGAGCGCCACCGCCTTGCGCATCAGAAGCAGACCGGCGGTGATCAGGAACATAAGCCCGGCGAAGAGATAGAAGACGCTGCCGCCGAGCGTGACGAGCCACAGCCCGCCGCCGCCGAGCGTAAGCCCGATGATGATGAAGAGGATGGAGGTGATGACGATCGCCATAAGGGCTGTCTCCCGCTGAGGTTAGCCGGGTGAAGATGCGGCGGAAAAGCTCCGCCGATCAGCCAGATAGCGCGAAGGAGATGCCTTTCAACGGCCGCATTTGCCGCAGGCAGACGTCACGGTATGGTTGTAGGAAACCCGCTCACGTCCCGCAGAAGGTCGCAAGCACCCGTTCGCTCGGCTTCGGCGGCTCCATATAAGCGGCAAAGCCGGGCTGGTCGTCATAGGGTTTCGCCAGCACTGTCAGCAGCGCCTCGAATAGCGAGAAATCGCTGTTCTCGACCGCCGCCTCGATCGCCTGTTCAACTCGATGATTGCGCGGGATAAAGGCCGGATTGACGCTGCGCATGGCCGTGGCGCGCTCAGCGGCCGTCTGCGGATCGCGCGACAATCTCTCGCGCCATTGCGCAAGCCAGGATCCGCAGGCCTCCGGCTCCCGGAAACTTGCGGCAAAAGCAGGCTCTCCGGCGATATCGCCGGCAAGATCCGACAGCCGCCGGAAGGTCAGGGTGAAATCGGCACTTTGCGTCTGCATCAGCGACAGCAGCGCCTGCACCAGTTCGAGATCGCCGTCCTCTTCGCCGGCAAGGCCGATCTTTCCCCGCATGCCGGCCAGCCAATGCGCCTGGAAGCGTTCGCCATATGCCCGGATCACCGCATTTGCCTTGTCGACGGCCCCGTCCGGCTCTTCGTCGATCAGCGGCAGCAGCGTTTCGCCGAGCCTTGCAAGGTTCCATTGGCCGATGCCGGGCTGGTTGGCATAGGCATAGCGGCCGTGCTGGTCGATCGACGAGAACACCGTTGCCGGATCGTAGTTGTCCATGAAGGCGCAGGGGCCGAAATCGATCGTCTCGCCGGAGACGGTCATATTGTCGGTGTTCATCACCCCATGGATGAAGCCGACATGCAGCCAGCGGGCAATCAGCGCCGCCTGGCGCTCGGAGACAGCCGAAAACAGTGAAAGATATGGATTGTCGGCGTCTTTCAGGTCGGGATAGTGCCGGTCGATGACATAATCGGCGAGCGCCCGCACGCCCTCGGTATCGCCTCTGGCGGCGAAAAACTGGAAGGTGCCGACCCTGATGTGGCTGGCCGCCACCCGGGTAAAAACGGCGCCCGGCAGCACTTCTTCGCGATAGACCGGCTCGCCCGTCGTCACTGCCGCTAGCGCCCGGGTAGCCGGAATGCCGAGCGCAAACATTGCTTCGCTGATGATATATTCCCGCAACACCGGCCCGATTGCCGCCCGCCCGTCGCCGCGGCGCGAAAAAGGCGTAGGGCCTGCTCCCTTCAGCTGGATGTCGTAGCGCCTGCCGCTCAGGTCGATCACCTCGCCCAGCAGGATCGCCCGCCCGTCGCCGAGCTGCGGCGAGAAGCCGCCGAACTGATGGCCGGCATAGGCCATCGCCAGCGGTTCGGCGCCTTCGGGAACGAGGTTGCCGGAGAAGATCGCCGCCCCATCGCGGCGCAGCGCCTCGACATCGAGGCCGAGTTCGACGGCCAGCGGCTCGTTGAGCTTGATCAGCCAGGGTTGGGCCACCGCTGTCGGCGTCTGCGCCGCAAAGAAGCGGGCGGGCAAGCCGGCATAGCTGTTGTCGAATGGAAAGGGCGCGCCGGCCCGGTTTTTCTGCAGCGTGGAGGTCATGCTTCATAGGTAGGGCCGGGGTGGCTGCGGCGCAAGCCGGTTCGGATGAGTACCCCGCAGCCCTTCACGAAGAGCGGGCCGATGCAAGGAATCGTGATCTGCCTTTACCTCTCGGCAAAGCAGCTTTGCCATAAAGGACATAGCGCCGCCATGATCGCGGGCGTATAGAAAATCGTCTCCCCTTGGCGTTACGCCATGTCATCCCCCGCGGCCCTGCAGCCTCGTGTGCTCCGCCGCGCCACCGTGAGTGATCCCGGAAGATGTCGGATCAGATTTACCAGGCGCCGATGGTTCGGCGCGCCGCGCCCAATTTCCGGGTGATCGCGATGATCGTCGCGAGTGCTATGCTGATGGAAAACATCGATGCGACCGTGCTGGCGACCGCGTTGCCCACCATGGCGCGCGATTTCGCCGTCAGCGCCCCGGCCATGTCGATCGCGCTGACCTCCTATCTGCTCAGTCTGGCGATCTTCATTCCGGCGAGCGGCCGGATGGCCGACAGTTTCGGCTCCCGCACCGTGTTCCGCGCGGCGATCGCCGTCTTCGTGATTGGCTCGATCCTCTGTGCGCTGGCGCCGACCCTGTCCTTCCTGGTCTTGGCGCGGCTGCTACAGGGTATAGGCGGGGCGATGATGATGCCGGTCGGGCGCTTGGTGCTGATGCGCAGCGTTGCCCGCAAGGATATGGTCAGCGCTATGTCCTGGTTGCTGGTGCCGGCGCTGATCGGCCCGATCGTCGGCCCGCCGCTCGGGGGCTTCTTCGTCACCTATCTCGACTGGCGCTGGATTTTTTATATCAACGTGCCGGTCGGCATCATCGGCATGATCTTCGTCTCGATCTATATCGACGAGGTGAAGGGCAAGGCGAGCGGTCCCTTCGATACGATCGGCTTCGTGCTCTCCGGCCTCTCGCTCGGCTCACTGCTTTTCGGCTTCGAAATGTCGAGCCACGAGGGCGAGGGCGCCTTCTCGATCTTCCTGATCGCCGTCGGCCTCATCTTCGGCATCGGCTATCTCAGGCATGCCCGCAGGCATCCCTCGCCGATCATGGATTTTTCGCTGATGAAGGTGCCGAGCTTCGGCACTTCGGTGATCGCCGGTTCGCTGACGCGCATCACCCAGGGTGCCCAGCCCTTCCTGCTGCCGCTGCTTTTCCAGATCGGCTTTGGCCTGTCGGCAGCCGCCGCCGGCCAGATCGTCATCGCCACCGCCCTTGGCGCGCTCGCCATGAAGCCGATGGCGAAGTTCGTCTTCAGCCGGCTGGGCTTCCGCCGCAGCCTCGTCCTCAACGGCATCTTCGGCACCGTCGGTTATGGTCTCTGCGCCGCCTTCCGGCCGGACTGGCCGATGCCGCTGATCTTCATCGTCCTGGTGCTCAGCGCCTTCTTCCTGTCCTTCCAGTTCACCGCCTATAACACCATCGCCTATGACGAGATCGAGAAAGAACGGATGAGCTCGGCCACGAGCTTCTACACCACCTTCCAGCAGCTCATGCTGTCGCTCGGCATCTGCATCGGCGCCTTGGCGCTGCACGGCTCGATGGCTTTCAACAATGTCGAAACGCCGTCGCTTGGCGATTTCTCCATAGCCTTCATCGTCGTCACGCTCATCTCGATCACCGCCACCATCTGGAACCTGCGCTTCTCCAAGACCGCCGGCGAGGAGATCAGCGGCTACAAGGCGAAACGGACGACAAGGGATTGACCATGTATAAAACAAAGGCTTGAGGTGCCTCGCTTGAATCAAATTCTGCGTTGGACACTCAGCCTTCCATCGCGGCCGCCATGTCCGCAAGCTTGCGCACGGTGTTGAGATTACGCGAGGTGCCGGACTTCAGCGCGGGGAACTTCAGCTTCGAGCGGCCGGACCCCTTGGGATAATGCACATAGATTTCGCGGGCGGCGAGCTTCGCTTCCTCGCCATCGGGCGCCACCATTTTATCGAGCGCATTTCCGGGCGGCTTTTCCGGCAGGAAATAGACGAGCAGGAAGTTCGGCTTGGCATCAGGGAAGGGCGCGTCGGCGGCAATCGCCTCGAGCGCCTTGCTGGTCCGCACCATGACGCCCGGCCGCTTGCCCAACTTCTGCCCGAGCGCCGCGTCGAGCTTTTCCTCCACGGCCGTTTCGGATGCATCCGAGCGGAAGAGCACATTGCCGCTCTGGATGTATGTTTTCACGTCTGAGAAGCCGAGGCCTTCGCAGATGGTCTTGAGTTCAGCCATCGGCAAGGCGCCGGTGCCGCCGACGTTCACGGCGCGGAGGAGGGCGATATAGACCGGCATTTGCTTCTTCCTCGGCACACCTCTAAAGATTTCACATCTTCCCCGCCACCTTGATCGCAAACGCATACTCGAACGCAATCTCCTCCAGCCGCTGGAAGCGCCCGGAGGCGCCGCCATGGCCGGCGTCCATGTTGGTCTTGAGCAGGATGGGTGCTGCGCCGGTCGTCTGGTCGCGCAGCTTCGCCACCCATTTGGCCGGTTCCCAATAGGTGACGCGCGGGTCGGTCAGGCCGCCGAGCGCCAGGATCGGCGGGTAGGCTTTGGCGCCGACATTGTCATAGGGCGAGTAGGCGGCGATCTGCTCGTATTCTTCCTGGCTGTCGATCGGGTTGCCCCATTCCGGCCATTCCGGCGGGGTGAGCGGCAACGTGTCGTCGAGCATGGTGTTCAGCACGTCGACGAAGGGGACGGCTGCGATGATGCCGGCGAATTTCTCCGGCGCCATGTTGGCGACGGCGCCCATCAGCATGCCGCCGGCCGAGCCGCCCTCGGCGATGATCCTCGCGTAAGAGGTGAACTTCTGTTGATTCAGATAATCGGCAGCAGCGACGAAGTCCTTGAAGGTATTCGTCTTCTTGTCCATCTTGCCGTCTTCGTACCAGGAAAATCCCTTGTCCTTCCCGCCGCGGATATGGGCGATGGCATAGACGAAGCCGCGATCGGCAAGCGACAGGCAATTGGTGTTGAAGCCGGCCGGAATGGTGATGCCGTAGGCGCCGTATCCGTAGAGCAGGCAAGGCGCGGTGCCGTCGAGCGGCGTGTCCTTGCGATAGAGCAGGGTGACCGGCACCTTCTCGCCATCCCACGCCGGGGCAAAGACGCGGCGCGTGACGTAGTCGTCGGGATTGTGGCCGGACGGCACTTCCTGCGTCTTCAACAGAGTGCGCTCGCGCGTCACCATGTTGTAGTCGTAGAGCTGCGACGGCGTCGTCATCGAGGAATAGGAGAAGCGGATGACATCCGTGTCGTATTCCGCCGCACCCGAAAGCCCCAGCGAATAGGCTTCCTCGGCGAAGGCGATCGCATGTTCCCCGCCGGTCGCCCGATCGCGGATCATGATCTGCGGCAGCCCGTCCTTGCGCTCCAGCCAGAGAAGATGGCGGGCATAGGCCATGTGGCTGATGATCAATGTGCCGGGCTTGTGGGCAACGACTTCGCGCCAGCTCTCCTTGCCTGGATTGTCGACAGGCGCTTCCATGATCTTGAAATCCTTGGCGCCGTCGTCATTGGTTAGGATGTAGAAGATATCGCCGCCCTCGGTCAGGGAATATTCGATGCCTTCCTCGCGCGCCGCCACCAGCTTCGGCTCAGCGGTGAGGTCCTTGGTCGACAGCAGCCGGTATTCGCTGGTTTCGTGATCGTGAATGTCGATATAGATGACATCGTCGAGCAGCGACCCGCCGACGCCCATGAAGAAGCCGGCATCGGCCTCCTCATAGACCAGCCGGTCTTCCGATTGCGGCCGGCCGACAATATGGTGGAACACCTTGGAAGGCCGGTGGTTCTCGTCGAGAGCCGAATAGAAGAAGCTCTTGCCGTCGGGCGCCCAGACGCCGCCGCCGCCGGTGTTCTCGATCCGGTCGGCAAGGTCCTCGCCGGTTGCGAGATCGCGGACCTTCAGCGTGTAGAATTCCGAGCCCTTGTCGTCATAGCCCCAGATGCCGTGGCTGTGATCGGTTGTATGGTCGAGGCCGGCGAGGCGGAAATAGGCCTTGCCCGATGCCTCCTTGTCGCCGTCGAGCAGCACCGTGCGGATCGTCTCATCAGTGACGTCGCCGTCGCGGGCGATGCGGAAATAGCGCGGCTGTTCGCCGCCGGTCACGTAGGAGGTGCCATAGGCATAGGCGCCGTCCTTCACCGGCACCGAGCTGTCGTCTTCCTTGATGCGGGCGCGCATTTCCGAAAACAGCAGCTTCTGCAGCGGTTTGGTGTCTTCCATCGCGGCGTTCATATAGGCGTTTTCGGCTTCGAGATGCCGGCGGATCTCCGGGTCGAGGATCGATGGATCCTTGAACATCGCCTGCCAGTTGTCGGCACGCAGCCAGGCATAATTGTCCGTGCGGGTAATGCCGTGGCGCGTATCGGAGACGGGCTTCTTCGGTGCGGCAGGCGGTGTCGGCAGGCTGTTGAAAACGGACAAGGAATGGCTCCGGATCGGGATATCGGGTTGGCAAGAGATAGAGGCGCACTGGTCCCGGATCAAGCGGCAAGGCTGCGTCAAGGCGGTGGATAGGCTTCCACAGGCTTGGAGGTCACCCTGCCGGCCTTGCCTTGATGTCACCACAATATTTAAGAATGTCCGCTATCGCAGAGCGAAATTTACACGTGCCAAGCCCCCGGCAAGCTGCCTGTGGCAGGGTGAAGAATGGACAACAGCAAGGGATTTCTCCGCAATGCCGAAACATCTGCTCCTGTTTGTATCCCTCGTCAGCCTTGCTGCCCCTGCCTTTGCCGTCGATCCCGCCATCAAGAAGCAGCTTGAAAAACTCGATCCCTCCACCCGCCTGGAACAGAGCTGCGACACTGAGGCAATGAGCCGCATCAACCAGGACAGCGCCGGCTTCAAGCCCGACAAGGTGATTGCCTATACCTTCAAGGACCCGATCCCCGGCGACAATTCGCTGCAGGCGCCGGGCGCCGTTTTCCGCAGCAAGGGCGACTGGTACCATCTCTCCTACAATTGCATCACCGGCCCGCAGCATATCAACGTGCGCGAACTGAATTACCAGATCGGCGACAAGGTGCCGCGCGAGAAGTGGGACAAGTATTATCTCTACGATTGATCGCCTGTCCCATTGACTGCGCTAACAGGCCACATGGTTTTGGACGAATGCAGTCGCTAAACTTGGCCGATCGAATCGTAGAAGTCCTTTCATGAACCGCATCTTGCTTGCTTCGGCGTTTCTTCTGGCCGGCCTGTCTACGCTGTGCGCGGCCGAAGCGCCGCCGCTGCCGGCCGCCGCCGCTCCGCTCATGAAGAGCCCAGCGGTAAAGCTCGTCGAGCCGCATCTGCATATTGCCCGCTCCAACATATCAGGCCATGCCCGCATTGCGCTGACCTTCGATGCCTGCATGGGCCAGGCGGACGAGCGCATCCTGTCGACGCTGGTGCGTGCGCGCATCCCGGCGACGATCTTCGTCACCGCCCGCTGGCTGAAGCACAACCCCGCAGCCCTTGCCGTGTTCCTGCAGAACCCTGATCTCTTCGAACTCGAAAATCACGGAGAGAACCATATCCCGGCCATCGACACGCCGACGCTAGTCTATGGCATCGCCTCGGCCGGCTCGCCGCAGGCGGTGAAGCAGGAGGTCGAGGGCGGCGCCGCGGCAATGACCGCGGCGGGCATTCCCGCGCCACATTGGTTCCGCGGCTCGACCGCCAAATATGACTTGTCCGCCATCGGCGAGATCCGCGCCATGGGCTATCGCATCGCCGGTTATTCGGTAAACGGCGACGGCGGCTCGCTGCTCGGGGCCGTCATCACCGAAAAACGCATCGCCTCGGCCAAGGACGGCGACGTCGTCATCTCGCACATCAACCAGCCGACCCATGCGGCGGGCGAGGGGGTGGCGAAGGCTCTGGTCGATCTCAAGATGAAGGGGACGGAGTTCGTTCGTCTGGAGGATGTCGAGGATATGGGTGACGACAAGACGACGGAGTAGTTTTGTGGCTAACGGTGGCCGTGGCCTCTACCGCAACTCATGCCCAGCCCCCAGCCTATCCTCTCCAAACCGTCGCAGCCCCGGCCCATCCCTGTCGAGCGCGAAATCCTCGAACCAGTCGCGATGCATGCCGGCCAGCATCGCGCCGATCATCTGGGCGGCGAGATAGGAAAAGGTGATGCCGTTGCCGCCGTAGCCGTAGGCTGCGAACACATGCGGCATATGGGGCACCGGGCCGATCAGCGGCAGGCCGTCGGCGGTTTCGCCGAAGGTTCCGCACCAGGCGTGCTCCACCCGCGTATCCGCTTTCGGCCATAGCCGATTTATCTTCTCGCGAATCGCCATGATCTTGGCCGGCAGCTTGAGGTCGCGGGCTTCGGGATCGGCCGTGCCGTCATCCTCGCCGCCGGCGACGATGCGATTGTCCTCTGTCGTGCGCATGTAGAGATAGGGGTGGCTGTCCTCCCATATCAGCGCCCTCTCGCGCCAGAAATTTGCCGGGTCCTGGGGTACGGTGGCGAGCGCCCAGCTCGAACTGGTGCGGTGCAGCTTCGGCATGTAGAGGCCCGGCATCGAATAGCCGGTGGCAAGCACGGCATGCCGCGCCTCGATGACGTGGCCTCCGTCCGTCTCGGCCGTGACGTGATCGCCTTCACTGTGAAGCGCGGTGACGGAAGCATTGACCAGCCGCGCGCTGCGCCGGACGGACATTTCGATCAATGCCCAGGTCAGAAGCAGCGGATCGGCCTCGGCCGAACCCGGCGAATAGATTGCCCCATCCCGATCGAGTTCGAACTGGGTGAAGAGGTCGGGATGTTCGAGATAGACGCCGGGCAGGCCGGCCCGGCGGCGAAGTTGGCGCTCCTCCAGCAACTCGCGCGCGCCTTCCTGGTTGGCGGCGAGATAGAGCGTGTTGCGCGGCCGGAAACCGCAGGCAATCCCGTGTGCGGCGATCAGTTTGGAAAGGCCGGCGACCGCTGCTCCGCTGCGGCGGTAAATGCCGGCGGCGCGTTCGAAGCCGTAATAATCCTCAAGTTCGGTGAGCGTGCTGTCGATTTCCCATTGCAACATCGCGGTGCTCGCCGCAGTGCTGCCGAAACCGGGCTCCTCCCGGTCGATGATAACAACGGAAAAACCGCGCGCCGTCAGATGTTCGCCAACCAGGGCGCCGGTGATGCCGCCGCCGATCACGGCGATGTCGGTGGAAAAGCTCTGCTCGATCGGCCGCCATTCCGGCCGAATGCCGCTTTTCCCCCAGAGCGATCGACCGCTGACCATCTGGTCGTGATCGGATTCGTTGAGAGTGAGATCAGACGCCACCACTATCTCCCCGGTTGATCATTTCGGCAATTGCGGCTGCGGCTTTTCCTCGATCAGTATTTCGTCGATGACAGTCATGACGATTAGCGAAAGCGGAAGCGCCAGCATGGCACCGACGGCACCCCACATCCATGTCCAGAACAGGATGGCGAGGAAGACGACGAAAGGATTGATTTCCAACCGCCGTCCCATCACCGCCGGGAAGATCAGGTTTTCCATCAGGAGATGCACGGTGAAGAAGGCTGCGGCCGGCATCAGGCCGACGAGGAGGCCATCATGGGTCAGGATGCCGGCGACGGCGACGGCCAGCGTCATCAGCGTGATGCCGAGATAGGGGATGAAGCTCGACAGGAAGGCGAAGAAGCCCCAGAGCACCGGCGCCGACAACCCGCCGGCATAGGCGATGACAGTCATGACAACGCCGAGTCCGACATAGATCAGCGAGGCCGTCGCGAAATAAAAGCCGAGCACTTGCTCGACGGCGTTGATGACACGGATGGCGGCCAGGCGCTGCGTGCGAGTGCGGAAGGTCATGATGATCGTCTTGCGGAGGTTGACCCGACCCGCGAGGAAGAACAGCAGCGCCGCAAAGAAGATCATCCCCTGCACCAGTGCCGGCGTCAGGCTGCTCGTCACCACGTGCAGGACGTTGCCGGTGTTTTCGAGCAGCGCACCGATCGACATCGACCCGCTTTCAAATGTCGCCGGCGTGATATGCAGCCATCGGATTCGCTCCAGATAAGGCATGACGCGGTTTATCATTCGCTCGGCGAAGGCCGGGCCCTCATTGGCAAACGTCATCAGCGGATCGGCGAGCGAGTTGATGAGCAGGAAGATCACCAGCGCCACGCTGCTTGACAGGATAAAGGCGTTGGCAAGCCGCGGCACTCCCATCTTGCTGAGCTTTTCTGCCGCCATGCCGAGGATCATGCCGACGACGACGGCAAGTGTGATCGGGATGAGGATCAGCGACATCAGATAGACCGCGGCAAGGAAGAGAATTCCGAAGATGCCGATGATCGCCCAGGCCATGCTTATATCCAGGCCGTCTTTCTCAAGCCGGTGCAGCGGTGCCGGCGGCAGCTCTTCGGCTGCCTCCTTCAGTGTCTGCGCCCAGGCGCTGGTGCGGCGTTCGCCGATCGCAATCTTCTTGGCTTGTTTGCGGATGCCATTGGCGATGCCCATGCGGTGAGGTCCCCCGAAGCTCATTGCTTCGTGACCGAAACGCGCCGACGCGGTTCCGGTTCCCTGAGGCAAAGGGCTAGCCGGCAAACCGCACGCGGCACCTCTTCATACGCATTGTTTTGCCCGCATGGCGCGAATGTTTTCGGCCGTTTCGGGCTGATTCGCGCTTGGGAAATTACGCCGAAAGCGTCAGGCCGATACCCCAGGGATCCTTGAGGAAGGTGCCGCCATCGCGCTTCTCGCTCTTGATCTCCAGCGCATCGAGCTTGGAGATCGCCGCATCCAGCGTCGCATTGTCGTTGAACCGGACCTTGTAGTCCGAAAGTCCGGTCATATTGTCGGCGCGGGCGGCGGCACCCCGGCTGTTCCAGATATTGGCGGCGAGATGGTGATGGTAGCCGCCGGTCGCAAAGAAACTGGCACCGGGACGGCTCGCCATCAGCTTGAGGCCGAGCACGTCGCGATAAAAGGCGTCGGCCTGCGGGATGTCGCCGACCTGCAGATGCAGGTGGCCGATCGCCGTTCCCGCCGCCATGCCGCCCCAGCGTTCGTCCGGTGCGCTGTCGTAGAGCGCCTGCAGGTCGAGGCGCAGCGTCGCCATCTCCACCATGCCGTCCTGCTGGAATTTCCATTGCTCGTGCGGCCGGTCGGCATAGATTTCGATGCCGTTGCCTTCCGGGTCGGACAGATAGATCGCCTCGCTGACGAGATGGTCCGAGGCGCCGTCGAGCACGACATTGTTCTGGGCCGCATGGCGCAGCCAGCGCGCCAGTTCGGCGCGATCCGGCATTAGGAAGGCGGTGTGGAAAAGGCCGGCCGCGTTGCGCGGCGCGATCGCGGCATCCTTGGCCGTCGTTAGCGTCAGCAGCGGCAGATCGCCGACACCCAGCACTTGGCCGCTCGCCGTCTCCTCGATGACCTTCAGGCCGAGCATCGATTGATAGAAGCCGGACACGAGAGCAAGGTCCTTCACGACGAGATGCGACTGGTCGATATAGGCGGGCCGCGTCAGCGCGTAGGAAGTTTCGGTCGTCATGGATTGGTCTCCTGCCTGTGATCTGTCCTGTTGAAAGGAAGGCGTGCCGGCGGTGGCGGCAAATGTGCCGCCTGCAGCAAGGCCGAGGAAGTTTCGCCGGTTCATTCGCCTCTGTCTCCTCTCAGCCGCCGTACCTGATCTCTATATGGCGGATCGCGATTGTTCACAGAAGACCCGTTTTTGATGATGAAGTGTTGAGCGGGTGTTGACGATGACTTGCGCCCACTTGATCGCGGTGAATGCATCCATATCTTCTTTAGAGGATACTTATACATCTCAGTCATGGAGGGAGCCATGTACAGGAAGATCATCGTAGCGATCGCGCTCGGGGGCATCGAAAAGGGAGAAAAAATCCTTCGCAAGGCCGCATCGCTGCTCGACGACGGCGGCGAGATCGTCGCACTCAACGTCATCGAGGATGTCCCGACCTATGTCGCGATCGAACTGCCGGCCAATATGGTCGAGGATGCCATGCAGGACAGCCGCGACCAGCTGAAGGCGCTAATAACAGAAACCGGCATCGCGGCAACCGTCGAGATCCGTAACGGTCCGCCCGCCAAAGCCATCATCTCGACCGCCGAAAGCTACGGCGCCGACCTCATAATTGTCGCCTCGCATGTTCCGGATTTTTCCAACTACTTCATCGGCGCTACCGCCGACCGGGTCGTGCGCCACGCGAAATGCTCTGTGCTCGTCGACCGGCAAAAGGTCTGATTGCGCGAGCCGTCTCGGCGCCAGACAGCCTGTTACGAAGATTGACCGCTTGTGCACTTCGCCGCAGTTGCGCACCCGTTCGTTCGATGCGACGATTGCCATTGGGTCTGAAACGGATTGGCGTGCATGGCCGAGTTCAACGGCATTCGCTGGGCTTACGACAGATACGAACTGATCGCCGATGGCATCGTCCATGGCGTCGGTCTCGTGCTGGCGCTGATCGGCGCCACGGTGTTGATCTTCTACGCCACGCTCTGGAGTTCCTACGGCGCGCTCGCCGCCGCCTGGATCTATGGCGTCGGGCTGGTGCTGACGCTAGCCATTTCCTTTTCCTATAATGCGTGGCCGGTCTCGCGCACCAAATGGTATCTGCGCCGCTTCGATCATTCGGCGATCTTCCTGTTGATCGCCGCCACCTACACGCCCTTCCTCGAACGCGGCGCAGACGACCCGCTGCTTCTGTTCATGCTGGTGGCGATCTGGCTGTTTGCTGCTGCCGGCATTATTCTGAAATGCGTCTTTCCCGGCCGTTACGACCGTGTCGCCATCCTGCTCTATCTCGCCATGGGCTGGAGCGGCGTGCTGGTGGCCGAACCTGTCGCCTCGCGCATTCCCTCCGCCTCGATGCTGCTGATCGTCATCGGCGGGGTCATTTATTCGCTCGGCGTCATCTTTCATGTCTGGGAGAAGCTGCGCTTCCAGAATGCCATCTGGCACGGTTTCGTCGTCACCGCCGCGGCCGTGCACTATTCGGCCGTCTTCACCTGTTTCAGCCTGTCGGCGCCGGGCGTCTGATAAAGATCGCGCCCGGCGTCTCTCGCAGGTGGATCCGCCGTTTACATCTTTTGGGGCAGGGCGTATGCCGCCTGTCGCAGACAAAACGAACAGGCAATTATGAAAGACACCGTCCTCCTCCGCGACGCCACCGAAACCGATCTTCCCGCCATCCGTGATATCTACAATCACGCCGTCGAACACACGACGGCGATCTGGAACGAGACGCTAGTCGATCTCGAAAACCGGCGGGAATGGATGAAGGCGCGCAAGGCCCGCGGCTTTCCCGTCATTGTCGCCGAGCTGTCGGGCAAGGTCGCCGGCTATGCCTCCTATGGCGACTGGCGCGCCTTCGACGGTTACCGCCACACCGTCGAGCATTCCGTCTATGTCGACAAGGATTGCCGCGGCGCCGGCATCGGCGAGCGGCTGATGCGCGAATTGATCGTCCGCGCCGCGGCGGGCAATATTCATGTGATGATCGCCGGCATCGAGGCCGAGAACACCGCCTCGATCCGGCTGCACGAAAAGCTCGGTTTTCGCATCGCCGGTAGATTTTCCGAGGTCGGCACCAAATTCGGCCGCTGGCTGGACCTCACCTGCATGGAGCTTCGCCTGCCTTCGGCCTAATCCGGCATCCCTCGGGCCCCCGGGCATTGCCATTGTCAACGGCGCTCTCCATCTTTTTATTGTAGTCAGAGCTGTGTAAGAAAGTAGAGGCGACCGGCTTCGAGGGTGGCCTTAGAATGGTATGGAGGTGAACAGTTCAATGGCAAAGCACGGATCGTCGCTCGGTCTCCTTGCCCTCGCTCTTCTGGCATTTCCGCCGGTCGCCGCCCGGGCCGCCGATTGCGGCAGCCTGGCCTCGCCGAAGCTCGACTGGCAGGAATGCACCAAGAAGAACCTGATGCTGCAGGGCAGTGATCTCGAAGGTGCCAACCTCGTCGGCACGGATTTCTCGCTGACTGATCTCGCCGGCGCCAACGTCAAATCCGCCAATCTCGAAAAGGCGACTTTGGTGCGCGCCTCGCTCGAGGGCGCACACGCCGAAGGCGCCAGCTTCGCCAAAATCGAAGCCTATCGCGCCAGCTTCGCCAATATCATCGCCGAAGGCGCTTCCTTCGCCGGCGCCGAGCTGCAGCGAGCCAATTTCGCCGGCGCCAGGCTTGCCGGCGCGAGCTTCGAAAAAGCCGAACTCGGTCGCGCCGATTTCGACAAGGCGGTGCTGACCGGCACGAAATTCTCTTTCGCCAATCTCTCCCGTGCCGATCTCTCCGGCGCAAGTTTGGAAGGCCCGGCGATCTTCGAGCGCGCCTTCATGTTCCTCACCCGCATCGAAGGCCTCGACCTCTCGGCGGCATCCGGCCTCGAACAAGCCCAGATCGACCTTGCTTGCGGCGACACCTCGACCAAGCTCCCCGCCGGCCTCTCTGCGCCGACGACCTGGCCATGCCCTGCCGAGCATGAGTGATCGGTCAAGACTCGCCAGCCGGACCGTCGCGCTGTAGGCCCGGTTTTGCGCCGAAAGCTTGCCCCTCACCCTCTCCCTCTCCCCGTAGAAACGGGGCGAGGGGACGTGCGATACGAGACGTATCGTGGAACGGAGAAGTTGCCGACAGGCGAATGAAGGGCAGGTTGCCTCCTGCGCCGAACGTCTATTGCCCCGGCTCAAACACCATGGAATGGCCGTTGATGCAGTAGCGCAGGCCGGTCGGCGGCGGGCCGTCGGGGAAGACGTGGCCGAGATGGGCTTCGCAGCTGCCGCAGCGGATTTCGGTGCGCACCATGCCAAAGGCGGTGTCGCGATGCTCGGTCACCGCATCGGGCGAGACGGCTTCGAAATAGCTCGGCCAGCCGCAGCCGGCGTCGAACTTCGTGTCGGAGCGGAACAGCGGGGCGTTGCAGCCGACACAGCGGTAAAGCCCTGTCTCGAAGGAATCCCAATAGGGGCCGGTGAAGGCGCGCTCGGTGCCGTGCTGGCGGGTGATGCGGTATTGCTCGGGGGTGAGCTGCTCCTTCCATTCCGCATCGGTCTTGTGGATCTTGGCGGTGGTTGCGGTTTCGGACATGCCATGCTCCTTTCGCCGAGGGGCGGTTCCGTTTTGCCAGAAAATGTGGTGCGCCGTCGACAGTTCATCAAGACTTGGGCACCATCCCGCCCCATTGACCATGTACCGCTTTTTGGGGAGGGCGCCTGCTCTTACATCCGTTAGGGGTTTTCTGTTAGGGTTAATGTTACGTGTATAGGGGAATCACTGGTGTTTGAAGCAGCAATCGTCCTGCTCTACGGCTTCGTAGCCGCAGCCGCCATGGCGGTCACGCTCCTGGAGGGCTGGGCCAACCATGACGGCTTGACGCTCCATCGTCTGGCGGGGCTTTTCGCCTGCCTGCTGTGGCCGCTGACGCTTCTGGTCTTTATCCTGCACGGCTGCGTTGTCCGGTTGCTGACCCGTCTTTCCCGATCGGCCGCCTGATTACGTCGAATAGCTCCTGCGGCCGAAATCGCTTGAGACGCCCTCCCGTTTCGCCTAAGTCAGAAGACAGGCCGGTTTTCGCTGGTGCGTCGTTTATCGCTGTTGGGGAGGAGATATGGCCGATGTCACGGCTTTGACATTTCTGGCCCTGTGTCTGCCGCTTGTCGGCGCTCTTGCCGCTCCTCTCGTCATCCGCATCTTCGGCGCCAACGGTGCCTGGTTTCTGGCGCTCGCGCCCTTGCTCGCCTTTCTGCATTTCCTGCGTTTCGTGCCCGCGATCGCGCGCGGTGAGGTCGTCGCCGGCGGTTATGCCTGGGTACCGAGCTACAATCTGTCCTTCTCCTGGTTTCTCGATGGCTTGTCGCTGGCTTTTGCACTGCTGATCACCGGCATCGGCACCCTGATCGTGCTGTATGCCGGCGGCTATCTCAAGGGACACAAGGATCAGGGCCGCTTCTTCTCGTTTATCTTCCTCTTCATGGGGGCGATGCTCGGCCTCGTCGTTTCCGACAGTTTCCTGATGCTCTTCATCTTCTGGGAGCTGACGTCGATCACCTCCTTCCTGCTGATCGGCTTCGATCACGAGCGCGAGGCGGCGCGCCGCGCCGCCCTGCAGGCGCTTGTCGTCACCGGCGGGGGAGGGCTCTGCCTGCTGGCCGGCCTGCTGCTGCTCTGGAACATATCGGGCGTCACGCAGCTGTCGCAGCTCATGGCATTTGGCGATGCCGTGCGCGAAAGCCCGTTCTATCTCGCTGCCCTTATCCTGGTTCTTGCCGGCGCCTTCACCAAGTCGGCGCAGTTTCCCTTTCATTTCTGGCTACCGAACGCCATGGAGGCGCCGACGCCGGTGTCGGCCTACCTGCATTCGGCCACGATGGTGAAGGCGGGTGTCTATCTGCTGATGCGGCTCAATCCCGTCATGGGGGCGACCCCCGCCTGGGAAATCCTTCTGCCCTTCTTCGGCGGGTTGACGCTGGTGGTCGGCGCCACGCTCGCCATCGGCGAGGCCGACCTGAAGCTCAAGCTCGCCTATACCACCGTCTCCTCGCTCGGCCTGCTCGTCATGCTGATCGGCTTCGGCTCCGAGCATGCGGTGGAGGCGGCAGCGCTCTATCTGGTGGCGCATTGCCTTTTCAAGGGTGCGCTGTTCATGGTCGCCGGGATCATCGATCACGAGACCGGCACGCGCGATGTCACCAGGCTCGGCGGCCTCGGGCGGGCGATGCCGCTGACGTGGGTCATCGCACTTGCGGCGGCCCTCTCCATGGCCGGCCTGCCGCCCTTCTTCGGCTTCCTCGCCAAGGAGGAGATCTATACGGCACTCACCGGCGGCGATGTCCGCGCGCTTACCTTCACTACCATCACCGTCTTCGGCAATGCGCTGATGTTTGCCGTCGCCTTCGCCGTGGCGCTGAAACCCTTTCTCGGCCGGCCGGTGGAGACGGAGAAACATCCGCACGAAGCGCCCGTCCTGCTCTGGCTCGGCCCGGCCGTTCTCGCTGCCCTCGGCCTGCTTGCCGCGATCTTTTCGAGCTTCACGCACGCTGCCCTGTCGTCGCCGATATCAGCCGCGATCCGCCAGACCCCTGCTGAGATCGACATTTCGCTGGCGCTGCATCCAGGCGTGCCCTTGGCGGTCTCCGCTTTGACAGTGCTTCTCGGCATCGGCGTCTATTGGCAGCTCGCCCGCGCCCGCGTGGCGATGGCGATCTTCCTGCGCGCCGCCGGGCGCGGGCCGGATCACGGATTCGATCTTGCCATATCGGGCCTTGTCCGCTTCGCCGCCCGCACCATGCGTATTCTGCAGCCGGGGCGGCTGCAAATCTATATCGCCTGCACCTTCCTCTCGGTCGCCGCCATCCTCATCATCCCCCCCGTCGTCTTTGGTGAATTGCCGCAGCTTCCAGCCTGGCCGGCGGATGTCCGGCTCTATGAATGGGCGGTTTTGCTGATCGCTGCGGTCGGCCTTGCCGCCGTGCTCGTCGCCCGCGACCGGCTGACGGCAATCGTCTCGCTTGGCATTCAGGGTCTTGCCGTCGCTATCATCTTCCTGCTGTTCGGGGCGCCGGATCTCTCCTTCACCCAGTTCATGGTCGAAACCCTGTCGGTGGTCATCCTCGCCCTGGTCATGACCAGGCTCCGCCTCTCCCCGGACGATCGGCGCCCGCTTGGCCGAAGGCTCTTCGACGGCGCGCTTGCGCTCGTCTGCGGCCTCGGCTTCACGCTTATGCTGATGCGGGCAACACAGGTGCCGTTCAACGATGCGCTGACGGTGTTCTTCAACGCCTATTCGAAAACGATTGCCCATGGCGCCAATGTCGTCAACGTCATCATCGTCGACTTCCGCGGCACTGATACGCTCGGCGAAATCGCCGTCGTCGCGGTCACCGGCCTTGCCATCCTGGCGCTGATCCGCATCCGCGCCGGCACGGAGCGCAAGCTTGCCGCCAATGATCCAGTGGAGGCCGAGGGCTGATGCATACCCTGATCTTCCGCACCATTGCCCCGTTCCTCACCGCGCTGATGCTGCTTTTCTCCGTCTTCGTGCTGCTGCGCGGCCATAACGAGCCGGGCGGTGGCTTCATCGGCGGGTTGATTGCCGCTTCGGGACTGGCGATCTATGGCATTGCTCTTGGTGTTGCCGCCGTTCGCCGCGCGCTTTTCTTCCATCCGCTGTCGATCGCCGGCTTCGGCCTGCTGCTGTCGACGCTATCAGGCCTTCTCTCCATCCTTTTTGCCGTTCCCTTCATGACCGGCCTCTGGGTCTATCCGAACCTTTTCGGTCTCGAAGTGCCACTGTCGAGCGTCATGCTCTTCGACGTCGGCGTCTATCTCGTCGTCTTCGGCGCTATCACCTCGATCGCGCTGACATTGGAAGAAAAGGAGGTGGAATGATGGAGCCGCTTCTGGCGATCCTCGTCGGCCTGTTTTTCGCTGCCGCCATCTATCTGATGCTGTCGAAATTCACGATCCACATCATGCTCGGCATCGCCATCCTCGGCAATGCCGTCAACCTCCTGCTCTTTACTTCAGGCCGGCTGACGCGCGAGGTGCCGCCAATCATCCCGGCGGGTCTCGACGCCTTGCCCGCCGGCACCGCCAATCCGCTGCCGCAGGCACTGATCCTGACGGCGATCGTCATCTCCTTCTCCTTCCTCGCCTTTCTGCTGGTGCTGACCTACCGCGCCTACCAGGATCTCGGCACCGACGACACCAGCGAAATGCGCGCCGCCGAGCCCGACGACCGGCCGCTGCCGCCATTGGGGTATTGATGCAGATGTTGGTGCTGGCGGTTACACCCCTCTGCCCTGCCGGGCATCTCCCCCACAAGGGGGGAGATCGGCTGGGGGCGAAGTCTCACCCTCGTCAGATGCCTGAGATAGACGAAGCGGCTGGGGGTGCAATTGATATATCGGCAAGGGCGCGCGTCTTGCCGATCTCCCCCCCTGTGGGGGAGATACCCGGCAGGGCAGAGGGGGGCATCCCACGGCACGCCCCTCGCGTTCCCAAAGGCCACGCCTGATGGCCGCTCCCACCTCCGCCGTCGATCTCTCCGCCGCCCTGATCACCGCCCCGGTGCCGATCGGCCATTGGCTTGCCATTCTGCCGGTCGCCCATTGCATCACGCTCGGCGCCGTCCTGCTGATGCTGCGCGCCTACCCCCGCCTGCAGGCCTGGCTGGCCATTTTGGGCCTTGTGTTGCTGGCGCTGATCGATGCGGCGCTGCTGGCCAAGGTCGTGGCCGAAGGGCCGCTCACCATGGTGATGGGCCGCTGGCTGCCGCCCTTCGGCATCGCCTTCACGGTCGACCTCTTCGGGGCGCTGATGGCCTTCACTTCAGCCCTTGCTGCGCTCGCCGCCGGCATCTATGCGCTGACCGATATCGGTGACAGCGGCCGGCGATACGGGTTTTTCCCGCTGCTCATGCTGCTGATGGCCGGTGTCAGCGGCGCCTTTCTCACCGGCGATATCTTCAATCTCTATGTCTGGTTCGAGGTGCTGCTGATCTCCTCCTTCGGGCTGATCATTCTCGGCTCCGAACGTCGGCAGATCGACGGTGCGCTGAAATATGCGGTGCTGAACCTCATCGCCACGACGCTGTTCCTGATCGGCGTCGGCATCCTTTATGCCGTCTTCGGCACCCTCAACATGGCCGATATCGCAGTAAAGGCGAGGGATTTGCGCGCCACGGCGCCGCTGATGACGCTGGCAAGTCTCTTCCTGCTCGCCTTCGCCATGAAGGCGGCCGCCTTTCCGGTCAATTTCTGGCTCCCAGCAGCCTATCATACACCGCGCATCGTGGTCTCGGCGCTGTTTGCCGGCCTGCTCACCAAGGTCGGCATTTACGCATTGATCCGGGTGGTCGTCATGCTGCTGCCGGTGGAGCGCCAGGAATTGAGCCTGCTGATTGCGCTTATCGCCGCGGCGACCATCCTCGTCGGCGCGCTCGGCGCGCTTGCCGAAAACGATATCCGCAGGCTGTTCGGCTATGTCGTCATATCGGGCATCGGCAATATGCTTGCCGGCGTCGCACTTGGCGGTACGGGCGGCGGCATCAGCGGCGCAGTCTTTTACGCGCTTCATTCCATGGTGCTGATGACGGCGCTTTATCTTGCCGCTGGTGAAATCGCCCGGCGCGGCGGCGGCTTTCTATTGTCGACGCTCGGCGGCCTCTACCGCCAAAGCGGCGGCTTCACCGCGCTCTCCCTGGTGCTCTTCCTTGCCGCCTGCGGCCTGCCGCCCTTTTCCGGCTTCTGGCCGAAGGTCATTCTCGTCAAGGCCGCGCTCGATAGTGGCGCCTGGTGGCTGGCGGCCGTGATCCTCGCCGGCGGTTTTCTGACGACGATCGCCTTTGGCCGCCTCTTTCTGCTCGCCTATTGGCGCCCGGCGCCGATGGCCGCGAAACCGGCCGCAGCCCTCTGGGGCACCGGCCTGCCGCTTGCCGCGCTGACGGCGCTGGTCGTCGGCTTCGGCATCCTGCCGGACCAGCTGCTGGCGCTGTCGCAATCGGCCGCCGCCGGTCTTGCCGATCCGGAAGCCTATGTTCATTCGGTCTTTCCCGGAGGCATCAGGTGATCGCCTTTCTCTTCAATCTTCTGCTCGCCATTGCCTGGGTCGCCGTCACCGGCAGCGCCTCGCTGCACAATCTCGTTCTTGGCTTCCTGCTTGCCGCCCTTTCGCTCGCCATCATCCGCGAACCCTTCGGCGGCAAGGGATATCTGCGCCGCGCCAGCCTGGTGTTCTCGCTCGCCCTCTTGTTCCTGAAGGAATTGTCGCTGTCGGCCTGGAGGGTCACACTCACCATTCTTTCGCCCGATATGAAGCTGAAGCCCGGCATCTTCGCCTTCCCCCTGACGGTGACGAGCGATTTCGAGATCACTCTGCTGGCAAACCTCATCACCCTGACACCCGGCACGCTTTCGGTCGATGTCTCCACAGATCGCCGCACGCTCTATGTCCATGCGCTCGATTGTTCCGATCCCGAGACAGCCAAGCGCGATATCGCCAATGGTTTCGAGCGCAAGATCATGGAGGCTTTCCGGTGATCACACCTGCCGCCATCGTCGCGGCCGCATCCTCGGCTGCACTCATCATCCTCGGCCTGGCACTGATTCTGACGGTCTGGCGCGTCGTTGCCGGCCCGACATTGCCGGATCGCATCCTCGCCCTCGATATGCTGACCGGCATCGCCATCGGTTTGATCGCCGTCATCGCGGTCAAAACCGGCTTTTCGCTCTATATCGATATCGCCATTTCGCTCGGCCTCGTCGGTTTCCTGGCAACGGTTGCCTTCGCCCGATTCGTGCTGTCGCGCGGCAACATCAAATCGCCGGCGTCCGCATCTCCGGCAAAGGCCGGCGCCAAACGGCGTGCGGGAGGGAAGAAACGATGATGGATTATATCCTGGCCGGCACCACTGCCTTGCTGCTGATATCGGGTGCGCTCTTTGCTCTTTCGGCAGCGATCGGACTGGTCCGGCTGCCGGACCTCTATACGCGTATGCACGCGGCCTCGAAGGTCGGGACGGTCGGTTCCGGTCTGCTGCTTCTTGCCGCCGGCCTCTATTCGCAGGAACTGTCGATTCTCGCCCGCGCCATTGCCGGCTTCGTCTTCCTGCTGCTGACGGCGCCGGTCTCCGCCCATCTGCTGGCCAGAGCCGCCCACCTTTCGGGATATGCGCTCGGCGCCGTCTCGGTCCGCGACGATATGCGAAAGCGCTGAGCCTGTGCTGTTTCGCCGCTTTACCAGATTTATGCAAAACTTATGCACAGGAAGCTGTGAGTAAAGCTTGCCAGAACGCGCCTTAATTCTTCATCTGTCATTTTTTCTCAAGAAAAACGACAAATAATAATTGGCCTTTCGACCAAACGATGGTATTTGAAAATGCAAGTAGAGTTCTGATTGTGAATCGCAATCGTACTGCTTCCAAGTCTCTCAGTTTTGATTTTTTATGTCTAAACTGGGGCCATCGCCTGGGGCATGACGTAGTGATTTGCAGCCAGGCAGTATTAGAACAGGTCTCGCTCTTCGGAATCTAGGGGTGGATTTCGCGTTTTTCGAAACAGAAGGTCGCTTCCCGTGCTTTTGCTGTTCGCTTCTACGAGGCGGGTCTTTGACGTAACAGTCAAAGGCCGTTTGAGCATGCTAACAGGAGAAAAAATATGACGGAAATGGCGACCGGCAATGCGCCGGAGCTGCTTGTGGAACTGACAGCCGACATCGTCGCGGCTTATGTCAGCAACCATGTTGTCCCGGTCAGCGACCTGGCAAATCTGATTTCCGACGTGCATTCGGCACTGAGCAACACGTCCGTACCGCAGCCTGCTGCGGCCATCGTCGAAAAACAGAAGCCTGCAGTCTCTGTCCGCAAGTCCGTACAGGACGAGCAGATCACGTGTCTGGAATGCGGCGGCAACTTCAAGTCCCTCAAGCGTCACCTGATGACGCATCACAGCCTCTCGCCGGAAGAATACCGCGAGAAGTGGGACCTGCCGACCGACTACCCGATGGTAGCGCCCGCCTATGCCGAAGCGCGTTCGCGCCTGGCAAAGGAAATGGGCCTGGGTCAGCGCCGCAAGCGCGGCCGCGGCTGAGCTTTTTCGAAAGCCATCAACGACAAAAGCCGGGTCTTGTGCCCGGCTTTTCTGTCTGTGCTTGCGGCGGCGCCTCTGACCTATGCTTTGCGAGCAGCCGTAGAATGTATTCCTATACTATCAGCAAGTGTTAATGTACTGATTCGTTGATCGTAGCGCTTCCTGAATCGCTTGGGGCGCGGCGTCTCTCAGAACCCCTTATCGCAAGCGCGTTCAGGCCGCGGCGCGAAGCTTTGCTTCCTCACGGATCCTGTTGACCATCGATCGCAGTCCATTCGAACGCTGCGATGACAGGTTCTCCACCAGACCGATCTTCGAGAAGATCTCGAAGGCATCAAGGCCGGCGATCTCCGACGCCGTCTTGCCGGAATAGGTGGCAAGCACGATGGCGACGAGGCCGCGGACGATATGGGCGTCGGAATCCCCTTCGAAACTCATGACCGGGTTGTCGGGATCACCTGTTGTATGCGTCACCAGCCAGACCTGGCTGGCACAGCCCATTACCTTATTTTCGGAGGTACGCTTCTCCTCGGCGAGGTCCGGCAGCGCCTTGCCGAGTTCGATGACATAGCGGTAGCGGTCTTCCCAATCGTCCAGGAAGGCGAAGTCGTCGATGATCTGGTCGAGGGATGCCATGGGAAAGCCTTTCAATCTTAAAACTGCATATAGGTGAAAGACCGGCGGATTTGAACCGTTAAAGCGCGCCGCGTCGAACAGGATTCATGCGACACGCTTCAATTCCTCGTTTTCATGCGTGTCGTGATCTCTAAACCGCGGCACGCGTCCTGGTGACATGCATGAAAAAGAAACGCCGTGAGGGATGGGCATCCTCACGGCGCAGCAACATGCTGAATTAAACAGGGCAGGCACGTCAGGCATGGGGCATTTCCGCGTCGTGCGGGCCACCGATGCAAGCTTGGAAAATCTAGATCGCCGGCTTCGGCGTCGGCAGCGGGATCGCGCCGGTGACAACCGTCTCGGCGGAGGCGTCATCTTCGACCGGCGGGCGGTAGGGCATCGGCTGGTTCAGCGCGGCCTTTGCCTCGCGTACCTTTTCCTGGATGGCGGGTGCCGTAAGCGAAGGCATGGTGAGAGCCACCGGCATTTGCGTTTCGGCATGTTTTGCTGTCGCCGGCGTCTCGTCCTTGAACTGGCTGTCGAGCAGTTCATAGGCGACGTGGGCGCCTTCACGCGCCCGGTAGCCGAGTGCGGTGAGCGTTTCGGCGCCCTTGGCGCAGACCTCGGGTTTTTCTGAGCACATGCCGGTGAGATAGTCATAGGCGCCGCTTGCCGCCGTAAAGGCGTCGGAAAGCTGCAATTGCGGGCCGCTGGCGAACTTGTCGGAACCCTCCGTGCTAAAGACGGAAAGGAGCACGAGCACAAGGCCAAACCAGAAGGATCCTTTGATTAGAAACCACATTGTCGTTGCCCATCCTGTTTTCCCGTCCGGTTCTTGTCGCCGAATCAGGCCGGTTGTCCGGTGTGATTTCACCCTACCGCCAAGTTGCGAATGCCGCTTTTCGAAACTCACGCGCATTTGCGGCAAATTTAGTTCAAATTTTAGCGAACGGTATTTGACGGACATTTTAGTCGAATGCGAGCGATCGCCGTTAAGCATCAGGGCAGCACCTCGCTGCAATTGCAGGGCTTTTGCCGGCTCGCCTTGCCACAGGAGTTAACGCAATGCTGAAATATGAGGAAAATCCGTCGCTTACCTGCCATTAACCACAAAAGGCAAAGAGCCTTTCAGATGCTTCAAAACGGGATTTTCGGGCCTTTTGGGCTGTGAACAGCGCTTTTGCCTTATCCTTTCTTTAAGCCGCCGGGGCCTATTGTCCGGATCGATAGACAGCCTTTTTGGGCGGGTATTGCGTGCGAGTATTGAGTAACATTGGCGGCTGGGTGACGGCGCTCGTAGACCGGGCGGCGACAAGCTGGCTCTCCCGGACGGGCGGCGGTGAAGCCGTGCGCCAGCGCGAGCTTGCGATCCTGCGCCGCCTCGTGCTGTTCTCGTCGGCTGCGCTTATTGCCGCTCCGATCGGCCTCTCGGCGGTCACCAGTCCGGCCGTCGCCTTGCCGGCAGGGGTCGCCATGGTTTGCGCCGCCTTTCTGTTCTCCGCCGTCGGCAGCATCGCGCTTGCCCGTCAGGGCTCGTCCGCCGGGATCGCGACACAGTCGGCCGAGGACTTCTTCCTTGACGCCACCCCCGGGCTCGTCTTCTTCCTCGATCCGCACGGCAGTGTGGCCACGATCGGCGGCCGCGACCGGCGCGATTTCCTCGCCTGGATGCGCGATCCCAAGGGCAGGGGCTTCCTGGAGCAGGTGCACGTCTCCGACCGCATCCTTTTCCTGCAGGCGCTCGATAGCCTGCGCCGGGGCGAGGATGCCGAGTGCGTCGATCTGCGCATCGACCGCCCCTCGGTCGCGCGCGATCAACGCCAGTTCGCCTATCTTAGAATGGACATGACGGCCCGGCGCGACGCCGACGGCGAACTTGCCGCCGTCATCGCTCAGCTGCGCGATGTCTCCGTCGAGCAGCAGCTGCGGGCCGAAGCCCAGAACCGTGTTGCCGATGCCGAATCGGCAAACGACGCCAAGTCGCGCTTCCTCGCCGCCGTCAGCCACGAACTGCGCACGCCGCTGAACGCCATTCTCGGTTTTTCCGATATCCTGATCGGCGAATATTTCGGCAAGTTCGAAAACGACCGTCAGCGCGAATATGTCGGCCTCGTGCGCGAATCCGGCGCCCATCTCCTGTCCGTCGTCAACACCATGCTCGACATGAGCAAGATCGAAGCCGGCCGCTACGAGCTTATCCTTGAACCTTTCGATATAGCGAGTTCGGTCAAATCCTGCGAATCGATGCTGGCATTGCAGGCCAAGACCAAAGGCCTGACGCTGACGAGCCGGATCCAGCGCGGCCTCGGCGAGATCGTCGCCGATCAGCGCGCCATCCAGCAGATCCTCATCAATCTCGTCGGCAATGCCATAAAGTTCACCGAGGCCGGCGGCGTCGTCTCGGTCGACGCGGCGGCACGCGACGGCATCCTCAAGCTGACGGTCAGCGACACCGGCATCGGTATTGCGGCCGACAAGCTGGCCTTGCTCGGTCAGCCCTTCGTCCAGATCCAGAACGACTATACCCGTCGCTTCGAAGGCACCGGCCTTGGTCTTTCCCTGGTCAAGGGGCTGGTGGCGCTGCATGGCGGGCATTTCGCCATCGCCAGCCAGCCCGGCGAAGGCACGATCATCACCATAGAGATCGCGGTGGACGGCTCGGGCGCCATATGCGCCGAAGACGCCGGTCATGGCGCGACTGTCGAGTTCCCGCCGCGGCTGAAGGGCGCGCTCAATGCAGGTGTAGAATTGGGGGAGGGGCGTTTGGATGGCCGCGCACAAGCGAAAATCGCCTAAGGGAAAAAGGGGACGGCAGCAGCCGGGCCTCTTGATGTCGGGTGCAGCCGCCCTGGGCGGCCTCAGCCTGCAGGGCGCCTCGGTGCTCGGCGGCGTCATCGGCCGCAATCCCTCGGTTGCCGGCGGCACGATCACCTTTGTCGTCATCTTCTCCTTCGTCGCCGCCAATGCGCTCTGGTATCAGCCGGGCCTGCATCCCCACCCGATTTTCCGCACCCGCGATCCGCAGTCTTCCAACGTGCTCGGCGCCCGCCGCCCGGCCGAGGAGCAGCAGGGCGACGTCACCACCTTCCGCATCGAGCGGCCGGAGGATGCCGCGACCACCACCAACGCAACGCCGGCGCCGGCCGCGCCCGGCCAGCAGCCGAGCCAGCTCGTCATGGACATCCAGCAACAACTGGTGCGCCGTGGCCTCTATAACGGCATACCCGACGGCGTCATCGGCCCACGTACCAGCGCGGCCATCCTCTTCTTCGAGGAAACCGTCGGCATGGCCCAGACCGGCGATCCGACGCCGCAGGTGCTGGCGGCGCTGAAGACTGATTCAGCCGGCCCCTCGACCGTTCCCATGGAAAAGCCGCCCGAGGATGTCAGCTCGAAGGCAGCGGCGGAAGACCCGGTCGCAGCGGCGATCCGCAGCGCCGAAAAGACGGTCAAAACCGCTCCGTCATCCGCAAAGCAGGTTCCCTCAAGCGAAATCACCAATGTCGATCTGGTGCTGAAGATCCAGAAGGGCCTTTCCAACATGGCCTATGCCAATGTCGGCGTCGACGGTGTTGCCGGCGAGCAGACCCGCGCGGCCATCCGCCATTTCCAGAAGCACTACAACCTGCCCGAAAACGGCGAGCCGACCCAGGCGGTGCTGAAAAAACTCAAGGAGATCGGCGCAATTTAGCCCGAAGCCTGTCGCGCAAAAGTGCGTAGCGCTTTTCCCGCGCACAGCGCGAAACGCCTTAGAAACACCCCTACCATAACCGGAAACCCTCGCAGCCCAAGCGGCCTGGCCATGTCGTCTGGAACACCGCCAATCGCCGCATTGCCGCCGCTGGCCGCCCGGTCTATACCGCGCCGATGAGATTACGCGCCGACATCTTCGTTTCCGCCCTCCTGCGCCGCGTCTTCGCCAGCGGCGATTTTGCCGCCGTCGAAAAGAAGGGTGCGGAGGAGGCGGGTGCGATCTTCATCCGCCAGCATTTTCGCGACGGCCTGGAAACGCTCTATGCGCCTGCGCCGCAGACCGCCTTCGGCGAAGATGAGGCGGGCGCCCGTCTGTTCGAGATCCGCCTGTCGCGCAGCGAGCCGGAGGCGGTGCGCGCCATGCTGGAGCGGGAACGCCGGTTCGACCCCGATCTGTGGATCGTAGAGCTCGAGGCGGAGGAATTGGGCGACATGATCCCGCTTGCACGGGATGGCTGAGGGCTGGCGGGTCTGCCGATCTCAGCGGGATCGCCGCCCCAGGACACGCATGTCGCGCTGCGCCGGCGCCTGATTGAGGAAGCGGTGGCTCGGCGTTTCCTGAGGTGCAGGCGCATTGGCCGCTTCGGGTTTGTAGGTGTAGCGATCGGCGCGGCGCCAAGCTTCCACCCGTTCGTGGCATTCTTCCGGATCGAGCGCATCGAGCACCATCCAGCCGCGCGTGACATTGTGCTGCTGTTCGGCAAGATGCGGATAAAGCTTTTCCAGCACGAAGACGGCGTCGAGAAAGCCCATGCCAAGGCTCGTCAGCGTCGTCGCGAGCTGCTGGCCGGAAAGATCGAGCATGATGCGTTCTGCAAGCCAGCGGCTGGCCGACAGCGCATCGGCCAGCGCGGTTGCGAAATGCATTGCCTCGCGTGAGCGGGCAAAACGTACCAGCAGCGCCTCCTGAATATCGGTAAGCGTGCGCAGGCCAAGCCTGTCCTCGTCGGCCCGGCCGAGATGGCCAGCAAGACCGAGAATACGCTCGCGCAGCGCCTCTTCATTGGCAACCCGCTGTTCCTGCAGCGCATCCGCCTCGTAGGTTTCTCCAGGCGCCGGCGACAGCGGCACCGTCTGGGATTCTGTGATGGGCGCCGATGCGGCGGCCGACCGCGGCTGGCTCTGGCGTAGCGCCACCAGCGCATCGATGACCTTCGGCGAGAGGGAATCGCGACTGACGATCGCCTTTACATGCGCTGCACCCTGCATGCGCGCGATGGTAATCAGGGTATCGTCGGCAATTGCCTTGGAGGCGGCAAGAAAAGGGGCGGCGATCTCGATCGGCTGGTTGCCGATGAACAGCGCCACGGCCGCCGGCATGTTTTCGCATTGAGAGAGTGCCGCGACGGCCTGGCGTTTGGCCTCGTCGGAGGAGGCCTGGAACAGCGGCATGAAAAGCTCGGCAAATTGGCGCAGTTCGGAACGTGTCGGATGAGACAGGTTCTCGAAACTGCTGACGGTCGCCATCAATACCACGTCCTTTTTCCTGACGGCCAATGGGCCCTCTAGGTCTCGAAACCGGTCACGCACAAGAACACCCCGAAAACGCCGAACCAAGGGGAACCACGGGCCGATATGCGCTGGCGGAACGCATGCCGGGCCACATGGGTTATGAACAAATCCTACACCGGTAGGGTTAATGCATGCTGAAGATTTTGTGAAAATGCGCCAGAAATATACACGCGGCGCGTGTCGCGGCGTGATTGGCCGGCAACATAAAAGTCTGTTGGAAGAGGCCGCTGCAACGACTGCACCGCTGGCATCACAAGGGAAAAGGTCAGGCGGCTTTGCGATCGCGCAGCGCGTCCAGCAATTTTTCGCGGCTGTTGTGGCCGGCCTGATAAAGGTCGAGTGCCGCCGATGCCGCATACTGCGCCTCGACGCTTTTGATGTCGACGCGCCGTTCCGCGCACCAGGCATCGAGCGCACCGCGCAGAATGTCGAGATCGTCAGGCGAGAAATGTGAATTCACCAGCAAAGACATCGCTAGCCTCCGCATTCCGGCAAGAGCGTGAATATCCGCGATCGATCGGGGCCGGAAATGCTGATCGACTGGAGCAAACATACGCGTATCGGATTCGTCTGCAATTAAATATTTTCATGAAGCATTTCTGCAACATTGCTCTTTTGCTGCCGGGGTAGGCGTGCTCCGCTCTTCTCAACTATATGATTTACTTCTTGTTTTATACTTCGAGTTCGGGCCGGAGCCTTGGGCGGGCGGCGTGAAACCAAATCAACTCTTCGCGCGTTACAGAGCAGGTAACGTGAACTGTGTTTGGCTTCCGCCGAATATTAGTAAACTGTTAACTGTCATATGTCTCAATTCGGATGGGAACGACGCGATTTGAGTGTTTGGATCGTTGAGACTCCTGATCACGGTATTTCAACCAGGTGCCGTGGGAAAGGCGCGAATGCCCTCGGTTCGGTCACTCCGCCACCGCAGGACGCGCCGGCTCGCACATTGGCGGGCAGGGTGAAATCCATCGTAAGTTCATCCGTCTCGGGCAGTGCATGGAGACGAGAATGGCAATAGTAGTCGCATTGGCGGATCGGCAGCCGCGGGCGCCCCGCCGCCCGGACAAAGAGCCCCGCGAAGCTAAGATCCTCTGGTTCACGGGCGTCCGCTACGAGCGGCTGACCGAGAGCCCTAGACATGGTCCGGCGCCCGCGCCGCGCGTCAACAAGAAGTAACGTCCGGTCAACTTTAGCGGGCGCTAAATTGCTCACAGCCGGCTTCCGTCAGGAAGTTCCGCGCCGCCTCATTAAAACTTGCCTGCGGCGCCAGCGTCCGCAGCACGGCATAGCCGTCCGGCCGCGCCATTTCCACCAGGATCGCCTGCTGCAATTCCTGCGGCAGGTTCTTGCGCAGGTCGGTCAGCTGGATCGGGCCGCCGGCCAGCACATCGAGCGCACCGCCGACCGAGGTTCTGTCGTTCATGCTGAAGACCTCGTTGGAGGCGCTGTCGTAGATGGCGATCGACCAGAAGGGCACATTGCCCTTGGCGGTGAAATGCACCGGCGCATCCTCGACGTCGAAGGAGCAGACGGCGGTGCGCACGAAGGGGTCGCCATTGGCAAGGCCTGCTTCGTCATACTGGCCGCCGAGCAACGTGAAATTGTTGAGGTCGCCCTCCGCCTCCACGCGGGTCGCCGCATCCTTGCCGGTGAAATGCGGCAGCGACAGGATGATGACGAGGTGCAGCAGGGCTGCGCCGAAAAGGCCGGTCAGAATGGCGAAGAAGATCCTAAGCATTGCCGCATCCGGTCTTGGTGAGCTTCGGCATGGCGAGGTCGATCACGCCGGAGCTGCCGGCGGTCGGCGTGTCGAACAGCGTCAGCACCAGCCGGAAGGTGCCGGCCTCCGGCAAGGCCAGCCAGTTGCCGGGCTGCGCCGCGGCTGAGATGTCGATCGAGAAGCTGCTGTCCGGCTGGCGCAGCACCGTCCAGGAATTGAGCGCTGAGGGATGCCCGGTCTTGACTGCCGCCGGGTTGCCGCCATTGTCGGCGGTAAAGAGTGTCCAGATCCGGGCAGGCGGCGTTTGCCCGCTGATGCGGTAGCGGCAGCCGGCATTCAGCCGCGCACCGTCGTCGTCGACGCTCGCCGTGAAGGTCAGCCCCTCGGCGCTGCCGTAGAGCAGCTTGCCGGCGCGAGCCCGATGCGACTTGGCATAAGGATCGGCATCGACCGTCTGAAGCGCCGGAAAGGCCTCCCACGCCCCGAGCTTGATCGCCCCGAAACCCTGTGTCGCATCCAGCGCATACAGCGAAATCATGATCCCGCCGCCGAAGGCGACGATCAGCGTGACCAGGATGAAGAGGGGGAATCGAAACACGTCAAGACCTTGGAAACCATATCGAGTTAAAGGGTTACCACTGATTCTGGTGGGGTGGAATGCCATGCGACGACATGTACGCGATCTATCCAGAGGTGCGGGCGTGCGCGCCTATGATTTGCCCTCACCTAGCCGGATGAGGGGCCACGCTCTCGCAGATCTCCCGGAAATCGTTCGTCGCATCCACGCGGCGTCTATTCGGCGCTCGCCACCTTCGCCGGCGCGAGCGGGGCGGCATTTTTCAGCTTTGCGCCGAGGGCTTTGAGAATATTCGTCGATGGCACCGAGAGCATGCGCGGCCGGATGAGCTGCGGCAATCCGTCCTGCGGCTTGGCGGCGACGGTCTTGGCGAGATCCTTTTCCGAGGGCAAGGGATTTTCGATGCCGGGAATGGCGCGCAGCGTCACACCCTGATGGGCGTAGTCCATGGCGCGCTTGAAGGTCATCGCCGGCAGCGAGCCGCCGGTCATGTTGTTGGTCGAGGTATAGTCGTCATTGCCGAACCAGACGGCGCAGGTGTAGTTGCCGGTGAAACCCACGAACCAGGCGTCGCGGTAGGCCTGGGTCGTGCCGGTCTTGCCAGCTGTCACGATGCCGTTGTCAAGGGCTGCCTTGCGCGCCGTGCCGACATAGGGAACGCGCGACAACATCTGGTTCATATAGGCATCGGCCTGTTCCGAGAGTACGCGTTTAGGCGCCGGCTCGTCGCGGTCGAAATCATAGAGCACGTCGCCGTCGTAATCGAGAACCTGGGTGATGCCGTGGCGGCGCGACTGATAGCCGCCGGCCGGGAAGGTGGCATAGGCCGTCGCCTGATCGAGCACCGTCACCTCGGACGTGCCGATCGGGATGGTGACGTCGTCGCGGATCGGCGTTTCGACGCCGAGGTTCTTCGCCATGGCCCGGATCGGCTGAATGCCGAGCTTCTCCTTGGCAAGCCGCACCGGCACCGTGTTGATCGATTGGGCGATCGCCGTCTCAAGGGTTATGCGGCCAGCATAGTGGTTCGCATAATTGTGCGGGCTCCAATTGCCCCAAGAGATCGGTGCGTCGACGATCGTCGTCTGCGGCGTCATCCCGCTCTCCATGGCCACCGAATAGGTATAGACCTTGAAGGAGGATCCCGGCTGGCGCAGCGCCCTGGTGGCGCGGTTGAACTGGCTTTCGCCGTAGTCCCGCCCGCCGACCATGGCGCGTACCGCGCCGCCGTTCTCGATCATCACCATGGCACCCTGCTTGGCGTGATAGGCCTCGCCATATTCGCGCAGCGACGTTTCGACCGATTCCTCAGCCGCCTGCTGGATACCCATGTCGATTGTCGTGCGCACGATCAGCGAATGCTGGTGGAATCGCGGCGACAGCCGCTGCACCTCGTCGAAAGCCCAATCGAGGAAAAAGTCGGGCGATTCTACCTCGTTGCGGTCGACGACGGTTGCCGGATTGCGCCGGGCGGCGATCACCTGTCCCTCGGTCATCAGCCCGCTCTGCACGAGATTGGTCAGCACCTCATTTGCGCGCGCACGTGCCGCCGGCAGATTCACATGCGGCGCATATTTAGCCGGCGCCTTGAACAGGCCGGCCAGCATGGCGGATTCGGCAAGGTTCACATCGGTGATATTCTTGCCGAAATAGAACTGCGCCGCCGCGGCTGCGCCAAACGTGCCGCCGCCCATATAGGCGCGGTCGAGGTAGGTAGAGAGGATTTCCTTCTTGGAAAGGTTCGACTCGAGCCACAAGGCGAGGAACGCTTCGGTGATCTTGCGGTCGATCGAACGCTCGTTGGAGAGAAACAGGTTCTTGGCGAGCTGCTGGGTCAGCGTCGAGCCGCCCTGCACGACTTCGCCGGCCTGGGCGTTAGTCACCACGGCGCGGAAGAGGCCGATCACGTCGATGCCGAAATGGTCGAAGAAGCGCCGGTCTTCGGTAGCGAGCACCGACTTGATCAGGGAATCCGGCAGCTCGTCGATCGGCACGGAGTTCTGGTGAATGACGCCGCGATGGCCGATGACGTTGCCGTAACGATCAGTAAAGGTGACGGCGAAATCGCCGCGGTTGCGCCAGTCCTCCTTGGTCGCCTCGAAGGCCGGCTGGGCAAGCAGCAGCATCAGCACCGAGCCGGCCGCCCCGAGCGTCAGCCCTTCGCCGGCCAATTCGAAGACCATGCGCTTCCAGCCGCGCACGCGGAAGCGGCGAAAAAAGATGGTGATGTCTTCCCAGATCTCGGCGGCGCGGAAGCCGGCGTTCCAGACGGTTGAGTCGATCCACGAATCGATGCGCAGCAGGATGTGGCGGCTCTTCGCCGGCCGCTTGTCCGCCGCGTTATTCGCCGTTTCTTTGGGTCCCGCTTCGGGACCTCTTTCGGGGTTGTCCGGATCCTGCACGTCCTGTATTCCCGCCTGATCGCGCTTCGCTTATCTCCGGCCGTCGGAAAGCGACGAAAGCGCGAGGCCGCCATATGGCCGCAAAGCCCTCCGATACCAGGAGCATGCTGAAGAATTGATTGATTTTGCGGCTGATAACAAGAGAGATAGATGGCTGTCACGTCAATTTGCGGGCCGCTGTTGCAAGAAATGACGATGAACGATCTGCCCTTCTGGAAGCGCAAGACGCTTGCCGAAATGACCGTCGCCGAATGGGAAAGCCTCTGCGACGGCTGCGGTCTCTGTTGCCTCAACAAAATCGAGGAATGGGATAGCGGCGATATCTATTTCACCTCGGTCAGCTGCAAGCTGCTCGACGGCGAAAGCTGTCGCTGCTCTAGCTATGAGAACCGCTGGGATTTCGTTCCGGATTGCGTGCAGCTGACCAAGGAGAATGTGCCCGATATCGCCTGGCTGCCGCCGACCTGCGGCTACCGGCTGGTCAATGAAGGCCGTGATCTCTACTGGTGGCATCCGCTAATCTCCGGCGATCCGGAAACCGTTCATGCCGCCGGCATTTCCGCGCGCGGCCGCACGATCAACGAAAACGAGATCGATATCGACGACCTCGAAGACTACGTCGTCGACTGGCCGCTGACTGTGGGTGAAGAGAAGGACGAGGAAGAGGAAGAGGCGTAATCGGCTCAGCTTTTTACCGCAGCGAGGAAGCGGCGCAATTCCACCTCCACATATTTGTCCACCGGCCCTTCCGCGCCAAAGCCCCACCAGGTGAGCGAGCCCTGCCATTGCGACAGCATCAGCCGGGCGATGGTCTCCGGCGCGCCTGCCGATGCGAAACAGCGTGCGATCGCCGCGGTCAGCGCCGTTCCCCAGGCAGCCCCCCGGGCGCGCAACACCGGATCGCGGAAGTCCTCGCGCAGCACCCGCAGTCCCTCGCCATAGGCGGCGGCATTGTCGCCGTAATCCTGCGACAGTCCGACAAGCAGCGCGACGGCGCCGTCCGGTGTGATCGCCACGCTGCCTGCAAGCCTTGCCGTTTCCGCATCCAGCCTGTCCCAGGCGTATAGCAGCGCTGCGCGCAGCATCGCCGCCTTCGTGGTAAAACGCTGCACCAGCGTCGAACCGGAAAGGCCGCTGACTTTGGCCACCGCCGCAAAGGTCGCCGCATCCGGCCCCTCGGCATGGATCAGCGCCAAAACCATGGCGAGAAGCTGTTCATCGGAAAGCGTACGGCGGCGCGGCATGAATTTCCTCGCGTATCCGCCTTATTTATGAACGAACATTCGTTTATATGCAATGTCAGTTTTTTCTTTTCTAACGTGGAGGATGGAGAAGTGACAACGGACCTGCGGAAGAAAGTGGCTTTGGTGGCGGGTGCAACGCGGGGCGCCGGCCGCGGCATTGCAGTGGAACTCGGCTCTGCCGGCGCCACCGTCTATGTGACGGGGCGCTCGACGCGCGCACAGCAATCCGAATATGCCAGGCCGGAAACGATCGAGGAAACGGCCGAACGTGTCACGGCTGCGGGCGGGAGGGGTATTGCCGTGAGGGTAGACCATCTCGTCGAGGCTGAGGTCGAGGCGCTGGTCGCCCGCATCCGGGCAGAGGCTGGCCGGCTCGATATTCTCGTCAACGACATCTGGGGCGGCGAAAAGCTGTTCGAATGGGATAAGGCCGTCTGGGAGCATTCGCTGGACAAGGGCCTGCGCCTGCTGCGGCTCGGCATCGAGACGCATCTGATCACCGCCCATTATGCGCTGCCGCTGTTGATCGAGCGACCGGGCGGGCTGCTTGTCGAGGTGACCGACGGCACGGCCGACTACAATGCCACCCATTATCGGCTGTCGCCCTTCTACGACCTCGTCAAAACCGGCGTCACCCGCATGGCCTGGGCGCATGCGCAGGATCTGGTAAAACATGGCGCCACGGCCGTTTCGATCACGCCCGGCTGGCTGCGCTCCGAAATGATGCTGGATGCCTATGGTGTCAACGAAGACAATTGGCGCGAGGCAACCAAGGTGCAGCCGCACTTCGCCATTTCCGAAACCCCGCACTTCGTCGGCCGCGCCGTCGCTGCGATTGCCGCCGATCCCGACCGCGCCCGCTGGAACGGCCAGTCGCTGTCGAGCGGTGGGCTTGCCAAGGTCTACGGGTTCGATGACATCGACGGTTCGCGGCCGGATTGCTGGCGCTACATGGTGGAAGTGCAGGAGCCGGGCAAACCGGCGGATGTGACGGGATACCGCTAAAGCGCGTCGCTGGGGGCGGGGTGGCACAGCCCAAACAAAGGGCGAAGCGCGCCGCATCAATCAGATCGGGGCGACGCGCTTTGAGGCCTCTGCTTACTGCGCGGCTGCGAGCCGCGCCGCATCGCGAAACGACACCAGCCGTTTCGTCTGTTCGTCCCACAGCACCAGCTTGACGCAGCGCAGGCTTTCCATGAGCGTGATGCGGCCGAGGTCGGCAAGCTCAGGATGGTCTCGCAGCACCTCCGGCAGCCGGTAATAGGGCACCCGGCTCGACAGATGATGGACATGGTGGATGCCGATATTGCCGGTGATCCAGCGCAGCACCGGCGGCAGGTCGTAATGCGAAGCGCCGTGAAGGGCTGCATGCTGGAACTGCCAGTCCGGCTCCTTCGACCAATGCGTTTCCTCAAACTGGTGCTGGACGTAAAACAGCCAGACACCGGCAGCACCGGCCAGAAGCACGGTCGGCAGATGCACCAGCAGGAAGGGGACGATCCCGACTGCCCAGATCAGCAGTGCCGCGACCGCCGCGATGGCAAGATTGGTCGCCATTGTGGAGATCCAGGGCAAGGCGCCGGAGCGCATCATGCCGAAGGGCAGGCGCTGCTTGAAGATGAACAGCCATGCCGGCCCGATCCCGAACATCACGGCCGGGTGCCGGTAGAGCCGGTAACCAAGCCGGCCCCAGCGCGACAGCGCATTGTATTCGGCGATCGTCAGCGTTTCGATGTCGCCGACGCCGCGTTCGTCCAGGTTCCCTGCCGAGGCGTGGTGCTCCGCGTGTGCCCGGCGCCAATAGTCGTATGGCGTCAGCGTCAGGATGCCGATCGTTCGCCCAACCCAGTCGTCGACGCCGCGGCGTGCGAAAAACGAGCCATGGCCGCAATCGTGTTGGATCATGAACAGCCGTAACAGGAAAGCGGCGGCGGGAACGACGAGGATGAGGCCGGGCCAGAAGCTGTAATGAACCGCGGCCCATGCGGCAGCCCAGAACAGAGCGAACGGGACGACCGTGACGGCAAGCTCAAAAGCGCTTCGGCCCGCTCTCGGCTGACGGTATCCGGCAAGAATCTTCAACCAGCGCTTCTCAGCGAAAAGCGCGTTGTGCCCCCCGGAAGACTCCGAGTTTGCGGCGGGTTCGCCCAAAGGGACCACTTGGATTTCCTTAATCTCGTTGCGGCGCGCGGATTCGATCACAGAATAGCGCCATGAAAGGCCGCGATACTCGAAAGGCCGAGTGCGATCACTACAGCCGAGCGAATGAGAAAGAGCGGATAGTCGAAACGGTACATTGTGTGAAGAGAGACCATGGCTGCAGCACTTCCTGTTTTTGTGGAAACATGTCAATGGGTGATAATGTCACGCAGGAGCGTAGCGCGGCCGACCGGACGCGCAATCACTTCAGTTGACACATGATACTTATGCGCAAATCGATCGTGAATTGCGCTATCTCTGCGAAGAGGCGGGGGCTCGATAAGATCTTTTATTTCTTTGGAGCACTGCCATGCGGGGCGGTCGTGGTCGCCGTCTTCATCTGATTGGCGAACGTGCTTTCCACCTTCGCCGCCTGCTTGTCCTTCTTCGGCTTCCGGACCTCACGATTGCTTCTAACCTGTCCTTTTGCCATGAATAAATCTCCCGTTTGATCGAAAACTGAAAAGCCGTAGCCTGCGCGGTGTTCGCCCGCTTGTCGACCGCGACCGGAGATCGCGGGATCGTCGTGAGGACGACCCGACAACGCCGGGCCGCAGGAATTGAATGAAATGATGCCTGCTGAAACCGCATCGAAGTCTGGAGGCGGATGACCTCAGAGGTCACCAAAAGCCAAACCCGACGTTGAGGCGGGACGTCACCATGTTTTCGCGATCGGGAAAATGGCGGGCCGGATTCCGGTCACCGCAGATGCCGCATCGGCCAAATCAGCGAGCCCTTCTCTTACAATGAAATTGCGGTGCCATTAAGGCCGTTGCCGCAACAAAGCCATATTTTCAGAGGGGCTTAATCATTGATGGGAAACAGGCGGATCAGTTTGGTTCTTTCCATTTCCGCTCGCCCGGATGCCGACATGATGCCGCGCGCCAGGCAAAGATCTATATCCCGCCCGATGTCGAACGGGACCCGCATCCCTCCGGCCTTGAGCAGGCGGTCGGTCATCGTGAGAAGCAGGTCCACCCTTGCCTGGCAGCCGTCCGCTTCGAGGAGCGCCACCCGGCGCTCCCTGTCAATCGCAGCAAGATCCTTGGCATGCTGCCGTTGCTGATAAGCGCCGAACTGCACCCATCCAAGATAACCCGCCACTGCGACGCCGATACAGAGACACAGGGTTTTCCGCAGCTTCAAAGTGATTGGCTCCTTTGGCGAATCTGAAAGATGCGCAGCGCATCAGCCAGCGGCCCGTCTTTCGCGCGGCAATCCCTGTATCGCATATCGGTTGAAGATGGGGGTGATCGGTTTTGGCGGTTCCTTCGGCTTGCCGAAATGGTATTCGAGAGCCTTTGAGAGCATGGCAGGCGAGGTGACGCCCTCCTGGAACAGCCTGATCAGCAACACGGCCGCGACGTTGAACACGCGTTGGTCATCGATCAGGATTCTGGCGTCGTAGCCGGCGTCGTCGAGCACGCCTTGAAGCATGTCGAGATCGGACGAGGTCAGATGCGGCTTTTCGGAAGTGGAAGACATAGGCCCTCCTTTCGTCGGGGCGAGGGGATGAAACCCTCAGTCGGCAGCGCCCGTACAATGGCTGCCGAAGGCGAGACCATGCGCCTTTCGCCGAGGCAAGGCAATGGGATTCTGTTGCTAATATTCGCTTTATCTTATGAAGCGCCCGCACCGGTCAGGGTGCGGGCGCAACGGTCATTCCGCGGCCTGATAGGCCGAAGTCCGGGCGGCCGATGTCCGCGGACCGGCGGCGGCAAGCAGGGTGATCGCGACCGCAAGCAGCGCCACGAAGGCGATACCGGCGACATAAGGATCTCAGCCGAAATGCGGTGCGGCGCCGAATACTGCCGAAGCGGCTGCGAGCACAATGCCGCCGCCGATCTGGAAGGAGGCGAAGAGCAGTCCGGAAGCGAGCCCCGATTTGTCATCCTCGACGTCAGAAAGGGCTGCGACCTGCACCGAAGGGTAGGTCAGTGCATAACCGAGGCCGAGCGGGATCTGCGAAAACAGCACGAGCAGGATCGCGTCGACATGCCCGAGTGCGGTCACCCAGAAGACGTAGCTGAAGGCCTGCAGGCCGACACCTGCCGCCATCAGCCTGGTAGCGCCGCGATTTTGTGCAAGGCTTGCAAAACGGGGCGCCAGGAACATCACGAAGACGCCGCCAAGCGCAAAGCAGAAGCCGGTGGTGAAGGCCGACCAGCCGAGGACGTTTTGGTAATAGAGCGTCGCCAGGAACTGGAAGCCGACATAGGCGCCCTGGAAGAGGGCGGCAATCGCATTGGCGTGCCGAAGTTTCGCCCGGCGGAACATGCCGAGCGGCACCATTGGATCGGGGTGGCGCGCTTCGACTGCGAGGAAGAGCAGGATCAGCGCCAGCGATGCCAGCAGCGAGCCCCAGGTCGCAAAAGCCTGCCAGCCGGCGGCCGCGGCATTGGTGATGCCGAAGACGAAGAGCAGCAGCCCGGGGGTGATCGTCAGCGCGCCGGTCCAGTCGAAAGCGGGCCGCGGCCCCGTCCTTTTCGGGTCTGCCGGCAGCGCCAGCGGCGCAAGAAAGAGCGTCAGGATGGCGACCGGCGCACCCATGACCAGCGTTGCCCGCCAGCTGAGGATGGTCGCAGCACCGCCGAGCACCATGCCGAGCACGAACCCTGTCGCGCCGGTCGAGGCGAAGACGCCGAGCGCCTTTGCCCGTGCAGTTCCTTCGCCAAAGACGGAGAGCAGCAGCGCAAGCGCTGCCGGCGCGGTGAAGGCCGCCGCAATGCCCTTGATCAATCGGGCGGCGATCAGAGTCGGGCCGCTGTCGACGAAGCCGCCGGCGATGCTGGCGGCAGCAAAAATCGCCAGCGACCAGAGGAAGACGCGGCGGTGGCCGAAGACGTCGGCGACCCGGCCGCCGAGCAGCAGAAAGCCGCCATAGCCGAGCACATAAGCGCTGACGGCCCATTGCAGCGACGTCGCTTCCATGCCCAGTTCAGCCTGGATGGCGGGCAGCGCGACACCGATGGTGGAGACGTCCATGGCGTCGAGAAAATTGGCGGCGCAGAGCAGCAGCAATGCCAGCCCCGCTCCGCTTTTCGATTTGGAAAGTGTCATCGATACGTTCCTTTTTTGCTGCCGCCTCGTCGAGGGAGGTTGCGCGGACGGCAGGGAACGGAAAAATGTACATCTTCCTACCTCATTGCAAATTGATAGTAGCCATGCCAGGTATTACTCATGATGATGAATGATGCCACGCTTCGCAAAATCGACCTGAACCTTCTGCTGGCCTTTTCGGTGCTGATGCAGGAGCGCAATGTCAGCCGCGCCGCCGAACGGTTGCTGCTCGGCCAGCCGGGCCTGTCGGCCGCTTTGCGACGGCTGCGCGAGACACTTGATGACGAACTGTTCGTGCGTGTCGGTCGCGGCCTGCAGCCGACGCCCCGCGCCCTTTCCATTGCTCCGGCAATCGAGGATGCGCTCTCGGGCATCGAGCGCGCTATTCGCCCGCAGGCCGACTTCGATCCGGGAAGCTGGCAGGGCGAGTTCCGCATCGGCATGTGCGACAATCTCGAATCGGCCTTTTTTGGCCCGCTTGCCGCCCGACTGCTGCAGCTTTCACCCGGCGCCCGGCTGATCGGCATCGCTTCCGAAAAGCGCGATGCCGCCCGCCGGCTGGACGAGGGGGGCTTCGATTTCAGCGTATCCGTGCATGACGAACCAGCCTCCTGGCACATCCGAGCGCCGCTGTTCAATCAGGCATCGATCTGCATTTACGATGAGGCTCAACTCAAGCTGAAGGCGCCACTGAGCCTTGAGGATTTCGCCGATGTCGCCCATGTCACTGTCTCGTTCGAGGGCAACGCCTCGACCAGCATCGACACCGCGCTGAGCCGCACCGGCCATGTCAGGCGTGTGGTGGCAACGGTGCCGCGCTTTTCCGCCCTGCCAACGGCGTTGCGGGCGATGCCGGCCATATCAATCGTGCCGGAATCGATCGGACGCTGCATGGCGCAATTGCACGGACTGACGATCTCAGCGCCGCCGCTTTCGCTGCCGGCCGATCCGGTAACCATGCTCTATCGCCGCGTCGACCAGGCCGATGGCCGGGCGCGCTGGTTCCGCCGCCTGTTCCTCGACGTCGCCGGCGAGGCGCTCGTCGCCTCCGGCTGCCGCGTCTCGATATCGAGAGCTGCGGCGTAGAGCAATTCCAGGAAAAGTATGAAGCGATTTTCCGCCCGGAATTGCGTCAGAGCTAGCGCCTATTACAGTTCGCCTTTATGGAAATAGGCTTCGAGACGGTAGCCGTCCGGGTCGATGATAAAGGCTGCATAATAGAACTGCCCGTAATCCGGCCGAATGCCGGGTTCGCCATTATCAGTGCCGCCGGAGGCGACCGCTGCCGCGTGAAAGGCATCGACGGCGGCTTCATCAGGCGCGACGAAGCAGAAATGCAGCCCGGATCGCAGATCGGCAAGAACCGGCTGCTCGACCTGCATCACCCAGAGCCCGACCCGTTCCGGGCCATAGCCGATCATGGTGTCGGAATTGGACAGGCGCTCATATCCGAGCGGCGCCAGCGCCGCATCATAGAAATGGCGGGCTCTTTCGAGGTCTTTGACGCCGATGGAGACATGATCGAACATGGGCCGCAAAACTCCCTCCCTTTTTCGCCAATCCCCGAAGGATTGCTCATCCCCAAGATGGCACGATGCCAACATCTTTCAACCGCCGTCCCGAGTCAACGAATGGGCTTGCATCGTCATCGCAGCTTGCCTGCTCATTCATGGCCGGTGATTCAGCCCAGCCGCTGTCACGTGGTTTTGGGGAGGGCAGAGTCCGGCTCGGGGGCGGTGAGGCTGCTGCCGCATCCGTTCTAAACAGCGCCCTCGGAGACGCTTTGCATCTGCTGCAGGTCCGTCATCTCATAGGTCCAGACTCGAAACGCCTTCAGCACATGCGGTCCGAAGGAATTGATGAGCGGTATGTCGGCAGCGTCGCGCCCGCGGGCGACGACGATGCGACCGATCCGCGGTGTGTTGTTGCGCGGATCGAATGCATGCCATGCACCGTCAAGGAAGACCTCGATCCAGGCGCTGAAGTCCATTGGATCAACGACGGGAATGCCGATGTCGCCGAGATGACCATTGATATATCGGGCAGGAATGTTGAGGCAACGGCACAACGCCACCGCCAGATGCGCAAAGTCGCGACAGACGCCGACGCGTTCGTGGAACGCCTCGAAGGCTGTCCGCGTCGATCGCGCCTGCATGTAGTCGAATTGGATATGGCCGTGAACGAAGTCGCAGATCGCCTGAACGCGGCTCCAGCCGGGTGCGACGGTGCCGAATATATCCCACGCAATCTGACTGAGACGATCCGTTTCGCAATAGCGGCTGCCCATCAGGTAGACGAGGCAATCGTCTGGCAACTCCGAAACCGGGAGTTCCCTGGCGCCTGGCAGCGACCTGTCCGGTTTGCCGTCGTCTTCGATCGTCGCATCGCCCCATATGGTCAGGTCGCCCGTCGGGGCGACCAGCCGAAGGCAGCGGTTGCCGAAGAGGTCGCGATAAGTCGAAGTGGGAACATTGGGCGTGGTGAATACCGTTTCCGGAACTCTGATGTCGGCCGCACGATCCTCATGCACCGACAACAGACATACCAATGCGGTCGGCTGCGGGCAGGTCAGCGTCATTTCATAGCCGTAACGGATCAACATGGAGCGTTCTCGCGCGTCCGGATCCGTCTAGCGGAAATCCGCCGCAGTTAGAGTATACAAGGCGCGGCGGCGGTAGGAGTAGGCTTTGTGCGCCACCTCCTGAATGGAGTTGCGCAGGGCGTCGAAGGAGGATAGCCACCTCGTTACCGAAGGCTCGGTTCTTTGCAATGCGGCGTCGGATTTCGCCAGCGCGCCAACCTCGATGAAGAACAACACCTGGAACATGCCGTCATGGCCCACGAAGCGCACAGCATTTCTCGCCGGATCGAAGCTACGGCTTAGGTTCAGAAAAGCTAGCGCCATGGTTGGACCGGCGGGCTCTTCCGAGCACTCCGAGCGGTGCCCGACAGCCTGAGCCATTCCTTCCGATATCCTATGTTGAGGAGATTGAAGGACATCATGTCTTCCCCGGCTTCCGTATGGCCGGCGTGCACGGGAACGCTTGCAGAAACACGATAGACGGTCCACGAACGGGCGGATTCGATCCGGCCGTCGTGTTTGGTCTCCATGGAGTAGCGGCCGGGCGCTTCCCATGTGTGGACGGCAAAGGCATTCCGTCTTCGTTCGGCTTCGTCTCCATGGCTGTTCACGATGTCAACCTTTCGTCATTCGGGCCGCGGCCTTGGCCAAACGTCCTCTCGATCAGTGTTGCGCCGCTGCCGGCGGGCGATAGGTTTACCGATTCCAGGCTATCTTCCGTCACGACCCGCTCATGACGTTCATCGTCACTGCGGATGCGGTATTGCAGCACATTTCCTCTGAGAGGCAGCGTGGCGGTAACACGGTATGTTTCGGGGAGCTTGGAGGGAACGACGAAGAACCCGTCCTTCACCCGGACGGTCTGCCCCACCGTGAAGATATGTGTTGCTGCCTCGCGCCGGATGGAGCGTCCATTGCGTTGCGGGATGCGCGTAGCGGTCATGACGGTTTTTGGTCCTTTTCGAGCACGGTTTCGAGATCTGACAAGTGGATAGGCATCATTTGCTGCGTCGAACTCTGGGCGGCTATCGCCGGCAGGTGGATGAAGGCGCCGACCCGTCGCCAGGCAAGCCTGGAGACGCCATCGATCAATTCCTCGTCATAATCGACGCGGTATTCTCCGGCTGGCTGCGCTCTGTCGAAACCGGGCAGGCGGAATGGGGATGAAAAGCGGACGACGGTTTGTGTGGTGCGACTTGTCACGGCTCGGGCCTCCGCAGGATACACCGATATGTTTCCTGTATCATTGAGATCCGAACCGGACGAACTCGAGGCTGCCGGTACATCCGCGGTCAGCGCCAAGCTCATTCCGGATCGGAACAGGCGAACTCAACGCCGGAACGACGTTATGGATCGCTGTCGAGAATTCAGTGGTGATGGCGGGTCGTAGGTCTCTGACACCGCGAAGCCAGGTCGGCTAAATCGACGAGACCTATCATTGCGCCTCGATTGCGTTTAAATCAAGATAAAATCTGATTTATCTATGAAAAACGCCAAATTAACTCTTTGTTCATTCAAATAAAATCGGACGCGATGGCGCAAAAAATTCTATTCACTTCCCGATTATTACAAAATACTCGGTCGGATTGATTTCCTGAATATCTCAAAAAAATTCCTGCGTGAATAATATTTCTTGGCACTCCTATCAATCGAGTGCCACGAGTGCTATTTATGAGTTGCAGCCGCCCTACGCGCCGGCAGCAGAAAGACCTCTATGAAATTCCGTTCACTTCACGACCGCGTCGTCATCCGACGTGCGGAAGGCGATGTCAAATCCAAGGGCGGGATCATCATTCCAGACACCGCCAAGGAGAAGCCCCAGCAAGGCGAAGTGGTCGCAGTCGGCCCGGGTCTCCGCGACAAAAGCGGCAATCTGGTCCCGCTTGATGTCAAGGTCGGTGATCTCATCCTGTTTGGAAAATGGTCGGGGACAGAGGTCACGATCGATGGCGAAACCCTTCTGATCATGAAGGAGACCGACATCATGGGCATCGTCGAAAAGACCGAAGCGGCTGCCGACAAAGCCGCCTGAGCGTCGAATTTGTGACCAGCATCTCAAGACCGAACTGGGAAGAAATATCATGTCTGCCAAGGAAATCAGGTTCTCCACCGACGCGCGCGACCGCCTGCTGCGCGGCGTCGAATTGCTCAACAACGCCGTCAAGGTGACGCTTGGCCCGAAGGGCCGCAACGTCGTCATCGACAAGGCCTATGGCGCACCGCGCATCACCAAAGACGGCGTTAGCGTCGCCAAGGAGATCGAGCTCGCCGACAAGTTCGAGAACATGGGCGCGCAAATGGTGCGCGAGGTGGCTTCGAAGACCAATGATCTTGCCGGCGACGGCACGACGACGGCAACTGTTCTCGCCGCCTCCATTTTCCGCGAAGGCGCAAAGCTCGTCGCTGCCGGGATGAACCCGATGGATCTGAGGCGCGGCATCGATCTCGGCGTTATCGCCGTCGTCAAGGAAATCAAGGCGCGGGCGATGAAGGTCAAGTCGTCAGGCGAGATCGCCCAGGTCGGCACCATTGCCGCCAATGGCGACGCCGCCATCGGCGAGATGATCGCCAAGGCGATGGACAAGGTCGGCAATGAGGGCGTCATAACGGTCGAAGAGGCACGAACCGCCGAGACCGAAATCGATGTCGTCGAGGGTATGCAGTTCGACCGCGGCTATCTCTCGCCATATTTCGTCACCAATGCCGAGAAGATGCGCGTGGAACTGGAGGATCCCTATATCCTCATTCACGAGAAGAAACTCGGCAGCCTGCAGGCGATGTTGCCGATCCTGGAAGCGGTCGTACAGACCGGCAAACCGCTGCTCCTCATCTCGGAGGACGTCGAGGGTGAAGCGCTGGCGACGCTTGTCGTCAACAAGCTGCGCGGCGGCCTGAAGGTCGCAGCCGTCAAGGCGCCGGGTTTCGGTGATCGCCGTAAGGCAATGCTGGAAGACATTGCCGTGCTCACGGCGGGCCAGATGATTTCCGAGGATCTCGGCATCAAGCTCGACAACGTCACGCTCGATATGCTCGGCCACGCCAAGCGCGTGCTGATCGAGAAAGACAGCACCACGATCATCGACGGCTCCGGCGAGAAAGCGGCCATCCATGCGCGTATCCAGCAGATCAAGGCGCAGATCGAGGAGACCACTTCCGATTACGACAGGGAAAAGCTGCAGGAGCGCCTGGCGAAACTCGCCGGCGGCGTCGCGGTCATCCGCGTCGGCGGCGCGACCGAGACGGAGGTCAAGGAAAAGAAGGACCGCATCGACGATGCGCTGAACGCCACCCGTGCGGCGGTCGAAGAGGGCATCGTGCCCGGCGGTGGCGTGGCATTGTTGCGCGCCAAGTCGGCCCTGACGGGCCTGACCGGGGAGAACGCCGACGTGACGGCGGGCATCTCGATCGTGCTCAGGGCGCTCGAAGCCCCGATCCGACAGATCGCCGACAATGCCGGGTTCGAGGACTCAATCGTCGTCGGCAAACTCGCGGGCAGTAATAATGACAATCAGGGCTTCGACGCCCAAACGGAGACCTATGTCGATATGATCGAGGCCGGCATCGTCGATCCTGCCAAGGTCGTGCGCACTGCTCTGCAGGACGCCGGTTCGATTGCGGCGCTGCTGATCACCGCCGAGGTGATGATCGCCGACATTCCCGCAAGAGACTCCGCCCCTGCAGCCGGAAATGGCGGCATGGGCGATATGGGATACTGAGAACAGCCTGAACCGGTCCGGCGTCGTCGGACGGCGCAACTTGAACAATAGACAGGGAGAATTCCAATGTCCGTGCAGAGCAGCAGTAAAACATCGATCACCCAGCGTTTCGACAGTTACCAGCCATCCAAGACGCTTCTCGTCTGGGCCTGCGTCGTCACGGCGATCGCCACGATGATTATCGGCTTCAGCTGGGGCGGTTGGGTAACAGGCGGCACGTCAAGCAAAGCGGCAGCCGCCGCCGGCGACGTTGCACGCGGAGATCTAGCGTCGGCCATTTGCGTCGAGCGGTTCAAAGCAGCGCCGGATGCGGCCGCCAAGCTTACCGAGTTCAAGGCGATCACCGACGGCTACAAGCAGCGTCAGTTCGTTGAGGCCGGCGGCTGGGCCACCATGCCTGGGCAGACCTCACCCGACAGTCGGAGTGTTCAAGCCTGCGCCACCACGCTTGCCGCCTGACACTGTTTTCGAGAGCGCTCCGCCACCTGTGCGGGGCGCTCCCTCTGTTGACGCAGGAATGATCGATGATCCGTTTCAAAAAAAGAGCGACCCGCAGCCAGCCGCAGAAGACGCTGGCGACAACCGCTTCCAGAAAATCCGCGAGGCTGCAGCCGACGGGCACAGGAAGGTCGCCAACGACAGCACGCGTCCTCGCGCGTCGCGGGAGGCGGCAGATGGCGATCCGCTTATCTCAGTGCATTGACGATCTAAAGAGGCCGCCGGCGCAGCCTGGAGAGGGCGCGATCTTCCGCGGCGAGGCCGCGCTGTTTGTCGATGGCGAAGCCAATCAGACGACAGAGGTTTGCCCAGGCTTCGAACGACGCCACCATCTTTCAACCGCCGTCTCACGTCAGGAACGGGTCTAGCCGATATGGTTTGGCAGCTCAATGATTTAGGCGATCCTTTCAGCGACTCGGTCAGCCGTTCAATCAGGAAGCAGGAATGACTGGCCCCGCATGGGCGGAGACCAGCCGTGATCTCAGCCGTCGATGGCGACCCATTTCGGGGCGATCCCGGTACCGCGGCCCAGGCCGTAACCAAGGCGGATATTCAGCATCCCCAAGGGTTCGAGCAGGCGAGCGGCATCGAGCGAGCCGGTTTTCTCGACAGCAAAGTCGGCATCCTTCACCAGCGCTGCGGCGGTTTCGACAGCATTGTCGTCCCCGGCCAGGAAGACCGGTATCGTGGAGCTGTGCTTTGGGGAAGCCGCAAACAGCTCGGCAAAGATGGTATTGAAGGCCTTCACGACCTTGGCGCCTTTGGCCCTGTGCTGGATTTCTTCGGCTGCAGATGTGTCGTGACCGAACAGCAGGCCGGAGAAATCAGGCTTGAGCGGATTGGTAATGTCGATGACGATCTTGCCCTGCAATGCTGCGGTTTCGGCAAATTCGAGCGCCGCGGCATAAGGCAGCGCGACGACCAGAACATCGGCTTCGGCCACGGCGGAAGAGATCGATGCGCTCGTCGCGCCGATCTCCTCGGAAAGCGACTTTGCCGCGGCCTCATTGCGCGATGCGAGGATGAGCTCGCGCTTGCCTGCCAGGCGACGCGCCAAGCCGGCACCCATGTTTCCAGTTCCGATAATAGCGGTTTTCATATGGTCGGTTCCTTCATCGAGTTGAATGACGTCGATATATCCGACCGCGATCACATCATAAATGGCATTGAATGGCGGAATATAATTGCATAAAAGTATCGAATGACAGATCTCACCAATTTGAAGACCTTTGTAGCCGTGGCGACGGCTGGCAGTTTCGCCAAAGCTGCCGCCAGGCTCAACCTTTCGCCCGCCATGGTGGGCCGGCGCATTCAGGCTTTGGAAACAGATTATGGTGTCAAGCTGATCGAGCGCACCACGCGAACCCAGAGGCTCACCGAGATCGGCCTGAGATTTCTGGAGAGAGCAAGCAGGGTCATCGATGAGTTGGAGCAGCTGAACGATATTGCCGGCCCCGACAACCATGAAATATCCGGCCACCTCCGCATCAGCGGACCGACGACGCTCGGCGTGAAGCGCTTGGCATCGTCCATTGCTCGCTTTGCCAATCAGCATGCCGCGGTCAGTCTGGAGCTTAATCTGACCGACCGGAACGTCGATCTGATCGCCGAAGGCTATGACCTTGCCATTCGAGTGGCGCATCTGCGGCCATCTTCGTTGATCGCAAGAAGGATCGGCACCTATCGCTTCGTCTGCTGCGCCTCTCCAGGTTATCTCGGCAAGAACGGCACCCCGACCCATCCCGAGCAGTTGCAAGAGCACCGCTGCATCCTAAGCCTCAACCTCGTCCCGCGCGATCAATGGCATTTCGAAGATCAAAATGGACGGGTACTGGCGGCAAAGATCAACAGCAATATCGGTATCGACAATGGCGAAGCCATGCGCGTTGCCGCGGTGGAAGACGCCGGCCTCGTCTATGCGCCGCTGGTCCTGGTAGAGGAAGACATCGCCGCCGGGCGGCTGACCGAAGTGCTTGCCGATTGGGAAAAATACAGCCTGCCGATCCATGCGGTTCACCCGTCGCGGCAATTCGTGCCGCGACGGGTGAAGGCCGCGATCGGCTGGATCACCGGAGATCTCCGCCGGTAGAATTCGCGCAAGCGGAAAGCGCATTTGGCGGCGGTCGGCGACCTACTGCAGCTGCGGCTTCTTGAGGAAATTGTTGCGGTCGGCGGACTTGATGCGCAGCCAGGCTTCCCGGCCGTTCCTGAGAATCCGCATCGGAATCTCGGCGCCGGCCGGGCCGCTGCTCCAGACCTTGCGGTAGAAATCGGCCAGGCCATCGACCTCTTCGTCGCGGATCTCCGAGATGATATCGCCTTGCCGCAGGCCCGCCTGGGCGGCCGGGCCGCCTTCGGCAACGCTCATCACCACCACGCCGCCATTGCTCTCGGCGGAGAATGCGCCGAGCCAGGGCCGCGGCGGTTTGTTGACGCTTCCGCGGTTCAACAGATCGTCGAGGATCGGAGTCAAAAGGTCGATCGGCACGATCATGTTGATATCGGCGACCTCGTCGCCCTGGCTCATTTGCAGGCGAAGCGAACCGATGCCTAGAAGCTTGCCGTCCGAACCGATCAGCGCCGCACCGCCCCATGAGGGATGTGCCGGCGCCGTGAAAATCGCCTCATCAAGCAGATATTCCCAGTAGCCGGCGAATTCCTGCCGGGCGACGATGTTTGCCTCGACGAATTCTCCGATGCCGTCGGCAAGCACGACGGCATCGCCGGCCTTGGCGTTTGCCGCGTCGCCGAGATCCACCGCCGGCGCATTGAGAGCCCCGAGAGCCTGCACCAGGCCGAAGCCGGTTTCCTGATCGTAAGCAAGTGCATGAGCGGGAACGACACGCCCGTCATTGGTGGTCAGCCAGACCTCTTCGGCCTCGGTGATGAGATAACCGATGGTCAGCACCAGCCCATTGTCGCGAATGACCACGCCACTGCCCTCCCGGACAGTGCCCAGCGTCTCTGCTGTGAAGGCATCTTCCGGGATGGAAGAACGAACGGCCACGAGTGACCGCAAAATTGGATCGATATTCATGCTTTCATCCTGACAGAGCGCCGGCGCGAAAGGCCGAAATCTCGCGCACTCTGTCTTGAATAGGTAAGAAGATGGGCGGGCGGAGGCAAGGCTATGGCCGATGGAATTTCCAACCCCTGGGGACTGCGCCACGCCATTCATCGCCGTACCGAAGTCTTGCATACGACATTTTTCGTGACAGCGTCATCGTGCAACAATATACAGTCAATCCCATCAAGACTCAAGCTGCACGGATGACGACATGAAAGACTGGCATCCCGATCTCGGGCGAAGCAGCAGCCCGCGTTATATGGCGATCGCCGATGTGATCGAAATGGATCTGCGCAGCGGCCACCTTGTGGCCGGCGACCGGCTGCCGCCGCAACGCGAACTCGCCAAGCGGCTGAATGTCGATTTCACCACGGTGGCGAGAGGGTATGTCGAGGCGCAGAAGCGCGGGCTTGTCGATTCGCATGTCGGCCGAGGCACCTTCGTCACCGGTGGCGCGGACAAGGAGCGCCAGGGATTCGCGCCCGACGCCGCGCCCGATCCTCGCCGCGCCTCCATCGTCGATTTCTCGATGAACATGCCGCCGGAACCGGATGATCCCGAGCTGATCGCCCGCATGCGCGAGGGCATGTCGGCGGTGACGGCGAACCTCATTCCGCTCCTGCGCTACCAGGGTTTCGGCGGCTCCGGCATGGACAAGGAGGCTGCTGCCTCCTGGCTCAGCCGTCGCGGGCTGGTGCCCTCGCAGGAGCGCATCTTCGTCACGCCTGGCGCCCATCCGGCCCTGTTGGCGATCTTCGGCCTGCTGGCAAAACCGGGCGAGACCGTGCTCTCGGAAATCATCACCTATCCCGGCATGCGCTCGATCGCCGCCCAGCTGCGGCTCAATCTGACCGGCCTGCCGATGGACGAGGACGGCATCCTGCCGGACGCCTTTGCGAGAGCCTGCGAGCGGTCGCAGCCGAAGGCGCTTTATCTCAATCCGACGCTGCAAAACCCGACGACGCTGACCATCCCCGCTAGGCGCCGCGAAGAAATCGCTACGGTTGCCCGCAAATATCACGTGCCGATCGTCGAAGACGATGCCTACGGCTTCATTCCGCTGGAAGGTCCGTCGCCGCTTGCGGCAACGGCGCCAGATCTCACCTGGCATATCGGCGGGCTGGCGAAATGCATCGGTGCCGGCCTGCGTCTTGCCTATGTCGTGGCGCCTGATAGCAAGGCCGTGTGGCCCTTCGTCAGCGCCATGCGCGCCAACAATGTCATGGCCTCGCCGCTGACCTTGGCGCTCGCCACCCGCTGGATCGAAGACGGCACGGCCGATGCGATCCTGCGCTTCATCCGCACGGAAGCCGCCGCCCGTCAGCAGATGGTCGCCGCCCTCCTGCCTGAAGGCAGCTACCGCGCCGATCCGCTCAGTTTCAACATCTGGCTGCCGCTCTCCAACGGCTGGACCCGCTCCACCTTCGGCAGCCACATGCGCTCCGCCGGCATCGGCGTCGTGGCAAGCGACGCCTTTACGGTCGAGGGCGCCGCGCCCGAGGCCGTGCGTGTCTGCCTCGGCGGCCCGATCAGCCGGGAGAAGCTGCAAGGCGCACTGGATTTCATGGCCCATGCGTTGGAGGGGCCGCCGGAAATGGCGGCTTCGTTCTTCTGAGCCGCAAACGCCGCAGCTAAGCCCTTCAGACAAACGCGGTCGGCCCGGCCTGCGGAACTCTGCGACATTCTGACGAGTTGACTGGCAATGTCCGAAAAATGTATTTATATTGAATGCATACATTTATCGGCATTGATTGGCTTGATGCCGGCGCAGAACAAGGTGTGATCGTCATGGAAACCGAATATCCCCCGCTTCCTCCGCTGCAGACCGGCATCAGGGGGCGCTGCCCGCGCTGCGGCCAGGGCCATATGTTCAACGGCTTCCTGACGCTGCAGCCGGAATGCGAGGCTTGCGGCCTCGATTATTCCTTTGCTGATCCGGCCGATGGTCCGGCTTTTTTCGTCATCTGCTTTGCCTGCATCCCGAGCGTGCTGCTCGGCGTCTGGCTGGAGGTGGCGTTTGCCGCGCCGATCTGGGTGCAGCTTCTGGTCACCGGCCCCTTCATGCTCGCCACCTGCATTCCGCCATTGCGGCCGCTGAAGGGCTGGCTGGTCGCCAGCCAGTATTTCTACAAGGCGGAAGAGGGTAAACTAGCCTGAGATCTGTTGAGCGTGGCGCGCAGGCGCGGCGTGGCGAAATCGATGAGCGCCCGCAATTTCAGGGGCACCAATCCCTGCGCGGGATAGACGAGATGCACCGGTGCCGGCGGCGGTTCGAAATCGGCAAGCAGTGGCGTAAGCAGGCCGGCCGTCTCAGCGCGTGCGGCTTGATAGGACAGGACCCGGGTGATCCCGAGGCCGGCGACCGCCGCATCGACCGCAGCCTCGGCGGTGTTGACGGCAAGCCGTGAGCGGATCGGCACGGTAAGATCGCGTTTTCCCTCCGTGAATGTCCAGTTCAGCGTCGAGGCCATGCCGTCGAAGGTGATGCAGTGATGCGCGGCGAGATCGCCCGGATGCCGAGGTGTGACCTGCCGTGCGAGATAATCCGGGCTGGCATAGACCGTCCGGCGCATCGCGCCGAGCCTAGTGGCGATCAGGTTGCTGTCTGGCAGGTTGCCGATCCGGAGCGCCACATCGATGTGATCCTCGACGAGGTTCGACAGCCGGTCGCCAAGCATCAGCCGCAGATTGATATCGGGATAGGCTTTGAGGAAGTCCACCACCACGGGCAGGACATGCAGCCGCCCGAAGACGATCGGTGCGGTCATCGTCAACTCGCCCTTCGGCACGCTGTATTCGCCCGCCGCCGTCCGTTCCGCCTCTTCCACCCGATCGAGAATTTCCCGCGCCGCCTCCACATAGGAGCGGCCGGCCTCCGTTAGCGTGATCTTCCGGTTGCTTCTCTGCAGCAACTGGGCGTTCAGATGGGCTTCCAGCTCGGAAATTTTGCGGCTGACGGTGGCGAGCGGCGACCGCAAATGCCGGGCGGCGGCGGATAGGCTGCCCTGTTCAACAACGGCGAGAAGCACGGTCATGGCGTCGAGGCGGTCCATTTTATCCTTCCGAAAAATGGGAATATGCCTTCCAGATTAGCATTCTACTGCAATCAAATGGAAGGCAATACATTCCCCGCAGATGGTTCGCAGGCGGCCATCCTCAATCCCCGTCGATGGGGAAGACCAAAGGAAACCATCATGAAACTCTACCACCACCCGCTTTCCGGCCATTCGCACCGGGTTCACCTTTTTCTGTCGCTGCTTGGCGTGCCCTATGAGTTGGTCGAGGTCGACTTGGCGGCGGGCGCCCACAAGGCGCCCGAATTTCTGAAGCTCAATCCCTTTGGCCAGGTGCCGGTCCTCGACGACGATGGAGCGGTCATTGCCGACTCCTCTGCCATCCTCGTCTATCTCGCGCGCAAATATGGCCGCACCGACTGGTTGCCGGAACAGGCATTGGCCGCGGCGCGAATACAGAAATGGCTCTCGGTTGCTGCGGGTGAGATCGCCTATGGACCGTGCGCCGCCCGCCTGGTGACCGTTTTCGGCGCCGATTTCCGCACCGATGAAGTGATCGCCCGGGCGCATCGCATTCTGGCGCTGATCGAGGCAGAGCTCGCCGCCCGCACTTTCCTGCTTGGCGACAATCCTGTCATCGCCGACGTCGCGCTCTACAGCTACATCGCCAATGCGCCAGAAGGCAATGTCGACATCTCGGCCTATCCAAGCGTTCGCGCTTGGCTTGCCCGCATCGAGGCGCTGCCCGGTTTCGTCGGCTTTCGCAAGACGAAGATCGGCCTTGCCGCGTGAGACTGCGCCGGGACGGATCACCGTCCCGGTTTCCCAAATTATGCCCGCAAGGAGGCCGTCATGCTGGAGCAGACAAGAGACGACGCGACGTCACCCTGGCATCGGGGCGAACTCGCCATGCAGCGCAGCGTCGGGGTCGTCGAACGCATGGATGGACCCGGCCGGAATTTCGTCCGCAAGGCGATGCCCGAACAGCACCGCGCATTTTTTCCGATGCTGCCCTTCATAGTGCTCGGCGCTGTCGATGCCAAAGGCGATGTCTGGGCAACGGTGCGGGCTGCGCGACCGGGTTTCATGTCCTCTCCGGATCCGGAGAGCCTCGATGTCGACCTGCCGCGCGATCCGGCCGATCCGGTCGATGCCGGCATGGAGGATGGCGACGCGATCGCCATGCTCGGCATCCAGCTCGAGACCCGGCGGCGCAACCGGCTGAACGGCGTCATTCGCCGAACGGATGCCGAAGCCTTCCGCCTGCGCGTCGGCCAGAGCTTCGGCAATTGCCCGCAATATATCCAGCCTCGCTCTTCCGTCTTTGTCCGCGATCCCGATAGGCCGACAGAGGTGGTGCCGCTGCATCCCGGTCAACTCGACCATCGCATGCGCGGGATGATCGAGGGCGCCGATACCTTCTTCGTCGCCTCCTATGTCGATCGCGACAATGGCGAGCGGCAGGTTGACGTTTCCCATCGCGGCGGCGACGTCGGCTTCGTACATGTCGGTGCCGATGGGGTGCTGACCGTTCCCGATTTTTCCGGCAATCGGTTCTTCAACACCCTCGGCAATTTTCTGGTCAACCCGAAGGCCGGGCTGGTCTTCGTCGATTTTGAAACCGGCGACATGCTGCAACTGGCGGGAAAGGTCGAGGTGCTGCTGGATTCGCCCGAAGTCGCCAGCATTGAACGGGCGGAACGGCTGTGGCGGTTCACGCCGGAACAGATCGTGCTGCGCCCGGATGCCTTGCCGCTACGATGGAAGAAGGAGAGCGCCGATCTGCTACGGCGCGCCCGCGGGTGAGGAGCTGCAAAACGCTGCCCCGGCCGTCTTGCATATCATTGTACCAATCGGTACAATCATTGCCGTTCAGTACAGGAGCGCCTATGTCCAGCCTCGTCCCGCCTTTCACCCTTGAGACCGCCACCCGGAAAGTCCGCCTTGCTGAGGACGGCTGGAACAGCCGCGATCCCGAGCGCGTCTCGCTCGTTTACACGCCGGACAGCCGCTGGCGGAACCGCGCCGAATTCGTCAACGGCCGCGCCGAGATCGTTGCCTTTCTCACCCGCAAATGGGCGAAGGAGTTGGATTACCGGCTGATCAAGGAGATCTGGGCCTTCACCGACGATCGCATCGCCGTGCGCTTCGCCTATGAATGGCACGATGACAGCGGCAACTGGTTCCGCTCCTATGGCAATGAGAACTGGGAATTCGATGCCGCCGGCCTGATGCAGCGCCGCTTCGCCTGCATCAACGACCTGCCGATCCGAGAATCGGAGCGCAAGTACCACTGGCCACTCGGCCGGCGGCCGGACGATCATCCCGGCCTGACCGAGCTTGGCCTTTGACGCAAGCGAGGCCAAGGAAACTCCGCCGGTGAAGACCGTCTACGAACGCGCCGACATCGTGCCGCTGCTGGCGGAAATCTTCCGCGAACTCGGCTATGAGGGGACGTCTCTCAGCCGCATCACCGAACGCACCGGCCTCGGCAAGGGGAGCCTTTACCACTTCTTTCCCGGCGGCAAGGAGGAGATGGCTAACGCCGTGCTTGCCGAAATCGACGCCTGGTTCGAGCAGGCGATCTATCGGCCGCTGAGACAGGATGACGCCCGTCAGGCGATCGCGGCGATGTGGGTCAATGTGAATGATTACTTCAGATCCGGCCGCCGCATCTGCCTCGTCGGCGCCTTCGCCCTTGACGACACGAGGGAACGGTTTTCGGCGGCGATCGGCGACTATTTCATCCGCTGGATCGGCGCCGTGCGTTCGGCGTTGAGCCGGGCAGGCTATTCTGACGACGAGGCGCAAGCGCTCGCCGAGGAGGGCGTCGCCGGCATTCAAGGCGCGCTGGTGTTGGCGCGGGCGCTGGGAGACGAAAGGATCTTTATCCGCTCGCTGGAAACGCTGGCGAAGCGGTTTGAGGCTGCGACGCGATGAGGGCTGGCCTTACATCCGCGCCGCTTTGCCTGTATCTCTCAGCGTTGCTGTTGAGGCTGCTGGGCCGGGCGCGGATTTTCCCGTTCAAGGCGAATCTGGCGCCATTCGTTTTCCATCTGGTCTACGAGGTGCTGGGGAATGGTGGTTTGCGGAGTGGCAGGCGTCTGCATCGGAAGTCTCCTCTATTCGCGGCAAGGCTTCAGGGCAAGAAGATGCATTGCACAAGATAAAAGGTGTGTAAATCAGTGGCTTAAAGACTTTAAACGATTAAATGGATTTTAATCGATTAAGGCGGTTTTAACCACGATGTTTTCTGGGAAGCGCGGAATGGTCGTCCACATGGACCGAAGTTTATTTTTCGATGCGGTGAAGAGCGAACTCTTCAAGGGAGAGCTGACGCATCCTCAGGTAGTGGGCATCACGGCGATTCTCGACGCCTGGGAAGAGCGGTTTCCGCATGCCGACCGGCGGTGGCTCGCCTATATCCTCGCCACCGCCTATCATGAGACCGCCTATACGATGCAGCCGGTTCGCGAGACGCTGGCGCAAAGCGATGCCCGCGCCGTCGAGATCCTGGAAACGGCCTTTGCCGCAGGCCGGCTTTCCTGGGTAAAGACGCCCTACTGGCGGCCCGATGAAGATGGCCGCAGCTGGCTCGGGCGCGGCCTGGTGCAGCTCACCCACAAGCGGAACTATGAGGCGATGAGCGTGCTGACGGGTATCGACCTCGTTGCCGATCCCGACCGGGCGATGGAGATGGATGCGGCGGTGACCATCCTGATCGACGGTATGCTGCAGGGCAGCTTTACCGGCCACAAGCTTGCCGATCACCTGAACGGGGCGACCGAGGACTGGGTGAACGCGCGGCGCATCGTCAATGGCACCGACCGGGCGGAAAAGCTCGCGGGTTACGCCATGGCCTTCCATGCGGCGATGCGTCCCAATGCTGCGCATGGCGTGATCGCGCGGTTGAAGGCCTGGGGCTCGCGTGTTATCGCGCGGCTGACCCTCTGAAACTTGACAGGAGCTTCGCGTGATCCGCCATATCGTCTTCTTCACAGTGCAGGAGGAGCATTTGCAGGAGGTGAGGGCCGGGCTTTCGATCCTGACCGCCATTCCGCATGCGCGGCTCCTGGAAATCGGCACCAATGTGAAGACCGATCAGCTGGGCACCGAGATCGACCTCGTGGTCTACGGCGAATTTGACGACGAGGCAGCACTTGCCGCTTACAAGGCCCATCCGGATTATCAGCTCTCGATCGAGCGGGTGCGGCCGCTTCGTGAAAAGCGCATCGCCGCCGACTACGACAGCCGCACGGCAGTGAAACGGCCCCTGTGAGCTTAAAGCCTTGGGGATGCCGAGCACATTCTTCATAGTTTCAAATGGACAAGTGATCTGCCGCGGTGATATCGCGCGAAAGCTGACTCAACTTCTGAGCCGCCGGACTCAACCTTCGAAAAAGAAGCTGCAAGCGATTTAAAAGATTCGCCAAAAACGGCTGCTCATTGATCGTCTTCCGGCCTTGGTGGCGGCGCGCGTAGCGAACGCGTGCCCTTCTAAGGATAGATGATAATCAAGGCACCTTAAGAATGGCTGACAGAGAACGCCGCAGGCTGGCCGGGCTCTTATGAAACGACAGGGCTCGGCTGCGATGCGTGGGCGCCGCGCACCATCGCCATCAATATCAGCACGAAGGTCAGCGACAAGGCCGCGAGAACGGCGCAGGCGATGAGGGCCGGCCCGGCGCCGGCGCGGTCGAGGATGGCGGTGAAGATGACTGGAGCGATGGCGTTGGCGAGGTTTTGCGGCAGCGACAGCCGGGCCGATTGCAGGCCGTATTCGGCAGGTGAAAACAAGGCCAGCGGCAGAAGCGCGCGGGCGACGGTCATGACGCCGGCGCCGAAGCCGTAGAGCAGAACGAAGGTGACGAGCAGCGGTGTCGACGAACCGGCGACCAGCATGATCGGGAAACTGACCATCATCAAGCCGATGCCCATGACCGCGCTCAGCATGGGGTTGCCGCGCCGGCCGAGCAGCATGTCGAGGAAACGCGCCGAGATGCCGAGCACGCCGCGTGCCGCGCCGAGCTGCAGCGCGAAGGCCGGCGAAACGCCGGACTGGCGGAAGATTTCGAGCAGCGATGGCGAGATGCCGAAGGTGATGAAGGTCGAGATCGTCGTCGCCGCCGCAATCAGCAGGAAGGCTTTGCGCCGTGCCGCCTTCGACAGCGCAACCGGGCCAATGTCTGCCGCGCCGCTTTCGATATGCGTTACGATCGGTTTCGGCAGGGCGAAAAGATGCAGCGGCAGGCAGACGAAGAATTGCAGGCCGGCACAGAGGAGGAAGGTGATGCGCCATCCCACGGTTTCGTTCAGCAGGCTGAGGATCGGCCAGAAGACGGTGCTCGACAGCCCGGTGAACAGCATGAGGATGGCAATGACGCGTTTGCCGTTCGCCCCTTCGCGCTCGACGACGGCCGTATAGGCCGGTGCCGAAAGGCCGCAGGCGCCGCCGATGCCGATGACGACCCAGGCGGCGGCATAAAGCATGATGCCGTTTGCGGCTGAAAGCAGAAGCAAGCCGAGCGCAAAGATGAGCGATGAGGCCGAAAGCACACGGGCGGCGCCATAGCGGGCGAGCCAGCGTCCGGTCGCGGGACCAACGAAAGCGCTGATCATCATCATGATCGTCAGGCCGGCAAACACCACCTCGTTCGGCAGGCCGAGAGCGGGCGCCACGATGCGGCCCATCACCCCGAGCATATCGAACGTCGTGCCCCAGCCGATCACCTGGGTGATGGCAAGCACGGTGACCGTCTGCGCCGAGCGGAAGCGGAAATAATTTGGCATTGGTGCTGAAATGACCTGAATGCGGAAACAGCAAGGACATAACAGCTTCGACCGGTCGGCAAAAGCTGCGATCGCAATCCCGGCGGTCCGCGGCGCCCAGCTATTCGTCCGCGCTCGGCACTCCGTGCGTGCCTAGCGCTGCAGACTTTTCCCACGCGAAGATGGCCGCCGAACGCAGGCGCGGCGGCGGGTTTCAGCCGCTGCCGCCAGCAGTCGAGAATGGTTCTAAACGCCCTGCATTACAGCGCATTCATTTGCCATTCAGGTCGCGTGAGTACATATTCGGGCCACGTTGGCATTACCTTGAAAGCATAGCACATGGCCTTTCCTCTGAGCGTCGCAGCATTGGCCGCCGGATTGGTGGTATCGGCGCCTTCACCGGATGGCGCGGGCACCCTCGTTCATAGCGTAGCAGGCGATTGCAGCGCCGCGGCAGCCCAGGTCGTCGAGCAGACGGGCGGCCAGCTTCTCTCCGTGCAGCCGGTGGGCGATACCTGCATCATCACCGTTCTGGTATCGGGCAACGGACAGCGTCCACGCAAGGTGACGGTAAAGGTTCCGATGTAGGCGGAATCGGTCTATTCAGGACAGATCGATTTGAAGCGGACGAAGGCGGACCGATGCGTATTCTGGTAGTCGAAGACGACGTCAATCTGAACCGGCAGCTGGCCGACACGCTGAAGGAGGCGGGCTATGTCGTCGACCAGGCGTTCGACGGCGAGGAAGGCCATTTCCTCGGCGATACCGAACCTTATGACGCCATCATTCTCGATATCGGCCTGCCGGAGTTGGATGGAGTGACCGTTCTTGAAAAATGGCGCGGCGCCGGCCGCGGCGTGCCGGTGCTGATTCTGACGGCGCGCGACCGCTGGAGCGACAAGGTCGCCGGCATCGACGCAGGCGCCGACGACTACGTCACCAAACCCTTCCATGTCGAGGAAGTGCTGGCGCGCATTCGGGCGCTGATCCGGCGTGCGGCCGGGCATTCCTCTTCCGAGATCATCTGCGGCCCGGTGCGGCTCGATACAAAATCCTCGAAGGCGACGGTCAACGGTACCACGCTGAAGCTGACCTCGCACGAATACCGCCTGCTTGCCTATCTCATGCACCACATGGGCGAGGTCGTCTCGCGCACCGAACTGGTCGAGCACATGTACGACCAGGATTTCGACCGCGATTCCAACACGATCGAGGTCTTTGTCGGCCGTTTGCGCAAGAAGATGGGCGTCGATCTGATCGAAACGGTGCGCGGTCTCGGTTACCGCATTCAAGCGCCGAAACATGCGAATTAAGTCGCTCACTGCACGTGTCTTGCTGCTGACCACGGTCTGGTCGACGGTGGCGCTTGTCGTGATCGGCCTGTTGATCTCCACGCTTTACCGCAAGAGCGCCGAGCGCGGTTTCCAGGATCTCTTGCGGGCGCAGCTCTATAACGTCATCAACTCGGTGACGATAGGCGATCAGGGCGCGCTCAGCGGCAGCCCGCAGCTCGGCGACCTGCGTTTTGCCCAGCCGAAGACCGGTTGGTATTGGGTGGTGGAGCCGCTCGGCACCTATACGACAGCGCCGCTGGTGTCGCCCTCGCTCGGCTCGGCGCTCATTCCGGTGCCCTCGGTCGTCGAGGCGCCCTTCGACAAGAATTACGAACGCTACTACCAGGTGACGGATGCCTCCGGGAACCGCGTGCAGGTGGCCGAAACCGAAGTCGTGCTCGACACCGACGGGCGCGCGGCGCGCGTCCGCGTCACCGGCAATGTCGATGTCGTCGAGGACGACGTGCGTACCTTTTCCCACAGTCTCTATCTGGCGCTTGCCGGCTTCGGCGTCGGCAGCCTGATCGTCAATGCGCTGGCGATTCTCTATGGCCTGAAGCCGCTCGACAAGGCGCGTGCCGCCTTGGAGCGCATCCGCGCCGGCGAGAGCGAGCAGCTGAAGGGCGACTTCCCGCGCGAGATTCTGCCGCTTGCCAATGAGGTCAACGCGCTGATCGACAGCAACCGCCGCATCGTCGAGCGGGCCCGCATGCAGGTCGGCAATCTCGCCCATTCGCTGAAGACGCCGATCGCCGTTCTCCTCAATGAGGCGCGCGTGCTCGAAAAATCCCACGGCGAACTGGTGCGCAGCCAGGCGGAATCGATGCAGGGCCAGGTGCAGTCCTATCTCAACCGGGCCCGCATCGCCGCGCAGCGCGAATCCGTGCTCGCCCGCACCGATGCCGAGCCGGCGCTGGAGCGGCTGGTGCGCGTCATGCGCCGGCTGAACGTCGATACCGAATTCGATCTCGTCGTCTCGCCACCGCATCTGGCCGTCGCCATGGAGCAGCAGGATCTCGAGGAGACCGTCGGCAACCTCCTGGAGAATGCGGCCCGTTTTGCCAAGAGCAAGGTCCGGCTTTCCGCCGTCGAGGCCGGCGAGGACGTCAGGGGCGCCGAGGCAAGCGCCCGCCGCCACTGGGTGGAACTCGCCGTCGAGGATGACGGGCCGGGCCTGGAGCCCGATCAGATCCGCGAGGCACTGAAGCGCGGCCGCAGGCTCGATGAGAGCAAGCCCGGAACCGGGCTTGGCCTGTCGATCGTCACCGAGATATCAAGTGAGTATCAAGGACGGCTCGAGCTTTCCCGCGGCGAATGGGGCGGGCTCAAGGCAAAGCTTATCCTGCCCGGCATCACAAAGGATGTTGCATGAGCAACTGCTTGATGTCACAAAGATACTGGCAAATGTATAGCATGCTTTGCCTTAATGCTGACACGGGGACGCTGCACTTCGATCGGCTGAAATTGACCCCTGATCGTGGTTCGACGCAATGATTTTACGCTCGCAAGGCATGATCGCTTCTGCTCTTCTCGTCGCCGTCGCCCTCACCGGCTGCACGACGACGAAGGGTGCTGCTTCACGCGGCATTTTTTCGAGCAAGCCCTCGGCCTCGGCCGCCTTCCTCACCGCGCTGCAGGGCGGCCTTGTCGGCCGCAGCGGCGTGACGCTTGGTGATAGCGACAAGCAGCGGGCACTCGAGGCCGAATATCGGGCGCTGGAGGGTGCTGCCGTCGGGCAGCCGATGCTGTGGACCGGCAAGGACGTCACCGGCAAGGTGGTCGCCGCCGCACCCTATCAGGTCGGTTCGCAAAACTGCCGGCAATATACCCATACACTGACCGTCGACGGCAAGGACACCGTGGTGCGGGGTGCCGCCTGCCGCAACGAGGATGGCAGCTGGTCCCCGCTCGGCTAAATCAGGTGAATTGCGGCTTATAGCCTCAAATCTTCGTCATTCCGGCTTTGGCAGTTGGAATGGCGGCCGGCTTCACGTATTTGGGCCGATATGCTGTTCTGGATTCTCGTTGCCGTTCTGACGGCAGTCGTCGCTGCCGTCCTGCTCTACCCCCTTCTGCGCGGTGCGAAGGCGGCGGAGAATATCCGTGCGGGTGAGGCGGCGGTCTATCGCGACCAGCTGCGCGAACTCGACCGCGATCTCAACGGCGGGCTGATCACGCCTGAGGAAGCCGATTATGCCAGGGCCGAAATCGGCCGTCGGCTGATCGCCGTTTCCGCCGGCGGGCCGGAAGAGGCGCCGAAACCTGCACGGCATCACCGTTTCACTGAGGCCTTCGTGCTGCTGGTGCTGCCGCTTCTCGGCCTCTGTCTTTACTTGACGACGGGCAGGCCGGACCTGCCCTCGCAGCCGCTGGAAGCGCGGCTGGAAAATCCCGGCAACGACATGGCGGTGCTGATCGTCAAGGCGGAACGGCACCTGGCCGAGAGCCCCGATGACGGCAAGGGCTGGGACGTGCTGGCGCCGATCTATCTGCGCACCATGCGGGTGAACGACGCGCAACTGGCCTACCGCAATGCCATCCGGCTGCTCGGCCCAAGCCCGGCTCGGCTCGACGGCCTTGCCGAAACGCTGATGGCGGTCTCCGACGGCGTGGTGACGGAGGAGACGCGGCAGGTGCTGGAACAGTCGCTGACGCTGGAACCCGACAATCCGCGCGCTCGCTTCTACGTCGCCCTCAGCATGGAGCAGGCAGGACGACGCGACGAGGCGCGCCAGGCCTTCGAAGCGCTGGCGAAACAATCTCCGGCCGATGCGCCCTGGCTGCCGCTGGTCAACCAGCATATCGCCATGAATGGCAGTGCGCCGGGAGGCGCCGATCAGGCTCCCCCGGGCGCCAATCAGGCTGCCCCCGGCAATCCCACGCAGCAGGATGTGGCGGCGGCCGAAAACATGAATGCCGGCGACCGTCAGCAGATGATCCGCGGCATGGTCGCGAGCCTCGACGCCAAGCTCAGC